>JASHNW010000104.1 GCA_030041435.1 Acidobacteriaceae bacterium
CCTGCACCGGCGGCGCAATACCCCGGTTTTTCTGATCGATATTGCCGTGCCGCGCGATGTGGATCCGCGGATCAACCGCCTGGAAGGGATCTTCCTCTACGACATCGACGATCTGCAGCAGGTAGCGGCCTCGAACCTGGTGGATCGGGGACGCGAGGCGGAACGCGCCGAGGCCATCATCGTCGAAGAAACGGAGCGCTTCCGGCGGCGCATTCGTACGGTCGACATTGCACCGGTGATCCAGCACGTGCAGGGCAAGGTGGAAGAGATGCGGCAGGCGGAGCTGCACCGCTCGCAGAAACTGATGCAGTCGCTCACGCCGGAGCAGCAGGCCGCGGTGGAAGCCCTGACACGCGGGCTGATGAATAAATTCCTCCATCTGCCTTTGGCAGCTCTGAAGGCCGCGGCGCGCGAGGGCGATGCGGCGGCGCTGGAATCCATCGGCGGGGTCTTCGCGCAGGAGTGCGCGAAAGAGAAAGCTGAGCGGGAAGCCGCCGCTGAGGCGCCGAAGCCCGATGCGGATGCGCCCGGACCGGACAAAGATTTCGGAAACTGATGCTCGCCTCCGCGATACTCTGATTGCTCATGTCCAACACTGCCTCAGCCTCGACCTCAGAACGCTGCCGGCTGCGCATCGGATCGCGCGGATCGCAGCTCGCGCTGTGGCAGGCGAACCATATTGCGGATCGGCTGCGCTGCGCGGGACATGAGGTGACGATCGAAATCATCCGGACCACCGGCGACGCTATGCAGCATGTTCCGTTCGCGCAGGTGGGCGCAGAGACCGGAACGGCGAAAGGGATGTTCACGAAAGAGATCGAGGAGGCGCTGTACGACGGGCGCATCGATCTGGCGGTGCACAGCCTGAAAGATTTGCCCACCGTGCTGGCCGAGCCGTTCGCGATTGCGGCCATACCGGAGCGGGTCGATCCGCGGGACGCTTTTGTGTCGGTCGAACACGCCAGCTTCGAGGCGCTGCCGCACCAGGCGCGCATCGGGACCAGCAGCCTGCGCAGGCAGGCGCAGCTGCGCGCGGCGCGTCCGGACGTGGAGTGCCTGGAGTTTCGCGGCAACGTGGATACTCGCCTGCGTAAGCTGGCCGAGGGGCAGGTGGACGCGATTATATTGGCCTCGGCGGGGTTGGAGCGGCTGGGGCTGACGCAGCATCGCCGGGAGTGTTTTTCGCCGCTGGTGCTTTGCCCCGCGGCCGGACAGGGAGCGCTGGCCATCGAGGCCCGCGCCGGCGATGAGCGCACGCTGGCGGCGCTGGATTTTCTGAATCACGCGCCCACCCGCCATGCGGTGACCGCCGAGCGCGCCGCGCTGGCCGCGCTGGGCGGCGGCTGCCAGGTGCCGATCGGCGTTCATTGCTTCCCGGGCGATGAGGGATTCAGCATCGTGGCTGCAGTCGCCGCGCTGGATGGGTCCGAAGTGCTGCGCGTGGTGATGGATCGGCAGAGTGGAGCGCCTGCCCTGCTGGGCGAGGCGATTGCGGCACAGCTGCTGGCAGAAGGCGCGGAACGATTGCTGGCGACGCGCGAGCCGGAACAGGAGCCGCGCGGGACGGGCGCTGCGTGAGCGAGCTTCCGCTGCGCGGGCGCACCATCCTGGTGACGCGCGCGCGGCATCAGGCGGGGCGGCTGGCTGAGGCGCTGCGCGCCAAAGGCGCCGCAGTCATCGAGATTCCGGCCATCGAGATTGTCCCCCCTGCATCGTACGCAGACCTGGACGCCGCACTCGGCAATTTGTCGCAGTATCAGTGGCTCATTGTCACCAGCGCGAACGGCGTCGAGGCCATGCGCGAGCGGATGGCTGCGCTGAACCTCAGCAGCCGCGATTTTTCGCATCTGAAAATCGCCGCCGTCGGGTCGGCGACGTCGCAGGCGCTGCGCGAGATGGAGTTGACGGCAGCGATAACGCCGCCCGAGTATGTCGCGGAGTCGCTGCTGGAGGCGCTGGGTTCCACGGTTGGCGGACAGCGCGTGCTGCTGGCGCGCGCGGCCGTGGCCCGAGATGCGATCCCCGATGCGCTGCGGGCGCGGGGTGCGACGGTGGATGTGGTGGATGCCTACAGGACGGTGATTCCGGACGAGTCCATGGAGCGGGTGCGGGCATTGTTTGGCGAGAAGGGCCGCACACCGGATGCAGCGACGTTTACAAGCTCATCGACGGTTACAAATTTCCTGGCTTTGCTGCGCGCGGCGGGCGTCCAGGCTCCTGCGGCGATGAAGGCCGTCTCAATTGGCCCCATCACCAGCGCGACTTTGCGCGAATTGGGATGGGAGCCGGCGGCCGAAGCCGATCCGCACGATTTAGCGGGGTTGGTGGACGCGACAATAACGGCGCTCGGCGCGTAACGGCGCGCGGCGCTCCTGCGCTGACTCGCCTGGGCGCTTGTCCTCTTGTCTGCTGTTGCGGGATTAAGGAATCTGTGCGTCGGCTTCTGCCGGCGGCACTTTCACCCAGAAATGCCCCCCGCGAACCGCGGCCAGGTCGCCGCTCGGTCTTTGTCCATGCAGGACAGAAGCGGGCAGCGGTTTGCCGCCGAAGGCATCAGGCGCTGCAGGATTGGACCACAGCGCACCGACTTCGACGGGCTTCTGTTCCTGCGCCATCAGGTTGTGGTGGAGGCGGCGCTGCTTGTCGACATACGCTTCGATGACGCGGGCGGCGATTGGCGCAGCTGCCTCTGCACCCCAGCCGCCATGCTCGTTCAATACCACCACCACGATGTCCGGATTCCGGCGCGGGGCGATCCCCACAAACCAGGCATTCGCGCGTTCGTTGCCCGTGCCCAGGCTCTTGACGCCGGCGCTGTGGCTCACCACTTCCGCGGTGCCCGTCTTCCCGGCGAAATCGATCGTGTCCAGGTGCGAGGCAAACGCCGTGCCGCCGGGGCCGTTCACGGTGTTGTACATGCCGTCGGTGATGATCTCCCAGTTAGCCGGCGTCAGGGGAATCGTGGCGTCGCCCGAGCCGGGGAATTCCTCGAGGATCGCCTGGCGCATCTCCGGGCTCAGCTCGGCGGGAAAGACCACATGCGGCCGCTTCAGAACGCCGCCGGATGCAATGCCGCCCAGCGCGCGCGCCAGCTGAATGGGGGTGACCGCAACCGCTCCCTGGCCGATGCCCACGGAGACGGTTTCTCCCGCATACCACTTCTCGTGGAAGGTGCGCAGCTTCCATTCGGTCGAGGGCATGGTGCCGGTGGCTTCGTCGGGCAGGTCGATGCCGGTCTTGTAGCCGATGCCCACCGAGTGCGCATACTTCGCAATCGTATCGATGCCCAGCTTCACGGCCAGCTCGTAAAAGTACGTGTCGCAGGACCAGGGGATGGCGTGCTCGATGTCCACTTCGCCGTGGTGCTTGTCGCAGGCGAAGAAGTGTCCGTAAAGGGTCGCGCCGCCGGCGCAGTCCACCTTGAAGTTCTGCGCGACGTTTTCCTGCAGCCCGGCCAGAGACATGATGATCTTGAAGGTTGAGCCTGGCGCCAGCTGCGCCTGGATGGCCTTGTCCATCAGCGGGTGGTTCGGATCGGTGATGAGCTTGTTCCACTCGTCGCGGCTGATGCGGACGGAGAAGTCGTTGGGATCGAAGATGGGACGGCTGACCAGCGCGAGGATTTCTCCGGTGTGCGGATCCATGGCAATGACCGCGCCATTGCGATCGCCCATCGCATTTTCCGCGGCGCGCTGGATGTCGAGATCGATAGTCAGGCGCAGGCTTTTTCCCGGTGTGGCGGGCTCGATGCCCAGCTGGCCCACTTCGCGGCCGTGGCTGTCGACGGCAATATCCTGGGAGCCGTCCACGCCGCGCAGGATGGGATCGTAAGCCGCTTCAACTCCGGACATCCCCACCACGTCGCCCGGCTCGTACAGGGCATAGCGGGGATTGTTGTCGAGCATTTCTTCGCTCACCTCGCCCACGTAGCCGATCAGCTGGGCGGCAAAACCGTCGCGCGGATAGAGGCGGCGCTGCTCCTGGATGGTGTCCAGCTCAGGCAGTTCGTCCTTGTGCGCTTCAATAAACTCCACTTCGTCCGGGGTAATGTCCTGCTTGAGCGGCAGCGGCTGATAGCGGGGCGTCGCGCGGTATTTCTTCAGGATCGCGTCAATCTGATCGACCGTCATGTGCAGGCCGCGCGCGATCAGCGGCAGATCCGGGGTAATGTCGTAACCCTGCTCGCGCACCAGGAAGCAGGAGACAGAGGGGTAATTGTCGACGATGAGACGATTCTCGCGGTCGAAGATTTTGCCGCGCGGGGCCAGGATGGGCACTTTGCGAATGCGATTGGCTTCGGCGAGCGCGTGGTAGTTCTGGCCGCCGATCACCTGCAGACGCCACAATCCGAAAACCAGAATGGCGAGAATGGCCGCGATGATGTACTGGACGACAGCAAGGCGGAGGGAGGGCAGCTTTTCTTCGCGGTTTTGCACGGGTGACGCCGGTCCCGATCCCGCAGCGTGCAGGTCGGGAAATCCCGCTTCGGGTGGGGTTGCTATCAGGATACCCCGAAAAGGGGAATGACATGGAAACTGTGTATGGGTATGGTTTAGGAGTACCTTTTTAGGTTAAAGATGTGTGTGTTCGAGCCTGCAGAAGGGGACCATGGCCGAGCGGAAGAAAGAGTCGGCGAAAAGCCTGGGGAACGGGCGCAACACGGTGCGCGGCGCCCCGGCCGGGAGCGACGAGCCCAAACGGCCGTTTCTGCCGCCGCGGCCCATTAGCCTGCGCACCCTGGGCGATTACCTCGATCTGTCCCCGGCAACCATTTCGCTGGTTCTGAACAACGCCCCCGGCGTGCGGTCCATTCCGCAGGAGACCAGGGACCGGGTGATCGCGGCGGCCAAGAAATTCGAGTACCGGCCGAGCTTTTTTGCGCGTTCCCTGCGTCGGCGGCAGAGCTTTTCGGTCGGCGTGCTGGTTCCCGAGCTGAGCGACGGCTATTCGGTGCTGGTGATGAACGGCATCGAAGAAGTCCTGATCGAAGAAGGGTACTTTTACCTCACCGCGAGCCATCGGCGCAAGGCGGATTTGATCGAGGAGTATCCGGGGCTGCTGATGGATCGCTCGGTGGAAGGCTTCATCGCCATCGACACGGCGTTACAGCACAGTTTGCCGCTGCCCGTAGTCGCCGTCGCCGGGCACAATCCGCTGCCGGGTGTGACGAGGATCGTTCTCGATCATCGGCGGGCCGCGGAGCTGACGCTGCGCCACCTGTACCAGCTGGGACATCGGCAGATTGCTTTCATGCGCGGACAGACATTCAGCTCCGATTCCGGCGACCGGTGGAAGAGCCTGATGACGGTGGCCAGGGAACTGGGTCTCGAGGTACGGCCCGAACTGGTGGTCCAGCTGGAGCAGAATTTGTCGTCGCCGGAGCTGGGCTACCCGGTTCCGCCGCAGCTGCTGGCGCAGAAACGGCCCTTCACGGCGCTGGTTTCGTACAACGATATTGCCGCTATCGGGGCCATACGCGCGTTCCGGGACCACGGGCTGCGAGTGCCGGAGGATGTGTCGGTGGTGGGGTTCGACGACATTCAGGGAGCGGCTTACCACACGCCGAGCCTGACAACCATCCGCCAGCCGCTGAACAGCATGGGAAATACGGCGGCGCGGATTCTTCTGGAACGGATTCGGGGCAAAAAGGATTTTCCCGACGAGGTGCCGATTGTGCCGGAACTGATCATCCGGGAATCGACCATGCCGCCGAATGCTGACCGGATGAAAAGAAAGTAGCAGGCGATAGAATCGGCTAGCGATGTCCCCGACCAAAAGGAAAGATCCACGTTTCGGATTCCTCTGCTTCGGCTTCGTCATCTGCGGTATCGTGACGGTGCTGCCGGGGCCGCTGCTGCCTCTGCTGGCGGCGCGATGGGGACTGCGCGATGTGCAGTCGGGCGCCTTTTTTGCCGCCGAGTTCGCGGCCTCCACGATCGCGGCCATCCTGTCGCCGAGGCGTATGCGCTGGAGCCTGCCGCGCGGCTACGCCCTCATGACCGCGGGCGTCCTGATGCTGACCGTAGCGGGGCGGGCCGTGCAGGCGTCAGTCGGAAACGATCTGGCCCTGGCGGCCTTTGCTCTGATTGGCTTTGGCATCGGCCTCTCGGTGACGGCGACCAACCTGCTGGTGGGCGCAGCGGGCGCCGAGCACCGCGCGCGCAGGCTCTCCCTCGTGAATCTGTGGTGGGGCATTGGCGCGGTGGCCTGCCCGTGGATGGTGTCAGCGGCCGAGCGCGGTGGCAATCTGCGCGGCCTGCTCGCCCTGGTCGCCCTCGGGTCCATGATCATGTTCGTCGGCCTGCTGGCGCTCAAGGAAGAGCGCGGCCGAGCTCCCGCGGCGTCGTCGCTGGCGGGGGATGCAGGCGCACTGGCGTACTTCGCGGTGCTTCTCTTTCTCTATGTCGGCGTGGAGAATGCCGTGGGAGGATGGATTGCCACCTACGGCTACCGGTTTACCGGACTGACCCTCGCTGATGCAAGCCAGCTGGTAGGAGTTTATTGGCTGGCTTTGCTGACCGGGCGAGCGCTGGGCTCCGTGGCTCTGAAGCGAACGCCGGAACGCGCGGTGCTGATGCCGTGCCTGGGATTCTCGCTCGCCGCTGTAGCCATGCTGATCCAGCCGCACACCCGCCTGGCTGTGATTGGAGCTGTGGTGGCGGCAGGGCTGGGTTTTGGGCCGGTGTTTCCGGTGGGCGTATCCAGAATGCTGGCGCGCGTAGCCGATCACCGCAATACCGGGTGGGTGTTCGCAACCTGCGCCGGCGGCGGTGCGGTCCTTCCCTGGCTCACGGGACTGATTTCCACGCAGACCGGGTCCCTGCGCCTCGGATTCGCAGTGCCGGTAATCGCGCTGGCGTTGATTCTGCTGCTGGCGCTTGCGGAGAATATTCTGCTGGGCCGGCCGTCGGCCGCGGAGCCAGCCAAACTGGAAGCCTGAGGCGGGTCCCGGCGAACCGCTCCGGTTACAGCTTCTCGTAGAAATCGCAGGCTGAGCAGGAAATGTAGACGCCGCCGGGCGTGCCGCGCTCGCGGTCCTTGACCCGCTTCACAATACGGGTGGGCTTGGAGCACTTCGGGCAGTCGGTGCTCTTGGTGGTGTCCATCATCTTCTTGCGGTCGGCGGTCTTGGCAATCTTCGCCATGGGGTGCTCCTCAGGTCTTGTTGGCGCGCCGGCTTCGGCAAGCGCAAAGCGTCCGGGACTTCGCGGGGATTCGCCTGGTCTGTGCAGGGAGATTCGCCACCCCGGCAAACGTGCTCGCCGGGTACGCCGGGACGCGTTACTTCTGATTTTACACGATGATCCGGGATTCGCTGTCCGAGTGACCAATGTCACAGAGAGCGGCGGGGTGCGGCCGGTAGCCTGAGGACAGTTGCGCTGGAGCTGGCTATGACCACACCGACAGACGAAATTGAGATGATGCGCGCCGAGCCCCCAACCGCGGGGGTCGTGCAAACCATTCGGGAGAAGAAGAAGGTGGTGCGGCGCGCGGCGCCCGACCGCTCCCAGCAGGTGCGGCACATCGTGCAGGGCGTTTTTGTCGCGCTGAACGCCTGGATCGGGTTGCAGTTCTTCGTCTGGGTCCGCTGGTACGAAATCGGCGGTCAGGGCGCCACCGTGAGCCGCCCGCCGGGCGTGGAAGGGTGGCTGCCCATCGCCGGCCTGATGAATCTGAAATATCTGCTCGTGACCGGCAATGTTCCGGCCATCCATCCGGCTGCCATGTTCCTGCTGATCGGCTTTCTGCTCATGAGCCTCCTGCTCAAGAAGGCGTTCTGCTCCTGGCTGTGCCCGGTGGGGACGCTCTCCGAGGCTCTGTGGAGGCTGGGGCGGAAGATCTTCGGGCGCAATCTGCGCGTGCCGCGCTGGCTGGACCTGGGGCTGCGCGGGCTGAAATATGTGCTGCTGGGATTCTTTGTCTTCGTGATCGCGATCATGTCCGCCGACGCGCTGGCGGACTTCATGGGATCGCCCTACGGCGTGGTGGCGGACGTGAAGATGCTCAACTTCTTCCGCACCATGAGCGCAATCGGGATCATTGTGCTGGTGGTGCTGGCCGCGCTCTCCGTCGCCATTGAGAATTTCTGGTGCCGCTATCTTTGCCCGTACGGAGCGCTCATGGGCCTGGCATCCCTGCTGAGCCCGATGAAGATCCGGCGCGACAGCGAAGCCTGCATCGACTGCGGCAAATGCGCGAAGGCCTGCCCGGCGCACCTAAAGGTGGATGAACTGGTGCAGATCCGGACGGTGGAGTGCAGCGCGTGCATGGCGTGCGTGGCGTCCTGTCCCGTGGAGAACGCTCTGCAGCTGGCGCTCCCGCCGCGCAAAGCACTCACGGCGGCGGAACGCTGGCGTCGTCGCGTGGCCGGGCCGCGTACGGTCGCCGCGCTCCTGGCATTCATCTTCATCGGAGTTGTCTTCTATGCGCGCGCCACCGGCCACTGGCGGACGAATCTGCCCCAGGCCGTCTACGCGCACCTGGTCCCGCACGCCAACGAGGTGGAGCACCCGATGTGAAGGCAGTGCACAGTAGGGAGTGCACAGTACGGAGTGCACAGTACACAGTGCACAGTGCACAGGGTATAGGGTACTGAGCACTGAATACTGGGCACTGAATACTGGGCACTGAATACTGGTCACCGAATACTGGGCACTGACTACTGAGCACTGACTACTGAGTACTGTGCACTGAGTACTGGGCTACTCCGCGTGAATCTCGTAATGCCCCGGCTGGTTCAATACGATCGCCAGCCGTGAGCCGTCTTCCGCCGGTGTGGCCGCATGCCTGGCGCCGTTAACGAATACAGGCCCGGCGCCGGGCGCGACCGGATAGAGCACGGTGGCTTCAACACCCGGCGGCAAATCCACCGTCAGATGCAGGCTGTGCTCGTCGTGCGTGTGGCGCAGATCGACCTGGAGCAGTCCGTGGGGCGTCGGTTCGCCGCCGCGCGCCCAGTCGAGGCCCAGCAGGTCGGGGCGAATCGTGGTCTGCGCGAATCCTGGCCCGGTGGGCTGGATGCCGAGCACCTGCTCCATCAGCCAGTACGACGGGCCGCTGGACCAGCCGTGCGCGAGCGAGATGCGGTAGCCCGCGGTGTCGTCGGCCTGCAGATCGACATGCGGGTCATCCTTCGGCCAGGCGGGGTCGTAGGCTTCCCAGAAGCTGGTGGCGCCTTCGGCGATCATGCCGCCCCAGTATTCGCGAATCCAGGCGAGCGCCGCGTCGCGGTGGTTCATCTCCGCCATCGCATCCAGCACGTAAGAGCCGTAGTAAGGACTAACGACATCGGGCCGGTACGTAGGCTTGCCGACATTTTCGAGCACGTTGCTCCAGATCGACGAGTACTGATCGGGCTTGGCCACGCCGGCGAGGACGGCCATGGAGTTGGTCTGCCAGCGTGGGCCAAACGAGCCGTCGGACCAGGCGGTTTGCTGGCTGGTCTTCGCCAGGGAGTCGGCGCGCTGCTCCCAGTGCTCGGCGTTTTGCGTGTCGCCGATCTGGCGCAGCAGCCAGGCCGCATCCCGGTAGGCGCGGATGTATTCGAGCGGCGTGGCCTTGCGCGTCTCCGGCGTGTCGCCGTTCAGGCCGGGAGCCCAGTCTACGTAGAGCCACTCTTTGGTGTGGTTGATGAAATTGTTCTGCGCGTCGAAATCCTGGTCCATGAAGGCCAGCAACTGCAGCAACTGCTCATGCACCTTCTTCACATAGTCGGTCTGGCCGGTGTGGCGAACGAAATCCGCCAGCTCGGTGAACCAGTAGGACGAGTAGCCGGGGATGTCGTTGACCGGGTGTTCGATGGGCAGCGGACCGATCAGCCGCGTCAGCGTGTCCTCCACCAGAAAACGATCGCCGAAGACCGCGTCGATCACGCGCCCGCTCACGTCGGTGTCGCCCATCCAGCGGCCGCGGTCGCGCTTGGGTGCGTCCCAAATGTCATCCTGCATGCAGAGGTGCGAGGTGTACACGCCGGTCTCCCAGATGCGGTTGAGCAGCGCATCCGACGACTCGAAGGAGCCGAGGTAGTGGACGGGGTAGTAGATGTCCTCAAGCCGGATGGCGCGGGCTTTGAAATGCGGCGCGGCCAGGAAGCGAATGCGCGCGTAGCGGAACGCCGATTTGGGCCCCACTGCGCTCGAGTGCGCGTTCACCAGCACCGCGTCGTCGCCGAGGTACGGCTCATTTTCCAGTTCGTCGAGCGATTCGCCGTAGGCGATGGACACCATCGCCGCCGCATCGCTGTCGGAAACGATCTGCACGCGGCCGGCGACTTCGCGGCCGAAGTCGAGGATGACGTAGGGCGTGTACTCGCCCGTGATGTCGAGCTGCATCTCGAGCGAAAATTCGTGCTGCGGATCGTCGCTCGCCTGGGTGAGAGCGTCGACATTCTGGAAGCTGCCTTCGCCCGCATAAGCGTTCACCACTTTCACCGCTGGCAAATAGGCATGCGCCAGGAAACCGGAGGCGCCCTCGTAGCCGGGCCAGTCGTACATGCCGGCGTCGCCGTTCCACTGGAAGAAGTCGATGTTGCTCTCAATGTCGCCTCGCGAGACCGCCGCGGGCCAGCCGCTGTCGTCGAAGCCGGCCGTCTCCCATCCGCTTGCCTGCTGCGTCGTGGCTTTCCAGCCGGGGCCGCTGATGAGCGCGGCCGGAGCCACCACGCCGAGCGTGGCCGGAATCAGCTTCGCCACCAGAGCCTGGCCGTGATCGGCTTCGATGGCGATGACGTTATCGCCGCTGTGCAGCAGCGCATGCACCTCGACATAGAAGACATGGACATCGAGCCGTGACCCGGGATCGGCGGCAAAGTGGCCGGCGCGTTCGCCGTTGACGAATGCCTCAGCGTCGCGGGGCCCGGCCACATAGAGCGTGGCCACGGCTGGAACCTCATCGATATGGCAGTGCACGCGGAACCAGCGCGGCGCGTCCTGCTGCTCCTGGGTCTGGCTCGGCTCGCTGCGCGTCCAGATGTACTGCTCCGGCAGCGGCTGATGGAACGAAGAGAAAAGCTGCGGGTTCGCGATCGTGCGCGTAGGGTCGAGTTGGCCGGCCTGTGGCGTACTGGGTACGGACTGGGCGGAAGCAATCAGGGCAGAGACCAGCAGCAGAGGAAGAGCGACTGAGAGACGCGGCATCGCGGAGGCTCCTGCAATAGGGAAATATTTTCGCAATGGACGAAGTTAAGCGCCCGGAGCCTCGTTGTCAATCGCGCAGCGCAGCGCCGCCCGCGCCAGCAGCCTCGTCGAGTCCAGCGTCGGCAGCGGCGAGTTGCCGTCGTTCATGATGAGGGGAATCTCCGTGCAGCCCAGCACCACCGCATCGCACCCCTCTTTTTTCATGTGCGCGATCGCGCTCTGGTGGTACGCGACGGCTTCGGGCCGAAAGACGCCGCGCACCAGCTCCTCCATGATGATGCGGTTGATCTCCTCGCGCTCCTCGTCGTTGGGGCGCAGATATTCGAGGCCGCGCGCGGCGAGCTGCTCCGGGTAAACCTCGCCGGCGACCAGCCATTTCGTGCCCAGCAGGCCGATGCGGCGGAATCCGCAGGCAACGGCTTCGTCCGCGACAACACGTGCGATGTGCAGCCACGGCAGCGGGGAGTCTGGCTCAGCAAATGGCAGCCCCTGGTGGATGGTGTTATCGGGGCAGATGAGGAAGTCTGCACCGGCCTTCGCCAGCTTGTGCGCGGAATCGAGCATCAGCGCGCCCACCTGCTGCCAGTCTCCGCGCTCGATGTGCGGCTGGTACGCGGCCAGGGAATGATTGTGCAGCGCGATCTCGGGATGCGCGTGCTTGCCCAGCAGCGGCTCGGCCTCCAGGCCGATAGTGCGATAGCACAGCCCCGCTCCCTCAAAGGAACAGGCGACGATGCCGATGGTCAGCATGAAGACAGGGTACAGGGTCCAGGGTGCCGTACAGTGGCCGTCAGGCTTCGGTGCTGAGTTCGAGATCTTCGAAGCGCCGCAGCTTATAGATCGCAATGGAGACCATCCACGCGAGCGCGAAGATGGCCACAATGCAGTAGCCGAGCACACCGAAATTATCGTTGAGGCGTCCGATGAGCCCCCAGAACGATCCCTGCAGGTGCAGCTGGCCGACCAGCAGACCCAGCGCCTCAATGCCGCCGACCACAAAGGCTACAATCACCGACACAGACGTGATTGTCAGGTTGTAGTAGAGCTTGCGGATGGGCTTGATATACGCCCAGCCATAGGCGCCCAGCATCAGGATATTGTCCGTGGTGTCGATCAGCGACATGCCCGCGGCAAAGAGCACCGGAAACACCAGGATGGACACCAGCGACAGGCCGCGCGACGCTTCGGCCGCGGAGATGCCCAGCAGCCCGATTTCCGTCGCGGTGTCGAAGCCCAGACCGAACAGCACGCCCAGCGGATACATATGCCAGCTGCGGCGGATCATGGCGAAAACCGGGCGGAAGATGCGCGCCAGAAATCCGCGGTTGGCGAGCAGCAGGTCAAGGTCCTCGTCCACGTAGGGTTCGCCGCGCCGCACCCGCGTGAAGGTCTTGTAAACCGAGCGCAGGATGACGAGATTGACGATCGCAATAGCGAGCAGAAATATTGCCGAAACCAGCGTGCCGATCACGCCGCCGATCGAGCGGAAATGATCGAGATGCTGCTGCAGGCCCAGCGCCGCCACGGCGATGAGCAGCGCACCCAGCACCACGACGGTCGAGTGCCCCAGCGAGAACATAAAGCCGACGGCGACAGGCCGCTTGCCTTCCTGCATCAGCTTGCGTGTGACGTTGTCGATGGCGGCAATGTGGTCGGCATCAACCGCATGGCGCAGGCCGAAGCTGTAGGCAAGGAACGCCGTGCCCAGCAACACCGGGAAACGGTGGAACGCAAGGATGGCCCACAACCAGGCTGCGGCGTTGAATACCAGCAGCAGCGTGTAGATGCCCGCGACTTTGCTGCGGACGTGGTCCGCGTGGTCGCTGAAGAGTTGGCGGAAGGTGGGCATCTTTGTCGTGCTCGGATCCGGGCGCGGAAACCTCTCCGCTTCTCTGCTGTTGATGTCTATTCTAGTCTGGCGGTCGCAGCGGGCAGTGCGATTCGTCACACAGGTCGGGCTCCGCAGCGGCGTCCGGACTGGCTCGGGAGACCTGCTCGCCAGATCGGAACAGACCTTGCCTGGGCGCCGAGGAAGGACAAGCATGTCCGTCGCGGGTTTGGGGCCTGGCTGCGCTCTTCTACAATGAATCGGGAATCCCGGGAGGGAAATACTCAGGATGAAGTGGAACCGCATCGGCAAAAGGCGCCTGTTTGCGCCGGCTCTGCTGTCAGCGCTGTCGATCGTTGCCCTGCACGCGCAGCAAACCATGAGCGCGACCGAGATCCCTCAAAATCAGCTTGTGCAGCCCGAGCAGCTGAGCCGCGAGCTGCAGACTGACCCCCACGCCACGCTCATCCTGCAGGTGGGCTCGCGCATGCTGTTCGATGAGGCGCACATCCCCGGCGCGGAATATGCCGGGCCAGGGTCGCGCCCGGCCGGCCTCGAGACGCTGAAGAATCGCGTGGCCGCCCTGCCTCGCGATCAGGCCATCGTGATTTACTGCGGCTGCTGCCCGTGGAACCGCTGCCCCAACCTCGGCCCGGCCTGGCGTCTGCTACACCAGATGGGCTTCACGCAAGTCAGAGCCTTGTATATCGCGCAGAACTTTGGCGCCGACTGGGTCAACAAGGGATACCGTGTCGAAAAATCGCAATAAGCAACGTCAAATTGCACCGGCCAACTCCAGACCTGGCCGGATCCCCTCCCCGCGCTGCCCATTTCTCGCCGCGGTTCTCTGCGTCATGATGCTTGGCATGCTGACAGCCACAAGCGGCGCCCAGGAGCCGGTCTCGCTCGTCCACCGGCCCGCTCCGCAGTTCTCGCTCCCCGATCTGCACCACGCCCGCATCAGCCTCGAGCAATATCGAGGCAAAGTGGTGCTGCTCAATTTCTGGGCCACCTGGTGCGCTCCCTGCAAGCTCGAGATGCCGCGCTTCATGGCATGGCAGAAGCAGTACGGCCCTCAGGGCTTCCAGGTGCTGGGCGTCTCCATTGACGACAGCGAACCGCCGGCGGCGGCCTATGCAGACCAGCTGCACCTCAACTATCCGGTTGTCATGGGCGACCCGCATCTGGGCGAGCGCTATGGCGGCGTGCTCGGCGTCCCCGTCACCTTCCTCATCGACCGCAAGGGGATTGTGCAGGCGCGGTTCGACGGCGAGTCGGACCTGGGGGCGATGGAAATCAAGCTGCGGACGCTGCTGGCCGATCCGGCCCACTGAAGGGGAACAGCTTCACGCCGCGGCCTGCATCGAGTGGATACTCTGTCTGCTTGTTACTGAGGGCAATTCCGGGTCGATGACGGAGAGCACTTGCCAGACAAGCCCGCCGCATCCAGGAAGTGGTTGATCGTTTCCACGTAGCGCGCCAGCGCCGAGGCGGCGTATGTGCCGGACCAGTGCAGCTCCTCCGCCATCAGCAAAGCGACGACCGGGGCTGCATCGATTGCCGCACGCCAGGAGTAAAACTGCAGACCGAGTCTGCGCGCCAGAACGTCCTCAAGGGTGGATGCCATCTCCTTGCGCACCGAGTAAACCACTTCCGCCTGGATCGCAGGGTGGTCGGCGATGATCAGTTGCGCGAGCGCAGCGTTCTCCAGGCACAGCGCAAGCACTTTTTCGGCCGCGGCTCCGAATTTGGACGCAAGATGGCGCGCAGTCGCCTCGGAAACCTGGTATAGGCTGCGCAGCTTTTCCCAGGAATCGCAGCTGAACCCTTCGCCGCCGTGCAGAACATGGTTGCGCGTCGGCGATTCCGTCCGGCGTAGACCCAATGCCCGCTGCACGCGGTGAATCGTGTCTTCTCCCATAGCGCGGTGCGTCGTCCACTTGCCGCCCATGATGCTGATCAGTCCGCTCAAGGGATCGACCTCGATCACATCGTCGCGCGCCAGCGACTTTGTGTCGCCTCCGTCCCCTGAGCCAACCAGCGGGCGCGCACCGGCAAAGCCGCTGACGATTTCGTCGCGAGTGACGGAGCGGGTCAGGTATTTGTTGAGATGACGCAATAAATACTCCACGTCTTTCTCTGTCACCACCAGCTCGGCGTCGGGTGCGATCTCCTCATCCGTGGTCCCCACCAGGAGTCTCCCTCCCCACGGGATTGCGAACAGGACGCGGCCGTCTTCCGTTTTTGGAATGAGCAGGGCATCCTGCGTTGGGAAAACATCGAGGGGCAACAGGATGTGGGCCCCTTTGCTGAGCCGCATGCGCCTGGCGACAGCAGGCGTGGCCAACTGGCGGATCGAGTCTGAGAACGGCCCCGTGGCGTTGACCACGGCACGCGCGTCCACCGTGAACGGGTTTCCGCTCAGGTGATCTTTGACCACCACGCCGGAGATCATCCCTCCCGGGGCTCGGCGGAAATCCGTAACTCGTGCGTAGTTCAGGGCATTCCCGCCGGCCACAGTGAAGGTCTCGACCAGGGCGATGTTGTATCGCGCGTCGTCGAACTGGCCATCGGCATAGCCCACGGAACCGACCAGCCCTTTCTGATTCAGGCCAGGCATGCGCTGTAAAGTCTCTTCCTTCGACAGGAACCTGCTCGGAGAGATGCGGCTCGATCCCGCGAGCCAGTCGTATATCTTCAGGCCAACATCGAGCCAGGCCACTTTGATCCAGCTGTAGCCGGGCACAATAAACCGCAGCTTGCGCGTGAGGTGAGGCGCATTCTGCAGCATGCGGACTCGTTCGTGCAGGGCGCGGATCAGCACGTGGTATTGCTGAAAGTCGGCTCCCTTAACGGCCTCTTCCAGGTAGCGGACTCCGCCGTGGACAATCTTGGTAGCGGCGCCGGAGGTTGCACCGGCGAAATCGCCGGCTTCCAGCAGCACCGTGCGGATCCCGCGCAACTGTGCCTCCAGTGCGCACGCCGCACCCGTGGCTCCGCCGCCAATCACGCACAGATCGAATTGCCTGCCCGCAATGTTGTCCAGTTCTTCGGCTCTGCTCTTCACACCATCCTCAGCATTTCAAAAAGTGTGGTCTCCGTCCTGAGCCCGAGCGCGGGCGATACTGCAAATCGGAATCGGCACTTTGCCACCTGCAGAGAGTAATGTACCGGAACGCCGTTGCGAAGCCGATGTGGCAGACTACGAACAGCCCTGCGATCTCAGCCTGCCGGAGGCGGTCCGCCGCATTCGTCTGCCGGCGCTGAACAGGGAATGGAGCTACCGCGTGCTGATCGACGCACACCATCACCTGTGGCACTACAACCCGCGCGACTATGCGTGGATGACCGGCAGCATGGCGCCGCTCCGCCGCGATTTTCTCATTTCCGAACTGCAGACGGTCATGCGCGAATCGGATGTCGAGGGCACCGTCGCCGTGCAGGCGCGCCAGACGATCGAAGAAACCGAATGGCTGCTGGATTTGGCCGACCGGCATTCGTTCCTCCTCGGCGTGGTTGGCTGGGTTCCGCTCCGCGGGCCGGATGTGACAGCCCACCTGGAACGGTTCGCGGGCAATCCCAGGCTGAAAGGCGTGCGCCACGTTCTCCACGACGAAAGCGACGACTTTTACATGCTCCGCGACGATTTCAATCGCGGTGTGAGCCTCCTCAAAAGCTTGAATCTTGTCTACGACATCCTCGTATTCGAGCGTCATCTGCCGCAAACGATCGAGTTTGTTGATCGCCATCCGAACCAGGTGTTTGTCCTCGACCACATCGCCAAGCCGAGAATCCGGGAAAACGCTCTGTCTCCGTGGAAGGAAAATATCGAAGAACTGGCCAGGCGCGGCAACGTTTATTGCAAAATTTCCGGAATGGCAACCGAGGCGGATTGGGCCAGCTGGACCGCCAGCCAGATGCAGCCCTACTTCGACGTAGTCCTCTCCGCGTTCGGCCCTGCGCGCCTCATGTTTGGTTCCGACTGGCCCGTCCTCACTCTGGCTGCTACCTACAAAACGTGGGTCGAGACGTTCCGCAACCTCATCGCCGGTCTCAGTGCCGGCGAGCAGGATGAAATCTGCCGGAGAACGGCGCAGCGCGCATACCGGCTGGGATAGGCGAATTGCGTGGGCTGCTCCCGGCGCCTCTGGAGAATCCCCGCGGCAGGCCGGGAGCAAAAAGAATCTCCGAACGGGTTTACGGATTTCGCTCCCTGAGGCGCCGCTGCAATCCCCGTATCGTCTTTCAGTTTCAGCCCCTGGGTATCCGCAAACGTGAGCCGGCTGCCATCGGCGGCGCGGATCGAAACATGTGCCAGCGTCCAGCCCTTTGTATCCGCAGCGGTACCCGCCGACTGGGCGGAGATGGCGATGTGATCGAAGGAGAAATTCTCCAGCGGAGCTTCCCGCGAGGCGCTTACGTCGAAAGCTTGACGCGCGCCCGTCGCGGTAATGTTCCAGATGCGCACATTCCTGAAGTGCGCCAGCCGGGCGCAACTCTGCTCGGCTCGCAGCGCCTCGCCGACTATCCCAGGATCCCCACGCGCGTGGCCGGGATCGAGATGAGCTGGCTCGCGGCGCTGGTGAACGTGTGTAAGCAGCACGATGTGCGCATCGAGGGCGCGGGCACGATCGACGGCGACGGCAAGGTCTTCTGGGAAAGCTTCTGGAAGATCAAAGCCGAATACCAGCCCAAAGGCCTGCGCTGGGCCGCCGACTATGACGCGCCCCGTCCCCGGCTGATCCAGATTTACAAATCAAGCCATGTCACTCTGGCTGGGCCGCTGCTCACGCGCTCCGGCTTCTGGACGGTGCACATCTGCTATTCGGATCACGTGCACGTCGACGGCGTCACTTCTGGATGAGCGTGTTGTGCGTGCCGTCGGCGTGGATGGTCCAGATGCGGTCGACCTTCTGCCACGGGCCTTCATGGCAGTACAGCAGCAGGCCGGGATCGGTCGGAGAAAACAGCAGGTGGTTGATCCAGTCGGTTGAGTGCAGCAGCGGGCGCAGCTTGCCGGTGCGCAGGTCGATGACAAACAGCACCATGGGCAGATGCGCGGCCAGGCGGCGCTCCATCATCTCGCTCTTATTGAGCGCCTGCAGGCCCGGGGATGTCTGGCGGGTTTCGGATCCCGCGCCTGGAGCGGGGCCGGCCGAGGGCTCACCCGCGTTGCCTTCCACATAGGTTCCGGCCGCCAGCGTTTCGTCCGCGTTGATGGTGGAAACCATCGCGCGCGGGGGCAGATCGGCCAGCTTGCGCGTGGCCTCGGTGTCGATGTTGGTGAAGTAAAGCGCGCGCTTTGCGGTGGCCCAGCTTGCCGGATTTCCCCGCGTGGGCGGCTCCCCTTCGAACTTCACGTAAAATACGCTCCGCGTTTTGAATCCAGCCTGAATGGCGAAGACGTGGCCCTGGACCACCTGGCGCGTCTTCCGCGTCGTCAGGTCGATCGCGTAAATGCCCTCCGGCGCCGTGTAAGCCATCTCGCGGCCGTCGGGCGTGTACGCATTCACATTGAAATAGAAGCTTTCTGAGTTCGGCTCATCTGTCAGGCGCACCACGCGATGGCCGGTCGCCGGATCGATCCACGATTTCGGCGGCGGGTCGCCGGGCTTCCACGCGGGATCGGACGCGACCGCGCCCGGACGCACCGTGGACGCAGGCCGCTGCGCATGGATCGCAGGAGAAAGCGCGCCGCACAGCAGCGCGATGAAGATCGCGCAGGCTTTCATGGGAGGGGGATTCACATCAAAGCTCCTGGAATGAACCGATCGAAATACGGTGCGATTGACGCCTTACTGCGCCGGCTTTTGGTGGCGCGATCCACGATGTTCCGACACCTCTTCCACCTGCGCTCCCGCCAGCAGGAATGCCCCGACCCCGTAGTCGTAGCTCGAAGACGGCAGATAGTGGGCGGGCGCGGCCCCGGTCTGCTGGATGTTGCCGAGGCGTCCATCCGCGTAAATCTGTGCCACCAGTCCGCGCCAGGCCCTGGCAATCACCGGGCGATAAGTGGCTCGATCGAGCACGCCGTGATGCACGCCCCACGCCAGCGCGAAGGTCATCAGCGCGGAGCCGGAGACTTCCGGCTGCGGATAGTCGGCGGCATCGAGCAGGTCGGAGTGCCAAAGGCCGGAGCGCTTGTCCTGGAGGTCTGCGACCGCCGCAGCCATCTCGCGCAACTGTTGCTCGTAGCGGCCGCGATTCGGCTCATCCTGCGGCAAATACTCCAGCGTCCGCGCGATGCCGGCCATCACCCAGCCGTTGCCGCGCGACCAGAAGACCGGCTGCCCGTGCGCACCGGTTTTGTGCAGCCAGGTGATGTCGCGGTAGTAGAGGTGACGCTGCTGGTCGTACAGCAGGCCCGAGGTCTCCCACCAGTGCCGGTCGAGGTAGTCGAGATACTTCGTATCGTGCGTTACCGTGTACATCCGCGACCACACCGGCGGCGCCATGAACAGCGCATCGCACCACCACCAGGGAATCTTCGCCTGTGCGGCGGGAATCGGCGGCGCCTGCCCGGCGAGGAGACCATCCAGCGCGGCGCGCGTGGGCGCAATCTTCTCCGGCGCAGGCTGCAGCAGGTCGAGCTCGAGATAGGTCTGCGCGACGCTCTGGTCGTCGGCGTTGGGAACTTCAGAACGCAGCTCCCAGTGGAATTTCTCCGCCATGGCCTGCATGGCGTCGCGATATTGCGGGTCGTCGAGGGCCGGAGACGCGGCCATGAAGCCGGCGTAGAGCGCGCTCGAGGTCCAGATGCGGTCGAAATACGGCTGCGCCCGCGCCAGCTCCCACGCGGCCACTTTGCGCATAGCGGCGCGGACCGCGGCCGGCTGCAGCGATCCCGAAAGCCGGGCTTTCGGGCCGGGGTTTGCCGGTGCATCGCCAAAGTGCCGCGCGATGTCGCGGTCGATGCCCTGCTGTTCTTCAGGAGAGATGGTCTGCGCGGGCATCGCCGTTGCCGCCAGAGAGAGCGCAGCCAGGGCGGCACCGGCAAGTGCGCAGCGGAGGATCTTCGCGGAGCGAGACGGGATGAACATCGAGAGCACCTTCTGTGGCACAGGCTGAAATGCAGGGAGCCGCGAGCAGATATTCCCGACTCGCAACCTTAGGCGATGAGATTTACGCATGTCAATTGGGACCATATTTCTCATCGGAAACAAACTCATCGCTTGTCCTCTGCCGGCACGATGCGCAGGGGCCCGAGCAAGCCGGAGGGAAGCGGCTCCAGATGATCCATGTCCTGCGGCGCGAAGCGTTTCCCGTAGCGCATCCACAGCAGCCGGTAGTCCGGCGCCGAGCGGCCCGCCAGCTCGTTGATGGCGGTGTTGGCCACCACGATCTTCAGCTCGTTCGTGCCCGCGTGCAGCAGCGAGCCGATGTCGAGCGTGTACGGCGGGTGCCACACCAATCCCGCCAGGCGCCCGTTGACAGTGACCTGCGCGGCGTCGCGCACCGGCGCGTTGTACCAGGTGCGCGTGCCGGCCAGATGCAGGGCCGTGCGCGGGACAGGCTGCCCCTCGCCGAAATCCAGCATCGCATGGCCGGCCTGCGCGACGGCCGGCGGAATCTGCACCGTCCGCACATAAGTCACAGTCCCCGAATAGTATTTGCCCGCGGCATCGTCGGCCCACGAGTGCAGCGTCTGCATCGTTTCGCTCGCACCGCTCCTGTCGAAGGTCACGTTCCAGTCGTGGCTTAGGTCGATGGGCGCAAATTCAGCCGCCGCGGGCGTGTGCTTTTCCTCAGGCGCATGGTCGGCGAACACCACTACCCGCGACTCATAAGGCGCGAGCGTCATGGCCAGCGATGGTCCACTGCCTGCGCCGGCGATGGTTCCGCTCGAAACGTCCCACCATTCCGCTGCGCGCCGGTGCGTGCGGAAGGTCGCCGTGAAACTGTGTGCCTGGTTGTCGGTGTTCGCCAGAAACCAGATGTCCGCATCCAGCAGTTTGCGGTGAATGAAGCCGACTTCCGGCGCAGCCGGGCTGAGCGCTACATCGGGCTGGAGAAACGAGTGCAGCGCGGCGCCCAGGCTCGAAGCGCTGTCCACCAGCCGCGTGTTCTTCGTGCCGGCGGCGAACATCCGGCGCGAAATCTGCTCGACGGCGGGCGTATCGCGCTCGGATTCCAGCAGCCCCGGGGCGCGCTCCGGCGCGTGGCCCACCGCGATCACGACGCCGCCCTCGCGCGCATACGCCTCGATCTTCCGGTACGCCGCCAGCCCCAGCCGCTCTGCATGGGGCAGCACCAGAATGGGGTAATGAATCCCAACGCGGTCGATGGCTTCCGCGTCGATGAAGTCGAAGTTGTAGCCGGCGTCGAGAATCGCGGCAACCAGGTCTGGTCCCAGCAGTTCTGCCATCTGATCGCTGACCGAGGACTGGCCCTCCGCATCGGCGCCGGGCAAAGCGGGCCGGAACCTCGCCTGCGCGTCTGCCTCCGGCAGCAGCACGGCAATGTCGTTCGCCGGCTTGCCCTGCCGCAGCAGCCAGCTCATGCGCGCCAGATAGCGCGTCACGTCGGGCATCGCCATCCACCAGGGATTGTGGTTATTGAAGACCGCCGCCGCGTAAAACGACCACCCCGGATCGCCGGCGGACGGCGGCGAATACGGCCAGCCGTGCCCCATCAGCTGATTGATCCCCTGCAAAAAAAACGTGTCGGCCTCGGCCTTCATGTCCAGCGGCGTGGCGCGGAAGGGCGGTGAGTGCAGCCACGTCCAGGTCTCCGACGACGTGACCGGCCGCCCGTAGAGATGGCTCGCCGAAGTCACCCAGCGTGTGTAGGAAAACGGCCCGTGCCATTGCGAGCCTTCGCCCTCAGGCAGGTCGACGCGCTGGTTGCTCGACAGCGTCACCGCCGGCACGCCGTAGCTCTGCGAGCGGAACTCGGTGTGGTGCGCGCGCGCCCAGGCGTTGATGGCGGCCAGATAGTTCTCGTCGATCAGCTCCGTCAGCGTGCGCGCCCAGTCGTAGCGCAGATCGGCGGCGCGCTCGTCCGTGCCCGCGGCCAGCTCCGGCAGGTACGGGGTGAGATCGTAGCCGCGACGCCTGCGGAACTGCGTCAGAAAATCGGGCGTCCAGTCCGCGCCGTACACTTCGAGGCTGTCGCTGAAGACCGAATACGGCGGATGATCGCCGAACGCTGCGACCAGGGGCGCGGCGACATTTTTCAGGTGATCCTGCACCGCCTGCGCGCTGAAGTGATCGATGACGAAGCCCTCCGCGCCCGCCGCCGCCCGCTTCACCTGCTGCCCGGTGCGGCTGGAGATGAAGAACAGCACGACGTGGTCGCCGGTGAGGCCCGCGGGCAGATGGATCCGCCACGATCCTCCACCGGCGGCTGACTGCTGACCACCGGCTGCCAGCTGCTGCGCGTGCTCCGCATCGTAGTGTTCCGGCGTGCCCGCCGCCAGAAACGCCGCCAGCAGCTGCTCGCCATTTTCCAGCGCCGGCGCCGCCACGGAATCGTCGCCCTCCGGCGCCGCAGTCGCCGCCACGCGCAGGTCGCTCGACGCTTCCGTGACCGGGACCCACGCCCCTCCGTAGGGCCACCCGCTGCCCAGCGTGATGCTCACCCGCATGCCTAGCGACTGGCCGGTCTTCGCCGCATAGGAGACCATGCGCAGAAACTCCGGCGAAAGGAACGGCAGGTTGCGAAAGCCGGTTTGCGGGTCGTCCAGCGCCAGCGGATACACCGGCTGAATTTCGACGCCGCCGATGCCTCCGGCCTGCATGGTGCGCAGCTCGCGCGCCAGCTCGTCCGGCTCCACTGCCGGGCCGAACCACCACCAGCGCATCATGGGGCGCGCATCTTCCGGCGGCGCAGCGAAGCCGCGCCTCACCGCATCCAGAGACGCGGACTGGCCTGAAGTGCGGGGCTGTTGCGCCCACCCCGCGCCCGCTGTCACAGCAAGGCCGGCCGCCAGGCACGCCAGACAATGCCAAATTCTGAACACCGGGCAACCTCCTCGCACGCGGTCCATCCTAACTCCTGGCGGAGGTCAGACCGGTTTTTCTGGCCTGAAACAAAGTCCCTATTGACAAATATCATTTGGCTTTTGTACTGTCCAGGCGTTGCATTTGGACGCTTGCGTTCGATCCCCCTGAGCCCGCGACGCCCGCCAATGTGGCCATCCTGCAGACCTACTTCCCCAGCGCCCCGGCTCCGGCGTACTTCCAACAGGCGGCGGGCGTGAGCACTTCGGCCACCATCGAGCAGATGCTGAAAGCCTTTCCGCAATAGAGCGGCCTCAGCGATACGTGGGGGAATGTCGGCAATTTCAGCTACAACTCGCTGCAGGTCACTCTGCAGCAGCAGATGCGCCACGGCCTGAACTTCAACGTGAACTACACCTTCGCGAAGAATATTGGAGACGACGGCACCTTCCGCAGCGGCTTCGCTGTTCCGGCGGCGGCCCTTTCCGGAGGCGGTCACGCCTAAAAAATGGACCGCATCGACCGTTCGCTGACTGCGGACAATATCACCCACACCCTGCATGCCTCGTTCGCAGGACATAACGCGCGCATCAACGCTCGTGGGGCAAAGGGCCCAGCGGCTATCAGGCGACGCAGCTGGGGAAGGTTCAGTACATCGATCCGGCCGCCTTCGCGACGCCGCAGAACCTCTCCTCATTCTCGGGCAGCCCGGAATATCTCATCGGCAATGCTCCTCGCACCGCCGCCTATGGCCTCACCGGTCCTTCCAGCTGGGACTGGGACGCCGGTCTGCGGCGCACCTTCCCCATCCACGAGAGTCTGGCATTCGTCTTCGAGGCGGATTGCGTGGACCTCTGGAACCACGTGAATTTCAGCGCGCCGAGTTCGTCCAATCTCAACTGGTCGTCGGGATCCACCTCCTTCGGAACGGTCACCGGCGCTTCCAACAACCGCGACTGGCAGTTCGCCGGGCATATTAACTTCTGACCTTTGTCAACTTATGCCCCCGGTTCGGTGCGCGGACGCAGGCGGCGAAGCACGTCGTGCTAACCGGTTTTGGAGATGAATGGCGGACCTGACCGGGATCGAACCGTCGACCTCATCGTTGCGGATTCTGCGGGTGAAACCGGACCGAGAAGCACCGGACGATACCCAATGATAGAGAGAGGCAGTGTTCATACGGCTTCCGTGCATATCCGCAGCCTTTCCTGAATCCACTCCATGAAGCCGCCGACATCCACCTGCGGTCCGAAACCCTTCGGCATGAGGATGAGCAGTACCGGCGTGACGAGGCTCATCCCGATACTCGCGGCTATGGTAACTCGGGAATGACGCAACACTGCGTCCGGAGAACGGCGATACCAGCCTTCCAGGCGCCTGTAACCACAGTAACCAGACATATAAATTTGTGGCAGAGAGAGTTATTACTGATATATTGCGCTTCTAAACAATCACATCTTTCCTGAAGGTTGTTGACAGAGGTGTCCTGTGCCGATTCATGCTGCGCCTGCCGCTGAGTTAACGGATAAAGACAACGAACTGCTGCGGCGCCTCCTGAAGCTGATGGACGCCGATGCTTCCTATTCAAAGATTGCCGGGCAGGGCATCGGCAACGTGGCCAGTCTGCGCGATGTGGTCGCCGACGATTCCCTGCGCGAGAATCTGGCGAAAGCACTCGAAGGCGACGGCGCAACGCTGGGCGATAAGCGCGTGGCGCAGATGTTTCGAAAAACAAATGGAGGGCAACTGGAATCTTTGCTGGCGGACGTCGACCGCACGGTGAAAAAAGAGCGCATCCGCCCGCGGGTCAACAAGGAGCTGGAGAAGTATCTGGGCGAAAAAGGGTTCGGTCCCGAACTGATGCCCGTATTCGAGAGCCATGGCATCACCTCACCCGCTGCGTTGTATCGCGTGATCGCCGACCATAATAGCTCTGCGTACAAAAATCTCCATCAGTCGCTGGGCGAGGATACGGAAGTTGCAGGGAAGGTTTATGAAGGCTCCCCCGAACTGGCCAACGACTTAGACGAGCTTTCAGTGCCGGAAATAGAGGCGGTGCAGGACGACGTTCCACCGGACTTCCGCGAGACAGGACTGGATACGGCTGCCAAGACCCGCTACTCGCAGTTGAAGGAGGCGGTGCAGGAGGTCGATGCGCTGCGCCGGAGAGACGCCGGAGCAGCCAAAGAGCTGGCAAAGGAGGTTTCCCAGGCAACGCAGGCAAAGCTCAAGTCGATTCTGGAGCGAGCCAACGCGCGGGAGCTGCTGAGCGTCTTCGACAAGCACGCGCCCGTCACCGTAGAGGATCTGAATACGGCGCTCAACGACGTGAGCGAAAGGCTCATCGCCGGCTCGCAGTCCGCATTCAACGCGCTCATTTACAACGAGGACCAGGTGCCGATGAGCGAGAAGGAACTGGCTGCCGCAAACCACATCCGCCGCGGTGTGCTGATCACTGCGACCGGCATTTATGAATGCAGCGGAAGCGACCTGGTGAAGGGCGCCTGCGGATGCGGCACGCCCGGCCCCTTCGAAGAAGTCGTCAGCGACTACGAAAGCGAGCAGAGCTACCAGTTTGCCGAGAAAACCGTCAAGGAGTCCTCGCACACCTATGCGACCTCGAGCAGCATCCTTGGCGGCTTCTTCAGCTCTTCCGGCATCGGCGCCGCGAGCGGAGCCTTTCAGTATGCAAAGTCGACGATGTCCAGCGAGGCTAAGGCGGAGGCCAGGCAGAGCTGGAAAGCCGTGAAGGTGAAGGAGCGCAGCATCTATGCGCCGAAGGCCGTTCTCACGCTGCCTCGCGAGCGGATGGAACTGTCGCGCACCGCCCTGCGCTATCTGAAGCAGATTGCCGTGGCGGATCCGGCCAGGCGCGCCGAGTATGCAAGACTCTTTCTGGCCAATTTTGGCGGGCATGTTTTTCGCTCTTTCACCCTCGGCGGACGGTACAGCTATGTGGCCAGGGCGGAATCTGCGAATCAAACCACCTATCAGGAACTGGAATCGGCGCTCAGCGAGGCTCAGAAGAAAGCAGGATCGATCGCCGGTGGTTTCTTCGGCAAGTTTCTGCTGGGCGGCTCGTCGGCGCACGAGGATGAGACCACGGAAACCTCGGCAACCAGCATGACCACAACCGTCGGCAAGCAGAAGCAGACTGTGACCGTGAATATTTCCGTGCGTGGCGGGCTGCAGGAGATGCCGCTCGACCAGTGGAAGCAGAGCCTGCTGATCGACAAGTGGTGGCGCGTGATCGACCGCAGAGAGGCCATCGCGGTCTGGGATCTGCTGCGCGCGGCAAGTGTCCCGGGGTGGAGTACGAAGGAGCGCGACGATCTGGCCATGCTGCTCGAACGCGTGTGGGTGCGGGATGTCTTCCTCGCCTCGCTGGCCGAGTCGAAGATGGCAGGCTTTGAGAAGTTTGCCCGCATGCTAAAAATGCAGCCGCGAACCGTAGAAGGGCTGGAGGACATGTTGCGCGATCATGCGCTCCGCGCTGTGGCGCCGCAGATGCTTCTGCGCTGTGTGACCGTGACCACTGCTCAGGAGTCACGGGGCGGCGAAATGGTCGTTACGCTGCCGGAGTCATGGAAGATTCTCTGCGGCGGCGGAGGGACGCTCGAGAACACCAGTCACGTGCTGATTGAGAGCTATCCGATGAAAGTGACGGCTCCCGATGGGAAAGTCAGCTGGAGATGGCACCTGAAGACGATGGCTGCGGCCTGCGCCGATGGCCGCGACACTTGCTCCCATGGCAAGCCGCCCCGCGCGCCGTTTGCCAGGCTCACCATTGGACTGATTCTGCTGTTTGACCCGCAGGATGCGTGGGATGTGGAGCTGTTTCCGCGCAGAGTATCGGCCGAGGAGATGAAGCAGGAGATCCCGGTGGAATGCCCCTCGGGCTATGTGCTGACCGGAGGCGGCTTGCGCATTGATTATTACGGCAGACCCGCGATTACCGGCAGTGGTTTTCGACTGGCTCAGGCTCAGGATGCGGCAGAAGGGATTCCGCTGCAGAATTATTGGGTCAAGACGCACAATATGGAGACCCACCACGACGGTGACGAAAACTTCAGGGTGAAACATTCTCTGACGGCCTATGCCATTGGCGTCCGGGCGGCCAATGGTGCTCCACTCCAGCCGGTGTATACCACCGAGTTGAGCAGCAGCAAAGAACGCCATCCCAATAAAGAACTGATGCACCGGCCCGTTGCAAACAGCTCGACGATGATTGGCGGCGGGGCATGGGTCACTGGCGAGAGGAGCTTTCTCTCCTGGAGCCTGCCCGTGTTTGAAAACAGCGGGCGCAAAATGTGGAAGGCGTATAGCGCCGACCGCGCCAACATGGGCGATGAGGAACAGATCCAGATTGTGACCATCGGCCTGAAAAATGTCGAAACAAGTATCGATACAAGCCCCCTGCCGCTCGAATACTCGTTCAGGGATCTGTTCGAGGTCTGGAACGAGAAGCAGGACGGCAAGGTAATCAGGGAGGAGCCCGCGGAAGACCCCCGAAGAGCGGGCCGCCCCCTCCGGCCTCGCCCCGGGCACCCGCCCAACCTGCCTAACGGCGGGAGCATCGCCGTCCCAGCTCGCCGCATCAACCCGGCCGGTCCGGACGGCGGTGTGGAAGTAAGGTAGCCCACCACGGCAATGACGCCACGCGATCGGCTCTTCTGACTGCGGCGAAACGTTGTACGAGGCAAGGATGTCGAAGCTCGTGGGCAGGCCGGCATGAAAGGCCTCCGCGAGTCGCCGTTTGTCAGAACGGCGAAAATAACGGCCACACATGGCGGTCGCCACAGGGTAGCGCTCAGTGCCGACCTTCGAAAACCGAGTCGGGAGACAGAGGGGATGTCGCAAGGCGCTGATTTTATGGTGGAGCTAGTCGGGATCGAACCGACGACCTCATCGTTGCGAACGATGCGCTCTCCCAGCTGAGCTATAGCCCCACGTGGAGGGAAAGACCTTTTTGATTTTACGGTATCTCCCGCCTGCCACGCTATCGCAAATCGCAGCTCGACACAGCAGCGCTCGCGATAAGAACTGCCGCAGCCTGACCCACGCCTGCGTCCTGTTATTTCTGCGGCGGATGCTCGCTGCCGGCCGCGTTTCGTACCGCTCGCGCCAGCGAAGCGCGCAGCGAAGGCAACTCCTGCGCTGGGATGTCTCCTTGCGCGAGGTCGGGTGAACCGCCGCCACGGAAACCCCGCTCCGCCAGGGCTTCCTTCAAAACGTTGCCGCAGTTGAACTCGAAATCGAGACTGCGCGCCAGAAAGACGCGGGCCGGAGAAGTTTCTTCCGCACACAGGATGGCGACCGTGGAAGGCGCCGCCGCGGCGAGACGGGAGGCCAGCAGCTTCACGTAATCCCGATCGTGATCCTTCCAGGAGCGGTCCACGAGGCGCAGGCCGTGTTCGATGGGGACTTCGACGGCCAGGCGAGCGGCGTGATAAGCGGCGAGAGATTCACGCAGGCGCTGCCGCTCTTTGGCGCCGGCCCTGGCTTCGGCTTTCAGTCGCTCCACCGCCGCCGGGATATCGGGTGCTCCGGCAGAGAGAGCCGCGCAGGTCTGCGCGAGGATGGCGGCATCGGCGTGCGCGGCGCGAACGGCACGCAGCCCGCAGACGAACTCCACACGCATGCCCCGGCTCACCTTTTCCGTTCCGCGCAGCAGCAGCCCGCCGATCTGGCCGGTGGAGCGCACGTGCGTTCCTCCGCACGCGTTGCGGTCGCAGTCGGCGATCTCGACGATGCGAATCTCCCCGGCGCGCTCCGGCAGCTTGCGCAGATCTCCCGCGGCCAGCATCGTCTCAGCTTCGGCGCGCGCGACCAGGCGCATGGCGATGGGGCGGTCTTCCCCGATGATCTGGTTCGCGATCCGTTCGACATTTTCGAGCGCGTTCGGTCCCACGGCTCCCGACGCAAGATCGATGGTGGAAACAGCGTCGCCCAGATGGAAGGATACGGTGGGCGCATGCAGCTCGCGCAGAAAGACGGCGGACAGCAGATGCTGGCCGGTGTGCTGCTGCATGTGGTCGAACCGGCGCTCCCAGTCGATTGCGGCATCGACCGCCGTACCGGCAGCCAGAGGCTTGCGCACGTAGTGCCACACTTCGCCGTGCTCGTCTTCCTCGACGGACTCGACGGGAACTTCAAGCCTCGCGCCGCTGCGCGACGTGGCGTGGAGCATGCCGGTATCGCAGGGCTGGCCGCCGCTGGTCGGATAAAACGCGGTCCGGTTGAGCGCCAGCTGCCAGACGGACTCGTCCCCGTCGCGGGAGAGCTCGCGGACATCGGTCACCGTCGCGGAGAATGCCTTCAGGAAGGAATCCGCGTAGTACAGACGCTCGGACACACGCATTCTCTCAACTCCTGATCTGGCGGAACGCAATGCGAAAGCCGGGCCAGATAGATCCGGAAGGCCGGGGCAGCCCGCATATAGTCTAGTCGAGTGCAGCACCATGCAGGATGACCATCCGGGAACCTGTCTGATCAATGCTCAATATTCTTATCTGGGTCATTTCCCTGGCCAGCATCACCCTCATGCTCGTGCGCCCGCGCGGCATACCGGAGTGGGTGTGGATCTGCGCCGGAGCCCTGGCGCTGGTGGCCACCGGTTTGTTGCCGCTGGGCGGAGCCGCGCATGCCGTCGGCGAGGGTGTGGACGTCTACCTGTTCCTGGCCGGCATGATGATCCTCGCGGAGCTGGCTCGCGAAGAAGGCGTTTTCGACTGGGTTGCGGATATCGCCGTCCGCCATGCGCGTGGATCGGCGAGCCGGCTTTTCTTCTGGATCTATCTGTCCGGGACGGTGGTGACCGCCTTCCTCTCCAACGACGCCACGGCGGTGGTGCTCACCCCGGCGGTCCTGGCTGCGGTGCGGCGGGCCCGAGTGGAAGTGCGTCCGCATCTGCTGGCGTGCGCTATGGTGGCCAACGCAGCCAGCTTTCTCCTGCCCATCTCCAACCCCGCGAACCTGGTCGTCTTTGGCTCGCACCTGCCGCCGCTCGCGGGATGGCTGCGGTATATGCTGCTCCCCTCCATCGCTTCCGTGGTCGCCACCTGGGTATGTCTGCGGCTGCTCTCACGTCCGGCCCTGGCGCAGGCCACTGCGCCCGCGGAAGAGCCGCGAGCGCTGACTCCAGGCGGCCGCATGGCGCTGGCCGGCATCGGCCTGGCGGCTGTCGGTTTGCTGGTCTTCTCCGGACTGGGAATTCGGCTGGGCGCGCCCACCTGCGCCGCCGGGTTCATCGCGATGGCGATGGTATCGGCCAAAGATCGCCGCGCGCCGCTGAATGCGGTTCGCAATGTAGCCTGGAGCGTGCTGCCGCTGGTGGCCGGGCTCTTCATGCTGGTGGAAGCCCTGAACCGCGCCGGCTTGCTTCGCCTTACGCTGGCGAGCCTGCAGTGGCTGGAAGCCGCGCCCGACGGCGTGGGCAAATTGGCCGGGGCGGGCGCCGCAGCGCTGCTCTCGAACGGCATGAATAACCTGCCCGTGGGCCTGGCCGCAGGTACGGCTCTGCACGAGTTGGGGCGTCACGGCGTGCTGGCGCATGCGATGCTCATCGGCGTCGACCTGGGGCCCAATCTGTCCGTTACCGGCTCGCTGGCGACCATTCTTTGGCTCATCGCGCTGCGCCGCGATCAGGAGGAGATCACGGCCTGGCAGTTCCTGAAGGCCGGCGCGGTGGCCATGCCCGTGGCGCTCGTGCTGGCCCTCCTCGCGCTGCGGTAGGCGCTGCTACGGAGCGGTCTGGGGCAGTTGATCCGGGCTGAGCATGAATGGATTGATCACCGTCACCCCGTCAAGGTTCTGACCAGCATGCAGGTCTTCGGTTAGGAGCCAGTGACATGCGGCAGACTGAGCAGCCGCGACAATCAGGGAGTCCCAGAAAGATAGCTTGTGCCGGTCCTGAATCTTCCAGGCACGCTCGAGGACGGCGTCGTCGACGATAACAGGTTGCCAGGCGAGAAGGTCGCGCACATCGGCGCGGATGCTTTCCCGTGCAGGTGGCCACTTCTGCATCGCGTTGGCGTAGAACTCGTGCAGAACCTGATAACTGATGCGGCCGCGGCGGTTCTTCCAAAGCTCAGCCTGCCAGAGCCGTGCTGCGCGCTGTTTATCAGGGTCAGCATCGTCGCGAGCATAGAGGAACACATTCGTGTCAACGAAGACGGGCACGGTCGTGAACCTGTTCGCGCAACAGATATTGTCCGTCGGTCTTCATGTACGGCCTGCGTGAGAGAAACCGGCGCATGGCGCTCTCATATTCGATGTTTCCAGCCATTCGCTCTTTGAGGATCGCACCCAGGAAACGCGAGACGCTCGTTTCATTTCGTGCGGCCTCGACGCGAGCCCAGCGGGCGACGTCCTCTTCGAGGGTGACGGTAACGTTTTTGAGGGCGGATTTCATAACACGAACCTAGTGTAACACGATTTCAGTGATCGGAGCGGCCGAGCAACGCCGTAGCCTCCGCTCGCACGGAATCGCACAGCGCCGGGCCGGATCGCCCAGGCCCTATCCCCCGCATTTATAATCGCCGCTGCAGCTTATGGAGAGCCCCAACCCCATCCTCGACGGTCGCCAGGTGCTGGAAATCGGCGACATCATGAACATCCTCCCGCACCGCTATCCCTTCCTGCTCATCGATCGCATCGTCGAAGTGGAAAGGAAGAAGCGCATCGTCGCCATCAAGAGCGTGTCCATCAACGAGCCCTTCTTCCAGGGTCATTTCCCCGATTTTCCCATCATGCCCGGGGCGCTCGTCGTCGAGTCCATCGCCCAGGCCGGAGGCACGCTGCTGCTGCCCGAAGTGCCCGACCGCCACAACAAGCTGATGGTCTTCACCGGCATCGAAAAAGCCAAGTTCCGCCGGCCGGTGGTGCCCGGCGACCAGATGCGCATCGAGATCAACGTGCTCAACTGGAGACCGCGCGCGGTGCGCATGGAAGGCCGCGTAACCGTGGATGGCAAGCTCGCCTGCGAGGCCATCGTCATGTGTCAGCTGGTGCCGCGCGGCGGCCGCCCTGCGACCGAAGGGTCGTCGTCGGAAGCCGCCGGACCCGCGCGGCCCGAGAACGCCTCGCCGCCGGCGCCCACCGAGGAACTGGTGACGCAGGAGTGAGCATTCACCCCACAGCGATCATCGCTGCCGACGCTGTTATTCCCGAGTCGTGCATGGTCGGGCCTTACTGCACCGTGGGGCCCGATGTCGTTCTTGGGGAAGGTTGCGAGCTGGTGTCGCACGTGGTCCTCGACGGCCACCTGCAGGCCGGCGCGCGCAACCGCTTCTACTCCTTTGCCTGCGTCGGCGTCGCGCCGCAGGACCTGAAGTACAAAGGCGAGCCGACCGCAGTTGTCCTGGGCGACGACAACACCATCCGCGAATGTGTCACGATCTCGCGCGGCACCGAGGGCGGTGGCGGAACCACGCGCATCGGGAGCCACTGCCTGATCATGGCCTACACCCACATTGGCCACGACAGCATCATCGGCGACCACTGCATCCTGGCCAATGGCGCGACCCTGGCCGGCCATGTGATCGTGGAAGACTACGCGACCGTGGGCGCGCTGTGTCCTGTCCACCAGTACTGCCGCATCGGCCGTTATTCCTATATCGGCGGCGGAACGACCATCACGCAGGACGTGCTGCCTTTCTCTCTCACCTCGGCCAGCCGCGATGTGCATGCTTACAGCCTGAACAAAGTGGGGCTCGAACGGCAGGGCTTCGACCGTGCCCGCCTGCGCGCCATCCACCACGCCTACCGGCTGCTGCTGGCCGCAAAAATGAATATCTCCCAGGCCATCGGCAAGCTGCGCGAAGAAGCCCTCGCATCCCCCGACGTCGCCTATCTGGTGGAGTTCATTGAGAAGTCGCAGCGAGGCATTATCCGCTAACGCAATGCCTGAGTCGGCTTATCCCGAAGCCGCTCGACTCAAGTCGCCGCGACCCTCAGGGAGCGGCGACCTTGCACTGCAACCGAAAGGCCAAAGGAACTCAGGAATTGCCGTAGCCTCTGCACCCTTTGGCAGCCAGACCTCTACAGACCGTTTACATGGGATTCACGTCAATTTGTGGAAAACCACTTGCCTCAGCCTTGAGGGCTCCTGAATGAGCCGCCGGGCGGGTTACCGCTGTAACCTGTTGATTTCCCGGGTGGAATCGAGCAAAAAGGCGTCTTCCGCCCGATTACCAGTCGATAACCGGATGATGAACGGGTTAAGGAGGGCCACTCTTCCACAGAAATTTCCACAGGAGAGCGGGCGATCTTCCTCGAGCGAGAGGACGCTGGTTTTGAGCGCCGGCCACCCTCCTCGACGGAGGATGACCGGCAGCGATTTGCCCGAAGCGGGGCCGCTCCTAGTGCGTGGCGGGCGGCCTGGCGCCGGTGCTCGCCCCTGCGTGAGGAGTGGGGGCCGACGGCACCGCGGCTGGCGCCGGAATACCCGACTTGGTGTTGTAGGCGTCGAGCACGGCTTTGGAAATATCTGTGCCCGGCGTCGCCCACACCACGCCGCTGTTCTGCTGGCCGGCATCGAGGACGAGATTGAAGCCCTGTGACTTGGCGTAGTCGCTCAGGATGTCGAACACCTTCTGGCCCACCTGCTGCAGGGTCTCCTGGCCGGCTTCCTGCTCGTCGTTGCGAAGATCTTCGCCCTTCCGCTGCAGGTCCTTGGTCTTATCGTCGATGTCGTGCAGCTTCGTCTGCCGGTCCACGTCGCTGAGCGTGGTGCCGGCCGTCTGGAGCTGCTTCTTCTCGGCATCGATCTGCTGATTCAGTTGCTGCAGTTCCGTCACCCGCGGCTCGTATTTCTTCTGCAGGTCGGCGATGTCGCGCTGAAATTCGTTGGTCTGCTGAACGACCGCTTCGAAATTGATGACGGCTATTTTGGTGGCGCCGGTGATGGCTACTGGCGCGCCAGCGGCTGGATCAGGACTCGCCGGAGCGGCCTGAGCGACGGCTCCGACGCCCAGTCCGGACGCGAGCACGCAAACGATTGGCAACAAATGCTTCATGGAATTCACAAACTCCTTCGCTGTCCTGGGTGGTCTGGTCCGCATTTCTTGCTCGTTGAATTGCTGCTCGCTGAAGATCCTCCGGAGCAGGCTCCAGGCATCATTTTTGAGCCCGTAATGCAAAGACGCGGACAGAGAGAATTTCTCAGGAACTTGGGCAAATTATAGGACCGAGCCGGAGGCCCGTCAAACGATTCCTCCCGGCCTTCATGGTACCGCGGAACCCGCTTGCCGGGTTCCGCAGGGGGTGTTCGGACGGCATCAGAAGCTGGTCCCGACGGACAAACGGAAGGTCTTGCTGGGTTCGCGCAGCACATACAGCCCGTTGTAGAACTGCTGCGCCTCAGCATAGGAGTATTGGCCCGCCTCGGTGGTCGGGAACATGCTGGGGGTAATCAGATTCGGACGCCGGAACGTGTCGAACAGCTTCAGCGGGTTCACCGCGTAGTACAGGCGGAAGGGCGCGTTAATAATCGGCATCATCACGTCGATTTCGCCGCCCGCGGAGTCGCGCGGCACGTAATTTGTGCCGGGCAGAGGCTCGATGATGGAGTTGAACTTGATCTGCTGCCCGCCCTGGCAGGTGCCGTTCACGTAGTTCGGGCAACCGTACAGAGGTGCGTTCAGCGCGTCGATTCCTTCCGGGCTCTGGCGCAGCTGGCTGTCGCGCAATGCCATGTCCATCCCGAAGTCGTTGAATAGCTTGAAGGCGACCGTCCGCGCATAGATGGGGATCGTGTACTGCAGATTGGTCGTGAAGTTGGTGTCGCCCCCAATCGTAGCAATGCCGTACACCGGAAGCGGGATCTGGATCGCTCCCAGGCTGGGGTTGGTAGGATCGCGCGGCACCGTGGAGCCATCCGGGTTGGTCAGATTGAACAGCACCCGCGTCGGCACAAATCCGTAAGGCGTAATGGTGCGCACGTCGAAACCGCGGAGATCGGTTTCGCCGCCCGCCGAGGGCCGGTCGAACGGAGGAGCCACGTCGCCGCTGAAGCCGGTGATGTAGATGCCCTGCACCCTGAACCCAAGCGTGTTGCGGCCCGCCTTGTTGAACCACCAGCCCTTCATCGGTTCAAAGCGCTTGTACTCCACGACGGGTCGCACGTAGCGCACGCTGCCCCACAGGCCGGCCAGCTGCACCGTAGCCGCCAGCGACTGCCCCGTGTGCGGCAGGAAATTGCTGTCCACGTTGCTGGACTCGTAGCTGGCCATCACCGAACTGGTCAGGATGCCTTCCAGCGCGTTCTGGCCCTGGATGCCGCTGCGGAACGCCAAGGTCTGGAACAGGTTGCTCGAAGCCTGGCTGAAGGCCCGCACTGACGAGCTGTCCCACGCATACGTCAGCCCCACGCGCGAGAACCCGAACAGGTTGAAATGCCGCAGCGGGTAACCGCCGGAGAGGTTAAAGCCCACTCTCGACTGGTTGTAGTTCTGCAGCAGAGACGAGATCGCCGACGTCTGGTTGGCGCTGCCCGACAGCGAATAGCTCTTCGAGGCGTTGTAGTCGTTCTTGCTGTCGAAGACCTGGAAACCCAGGTTGAAGGGCTTGTTCCGCACGTACGGCTCGTTGAAGGCGAACAGCAGCTGGCGCGCCAGACTGCCCGCATTCGCCTGCACGCTGAGGGTTTCACCCAGGCCGAGGAAGTTATTGGTCTCGTAGTTCAGGCCCAGGAACGCGCCGGACAGCCCGCTGACCCCGCCGTTCAGGCCGATGGCATTCTTGCCCTTTTCCTGCACCTTCAGCAGCAGGTCCACCGTGCCCGCTTCCGTATTCTGCTGCGTTGTGGAGTCCTGATCGACGCGCAATGGATTGAAATACTGCAGCTGGTTCAGGCGCAGCAGGCTCATCTCCCACAGGTGGCTGTTATAGACCTGGCCCTCCTGCAGCAGCAGCTCGCGGCGGATCACGAAATCGCGCGTGACCGTGTTGCCCTGGAACTCAATGCGCGCGACTGTGAACTGCTTGCCCCGATCCAGATTCAGGTCCCACGTCACGGTGTGCTTTACGTCGTCGAAGGTCGGCGTGGGCAGCGCGGTGAAGTTGATGTAGCCGTTCTGACTGTAGGCTTTGCGAAGATTATCCAGGGCCTTCCGGAACGAAGTCGCGTTGAACGTCTCGCCGTCCTTCTGCGGAAAAATCGCCCGCAGCGCCTTCAGGTTTGCGCCGCCCGTGTCGCCGCTGAACGTGATCGCGGCCAGGCGGTACCGCTCGCCCTCGTCGATATTCATGTGGATATCGATGCGCTTGCCCTTGCGCGGCCGAAACGTAAACATCGACAGCCCCGCTTCGTTGCGCAGGTGCGTCTGCGGCTCGCCCACCGGGCCGCCGCGCAGATAACCGCGATCCTGGTACGCCTGGCGCACGCGCTCGGAATCCTCTTCCAGCTTGCTGGCGTCGAAGGTCCGGGCAAAGATGTTTTCCAGAATGATGGAGTGCGGAATGCCGATTGGCCGCAGGTTGCGCATCGAGGCGCGCAGCGCCCGCGAGCTCACGTGCTCATTTCCGCTGAACGTAATCCTGCCCACCTTCACGGTGGGGCCTTCCTTCACCTGGAATATCAGCTGCACCGAGGCCGGCGGAATGTCTTTCACCTCGGTCTTCACGGTGGCGAACTGGTGGCCGTGTTCCGCCTCCATTTCCTTGATGACCGTCACAGCGTGCGCAATACGCGCCGGGTCGTACTGGCTCTCCTCGGTCAGCCCGACTTTTTCCTTCTTGAACCGGTCCAGAATGTCGGAAACCGTGATGGAATTCGTGCCGTTGTATTTGATTTCGCGGATCGTCGGCTTCTCGCGCACGTACACGTCCAGGATGATGCCCTGCGCCGTATCCTCCCGATCGATGCGCACGTCTTCGAAGTAGCCGGTGTTCCAGAGGGAATTGAAATCGCGCTCCACCGTCAGCGGATCGTATGGCTCGCCGATTTTGCTGAACATGCGCGCCTTGACGGCATCCTGGGGAATGCGGCGCGTCCCGATCACTCGGATCCCCACCACTGTCTGCTGGCCGGATGCCGCGGGAGCCGCTGCCTGCTCCTGCGCGAAGGCTCGCGTGACCGGCACTGCCGGCGCCGCGAGGAGAACCAACACCATGAAGCGCCCCAAAATCCGGCGCGAATTCCTGCATGGTACGTGCGGGGAGCCTGCGCTCCAGAAGTTCACGGAATGAATAGGCACACCCTCACTACTCAAAATCAGGCCGATCTTTGGGAAAAGGCGATTATATCAGCGCGATGCAGGCCCTGGACCGCACCTGGTTCGGCCTCCCGGTCATTCGCGGCAGTCCCGGAAAGACTCATCGGCGGCAACATCATTCCAGTCTCACACCCCGCGGACTACCGGGCACGGCAACAGCTCATGCCGGGGAAAATCGCTTTCAGTTTATCGGAGACCACGAGCTTTTGTGGTCCGAATGCCGCAGACCCATCGATGAATGGTCATTTAGACTGCGCCGCCGCTGCTTTCGTGAGAGCTCGCCGTCGACTTCCGTACTTCCACCACCACGGAATAAAACGTCGGACCTCCGCCCAGATCGTTCAGGCGCTGCGACGTCAGCAGATTCACATTATGGCCGCCGGCCGAAAGCTTATTCCATCCCAGGCGCGCCGCCACCACGCCGCGGCGGACGCTGCCGTTCACGTGTGCGCGCAGGGCGAGCGATCCCCGTGCGTTGAAGACATCCACCGCGTCGCCGTCGGCAATGCCGCGCACCCGCGCGTCGTCAGGGTGCATTTCCAGCACGTCCCCATGTCCGGACTCGAGCTCCTGATGCGCCGGGATGTTGGCAAAGGTCGAGTTCGTATAGTTGTCGGCCTTGCGCGGCAGGAACTCGAGCGGATAGGCGCCGCTCCCTGTGTGGCGCGATTCCGCTGCGGCGTGGAACGCCGGCAGTGGGTCCATCCCCTGCGCCGCCAGCGCCTCCGAGTAGAATTCGATCCTGCCGCTCGGCGTCGGGAACGGACCTTCTGCGAAGGGCAGGAATTTCTCGCCATGGCGTTCCGCGGCAAATTGCAGCCGCTGCGCTCCGCCGGCCGCATGCAGCGACTCCGGAGTGATGCCGGCCAGCCACGGATCCTGGCGATCGGCATCGTCGACCCGCAGTGCCTGCGCGATCATGTCGTCGACCGTATCCCGGAAACATGGCTCAGGGAAGCCCATCCTCTGCCCGAGCTGCGAGAACAGCCACACATTCGAGCGCGCCTGGCCGGGTGGCTCAATCGCCTGCTCCGACAGCTGCACATAATAGTGTCCGTACGCGCCCTGAACGTCCTTGTGCTCCAGAAATGTCGTGGCCGGCAGCACAATATCGGCGTAGTCGGCCGTGTCCGTAAAAAACTGCTCGTGCACCACCGTGAAGAGATCCTGCCGCGCCAGTCCGCGCAGCACCGTGCCCTGGTCCGGCGCAATCGCCGCGGGATTTGAGTTGTAAACGAACAGCGCGTGGACCCGAGGTCCGTCCTCAGCCTTGCTGCCCAGTTCCGTCAGCGCGTTCCCCAGCACCGCCATGTTCACCACCCGCGCCGGCCGTCCCAGCGGGCTGGCCAGCATCAGGTCAGGACGCTCCAGCACCTCGCTGTCCCAGCCGAAGGCCCCGCTCGTCGAAAGCTGCAGCCCGCCGCCCAGATGCTTCCATGCGCCGGTCAGCGCGGGCAGCATGGCAATGGCGCGGACCGCCGCCCCGCCATTATCCGACCGCTGCACGCCATAGTTCACACGGATGACCGCCGGCTTCGTCGTGCCGTATTCGCGCGCCAGCCGCTCGATATCCTCCGGCAGCATGCCCGTTAGGCTGGCGACATATTCCGGCGTATACGCGGCGACCCGCTCGCGCAGTTTCCCGAACCCTTGCGTCCATTGCTCGACGTACTCGCCGTCATACAGGCGCGAGCGGATCAAAACATGCATCAGCCCCAGCGCCAGCGCCGAGTCCGTCCCTGGATTGATGGCGATGTGCCAGTCGGCGGCCCGCGCCGTGCGCGTCGCAAAGGGGTCGATGACGATCAGCTTCGCGCCATTGCGGCGGGCTTCCTCGATAAACGGCCACAGGTGAATATTGTTGCCGTGGATGTTGGCCGCCCACGCGATGATGAGCCGCGCGTGCCGGAAGGCCTCTGTATCCGTGCCCAGCTTCCGGCCGTAGACGGACTTCAGCGCTTCGCCGCCCGTCTGTGCGCAAATCGTGCGGTCCAGCTGCGACGCGCCCAGCCGGTGAAAGAAACGGCGGTCCATGGAGCCGTAGCCGAGCACTCCCATCGTCCCGGCGTAGGAATACGGCAGGATCGACTCAGGTCCGTGCGCCGCTGCAACAGCCGCCAGCCGCGTGGCAATCGTGTCCAGAGCCTCGTCCCACGAGATGCGCTCGAAAGCCTCCGCCTCGCCGCGATGCGGCAGCGATCCTTTGGGCACGCCCGCGCGCCGGCGCATCGGATAGAGCAGCCGGTCGGGCGAGTAGACCCGGTCGAGATATTTGGCCACTTTCCCGCAGAGAAATCCCCGCGTCACCGGGTGAGACGGATCGCCGCGCATCCGCGTCGCCCGTCCCGTCTCGTCGATGGTGACGAGCACGCCGCACGAATCGGGGCAATCGTGCGAGCAGACGGCGTGGACGGTCTTCGCGGGCATAGACCATTGTAGCGTTCAGCGGCCATCCATCTGTCAGAAGAGGTCGGAATGCGTTCCTGTGCGTGTCAGAAAAACACTGTTACCTTCGACCTTGTAAATTAGGAGCCAATCCGACTCGATGCGGCAATCCCGAAAGTGCCGCCAATTGCCGCTCAGGGGATGATCTTTGTAACGCAGCGGCAAAGGTTTATCGTCGCCAGGCAGAAGGATCAAATCGCGAAGCTTTGACATATCCTTGCCGCGACGCTGGAGGAGTTTCACATCGCGCCGAAACTGTGAACCCTCGACCAGGCTTCTCAAATCCCGAGATCCTTAAGAAGCTCTTCAGCACTGCGGAACCGCTTTCCCTTGCCGCGATCGGCGGATTTCATTGCCCTGACTGTCACGGGATTCGGAACCTTGACTTCGAATGGAAGCGCCTTTTCAGCGGCGACGCGGACCAGCAGCATGCGCACAGCGTCGGACACCGACATGCCCATCTCTGCCAAAGTTTCGGCGGCTTGCTCCTTCACCTTCTCATCGACTCTGATGTGCACCATTGTGCCAGCCATGGGGCAGCCCTTCTGAGATACGTTGTATCTCAATTCATCGCGCCGCCTTCGCGGCCGCCTCACCCGCTTCCGCAGTCATCGCCGCCGGCGCCATCGGCAGCGTAAACAGAAACGTCGCGCCCGCGCCCAGTTCGCTCTCCGCGCGAATCGTTCCGCCATGCGCGATCACGATGTGCTTCACGATGGCCAGCCCCAGCCCCGTCCCGCCCGACTCGCGCGAGCGCGCCTTGTCCACGCGATAGAAGCGCTCGAAAATGCGGTCCAGATGCTCGAGCGCGATGCCCTGTCCGAAATCCTGGACGTAGAACTCAACCACATTCTCCAGCGGTCGAGCCCCGACCACCACGCGGCTCCCCGCCCCGCCGTACTTCATCGCGTTCTCGATCAGGTTGCCGAATACCTGGGTCATCGCGTCCACATCGGCCAGCACCATCCTGTCCGTCAGCTCGCCGGCCTCCAGCGCCACCCCCGACTCGACCACCATCCCCGCCAGCGACTCGATCGCGTCCTCCACCAGCGCCGAGGCGCGCATCGGCTGCGTCTTCAGCTTGTGCTGGCCCGATTCCACCTGGGCCAGCGCCAGCAGGTCCTCCGTCAGGCGATTCACGCGCCGCGCATTTTTCAAAATGATGCCCATGAATTCGCGAGCGCTGTCCGGCAGTTCCATTCCCTCTTCCAGCAGCGTCTCCACATAGCCGGAGATGGATGTGAGCGGCGTGCGCAGTTCGTGGCTGACATTGGCGACGAAATCGCGCCGCGTCTTCTCCGCGCGCTCCACTTCGGTCACGTCGTGCAGCACCGCCACCGCCCCGCCGTCCGGTGTGGGCGCCGCGCTCACTTCAAACACGCGTCCCGGCACTGCGGAAATCGCCTTGCCGCTGGAGATGCGCCGCTCCCGCAAGGCAATGTCCACGCAGTACAGCACGTCGGGATCGCGCACGCTCATCACCAGGGCTTTCCCCGGCCGTCCGGCTCCCGACGCTATCCGCTGCATCACGGAGTTCGACCAGCTCACCTGGCCCGCCGCGTTCACCGCCACCACCGCTTCCTGCATCGAATCCAGCAGCGCGGCCAGCTCCCGCTGCTTCGACTCGAGCGCGTGAAATGTCTTTTCCAGCCGTCCCGCGGTCGCATCCAGCGCGCGCGCCACTTCGCCGATCTCGTCGCTGCCCTCCTCTTCAATACGAGCCGTGAAGTCGCCGCCCGCAATGCGATTGGAGAATTCTGTGATGCGCCGCAGCCGCGCCGCAATGCGATGCGCCACCCACGCCGAAACCAGCGTGGCGAGGACCAGCGAAAGCAGCGACGCGGTGAACAGATCGCGGCGCAGAATGTGCAGCGCCGCCGCCTGCTGGGCCGGGCCCAGCAGCGCTACGCGCGCCTCCTCGTGCAGCGAGTGCGCGACGATGTTGCGGAAGGAAAAGTCCAGCACCGCCGTGCCGATACAGAGCACGAGAATGAACGAAACCAGCAACTTCGAGAAGACTCTGCCTGTCACGCGCCCGTCCCAGTGCTGCCATTATCTCGTGCCCGCATGGGCACAGCCTTCAGCGTGCCGGAAAACCGGCCGCATCGTCTGCCGACGGTCCGTACATCCCGGGTATCGGCACATCCAGCAGCCGCAGATACACGCTGAGCTGGCCGCGGTGATGAATCAGGTGATCCATGAACACGCGGCGCAGCGCCATCGCCCGCGGCAGCGAAGCGATGGTGCGGTCGCCGATGCGGATGGTCCAGACCACCGGCAGCTGATCGTCGCGCAGGCCGGCGAGCGCCGCCCGGGCTTCCGCGCCGGCGCTGTCAAACCTCTCCAGCAGCTCCGCCGCTGAGCCGGCCAGGAAGGGCTTGAAGTCCGGAGGCCGCACGAAGGTCTCAGTCGTGACGATCGCAACGCAGCGGTTGGGCAGATCGGCCACGTGCGATGCCAGACGCCCCAGGGTCATCGATTTCTCGTGTGGCTTCCAGGTCAGGCTGGCTTCCGGCACGCGCTCCAGCATCCGGCGCGTGCTGGGCATTTCCTCGTCGAATTCCAGCAGCAGCAATTCCGGGATCGTCATGCGCCTATCTTATGCCCTGGCCTCCAGCGGGCATTGCATTCTCTTCAGGCCCGGCCCTGCATCGCCTGCACCAACAGCAGGACCCCAACCCCGGCCAGCCCCACGTACACCCACTTCAGAAACGCGTCTCCGCTCAGTCGACGATTGATCCATCGCCCCACCAGCACCGCCGGCAGCGCCACCGGTAACCCCAGCAGGTAATAGTGCGTCACCGGCCGTGTCCAGAGCCCCGCGAGCCCATATCCCGCCATGCCGAGGATGCTGGCGGGCAGGAAGTAGCCCTGCAGCGTTGCGCGAAACTGCTGCGCTGTCCATCGCCGCATCGAGCCATAGATCACCAGCGGCGGCCCGTTCATCCCATAAGCCCCGCCCAGCACGCCCGCGCAGAACCCGCAGGTCAGCAGCCACCGCCGGGCATCGCTCCGCAGCTCCAGCCGCCTGCGCCCCGTCAGCGAGTACGCCGCGAACGCCATAATCACCGCGGCCAGCATGCCCTTCACCACCCGCTGATGCGTGCTCGTCAGCAGCCACAGCCCCACCGGTATCCCGGCCAGCGTCGGAATCAGCAGCCAAACCGAGCTGCGCAGATGGATATGCCTCCAATCCTGCGCTACCACGACCGCGGCAATCGTGATCGACAGCAGCACCGCCATCGGCGCCGCCACCTGCAGCGGAATCACGGTGGCCAACAGCGGAACCGCAATCAGCGCCTCGCCAAACCCGAACGCCGAACGGATCACCGTCGCCACAAACACAATCAGCAGAATGTAAACCGTCGTCAGCTCGATGGGGCTCTCCGGCAAGAGGAAAGGAGATCGCGGGTCAAACCCCATTCTCTCATCGCCGTTCGCTCGTACCCGCTACGGCGCCTAACGGGGTATAGGTCGAAACGGAGCGCCGCCGAGATCCTCCTGAGCGGTGCACCAGCCATCCCGGCGCGGAGTCGAACGGACCCCCGTAGCGAAACGAGCGGCATGCACCAAAAACAACTTTTGGCGCGGAGGGAATCGGTGGCAAAGCCACCGATAAAAATCCGAAGTGTTGCTTTCGCGAGGCTCCAGTGCTGGCGGCCGGATTCATATCCAGAGGTCGGCGCCTGAAAGCGAAGTATGGCCGGGCTTACGTCCTGCAGCTGTCAATGAGTGCTGATGCCTGTTGGCGACAGTTGAAAGTTTGCGCTGCGGAAAATCCCGGAACGCCAGTCGACACTTGAGGAGTAATCTCACCGGCGAGATACGAGGATGAGGATTCATCGGATGGACGAAGTTAGGAGCTTTCGGGCCATTTGTATGAAGTTCTCCACCAGCACGGACCGGGTGCCCTGCCGGTTCCACGCAATGCCGATGGTCCATTCAGCTTCAGGAACCCTGGTTTCGCCAAATTGGATCTGCGGCACACGCATCAGTTGCACCGCGCTCGGAGCAATACTGACGCCCAAACCGGCGCGCACCAAATTCAGCACGGTAAAAAATACATCGGCTTCCTGAACGACTCGGGGAACAAAACCGGCGGCTCGGCAGGTACGAAAAACATGATCGTAAAAGCTGGCCGAGTCAGCACGGCAGGGCAGGATGAATGGCGCGCCGCTTAAGGATGCCAATCCGCTCTTCGCATCCCAGGCTGCCTGCTCGCTCAGCACGACCATGAGCCGCTCATTCAGGATCGGGATGATTTCAATCTCTTCGCTGCGAACCGGAAGACGCACAAACCCCACGTCAATGCTTCTCTCGCCCAGCGCCTCAACCTGATCCGAGGTGGACATGTTGCGCACCGACAAATCGACGTTTGGAAATCGCTTCCTGAAGCGCATCATCAGATTCGGCAAACCACGAGCGAGAACTGCAATTCCGAATCCGACTCGCAGCGTTCCAGCCTCACCCTTCAGGGCAAGACGGGTGATTCTTTCCGCCGACTCCGAATCCTCGACTATCCGCCGCGCATGTTGCAGCAGCACCTGGCCAGCCGAAGTGAGATGCAATCCGCGCGATCGCCGCATCAGCAATGGTCCGCCCAGCCGGTCTTCCAGGCGGCGGATTTGTTTGCTCAGGGCTGGCTGGGAGACATGGAGGATCTCTGCGGCGCGCCGGAAGTGAAGTTGTTCAGCGAGAATCAGGAAGGAACGCAGATCGTTGAGTTCCAGTCCCATAACCGCAGGTTATCAAACTGTGTCCAATGTTTCATTGGACAATCTTCCCGAGGTCCGGGCAACCTCATAGGGAGTATGCGCCGCGGTTAACCAGGATTTGAGAGGAGAAGAATGAATCGCCGGGAATTTGTGAGTCGTTCGGTGGCAGCAGCGGCAGGGACTGCACTCGCCGGACAGGATAGCGATGCAGCTCCTTCCTCTGCCGCGGAGCCAATTCCGGGATTATTGCAAGAGTCGACAATGCCGGGCGCCGTTGCCGAGCCGGAGATACAAAAGGCGCGATTCCCGGATGGATTTATCTGGGGCGCCGCTACCGCCTCGTACCAGGTGGAAGGCGCCTGGAAGGAAGACGGCAAAGGAGAATCGATCTGGGACCGGTTCACCCATACGCCTGGCAAAGTGCGCGGTGCTGTGACGGGCGATGTGGCCTGCGATCAGTACCATCTTTATCCGCAGGACATCGCACTGGCCAAAAGCCTCAACCTGAAGAGCTATCGCTTCTCCATCTCCTGGCCCCGCATTCAGCCGGCCGGCGTTGGCGCGCCCAACATGAAGGGAATCGACCATTACAGCCGCTTCGCGGATGCCCTTCTTGAGGCAGGAATTCGCCCCTGGTGCACGTTGTTCCATTGGGATCTTCCCCAGGCGCTGGAAGATCGAGGCGGCTGGCCGAATCGCGATCTGGCCGGTTACTTTGCGGATTACGCCGGGATTCTTGCCAGCCACCTGGGCGATCGAATCACGGTGTGGGCGCCCTTCAATATGCCCTGGGCCATCGCGTTTATGGGCTATGCTGCCGGCGCATTTCCGCCGTGCCGCACCAGTTTCCCCGACTTTCTGAAAGCAGCCCACACCCTCGGTTTGGCGCAGGGAGAAGCACACCGTTCCCTGAAGGCGGCATCTTCGAAGGCGACGGTGGGCAGCGCCTACGAGATGGCTCCCGCATACCCGAAGACGAATTCCGAGGCGGATCGTGCGGCGGCGGCGCGCTACCACGCCATGAACAACGTGTTCTTTCTTGAAGCGGCAATGAAAGGCCGGTATCCGAACGCATTTGTTGGCGAACCTCCGTACGAGACGATGGGGTTCAGGCCAGGCGACGAGAAGATTCTCTATGCGCCGCTGGACTGGGTGGGTTTTCATTACTACACACGCCGCGTCGTCTCCGATGCGAGCCAGTCGCATTGCGTTGGCGGTGGCTTCAGTGGAACCGAGATTGAGTCCGACAGCGGATGCGCACGCGATCCCTACACCGGGATTCGAGCCACGATGCCCACCGAGGGGCCGCTCACAGAGTCTGGCCTCGAAGTCTGGCCACGCGGCATCTACGACCTGGTCACCCAAATCTCGAAGGAGTACAACCATCCGATCGTCGAGATTACGGAGAGCGGCTGCGGCTATCTCGATGCGCCCGTCGGCAACGAGAATAGCTCCGTACCGGACACGCGGCGGATTCAATGGTACCGGCAAGTTCTTGCGGAACTGGCCCGAGCCATAGCGGACGGCGCCCATGTTCGCGCCTACCATGTGTGGACCCTGCTCGACAATTTCCAGTGGGCCGAGGGTTACACAGAGCGTTATGGCTTGATTTACACGGACTTCCGAAACCAAAAACGTACGATCAAGGATTCTGGATTTTGGTACAGCCGCGTTGCGGCCTCCAATCGGCTGGATGTTTAGGAGAGGTCCGAGACATGACTTCCGGGCCCCCTGAACGCTGATCGCTGATCGCTGCCCCTAGCTCACCGCCCGCTCCGCCACACGCGGAATCTCAAACCGGTAGCCGGCGCCGCGCACCGTCTTCAGGAAGCGCGGGTTCTCCGGGTCGGACTCGATCTTCTCCCGGATGCGCCGCACGTACACATCCACTGACCGCGGCGTCACGAAGCGCGCATCGCCCCAAACCGCATCCAGCAGATGATCCCGGCTGAACACGCGCCCCGGATGCCGCGCCAGATAATCGAGCAGGCGGAACTCGGTCGCCGTGGTGGTCGTGAGCGCGCCGCGCACTTTCAGCTGCATCGCGCTGGCGTCGATCTCCACTTCCTCAAACAGGATGACCGAAGGCGTCGACGGCCGCTCGAACCTCCGCAGCACCGCCTTCACCCGGGCCAGCAGCTCGCGCGGAGCAAAGGGCTTGGTCACGTAATCGTCCGCGCCCAGCTCCAGCCCCAGCACCCGGTCGTTTTCGCTGGCGCGCGCCGTCACAAAGATGATGGGTATGGTGCTCAGCGAAGGGTGATTGCGCAGCCGCCGGCACACATCGAGTCCGTCGCCGCCCGGAACCATAATGTCCAGCAGAAACAGTGCCGGAGCCTGGCGTTCCGCGTCCGGAATCAGGCTGCCCGGAGTCGCGTAGATTCTGGCTGGAAAGCTCGCGGCCTCCAGATGATGCTGAATGAGGCGCGCGATGTCTGCGTCGTCCTCGAGCACAAAAACGGTCTGACTCAAAGCGTAGGTTCCTTTCCCACAGCGCTTCCGACCTCAGCCTAACCCAGACGGGCAAACAGAATGCAAAAGTACTGTAAATTTGACTCCCCGGCGTGCAGCCCCGGTACACAGCCGCCTGTACAGCGTCCGGACTGACCCGTTCGTCACCCCCATTCCACCCCCGTGCCCTCCCGCACCAGCCGTTTCCGCCGTCCCCAGGTTGTTTCCCTGCCACCTCTTACAGCTCGGCGCGATGCTATACTCCCGCCATTGCTTTCTGGAGCCCGTGATGAACGTTCTCGCCCCCCGCGCGAAAGTGAATGCCGGGCTCTAAGGCGACCCCTCCGGCCCCGCAGCCTGAAAGGCCCGCGTCTGCTCAGGTCCGGCGGCTCAGGAGATTTTCCGGTGTCGACCATCCTCTGCATTGACGATGAGGCGCTCGGCTTGCAGATCCGCAAAACCGTGCTGGAGCACGCCGGCTACCAGGTGCTCACCGCCCTCGACGGCCCGACTGGTCTCTCCCTCTTTCGCGCCAGCCCGGTGGACGGTGTGGTGCTGGACTACTACATGCCGGAGATGGACGGCGGCATCGTGGCAGCAACCATGCGCCGCGAGCGTCCCGAGATTCCCATCATGCTGCTCTCGGCCTACATTAACCTGCCGGCCGAGGTCGTAGCCCTCGTCGATGTCACCCTGCTGAAGGGCGAAGGCCCGCTGGAATTGCTCGAGAAACTGCGGCTTATGCTGCGCGCCGGCGCCCCGTCAGCCCCCGGAGGAGCCTGTTGAAGCTCGCGGAATTCAATCGGACGCTTCGACAGCTGGTGGCTGTTCCCATCCTTCTTCTCGTTCTGATGGCCGCTTTCCTGCTGGGTGAGATCGTGGCCACCCAGCGCGCCGAGGAGGCCCTCGATCACAGCGACCGAATCACCGCCCACCTGCAGGAGCTGCAAAATCTCATCATCGACCAGGAGACGGGGCTGCGCGGCTTTCAGCTCACCCGCGATCCCGCCATGCTGGCGCCGTGGCAGGCGGCGGCTGGTCCCATCCAGCTGGAGTTTGCCTCCCTGCACCAGTTGCTGGCCGGCAACGCCCAGCAGCGGGCCTCCCTCACGGACCTTCAGGACCGCTACAACCAATGGCTGATCTTTGCGGATGCGATCCTGGCCGGGAATCGCGCGGCACTGGCGGATCCCCAACTCAACCAGCACGGCAAATCCATGATGGACGGCATTCGTGCCACCACCGGGACCATGCTGCACCGCGAAGCCAGCCTGCGCACGGCGGAGTACGAGCATGCCCGCCAGCTCCGGCGGCGCGAACTCGTTTCGCTGCTTCTTTCGGTTCTCGTCGTGGGCCTCATCCTCGCATTGTTTACGCGCCATCATCTCCGCGCCGTTTCGGCGAGCTATCTGCGGCGCATTGCGGAGATCACCAGCAAGTCCGAAGAGCTGTTTGAGAGCCGCCAGTGGTTTCAAACCACCCTCGAGTCCATCGGCGACGCCGTCATTGCCTGCGATATGCGCAGCGCTGTCAGCTTCATGAATGCCGTTGCCGAAAACCTCACCGGCTGGAAGCTCGATGATGCCAGGGGTCACGCCCTCGAAGATGTGTTTCGCATCGTGAACGAAGAAACGCGCCAGCCGGCCGAGAGCCCCGTGGAAAAAGTGCGGCGTCTGCGCCATGCGACCGGTCTGGCCAATCACACCATGCTCCTCGCGCGCGACGGCCGCGAATTCATCATCGACGACAGCGCGGCCCCCATTCTCAGCGGATCGGGCGAGATGATCGGAGTTGTCCTCGTCTTCCGCGACGTCACCGAGGAGCGTCGCCTGCAGGCGGCGCTGGTGGCCTCGGAAAAGCTGGCCGTCGCCGGGCGGCTCGCCGCCACCATCGCTCACGAGATCCATAACCCGCTCGATTCTGTGGCCAATCTGCACTACCTGATTGGCGAGGAAGACGACGCCCTCAAACGGAACGAGTATCTGCGCCTCGCGCAGCAGGAACTGGGGCGCACCATGCAGATCAGCCGCACCATGCTCAGCCTCTACCGCGAACCCAAAGCTCCCATCTCCATCGACCTGCGCGAACTCATCGAGGGCGTGCTGCTGCTGCTCGATCGCAGGATCAGGCATCAGGGAATTCAGCTGGAGACCGCCATTGACGGAGTGCTGGTTGTCGAGGGATTTCCGGCCGAGCTGCGCCAGGTCTTTACCAATGTCATCGGCAATGCCATCGAAGCCGCCGGTCCAAAGGGAAGCATTCGCATCCGCCTGGAGCACGCCGAGGCCGCAGAGTTTCACGGCGCCGGCGCTGTCGTCGAGGTCGTGGACAATGGCCCGGGCATTCCCAAAGACATCGCCCCGCGGCTTTTCCAGCCGTTCTTTACCACCAAAGGCGCGCATGGCACCGGCCTCGGACTTTGGGTCAGCATGGGCATCGTGCAGAAACACGGCGGCGCCATCCGCATCGGCAACAGCGATTACCCCGGCCTGCCTGGCGCCTGCATCCGCGTCTTTCTCCCCGCGCGCACCCTCGCCCAGGAGGCCCAGCCCGTGGCGTAGATTAGTGCGCGTGTCCGTGGTGGTGATGATGGTGGTGGTGCGCCTCCACCTCGTCTACCGGCTGCAGGCATCCATGCGTCGTCTCGCACACCACGTGCTCGAACTGCAGCGTGGTGTGATGGATGCGGAAGCGCTCCCGCAGCACCAGGTTAATCCGGTCGAGGATACGGTTGCTCTCCGACGGCGGAATGTCCGCAATCGTCACATGGCTGGCCAGCGCATGCGTGTTCGAGCCCAGGCTCCACACGTGCAGGTCGTGCACGTCCTCCACCCCGTCAATCTGTTCCAGGGTCAGGCGAATCTCGCCCAGCGATAAGCCGCGCGGCGTCCCTTCCAGCAAAATATTCAGGGTTTCCCGCACAATCCCGATCGACGACCACAGAATCATGGCCGCAATTGCCAGCGACAGCGCCGGATCGATCCAGTTATGCCCCGTCAGCACAATCGCCACGCCGCCCGCGATCACCGCCGCCGTCGACAGCGTGTCGCCCAGCATGTGAATGAAAACGCTGCGGATATTGACGTCGTGGCTCACCCCCCACAGCATGGCCGCGATCACGCCGTTCATCACCACGCCGGCCGCCGCAACCCCCATCATGATGTGCGGTTCCACCGCCGCCGGATGGCTGAAGCGCCGGAAGGCCTCAAAGCCGATCCAGACCGCGATCGCAATCAGAGTGATCGCATTCAGGAAAGCCGCCAGCACCCCCGCCCGCTGGTAGCCAAACGTCTTTTCATCGTTGGGAGGGCGCGTCTGAAACCACACCGCAACGAAAGAGAGCACGATCGCCAGCGCGTCCGACGCGTTATGTCCGGCCTCGGAAACCAGCGCCAGCGAGTGCGCCCGCAGCCCGGCAACCAATGTCAGCAGGACGTACGCGATGGTCGCAATGAGCGAAAGCCGCAGCACTTTCTGCATTGCTGCGGTCTTCGCGCCGTGAACGTGCATACAGGACTAGTCTAGAACCCCGTTCCGCCGCCTTCAATCGCGGCGCGACAACTGCGCGGTTGGCGTGGGTGTGCGCGGCTTGCGTGGCGGCGCCGCCCGCTTCGTCGGGACCGACCGCGCCGTCATCCGCAGGCCGCTCCAGTTCTCCGCCACGATGATGCTGTTTTCCGGACGGTGCACGTCGTAGCGCACCGAGCACGGAAAGCTCAGCCGCAGGTCCTCCGCTTTCACGTGATCGCGCAGCCCGGTCACGTCCTGCGAGCACTCATACTCCACCCCGCCGATCTCGTACTTATAAAGGATGAAGCGGATCTCCCGCGCCGGTGCGGACACCCCAGGATCAGACTCCGTCACATCGAGGATCGTCCCGTCGATGATCCGCCCCGCCCGCACCAGCTGCGCGCGCCGTTCCCGTTCGATTTCCTCCGCGCTGGGGCGCCGCCGGAATTTCAGCCACGCAACCACTCCGCCGACACATAGTACCGAAGCCGCGAGCGTCCCAAACACGTGGGGATCGCGCAGTGAGAAGCTGTACATCCGATGCTCCGGGATAGAACTGGTTAGGGAAAATGACGTCCTGCGACACTTGCAGAATAGCTCAGAACGCCGGGATTTGTTGTGCCTCTTTCGTTCGCAGGGCGCGCGCCGGTACCTGCGATATACTCGCTGAAGACATGTCGAATCGCAGTGTTGCACCAACGGCCGCCCCACGCGGTCGTTTTTCCTTCAGTGAAAAAAGTTTGCAGTTCGCCGCTGCGCGCCGTTCCGGGCGGAGTTCGAAGCCGGAAAACGAAGCCGGCTCCAGCCGCCCCCGCATCCGCTCCACCACCGTCATTTGTGTCCGCCGCGGCTCCAGCGTGGTCATGGCCGCCGACGGCCAGGTCACCATGGGCGAGGCCGTCTTCAAGCACACCGCCAAAAAAATCCGCCGCCTCTATCAGGACAAGATCCTCGCCGGATTTGCCGGCTCCACCGCCGACGCTTTTTCGCTCTTCAGCCGCTTTGAAACCAAGCTGGAGCAGTACGCCGGCAATCTGGGCCGCTCCGCCGTCGAACTGGCCAAGGATTGGCGCACCGACAAGATGCTGCGCTCGCTCGAAGCTCTGCTCGTCGTCTCTGACCTGAGCCAGACCTTTCTTCTCAGCGGATCGGGCGACGTGATCGAGCCGGACGAGGGCATTGCAGCCATCGGCAGCGGCGGCTCTTACGCTCTGGCCGCCGCCCGCGCCCTGATGGAGAACACCGATCTCTCCGCCCACGACATCGCCGAGAAGGCGCTGCGCATCGCCGGCCAGATCTGCATCTTCACCAACGACAAAATCACCATCGAAGAGCTGCACGGATAGCTCCGCAGCCGTCAGGAGCCGCACCTATGGCCATTTACCTACCCGGAACCGCGGAAGACCAGGAGCTGTCGCTCGAAGAGCTGACGCCCCGCGAAATCGTTGCTGAGCTGGACAAGTACGTCGTCGGCCAGAAGGCCGCCAAGCGCGCCGTCGCCATCGCCCTGCGCAACCGCATGCGCCGCCAGAAGCTCACCCCCGAGCTGGCCGACGAAATCATGCCCAAGAACATCATCATGATTGGGCCTACCGGCGTGGGCAAAACCGAGATCGCCCGCCGCCTCGCCAAGCTCACCAACTCCCCCTTCCTCAAGATCGAAGCTTCGAAGTTTACCGAAGTCGGCTACGTGGGCCGCGACGTCGACTCCATCGTCCGCGACCTGGTCGAGATCGCCATCGACATGGTGCGCGAGGAGAAGCTCGAAGAAGTGGAAGACCGCGCCGAAACCAACGCCGAAGAGCGGCTCCTCGACGTGCTGCTGCCCCCTCCGGCCGCATCCCCGGCGCAGCCTGCCGCGGCGCAGGGCCCGGTCATCGAAGGCAACACCATCACCCTGCCCGCGCCCGGCGGCGACTCCCAGTCGAGTTCCCATACCCGCACCCGCGAGAAGCTCCGCCAGCAGTTCCGCGAGGGCAAGCTCGACGACCGCCAGGTCGAGATCGACGTGCGCGAGAAAAATACGCCGTCCTTCGAGATCATCTCCAACCAGGGCGTCGAAGAGATGGACGTCAACCTCCGGGATATGCTGCCCAACATCTTCGGCCAGCGCACGCGCAAGCGGAAGATGAAAGTCTCCGACGCCTTCGAGTACCTCGTCCAGGAAGAAGAAAGCCGCCTCATCGACATGGACCAGGTTACCCGCCTGGCCGTCGAGCGCGTGGAAAGCTCCGGCATCGTCTTCCTCGACGAGATCGACAAGATCGCCGGCCGCGAAGGCGGCCACGGCCCCGACGTCTCGCGCGAAGGCGTGCAGCGCGACATCCTGCCCATCGTCGAAGGCACCACCGTCAACACGCGCTACGGCATGGTCCGCACCGACTACATCCTCTTCATCGCCGCCGGCGCGTTCCACGTCTCCAAGCCCAGCGACCTCATCCCCGAGCTGCAGGGCCGCTTCCCCATCCGCGTCGAGCTGCAGTCGCTTACCGTCGAGGACTTCGTCAAAATCCTCACCGAGCCCAAGTCCTCGCTCGTCCGCCAGTACACCGCGCTGCTCGAAACCGAGGGCCTCAAGCTCGAGTTCACGCCCGAGTCCATCGAAGAAATGGCCCAGTTCGCCTTCCGCGTCAACGAGGCGACCGAGAACATCGGCGCGCGCCGCCTGCACACCATCATGGAGCGGGTGCTCGACGAGATCAGCTTCCTCGCCCCCGACCTGACCCGCGCCCAGCCCAAAGGCGATCAGAAAGGCGACCAAAAGAATGGCGGGACGATCGTCGAATTAGCCGCCGTCGGCGAAGGCACCACTGCCCCGCTGCCCGTCATCGAGCGAGAAACCGCCAACGGGGCAGAGAAAGTCGTCGTCATCGACCCCGAATACGTCCGCCAGATGGTAGCCAGCATCGTCAAAAACCAGGATCTGTCGCGGTACATCCTGTAGCGGCAGCCCCTGGCATGGCCCATTCAAGCGTGCCTTTCTCTTGAGTGGGTCCAAGCGAGCGGATCAGCGAGTCAGCAATTCTTGAGCCATCCTTAAGTACCTTGTTTCCCACACATACGCATTTTCGAGAATTTTTTTGAGGCGACTCGAGCCGACCCAGGCCGGTGTTGCCTGGGTGGGGTAGTTCGGAAGGCCGATACAAGGCCGCTTTTTGGTTCGCGTGGGTTTTCGTCACTCCATGCGCACCGGCGCGCTGAATGCTAGCTGCCAGCTGCCAGCCGCCCAAAATCCTGTGTTTTCAGGTACCTGGCCGTAACCGCCCTCTTTCCCACACATAGCCCTTGAGCCATCCTTAAGTGCCTTGTTTCCCACATATATGCATTTTCGAGAAATTTTTTTGAGGCGATTTGAGCCCGCCGGTTCCGCCCTGCCCCCCAAAACTGGACGCTACCCTGGGGCCGCCTCCCAGCTCCCGGCTCCCAGCTTTCAGCGATTCGAGCCCGCCGGTTCCGCCCTGACCCCCAAAACCGGACGCTACCCTGCGGCCGGCTCCCAGCTCCCAGCTCCCAGCCCCCGGCTCCCAGCTTTCAGCGATTCGGGCCCGCCGGCGCCGCCCTGATCGCCAAAACTGGTCTCGACCAGCGCGCGGCACCGGGCCGCCGCTGCCCATAGAATCAAAGCGATGCCCACCGTCGTCCGCTCCTTCTGCAAGATCAACCTCGGGCTCGCCATCGGACCCGTCCGGGCCGATGGCTTCCACGCGCTCACCACCTGTTATCAGACCCTTGCGGCCCATGACCGCGTCACCGTCGCAGCGCACCCGGCCGGCGAAACCACCCTCGTCCTCACCAGCACCGACGACCGCGTTCCCACCGACAGCCGCAACACCGTCTGGAAGATGGTCGAGCGGGCGCTGGCTGCGCTGAGCCTCCACGCCGAAGTGGCTATCCACATTGAAAAGCGTCTCCCCGTCCAGGGCGGCCTCGGCGCCGGATCGGCCAATGCCGTCGCAGCCCTCATCGGCCTCGAAACCGAGCTGGCCCGCGCCGGCGTCAGCCCTCTTCCCCAGCCGGAAAAGCTGCGCATCGCGGCCGAAGTCGGCTCGGACGTGCCGCTGTTCCTCATCGGCGGCGCCGTCCTCGGCGTCGGCCGCGGCGAAGACGTGTCCCCCCTCCCCGACTTCCCGCCCACCGAGTGCGTCCTGGCCCTCCCCGGCGTGGGCGTCTCCACCCCGCAGGCCTTCCGCGACTGGGACGCACTGCAGAGCACAGAGCACAGAGCTCAGAGCACAGGATTGACCCGGTCGCAGGCGTCCGATAGACTAACTACGTTGAGTCGAGCTCTTTCCGCGGTTTTATGCCCGGAAGCGCGCACGCACTCCTCCGGTGTCTCCGCCTCGCGCGGTGACCTCGCCGAGACGGTTCACCCGCTTCTCGCGCTTGTCCGAACCGGGATCGAAAACGACTTCGAAGAAGTGGTTTTCCGGCAGTATCCCCTCCTCGGCGACATCAGGCGCATCCTTGCGGGTCCCGGCTCCCCGGACGAGTCGGCGTTATATGCGGCGCTTTCCGGCTCCGGATCGGCCCTTTTCGGCCTCTACGGAACCCCGGCTGCGGCAGACGCCGCGGAAGAACGGCTCAGCACGGCAGGCATTCGCTCGCTGCGGACACAGACCTTGCCGCGGGAAGCCTATTGGCAGCAGATGATCGTGCCACGGGCGAGTTAAGATTTGGGCGGAAGTTCGAGTTGCTGGGCGATTGACTAATGGTAGGTCAAGTGCCTTTCTGCCCAGTCCAGCCGAAAGCGGGCTGGACCGGGGACCTTAGGTTAAGAGTTGTTGGTATGGGAAGATCAGGTAACTGGGCGATCGACTAATGGTAGGTCAAGTGCCTTTGGAGCACTCAGTCCAGGTTCGAGTCCTGGTCGCCCAGCCAGAGTTTGCAGCAGTCAGGGCCGGCGGGAGCAGTCGCCGGTGAGTCAGGTGAAACCAGGCAAACCAGCCAGGAGGATCTTGTGAAGATCGACACGATTGAGACGACAGCGGCAGCCGCGCCAGGTCTGGCGGTTGCCCAGACCGACGGCGCAGCCAAAGCGAAGCAGCAGCCTCAGGCGCGGCGTTCGCGGGTATCGAATGAAGACAGGCGCTTCAAAATCTTTTCCGGCTCGGCCAATCGCGACCTCGCGGAGGCCATCTGCCGGCACATCGGCGTCACCCTGGGCGAGTCGCGGATGACGCGCTTTGCCGATGGCGAGGTCTACTTCCAGCTGCTGGAGAACGTGCGCGGCGCCGATGTTTTCGTCGTCCAGCCCACCTGCTATCCGGTGGACCAGCACCTTGTCGAGCTGCTGATTATGATCGACGCTCTCAAACGCGCTTCAGCCGGCCGCATCACCGTCGTGGTGCCCTATTACGGCTACGCGCGCCAGGACCGCAAAGACCGCGGGCGCGTGGCCATCTCGTCCAAGCTGGTAGCCGACCTGATGGTGACGGCGGGCGCGCATCGCGCGTTGTTTATGGACCTGCACGCGGCGCAAATTCAGGCATTTTTCAACATCCCGGTCGATCATTTATTTGCCAGTCCGGTGATGATCGGCTACATCCGGGAGCTGAACCTGCCCGATCTGACCGTCGTCTCGCCCGATGCCGGGGGCGTGGAGCGTGCGCGCTTCATCGCCACCAAGCTGGGCGTGCCCATGGCCATCGTCGACAAGCGGCGCACGGACATCAATGTCACCGAAGTGATGAACGTGATCGGCCTGGTGAAAGGACGCACCTGCCTGATTATCGACGACATCATCGACACGGCGGGCACGCTGGTGAAAACCGTCGACGCGCTGCTCGATCAGGGAGCAGTGAAGGTTTATGCGGGCGCATCGCACCCGGTGCTGTCGGGAGAAGCGGTGCAGCGCATTCTGAGTTCTCGCCTCGAACAACTCGTGGTAACCGATTCGATTCCGCTGCGCGACGAAGCTGCCGTGCTGAAGGAGTCGGGCAAGCTGAAGGTGCTGTCCGTGGCCGGTCTGCTGGGCGCGGCCATCGAAAACATCCACATGGAGACCAGCGTCAGCACGCTGTTCAACTAAATGCAGCTCTTAGCTACTAGCTTTTAGCTATTAGCTGGATGGATTGCACAACATCAATTGGCGGCCACACCGGAAGGATGTGCCGTACAGAAGGGAGCGGAGCCAGAAGCCAACGGCTAACAGCCGACAGCTGATCTTCCGTGCCCGAAGGAGAAAATCATGATTACCCAGGAAATCGTCAGCGCAGTGCCCCGCGAGGGCAAGTTCAACAAGAATGCCGCGCGCCGCGTGCGCGCCAAAGGCAAAGTGCCCGCCGTCGTCTACGGAGCCGCCGAGCCTGCCGTGGCCGTCGAAGTCGACCCCAAACAGATTCAGCGCATCCTGCATTCCGAAACCGGCCACAACTCGATTTTCGATCTGGAATTGCCCGGCTCGTCGGCAAAAGTCATGATCGTGGACTGGCAGTACGAGCCCATCAAGGGCAAGCTCATCCACATCGACTTCAAGCGCATCGCGCTCGACAAGCCCATCCGTGTGGAAGTGCCGATCCAGACCACCGGCGTGGCCATCGGCGTCAAGACCCAGGGCGGCATACTCGACCAGATGCTGCGCGAAGTGGAGATTGAGTGCCTGCCGGGCGACATTCCCAGCCACATTGCGCTCGACGTCTCGGAGCTCACCTTCGGCATGGTGCTGCGCGTCTCCGATCTGCCGCACACGGGCAGCCTGCGCTTCCTTACGCCGGAAGATACCCCGGTCGCGCACGTTGTCTCCATCAAGGAAGAAGTGGTGGCGGCGCCGGAGGCCGAGGCGGTTGCGGCCGTCGCTGCTCCTGCCGAACCGGAAGTGGTGAAGAAGGGCAAGCAGGAAACGGCCGAAGCCGCCGCTCCTGCCCCCGAAAAAGGCGGCAAGAAGTAAGTGTCGGACGGCGTGTATCTGGTGGTCGGTCTCGGCAACCCGGGCATCGAGTATCAGTTCACGCCGCACAATGCGGGGTTTCTGGCGATCGACCGCATCGCCGGCGAGCACAACGCAGTGGTCGGCAATCGCCGCTGCCGCGCGCTCACCGCGAAGGTTCACCTGGCCGGCCGGGAGGTGATTCTGGCCAAGCCGGAGACCTTCATGAATTTGAGCGGGCTTTCCGTGGGGGCGCTCGTCGACGAGTTCGACGTCGATCCCTCCGGCAACCTGCTGGTGTTGTACGACGAGCTGGATCTCCCCCTCGGCACGCTGCGTATGCGCGAGCGGGGCAGTCCGGCGGGACATAACGGAGCGCGCTCCATCTCGGGCGTTTTGGGAACCGACGAATGGAAGCGCATCCGCATCGGCGTTGGAGCGGAGCCGGGCGTCCAGGCAGAAGCCTTTCGCCGCGGCAAGGATTACCTGCTGACGCCGATGGGCAAGCGGGACCTGAACGCGATCGATCCGGTCCTCGACCGGGTAGCGCGCGCTGTGGAGATGGTGGTCACCCGCGGTATCGGGCCTGCCATGAATGAGTTCAACCGCCGGGACGAAACGGGCCCTGCGGCGAAGTAAGGAAGACGGAAGCGAATTTTGAATGCCGGGCCGAGCGGTCCGGAGGGAAAGAGAAGCAAACGATGCAACGTTTCTACGAAGTGATGTTTATCGTGAGGCCCGACGTGGCCGACGAAGATCTGGACAAGCTGGTTGCCGGACTGGAGCAGACCATCACCGGCGGCGGTGGCGCGCTCCGTTCCACGGAAAAGCTGGGCCGTCGCAAGCTGGCCTACATGGTCCGCAAGTTCAACGAGGGCAACTACGTCCTGCTCACGGTCGACGCCGATGGCGCGCTGATCGCCGAGCTGGAGCGCCGCCTGCGCGTCTCTGAGCCGGTGATTAAGTTCATCACCGTGCGCATGGACGAGGAAGAAAAGCGCCTTGCCAAGGTCCGGGCGATTCGCGCCACGCGCAAGAAGCTGAGCGCCATTCCGCCGGCGCCGGTTGAGGCCGCGGAAGTTACTCCGGCGGCGCAGCCTGTGGCCCCGGTTTCCGCAGCTCCGGCAGCGGCAGCTCCCGCCGAGACCGCAACCCACGCCGGCGCCTGATCGCGCCCGGCAAGATATCCCTTTGAATTCTTGGCCGGCGCCGCACCGCTCCCGGCCGGAGGAAAGTATATGGCTGACGAAATGACTGCAACGACATCATCAAGGTCCGACGCTCCGGGTGGGCGCCCCTCGGGTCCCGGCGGACGCCCCTCGGGTCCCGGTGGCCCGGGTGGCCCCGGAGGACGCAAGTTTTTCCGCCGCAAGAAGGTCTGCAAATTCTGCACCGAGAAGATCGACGCCATCTCGTACCGCGATGTGCGCCTGCTGCAGGGCTTTGTGGCCGAGCGCGGCAAGATTGTGCCCCGCCGCCTCACCGGCGTCTGCACCACGCATCAGCGGCGGCTCTCGAAGGCCATCAAGCAGGCGCGCAACATCGCTCTGCTGCCCTTCGCAGCAAGGTTCTAGGTCCGCGGCGAATCGGTCTCCGCGCTAACCTTCGTATCGCTGGGCCGGTTCCTGGCTGACCGTCCCACCGCTGACCGCGTTTTCCGCCGACCGCTTTACCAGCTGCCTGCCGGGTGGCTGCTTTTGGGAGATTGCGCAATGGAAGTGATTCTCAGAGAAGATGTCTCAAACCTCGGCCATCGCGGCGACGTGGTGAAAGTCGCCGAGGGATATGGCCGCAACTACCTGCTGCCAAAAAATCTGGCCATGGAAGCGACGCCGGCCAACAAAGCCGTCATCGAGCAGATGAAGGCCGCCGCAGTACGCCGTTCCGCGAAAGAGAAGGCCGAGGCCGAGCAGCTCGTTACCCAGCTCAACGCCGTTGCCCTGGTCTTCGAGCGCCGCGTGGGCGAGCACGACCACCTCTTCGGCTCCGTCACCTCGTCCGACATCGCCCAGGGCCTGGCGGCGAAGGGCTTTGAGATCGATCGCCGCAAGGTGCAGCTCGATGAGCCGCTGAAATCGACCGGGGAGTTTCACATTCCCGTGAAGCTCCATCGCGAAGTGACCGCGCACATCGCCGTGACCGTGAAGGGCGAAGAAGTCCCGGCGGAGTAGGCTCGCTTCCGCCGTAACCCCGCCGGGGTGCAACCCATTTGCCTGTGTTTGGCAGATGGGGGAAGGAATGCTTCCAACCCCGGCTCTCCTGCCCGCTTCGTGCGCAGCTCCGTCTGAGCGCGCCGTTATGCCCGTTGGCATAGGCTCTTCCACCACGGAACGCGGGCCGCAGACCCCGGGGTGCCCGCTCACCTCTAAGCGCAATCCTGAGGGCCGGGTGAGAAGATAAGCGAAACGGTCGTTTCCGGTCTCCAACATGCTAAAAGCCATCTCCTCCCACGTTTTCCTGACGCACCGCCTGCATCCCGGGCTCCTCGACGTCTTCGCCCGCGCCGGAGCCCAGGGCGTGGAGCTCTTTGCCGCGCGCCAGCACTTCGACTACACCAGCCGCGCCCATGTGCGCGAGCTGGCCGAATGGTTCCGCTCGAACACCGTGGAGCCGTTTTCCATGCACGCGCCGCTGTTTGCGGACCAGGAAATGGGCCGCGGCGGTGCACCCGCGGTGAACGTCATCCACCCGGAGAAGGCGCGCCGCATCGACGCTATGGACGAGATCAAGCGCGCGCTCGAAGTCGCCGAACAGATCCCCATTCGCTTCCTCATCGTCCATCTCGGTGAGCGCGAGGACACCTGGAGCCTGCGTGCGCTCGAGCACTCCATCACCGCTCTTGAACATCTCCGTGCTTTCGCCAGCCCGCTCGGCGTGAAGCTGCTCATCGAGAACCTGCAGGGCGATGTGACCAGGCCTGCGCACCTCATTGAGATCCTGACCGCCGGGCATCTGCCGGACATTGGCCTCTGCCTCGATGTCGGGCACGCGCACCTGGGCGACGGCGTGGCGCCGGTTCTGGCCGAATTGAAGGAGCGCATTCGCTCCACGCATCTGCACGACAACAAGCGCGACAAAGACTCGCATCTGTGGCCCGGCGACGGCACCATCGATTGGAACGAGACTCTGCCGGAGCTGAAATCGGCCCCGCAAACCCCTGCCGGCGTGCTTGAAATTCACTACGCCCTGGGCGAAACCGCTGAAGCCGTTGCCGCCAAAGCAGCTAAAGCATTCGAGAAGATGGATTAACGCCAGCGCTCAGCGGCCGGCGAACAACGTTCAGGAACTGGGAAGGCTTAGCGGGGTCTTACGGTCATGGCAGACGAAAAGACGGAAATCGTAACAGAAACAGCGACAGAAGCTCCACTCTCGACCATCGCCCGCATCGGCGAACACGAAGGCCGGACGGTCACGCTGCACGGCTGGCTCTACAACCTGCGCGAGAGCGGCAAGCTGCTCTTCCCCATCTTCCGCGACGGCACCGGAACCATCCAGGGCATCGTTCCCAAAGCCGCCGTCACGCCGGAAGTCTTCGAGACCGTCAAGGGGCTGACGCAGGAATCCTCGGTTATCGTCCGCGGCAAAGTGCGTGCCGATAAACGTGCGCCCGGCGGTTACGAATTAGACGTCGAGAACGTGGATGTGGTCCAGCGCGTTCGCGAAGACGATCCGTTTCCCATTTCGCTCAAAGAGCACGGCACCGACTTCCTCATGGAGCACCGCCATCTCTGGGTGCGCACGCCGCGCCAGGCAGCCATCCTGCGCATCCGCGCGGAAATCATCAAGGCCGCTCGCGATTTTCTCGACGACAATGGCTTCATCCTCACCGATCCGCCGATCCTGACGCCGGCAGCCTGCGAAGGGACAAGCACGCTCTTCCCGGTCGAATACTTCGGCGACGAAGCCTACCTCACGCAGAGCGGCCAGCTCTACATCGAAAGCACCGCGCTCGCGCTGGGCAAGGTCTATTCGTTCGGCCCCACCTTCCGCGCGGAAAAATCGAAAACGCGACGCCATCTCACCGAGTTCTGGATGGTCGAGCCGGAATGGGCGTTCGCCACGCTCGACGACCTGATGGGCCTGGCGGAAAACTTCATCAGCTTCATCGTCGATCGCGTGCTGACGCGCCGCGCCGCTGAACTGAAGACGATCAATCGCGATGTGACCAAACTCCAGGCCATCCAGCCGCCCTTTCCGCGCCTACGCTACGACGAGGCTGTCGACCTGCTGAACGACGCACACGCCAAAGGCCTGCTGGAACAGCCCTTCGAGTACGGTAACGATTTCGGCTCGCCCGACGAGACGTACATCTCCTCGCAGTTCGATCGCCCTGTGATGGTCCATCGCTATCCTGCTGCAGTGAAGGCGTTCTACATGGAGCCCGATCCGCAGGACCCGAAATATGCCCTCTGTGTCGATGTGCTCGCGCCCGAAGGCTACGGCGAGGTCATCGGTGGATCGCAGCGTATCGCATCGTACGACCTGCTGAAGAAGCGCATCGAAGAGAACCAGTTGCCAATCGATGCTTTCAAGTGGTATCTCGATCTGCGGCGATATGGTTCCGTTCCTCACTCCGGATTCGGCATGGGCATCGAGCGCGCGGTAGCCTGGATCTGCGGGCTCGACCACGTGCGCGAGACCATTCCGTTCGCGAGGACGCTGAACCGCATCTATCCGTAACCTTTATGCCCAAGGCGATCGAATTTCCCATGCAGACAGCCAATGCGCCCGGAATCTATCTCGGTGTGCAGGCGCTGCCGCCACGCAAAATAAAGGTGATCGGCGTCCCGCTCGATCTGGGCGCGTCGCGTCGCGGCGTGGATATGGGCCCGTCTGCCGTGCGTGTGGCCGGACTCGAGGCGCGCCTCGAAGCGCTCGGCCATGAAGTGCGCGACGGCGGCAACATCAGCGTGGCTGTGGCCGAGACCAAGTCCGCCGGCAACCAGCGCTCCCGCTATCTGAAGGAAATCACCGAAACCTGTTTGCGCACCGCCGAGATGGTGGAGAAAGCGCTCAGGGAAGGTATGACCCCGGTTATTCTCGGTGGCGACCATTCTGTTGCGGCAGGCAGCGTCTCCGGGGTTGCAAACTTTTATCGCGAGCAGCACCAGAACATTGGACTCATCTGGATCGACGCCCACGCGGACATGAACACACCGGCGACTTCGCCCAGCGGCAACGTGCACGGAATGCCGCTGGCCGCGCTGCTCGGCCTGGGCCCCGAGCCGCTCTCCAATCTGTTTGGATTTTCTCCCAAGGTGCAGCCGGACAACGTAGTGCTGGTCGGCGTGCGCGATATCGACGCCACCGAGAAAGAGAACATTAAACGGGCAGGCGTGACCGAGGTCTACACCATGCGCGACATTGACGAACGTGGCATGAGGACGGTGATGGAAGAAGCGCTGCGCGCGGCCGGCCGCGGGACAGCGGGTTACCACGTCTCGCTCGATATGGACTGGATCGATCCCGAGGACGCACCCGGCGTCGGCACGCCTGTGCGCGGCGGCGCCACCTATCGCGAGGCGCACCTTGCCATGGAAATCATCGCCGACCACGGGCGCATGGTTTCGCTGGAAGTGGTTGAGGTCAACCCCGTCATCGACGAGCACAACCGCACCGCGGCCCTGGCCGTTGAGCTCATCTCATCGGCATTCGGCAAGAAAATTCTGTAGCTGCCGCGATTACAGTTTGCAGACGCTCACCGCGCCGTTGCTGTACGGGCATGCCAACCCGTCCACGCCAGGCCCCTGCACGACAATCCAGTCCACTCCGAGTTCCTGCCTGAGCCGCAGAAAATCCTCTTTGCGGAAATGCTTCCAACCTGCCACCGCTTCCGTTTGTTGCTGCCACAGCGGCGCGAGATCGGGCACCTGCGTGGCGACCGCCGCGTCCTTTACCCAGTCGGCCAGCTCGCTCCTCTCGGCCAGCGCCCGAAAGCTGTGATAATCCTCGTCCGGCAACTCCATGTAGTCAGGGTCGAGGGCGAAGTACGCATCGACAGGCGTGTTGCCGCGAACCCAATCAAATGCCTGCAGCCACGGGTTCCGCGCCGCGCGCCCAGGTAATTCCAGGTGTTCTGTTCCGGGGAAAAGCGACCGCTGCGCCAGAAACATACCCGCCGCGAGCGGCAAGAACAGAACGGCCCAGCGCCACCTGTGCCCGCGCAGCAGCTTTTCGCCGATGAGCCCTCCGCCGAGCAGCAGCATCAGGACGTACACGAGGTGCAGATACCGCATCGGCTGCATCGGCATGAGCCGGATCAGCGCCGGCGTCAGCAGCGCGACGCAGGCAACCGCCAGCTGGAAGACCGCGAAGACCGCCGCGCATCCTGCCAGCCGCGCCATCGCCGGCCGCCTGGCTCTTCGCGCGTAAAGCGCCATCAGCCACAGGATGAAGATGGGTGCGATAGCGCCCAGCCATTCGTACCAGGTCCAGCGGCCCAGAAAGTAGTAATTCCGCGTCGTGAGTGCCGCTCTCCACGCCGCCGATGGCCCCTCGAAGATCCACACAGGCACAATGCCGGCTGCCAGCACCGATGCATTGGCTGCGCGCGCCGTGGGTCGATCGCGCCGCCCGGCGATCCACAGCATCGCGCAGTACGAAACGCCAAAAACCCCCATGATCGGATGCATCGCCACGGCTCCCAGCAGCAACAGAGATGCGAGAACGAAGCGTCGTTCCAGGACGGCAACGGCCGCGGTCAGAATGAGTGCGGTAGCAATGGCGCGCGGATGCAAATATTGATCGAAAATGTAGAGCGCCGTCCCGGCCACAGGCATGGTGAAGAGAACGCCCACCAGCGCCACGCCGGCCCACTCTCCGGCGCGCGAGGGAAAGCACAGGCGCGCGATGCGCCAGCAGGCCCAGAGCAGGAAGATCGCCGCCAGAATTTGTCCCATCAGTTCCGAGACAGGAAGGGAAATATGCGTGACGCGCACCCAGGCGGCCATGATCTTGTCGAAGACGCTGGCCTGCATCTGCCGGGTGAAAAGCCGGAAATCGTGCGGGTACAATGCAGGGTTCAGACGGCGGTGGATCGCCGAAAGATACACGGCATCATCTTCCACACCGGGATGGTATCCTTCGACCAGCAACGCCCCGCAGGATATGAGCACGAGCAGGCAGATATTCTTGATTTGTGTCTTCAAACTTTTTCGAGTCACCCCCGGATTCGCATGCTTCAATGCAAATTGAGATCGACGGCTATGGCCGGAGATGAAGAGGTTAGGGCTTTGGGCGCCATGCCGTGTTGCTCGCCGAGATTAGCTCTCATCATTCCCACTCTCCGCGAAGCGAGTAACATACGGCCGCTCTTGTTGCGGGTGCGCGCTGCGCTGGACCGCTGTGACGTTGCCTATGAAGTGATTGTAGTGGACGACGAAAGCCGCGACGGCATCGACCAGGCGGTTGCGGAGATCGCCGGCGAAGACCCGCGCATTCGGCTGATCGTGCGGCGCGGCGAACACGGCCTCGCCGGCGCGGTCATGCGCGGCTGGGCCGAAACCGATGCCGAGCTGCTCGCTGTTATGGACGCCGATCTGCAGCATCCGCCCGAAGTGCTGCCGCGGTTGTTGGCCGAACTCGAGGCCGGCGCCGATCTGGTCGTCGGCAGCCGCTATGCTCAGGGCGGCGACCTGCGGGGATGGAAGCCGTTGCGCCATTTCGTATCCCGTATGGCAGTCTGGATGACGCTGCCCGTGCAGCGGGCTGGCCGGCGCGCGCGCGATCCCATGTCAGGGTTCTTCATGGTGCGCCGCGCGTGCATCGAAGGCGTCCCGCTGCAGCGATCCGGCTTCAAGATCCTACTCGAAATCCTCGCCTGCGGAGAAATTCGCTCCGTCGCAGAGGTCCCCTTTACCTTCGGTCGCCGTTACGCCGGAGCCAGCAAAGCCAACCTGCGTGTCGCCTTCGATTATCTGGTCCTGCTCGTCCGTCTTTACCGTCAAAAGGGAAGAACGCCGTTGCGCGTCGAGCCCGATTTGGCGCACGCGGCCCTCGAAAGCAGCCAGGAAGCCGTCGGCAGCTAGTCGGCTGGCACTGCTCCGCAGCAAGCAGGTCAGCCATAGAGGTTGCCGCAACCATCATCTCCGACTGCGATACCCTGCGAACTGAGGTCGTTTTCGTCATGCCGCCTGTCTCCGCGCCAGATTCTTCTGCCCTCAATCCGTCCTGGACCGCCATCAGCCCGCAAAGCCTTACCGCCTGGGTGGAAGACCGCCTGCGGCGCCACCGCGAAGCGCTCGACCGCATCCAGGCCACGCCGGCCCACGCGCTCGAGAGCACGCTGCGCGCCTACGACGACGCTGTTGCGGAGCTCGGCCTGACGGGGTCGCAGACCGGCCTGATGCACAGCGTTTCGCCCGATAAGGATGTACGCGACACCGCGGAGGCGCTGCTGCAGAAAATCTCCCAGGCCGGGGTCGAGCTGGCACTGAACCGCGACGTCTACCAGGCGCTGGCGCAGATCGACCCGAGCGCGGCCGACGCGGCGACGAAACACTATCTCGACCGCACGCTGCTGCAGTATCGTCTCGCCGGCGTCGACAAGGACGACGCAACCCGCGCGCGCATCAAGGAGCTGCAGGATAAAGCGACGCTGCTGTCGCTGGCCTTTGGCCGCAACGTGCAGGAGGGCAGCAACACCGTCACCGTCGAAGATGCGTCCGAGCTGGACGGCCTGCCGCCCGATTATCTCGAAGCGCACCAGCCAGGCGAGGACGGCAAGATTGTCCTGACCACCGATTTCCCCGACTACCTGCCGGTGATGACCTTTGCGCGCTCCAGCGACCTGCGCCTGCGCATGTTCCTCGCCTACAACACGCGCGCCTATCCCGCGAACCGGCAAATTCTGCTCGATCTGCTCGCCATACGCCAGGAAATGGCCAACCTTCTTGGCTTCGCGCACTGGGCCGACCTTGCGACGGCTGACCAGATGATGGAATCAGCGGCCAATATGCAGGCCTTCCTCGACGATCTCGACCATGCCAGCCAGCCCGGCGCGGAGAAAGAATATGCGATGATCCTCGCGTTCGCCCGCGAGAAGCAGCCGGGCCTCGACCAAATCGACGCCGCCAGCCGCGCCTTTTGGGTGGAGTTGTACCGACGTTCGGCCTTCGATTTCGACTCGCAGTCCGTGCGACCCTATTTCCCCTATCCGCGTGTCGAAGCCGGCGTGCTGGCGACTGCCGAGAAGCTCTTCCAGGTGAATTTCCGGCGCATCGAGAATCCCGAAGCCTGGCACGCGGCCGTCAGTGCGTGGGAAGTGTGGGACGGCACGGAAATCACCGGCCGGTTCTACCTCGACATGCATCCGCGCGAGGGCAAGGACAAGTGGTTCTCCGCGCACCCGCTGGTGCCGGGGATTGCGGGACGCCAACTGCCGGAAGCTGCGCTCATCTGTAATTTTCCGGAGCCGAAGGAAGGCAATCCGGCGCTGATGCAGTACTCCGACGTGGTAACGTTCTTCCACGAATTCGGCCACCTGATGCACGCTCTCCTCGGCGGACGCCAGGCCTGGGCCGGCATTAGCGGCATCGCGACCGAAGGCGACTTCATCGAGGTGCCCTCGCAGATGCTGGAGGAGTTCTTCCGCGATCCCGGCCTGCTTGCAACGTTTGCGCACCACTACGAAACCGATGAGCCCATCCCCGCTGAACTGGTCCTGCGCATGAATCGCGCCGGCGCCTTTGGCCGTGCAGACTGGGTCCGCACGCAGCTTTTCTACACCACGTATTCCCTCGAGACCCACGTGCTCGATCCCTCCACCCTCGATCTGGACCAGCTTTACCGATCCCTCTACGAGCGCTTCCTGCCGTACGCCTGGATCGAAGGCAACCGCATGTACGCGAGCTTCACCCACCTCACCGGCTACTCGTCGAACTACTACACCTACCTCTACGACAAGGTGATCGCGCTCGACTTTTTCCGACAGTTCCCGCGCCACGCGCTCCTCGACTCGGCCATCGCCATGAAATACCGCCGCGCCGTGCTGGAACCGGGCGGGTCTATGCCGGCTCGTGAGATCGTGCAGCAGTTCCTCGGCCGCAGCCAGTCCAGCGACGCCTTTACCCAGTGGATGAGCGAGGAATTCCAGTCCGAAAGCGCCGCGTACGAGTAGGAAATCGATCCAATAGCATCGCGTCGATCAGGTAAGCTGATCCCATCCTGCACGAAACCGTGGGGTGATTCGATGGCGCGAGCGGTCCGGCTGTTCCCCTGGCTGTTGTTGTGTCTGTTCTGCGCCGCATACGCGCAGGACGGTTCCGTCATCACCGCTGACCATGGGCCTAACGCCGCGGCTCAGCTGAACAAACATTACGTCGTGCTCGTCTCGCTCGACGGCTTTCGCTACGACTACGCAAGGAAATACGGCGCCCCGCATATGCTGGCCATCGCCGCGCACGGCGCCAGCGCACCCGACGGCATGATCCCCGCCTATCCGTCGCTCACGTTTCCGAACCACTACACCATCGTCACCGGCCTTTATCCGGAACACCATGGCATCGTGGGCAATCAGTTTTACGATCCAGCGCGGAAAGAGCGCTACTCCTACACCGATCCGAAGACCAGCACCGATGGATCCTGGTACGGCGGAACTCCGTTGTGGTCGCTCGCGGAGCAACAGGGCATGCGCAGTGCGTGTTTTTTCTGGCCCGGATCGGAGGCGAAAATCGCCGGCCAGCGCCCAACCTATTACCTGCACTACGACGACAAATACCCTGACGCCCGGCGCATCGACCAGGTGATTGCCTGGCTCAGGCTTCCCGCTGCGCAGCGCCCGCACCTCATCACCCTCTATTACGCAAACGTCGATCACGCCGGTCATGAATTTGGCCCCGACAGCCCGCAGGTGGCCGAGGCGGTGAAGCATGTCGACGCTTTGGTGGGCACGCTCGAGCAGGACCTCGATGCTCTGCACCTTCCCATTGACCTGATCGTCGTTTCGGATCACGGCATGGAGAAGATTCAGGGCTCCTGGATTAACCTGGATCGGTTTGCTCCCCTGGATGGCTTCGTTACCGTCGGCACATTTCTCTACGCCCCCAGCGAAGCCGGCGCGAATGCGGCGTATCAGAAGCTCAAGGCAGCGGACGCATCCTTCATGGTCTACCGGCGCGTGAACGTGCCTGCCGAACTGCACTTCAACGGCAACCCGCGCGAAGGCGACCCCGTCATCGTGGCGCGCGGACCGTACGCCATCCGCGCGCAGGCGCCGCCTCCGGGCGCCCAGGATCGCGCTCCCATGGTGGGCAACCACGGCTTCGATCCCTTCATGATGCCCAACATGAAAGCGGTTTTTTATGCCGAGGGGCCGGACATTCGCCACGGCGTGAAGCTCAAGCCCTTTGAGAACGTCAACGTCTATCCGCTGATCGTGAAGATCCTCGAGCTCGACAGTCCGCCCGTCGACGGCAGCCTCAATGTGCTGTCGGGGATCCTTACCGGTCCCGCCGCGCACTGATCAGGCGCATGCGTCTCAACCGTTGAAATTGGTCTGCGTCACCGGCGCGCCGCATGGCTTCCCGCGCAGAATCGTCTCCACCACTTCGTTCTTCGCCGAGAGTACAGCCAGATCCGCCGAGCGGCCGACCGCCAGGGTTCCAACTTCCTCGGCGAGTCCTGTCATGCGCGCCGGATTGCGCGTCGCCAGCGCCGCCGCCTCGGCCAGACTCGCGCCGGTGAATTCCATGAAGTTGCGCAATCCCTTGTCGAGGGTCAGCGTGCTGCCGGCCAGCGTGTTTTCGCCGATGATGCACCGCCCATTCTTCACGCGAACCTGCAGCTCACCCAGCCAGTAGGTGCCGTCGGGCATGCCGGTTCCCGCCATCGCATCCGTCACCAGCAGCGCACGCTTCGGCCCTTTGGCCTTCCAGAAGAGCCGCACTGCCGCAGGGTCGACATGCAGGCCGTCGCAAATGATCTCGGCAAACAGGTTGTCGTTCGTCAGCACTTCGCCCAGCAGGCCCGGATCGCGATGATCGAACTGGCGCATCGCATTGAACGTGTGCGTCGCCGTTACGGCCCCAGCCAGCACGCCACGCCGCGCCGCCGCCCCATCGGCATCGCTGTGTCCCAGACTGATGCGGACTCCCAGACTCGCCGCATGGGCAATCGTCTCCGGCGCGCCCGGCAGCTCCGGCGCGATGGTCATCAGGCGGATGTTGCCTTCCGCCGCCTCCCACATGCGGTCGAAGAGCACCGTCGAAGGCGTCAGCAGTTGACTCTCCGCGTGCGCGCCGCGCTTATGCGGCGAAAGAAAAGGCCCTTCCAGGTGAATGCCCAGCGGCCGGGCGCCATCGACCGGCGCGCGCAGCAGATGCGCCAGCCCATTCAGCGACCGCAGCAGAGAATCGAGCGGCGCTGTCACCGTTGTCGCCAGATACGCGCCGATGCCGCGCCGGGCGAGGAACGTCCCGATGTGGCTTAGCGCCGAATCGGTGGCCTCCATCGCGTCGTGTCCGCCACTGCCGTGAATATGAACGTCGAACAGCGCCGGAATCAGCGTACAGTCGGGGAACTCCACGTGCTGGCCCGCAGGCAGTTCGGCCTCGTCTCGCGAGGAAATGGCGGCGATGCTGCCGTCTTCGATCACAATGGCGGGGCTCTCCACCACGTGATCCGGAGTCAGCAGCCGATGGGCAGTGAGAACAGTACGCATGACCCCTCAGGGTACAGCGGAATCATGGTTTTGCGGGGAACGCGGTCAGCCGCCTCGATCTATTCGTTTTGCGGCGCGGCAGACGCAGGCGCCGGCACGGCGACGCCCGGAGCCTTGTGGGCGTGCGGAGCGATGCGCGCGCGTCCCGGGCCCGCATGCCGCACTGAGCGGCCGCGAGCCGCTGGTCCGGCGGGTACCGGCGCCGACGCAGGAGCGCCGGGATGAACCGCCGAGGCCGCTCCCACGCCTGTTGCGGGCAGCTGAATCAGAGGCGGAGCTATCTGCCCGGGCTGTATGCGACGGGAATGGCTCACCGAGCCAAGCACGATAGCGACGCACACCAGACTGGCAGACGCGAATCCGGCAAACGGACCAACAAGCCGCGGCCGCCGGTGCAGCGTACGCTGACGCAAGCCGGGCAGAGCCTCCATGTTGCTGCGGCTGGCTGCCAGGCGAGTCAGAATTCGGCCTTCGAGTCCCTCTGCCGGTGTGACTGTGCCCAGGTCGCGGAGCGCCGCATCGATGCGCCTGCTGCGCCGGGCTTCGGTTTCGGGATCCATTGAGCCGTTCATCGCACGATTCCTTCTTTTTCCAGCAACAGCGACAACTCTTTGCGGGCGCGGAAGATGCGCGACCGTATGGACGACTCCGTGGTCCCCAGCGCGGCAGCAATCTCCGCCGTGGTCAGCTCCTGCACCGCGGAGAGCAGCAGCGCTTCGCGTTCGCGTCGCGGCAGCCGGTCGATCAGTGCCAGAATCCGACCGTGCTCCTGCGAAGAAATCGCGGCGGCGTCGGCCGGCCGGTCGTTCGACGGCAGTGCGCGCGCATGATCCGCAAGGTCTTCGTTCTCCGGCCGGGTTTTCGCGCGGCGCTTCTTATCCAGAACAATGTTCCACACGATCCGTACCAGCCACACCCGGTAGTCGCGGATCTCGGCCAGCCGGGACTCGTGCCTCAGCACGCGGAGAAAGGTCTCCTGGACCGCGTCCTCTGCTTCGGCGGCATTGCGCGTGACCGAAAAGGCCACGCGATACAGCGCCGTCGAATACTCGGCCACCAGCTGGGCGATCGTCTGGCTCTTGTCCACTGCGATAACAATCGGAGCAGGCGTCATCCAGCCGGCGAGCTGGCCTTCAAAGCAACTCATTCTGGCAATCCTCCAGCCGGAGCCGCGGCCCAGCCCAGAAAATTCCCTGCGTCTGCCCTAATGACGGAGGATATCGCGTTTTCGCTCGCGATACAGTGGGAACGATCTCCCGCGGATCCTCAACCGCCGGAGCGAGAGGGGTCCTGCGTGCGGCGGCAGCGCTGGTTCGAGATTCATGACAGCCCGTGGTTTCCTGCCTTCCTTCGCGATTTGGTCACGGAGTCTCTGGAAGCTGTCTGGAATGCGAACCATACCTATCGCCCTGTCGCCGGACGGCTCCGCGAAGCCATCATGAACTCGGGCTCGGACTGCGTGGTGGACCTCTGCTCCGGCGGCGGCGGACCCTGGCTGGGCCTGTATGACGACGTCGCGGCGGGCCGCGCCCTGGAGGTCCGTCTGACCGACCTGCATCCCAACGGGCGTCTGTTTGCGTCGACCGCTGGCGGCAACCAATGCCTGCGCCAATGCCTGCACACCGAACCCGAGCCAGTCGACGCCCTGTGCGTCCCGCCGGCGCTGCGTGGTTTTCGCACCATCTTCTCGTCCTTCCACCATTTCGATCCGATCCAGGCGCGCGGCCTGCTGGCGGACGCCTGCGCCCAGCGGGAGGGCATTGGCGTCTTCGAAGCGGCCCGGTGCAATGCGAAAACCATGTTCCTTTTGGCTGGCGTGCCGATCCTGGCCCTGAGGACGGCGGCTGCTGCACGCCCCATTCGCACCAGCCGGATCGTGTGGACGTATCTTCTCCCGGTGGTTCCGCTGGTGCTGTGGGTCGACGGGCTCCTGTCGTGTCTGCGCAGTTACTCCCTCAACGACATGCGAGAGCTGTCGGCCGGGCTGGGCGGTTCAGACTACGATTGGCAGATTGGAGAAGAGAATGGCGGAAGCGTCGTTATCCGCTACCTGATCGGAACACCCCGCCGACCAGGTGCACGCAGCGGCTGACTGGACGTGATCCATTGTTTTGAAGGGGCAACATTTTTTCGCGTTTCAACCCTCCGAATCAAGGGGAGGGAATCCAACCGGTTAACTCTCTGCAGGCAGATTTGCCTGAATAATGTCCACTAAGATCAGGGTCAAGTCCTATCGGCTTTTGCGGCCGGGCTGTCGAGCGATGAGAGGATGCGAGAGGCGCCGCTGACAGCAAAAAAGGAGCGGTCATGATGGACGCACAACCCAATAAGACCAGTCACCCACAATCACTACGCCTGCTCAGAAGCATCCTCCTGGGCGTCGCGACGGTAGGACTGATTACCCTGGCTGCGGCAAAGCTGCCGTACAGCCCCATGCGCGACGAAATTATGGACTACGCTACGGCGCCGGCTCAGGTAATCGCTGACTTCTTTTATCCTGTGGCGGCACGTTCCGGAATGCACGTTCGATACTGGACACTGGTCTTCACGGCTTCCGGAGCCTTTTTCTATTCGCTGGTGTGGTTTTGCGTGTTATCCCTGGTGGGAGGAAACGTCATGACCCGCCAGGCCAAGAAGCGCTAAGACCGGCCTTTCGCCAGGGATCCTTCGCACCCCAAGTCATCTTTCATTCCGGCTTGAACCATGGGAGGCTGCCTGTGATTTCGATCACAGGCGGATCGAAGACGTCCGAGTTTAAATCGGACTAAAGGGGTCGGAGATGGGGAGAACTACCCGCGCTGAGAATCCAAAAACGACGATCATTGGGGCCGTTACCTGGCTGGCGGTGGTCGCGCTTGTATTGATGCTGGGCGCGAGCTCGCCTGGCCAGCAGGCAGCCGTGCTTTCAGGAACGGTGACCGACATTTCCGGTGCGGTGATCCCGGGAGCCGCGCTGAGCCTGGCCGGCAACGGATACTCGGCGGCGGGGGTTTCCGGCCCGGACGGCAACTTCGAGTTCGCGGGTCTGACGCCCGGCCGCTACGTCGTCGCTGCGACTGCGACAGGATTTGCCCCGCTCCGTGAGGACGTGACGGTTGACGCGCCAATGTCCGCCCTTCGTCTGACCATGAACATCGCCAGGGCGTCGGAAACCGTAGACGTCAGCTCGACCAGTGCAAGCATTCAGACGACTTCGACGGACACGGGCGGCACGCTCAACGCCAAAGATATGCAATCCGTCCCGCTGAACGGGCGCAGCTTTACCGATGCTCTGGCGGTGCAGCCGGGAGTGACGCCAACCAGCTCGGCCCAGCCGAACGCCATCGTGATGAGCGGCGTCGCCAGCACCCCGCCTTCCGGCGAGCTGGACTCGGCCGCGCTCTCCATCGGCGGCCAGCGCGAGACGGCCAACAGCTTCCGAGTGAACGGAGCCGATGCCCAGGAAGATGTGAACATGGGCGTCGCTATCGTGCCGACGCTCGACTCCATCGACGAACTGAGTGTGGCGACCGGCAACTACGCACCGGAGTTCGGCAGCGCAAGCGGCGGGCAGGTCGCGGTGGTGACGAAAAGCGGGACCAATTCGTGGCGCGGTTCGGTCTTCGAGTTCCTGCGCAATACCGATCTCGATGCGCGCAACTACTTTTCGCTGGAACGCGGCGCGTTCCATCAAAACCAGTTCGGCGGTACTCTGGGCGGCCCGCTGCGCAAAGATCGCTTGTACCTTTTTGCGGATTATCAGGGAACTCGGGTCGCCGAGGGCATCGACACCGGGCTCATCTCGGTCCCGAGCGCAGCAGAACGCAGCGGTGACTTTATCAATCCCGCCACCGGACAAAGCGAACTCACAGGGTGTGTGGGAGGCCCCTATCTGGCCGCGCTCCTTACCCGGAAGCTGGGCAGGACCGTGGCAGCGGGCGATCCCTACTCCGCGCAGTCCGCCGGTTGCTCAGCGCAACGGCCGGAGGTCTTCCCCGATGGACTTATTCCGGCAAGCGCCTGGTCCGCAGCGGCGCAGCACCTGCTCCTGTATATCCCGCAGGCAAACGCCGGCGCCAATACCTTCTCAACGTCCGCTTCGGAGCAAGCCATCCGCGACGATAAAGGCGCGTTCCGGATGGACTGGAACAGCCGCATGGGAAACGTAAGCGGCTATTACTTCCTTGACGATTACAACGTGAACGATCCGTATCCGGCGGGAGAGGGTGGCGCGACCGTGCCGGGCTTCAATGCACGGAACGATGGACGCGCGCAGCTTCTGGTGCTGAGCGATACCACAACCTTCGGCGCGAACACCGTCAATCAGGCGCGCCTGAGTTACATGCGGAACGCAGCGAACGTCGGCGTGCCTCAGGGGGGAGTGGGTCCCTCGCTCGCGTCGCAGGGGTTCCAGGGAATCGTGCCGCTCGACCCGAATACGGAAGGTGTGGAGAACGTCATCTTCAACGATTTCACCATGGGGGTGGATACCACTGCGCTCTTTCAGGCGGAAAACATACTCGAAGGCGCGGATGATTGGTCGCACGTGGCGGGCGGCCACAACCTGAAGTTCGGCGTCGATGTCCACGGCGATCAGGTGAATAACCACCCCGACGTCTATTTCAACGGCAGTTTCGCTTTCACCGGCAGCGAAACCGGCCTCGATTTCGCCGATTTCCTGCTCGGAGTCGATTCGAATTACACCCAGGGCGATGCACGACACTTTTACAACCGTAATCTGCTGGCGGGGGCCTACGCACAGGACTCATGGCAGCTCCGGCCGGGACTGACCCTGAATTACGGCGTGCGCTGGGATATGCTCCCTGCGTGGCACGAGAAGTACAACCAGTTGCAGACGCTGGTCCCTGGGCTACAGAGCCAGGTCTTCCCGAACGCGCCCGAAGGAATCGTCTTCCCCGGCGACCCAGGTGTCCCGCGTACCCTGGCGGCGACACAGTATACGAACTTCGCTCCCCGCGTCGGCCTGGCGTGGAGCCCGAAGTTCCTGGGCGAAGGCAAGACCAGCCTCCGCGCCTCATGGGGCGAGTTCTACACGCCGATTGAGGGATTGTCGCCTGCCATCATGAGCGCGAATCCACCGTACGGGTACACCTATACCAGCGCGGTGCCGACGCTCTTCGACACGCCGTGGACTGCTGCCGCGGACGGGTCGAATCTGGACCAGAGATTCCCGCTGGCCGAAGCGCCTTTAGGTGCCTCGCGGACGCGTCCGGTGGGCAGCGTGAACTGGGCACAGTTCGAGCCGTTTACCGGCATACCAGCCGTCGCGCCGGGCAACGTCACCCCTTACGCTGAAGACTATCTCATATCCGGAGAACGCCAGCTGGGACCGGGCACGGTACTGGACGCAAGCTACGCCGGAACCCAGGCGCATCATCTCCTCACCCTGCTGGAAGCCAACCCCGGCGACCCCGCGCTTTGTTTGTCTCTGAGCGAGGTGACCGAGGTCGCGTCCGGTTCGGCAACCTGCGGTCCCTTCGGCGAGAGCGGAACCTATACCCGAGCGAACGGCCAGGTCGTGCAGGGATCGAGGACCCGTTTCTCGCCGGCCTTCGGCAGCGTGAGCTGGCAGAAGACGATCGGGAACTCGCACGACAATGCGCTGGAAATGAGCCTGAAACATGAGGGCAGCGCGTTCGGATTCACCGCAGCCTGGACCTGGAGCCAGTCCATCGATCAGTCGTCGAGCCTGGCTGATGCCGTGGACCCGGTCGATCCGAGTATGAGCCGCGCACTCTCGGCCTTCGACCTGACGCAAAACTTCGTGGCCAACTATCACTATCGTTTGCCGGCATTGCGCGCCGGATCCGGCTGGATGAGCACCCTGGCCGGAGGCTGGACCGCCTTCGGCCTCACGCGCTTTACCACCGGTTTCCCCGTGACCCTGGTGAATAACAACGACATGTCTCTGCTCGGCACGCAGCCGAACGGCGTCAACAACAACGGCGCCGATGAGTTGAACTTCACCCCAGGCCCGCTCAATCTGAAGCACAGCCCCAACGCCGGTCTGGGTTTCAACACCGCGCTCTTCACCCTGCCTGCGCTGGGCGATTTCGGCGACGCGCGCCGCCGTTTCTTTCATGGCCCAGGATCCGATGACACCGACCTCGCGCTCGAGAAATCTACAACCCTGCTGGATGGCAAAGATCTGGCTCTGCGCTTCGAAGCCTTCAATGTGTTCAACCACGCCCAGTTCTTCGGTCCGGCCGCCGTCGAGGGCAACGTGGGCAGCTCCACCTTCGGGCAAATCGTCTCAGCAGCCCCGCCTCGCCTGATGCAGGTCAGCGCGCGCCTGCGATTCTGAGGCCCCCGGCCCGTAGGTCATTGGCCCAGCAGCAAGTTGCCGCAGCAATCGGGGCGATCGGCTCGGATCTGCTCGCGGAGGACCTGGCTGAGGTGGCGCGTCCCTGCCGACCAGGTTTCCGGATCGCGCTACGGGGAGAATCAGATGCGGAGGCTCGACCGCGACAGGCAACGCTCACTCATCAGCCTGCAATCGGCCTGGTGCATAATGGCAGCAGGGACGCCCTCGGCCGTGAATCTGCCCAATTCCATAACGATGGGCCGCATCTTCTGCGTTCCCGTGCTCATCTGGATGCTTTCGCCGCATTTTCCTCACAGTGGCTGGCACGGCGAGCAGGAACTGGCCGCATCCCTCTTCTTCATCGTCGTTTCCATTTCCGACGGCATCGATGGCTATCTGGCGCGGCACCGCGGGCAGATTACCACTATGGGCATGCTGCTCGATCCCATCGCCGACAAGCTGCTCATCACCTCGGCCTATGTTGCCCTCGTCGAGTACAACCCGCATGTCGTGAAGCCGTGGATCGTCGTTGTCGTTGTGGGACGCGAGTTTCTGGTGAGCGGACTGCGCTCCATCGCCTCGACGGAGGGCTTCACCATCGAGGCCAGTGACGTGGGCAAGCTGAAGACCGTCATTCAGATCGTTTCCGTGGTCGCAGCTACACTCGATCACGGCTGGCAGGTTTGGCACATTGGATGGTTCATCGTTCCCGTGCATCTCATCGCAGTGGTGGGGATTTACTATATGGCGTCGATCTCCATCCTTTCCGCCATCGATTATTTTGTGGCATTCTGGCGCAAGATCGAGCGCGCCACGGCGACGCGGCGCAGCACCGATAATGAATTTGTGCTGAGCCGGCGAAAGAAAACCAATCAGCCGCCCGCACACAACGCCACGCAGCTGTAAAGCCTCGCTTCCTCAGGGTTTCGGCCAGTGCCCTCAGAAATGTAATCGGCACGATCACAAATTCCGATCGCGTGCGTTTTTGCGCCCTCGAAGCAGCACGATCAACGAAGAACGGAGGAGCCGGAATGGATCAATCGAAGCGTCCGTCCGCTGAACAGTCACGGGCGGATACCACGCCGAATCGAACGTCCGAACAGAATCGCACCGCGGGCGACGGTGGCTCGGCCCTCGGCCGTTTTTCCCGCCGCTCCTTCCTCGCCCAGCTCGGCGCGGCAAGCGTGGCGGCTACGGCAGCTCCGCTGGCACACGGAGCCCAGACCAGCACAGACGAAGAAGAGAAGGCAGCCAGTCCGGGCTCGGTTCCGGTCTCGCTCAACGTCAACGGCAAAGATTACCGGCTGATGCTCGAACCGCGCGTCACGCTGCTCGATGCCATCCGCGATCGCCTGCATCTCTTCGGCACCAAGAAGGGCTGCGATCACGGACAGTGCGGCGCCTGCACCGTGCACGTGAACGGCCGGCGCGTGAACTCCTGCCTCAGCTTCGCCATCATGCACCAGGGCGACAGGATCACAACCATCGAAGGCCTCGCGCAACACGGCGAGCTGAGCGCGGTGCAGCAGGCGTTTCTCGAGCACGACGGATTCCAGTGCGGTTACTGCACGCCGGGGCAAATCATGTCGGCCACCGCGCTGCTCCATGAGCCCATCGGCGCGGACAACGACGCCGTGCGGACAGCCATGAGCGGCAACATCTGCCGCTGCGGAGCCTACAACAACATCGTGGCCGCCGTGCAGCAGGCCCGCGGGAACCGCACAGCATAAGGAGCTCGAGCCATGCAGGTATTTCGTTACAGCCAGGCGCGGACGGTGGAAGGCGCGGTGCGTGCGAACGGAACATTTCTCGCCGGTGGCACGACGCTCGTCGACCTGATGAAGCTCAACGTGCTGCAGCCTCCCGCAGTCATCGACATCAACGGCCTGCCGCTCGATCGCGTCGAATCCCTGCCCAACGGCGGGCTCCGCATCGGCGCGCTGGTGCGCAATAGCGATCTTGCGTGGAATGAGACGGTGAAGGAAAAATATACGGTCTTGTCGGAAGCGCTCCTCTCCGGCGCGTCGCCGCAGCTGCGCAATATGGCCACCACCGGCGGCAATCTTCTGCAGAAGACGCGCTGCTACTACTATCGCGACACCAACTACGCCTGCAACAAGCGCCAGCCCGGCGCGGGCTGCTCCGCGCTCGATGGCTTCAACCGCATCCACGCCGTGCTCGGCGGCAGCGACCACTGCGTCGCCACCCACCCCTCCGACATGGCCGTAGCCATGATGGCGCTGGAAGCGACCGTGCACACACAGGGGCCGAAGGGCGAGCGCTCCATCCCCCTCGACGAGTTCTACCTCGTTCCCGGCGACACTCCCGAAAAGGAAAACGTCCTCGTCCCCGGCGAAATCATCACCCACGTCACGCTTCCGCCTCTCGCCGCCGGCACCCGTTCGCACTACCTCAAGCTGCGCGACCGCGCCCAGTACGAATTTGCCCTGGCCTCGGTCGCGGTCGTCATTCAGATCAGCGGCGGTAACATTACCCGCGCCCGCGTCGCCTTCGGCGGCGTTGCCACCAAGCCGTGGCGCTCCCGCGAAGCCGAGAGAGCCCTCGAAGGACACGCCGCAACAACCGAGACCTTCAGCCGCGCGTCGGACGCCGCTATGGCCGGAGCAAAACCGCTCCAATACAACGGATTCAAAATTGAGCTGGCCAAACGCGCCCTGGTGCGCACACTCGAAACCACCACACAGACCGCTTAGAGGCTGCTATTAACTTTCCCACGACCGGCCCACAGGGCCGCGCGAAAGTTAATAGCAGCCTCTCACCAACCCACACTCTTCCTCAGGGAGCAAGCGGAATGAGCACATCGATCATCGGAGCCCCCGTCACCCGCGTGGATGGCCGCGCGAAAGTCACCGGAGCGGCACAATACGCAGTCGACCATTCCCCCAGCAACGTAGCCTTCGGCTATCCGGTGTGGAGCACCATCGGGAACGGCCGCATCGCGAACATCGATACCTCCGCAGCGGAGCGCATGCCGGGCGTCCTCGCTGTCCTGCATCACGGCAATGCGGACCCACTCTTCCGCCCCGCGGAGCGCTTTGAGCCGTACAGCCGCGCCGGCGAGGTTCGCCCGCCCTTCGAGGACGACCAGGTCTATTACTACGGCCAGTATGTCGCTCTGGTGGTGGCCAACACCTTCGAGCAGGCGCAGGCCGCGGCGTCGGCGGTCAGGGTAGAGTATCAGCCCCGCCCCTCCGTGGTTACGCTGGCTGCGGCGCCCGCGCCCCAGCAGCCGCCGCTTCTGCACTACCTCCGCGGCAACGCGGTCCAGGCCTTCGACCGCGCGCCTGTCAGGATCGACCAGACCTACGAGATTCCCACGGAAACCCACAACCCGATGGAATTGCACGCCACCACCGCTGTGTGGGACGGCGACCGCCTGACCCTGTACGAGTCTTCGCAGGGCGTGGTGAACCACCAGCACGTCATGTCGGAGATGATGGGCATCCCCGTCGATCGCGTCACCGTGCTGTCGCCGTACATCGGCTCAGGCTTCGGCGGCAAGCTCTTTCCCTGGCCGCACTCCATGCTGGCTGCCATGGCCGCCCGGCGGGTGCAGCGCCCGGTGAAGGTCCAGGTGCCGCGCGACCTCATGTTCACCACCGTCGGCCACCGCCCGCTCACCCACCAGCACGTGCGAATCGGCGCGACGCAGGACGGAAAGCTGCTTTCGATCGAGCACGACGTGCAGCAGCCCACTTCGCTGGTCGACACGTTTGTGGAGAACTGCATCGGCGTCACCAGTATGCTCTACAGCTGCCCGAATGTGGGGACGCAGCAGCAGCTTATCCCCATGAATATCGGCACGCCGACGCCGATGCGCGGACCGGGTATCGTTTCCGGGCTCTTCCCGCTCGAATCGGCGCTCGATGAGCTCGCCGTCCAACTCAAAATGGATCCCCTTGATCTGCGGCTGAAGAATTACGCCGAGCAGGACGAGAGCTACGACCCCCCGCGGCCCTTCTCGAGCAAACGCCTGCGCGAGTGCTACCAGGCTGGCGCGGAGAAGTGGGGATGGTCGCGGCGCACGCCTCAGGTAGGCTCGATGCGGCGCGGGAACGAGATCGTGGGCTGGGGCATGGCCACCGCCACCTGGCACGCCGGCCGCGGCTCGGCCACCGTGCGCGTCCGCCTGAATGCGGACGGCACCGCCCGCGCCAGTTGCGCGACCCAGGATATCGGCACCGGAACCTATACCGTCTTCGCTCAGGTGGTCGCGGAGAAGACGGGCATCCCCATCGACAAAATCGAAGTCGTGCTCGGCGACAGCTCGCTGCCCGACGGCCCCACCTCTGGTGGCTCGACGGCCACCGCGACCGTGCTGCCCGCCGTAGACCAGGCGACCCAGGGCGCGATCGGCCGCGTCATCGCCGTGGCGCAGCAGACGCCCGGATCGCCATTCTACCCGGGCGACCATGCGCAGACCGCCGGAGATCCGCCGAAGCTTGCCATGACCGCGGGGCGCATTCACCTGGCCGACCGGCCGCCGGAGAGCGGCGTTCCCTTCGGAGAAATCATCGCCGGAGCACGCCTGGCCGCGCTCGATGCCGAAGCGCGCACCGCGCCCGATCCGCGCGACGAGCACCGGTATTCTTCCCACTCCTTCGGTGCGCAGTTCATTGAGGTCACCTGGGACCCCGGAATCGCGCGCCTCCGCGTCAGCCGCGGCCTCACGGTCATCGACGCCGGCCGCATCATCAACCAGAAGACCGGGCGCAATCAGATCCTGGGCGCCGTCGTCATGGGCATCGGCATGGGCATCTTCGAGGAAACGCTCTACGATCCGCGCAATGCCAAGCCGCTGAATAACAACTACTCTGACTATCTGGTCGCGACGAATGCCGATGTTCCCGATCTGGACTGCATCTTTGTCGAGTATCCTGATTTGCATCTCAACGAGTACGGCGCGCGCGGCATCGGCGAAATCGGTCTGGCCGGCGTGGCTCCGGCACTCACAGCAGCGGTCTATCACGCAACCGGCGTGCGCGTGCGCAGGCTGCCGGTGCGGGTGGAAAACCTAATGGCGGGTTCGCAGCAGAAAATCGCCTGAGCCCGGGAGTCTGTCACAATTGCGGTAGCCGCATGTCGGAAGTGGGCCAAATCCTCGATCTGTGGAGACGCGTCGGCGCCGCGGGTGAAGAAATCTGCCTCGCGACTGTTGTGGCCATCGAAGGATCGGCCTATCGCCGCCCCGGGGCGCGCATGCTGCTCACCGCTTCGGGCCGGCGTGCGGGCACCGTCAGCGGTGGCTGCCTCGAAGCCGAGATCGCGAAAAAAGCGTGGTGGCTCACCGCGCAAGGTCCGGCCATCCAGCGCTACAGCAGCTTTTTCGACGACGACGGCGACATGCCCTACGGCCTTGGCTGCGGAGGAACCGTAATCGTCCTGCTCGAGCGCGGCGATGCAGCTACGCATTCCATGGAAGCTCTCCGGAGCAGCGTCGAAGACCGCAAACCCTGGATCGTCGTAACCGATATCGGCACAAAATCCCCAGGAACCGTACTGATCGTGAGTGAGCGTGGCGAGATCACGTACGTGCGCGAGCCAAGGGGTACCCCTGCCGGCGATTCCACCGTTTTGGCGGCCCAGGCGCGGGAGGCCCGCGCGTCGCAGCGCGTAACCGGTCCTCAGGGAGATTTCTTCGTCGAGTATTTGGCCCCGCCGCCATCTGTCTTCATCTTCGGCGCCGGCGACGATGCCCAGCCTCTCGTCGACTTCACCTCCGCGCTCGGCTGGCATGTCACCGTGGCCGATGGCCGCTCACAGCTTGCCCGCGCGGACCGCTTTCCCAGGGCGGCGCGGGTTCAGCCGCTCCGTGACGCGCTGGCCGCAATTGCGATTGAATCCTCTTCCGCGGTCCTTATGACCCACAGCTACGAGCAGGATCGAGCAGTCCTGCGCGCCCTTGTGCCGCTCGGCCTGAAATATCTCGGTATCCTGGGGCCAAGGCAGCGCACCGAGCGCCTCGCCGCGGAGATTGCCCCCGGTCTCGGCCTCACCGCGGAAGAATGTTTGTCCCGCCTCCACGCGCCCATTGGCCTGGATCTCGGCGGACACTCTCCGTCGGCCATCGCCCTATCCATCGCAGCGGAGCTTCAGGCGGTCTTCGCCGGACGCGAGGCGAAGAAGCTCTCCATCGTCCGGCTGACCCATGCCTGACGCCGCCCGTGAGCCCGGGTCGCCACAAATCGCCGCTGTCCTCCTCGCCGCCGGGGCATCTACGCGTCTCGGACAATCCAAACAACTGATTCAGGTTGCCGGCGAATCTCTGCTCCGCCGCAGCGCCCGCCTGGCCGTCGAGGCCGGTTGTGCGCCGGTCTTTGTCGTCCTTGGATTTGAAGCCGAACGCATGCGGACCGAGCTTGAGGGGCTCAAAGTCCAGACCGTCGTCAACAACGAGTGGAAGGAAGGGATGGGTTCCTCTCTGCGTCGCGGCGTAGCCGCTGCCAGCCAAACCCAGACCCACCCCGCCGGAGTCCTGGTCCTCGTCTGCGACCAGCTCCGCCTGAACCTGGAGCATCTTTCGAATCTGCTTGATCGACACACGCACGGGGCCGCGCCCATCACCGCCTCTCTCTATGCCGGCAAATCTGGCGTGCCAGCCGTTTTTGCGGCTCGGCTCTTCCCGGAGTTACTGGCTGCCGAGGGCGACTCCGGAGCCAGGAACCTCATTCTCCAGTACGGCTCCCGCGTCCAAACCCTGGCCTGGCCCGACGGTGCGCTGGATCTTGATCTTCCTGAGCAATTGGCGGGGCTGAGTGCCCCCTGATCTCCTGCTGGCAGAAGTTGGCAAGATTACCTCAGTGCAGCGATTTTGATGAATGTGAATTATTATTCACTTCATGAAAGCAGATTTGTTTTCCTCCGCTAACCACCGGCCAGGACCAGCGTAGGGCTGTTGCCAGGCGTTTACACGCAGGACTAGCATACGGGTCAGTTTGGTGGAGTTCGTGGATCCTGCGGGCTCGCCAAAAGAAGAAGCCATGTCCATCCCCGAAAAGCTGTTGTCCGAATCACATTCCCAAACCAGCGTGCGGAGCGATCCAATATGGCGTGGTATGCCTACTGTATAACCGAAAGACAGGCCTTTCCTGAGCTGCTTCGCCACCGGAAGCCGATTCCGATGGAAGCAGTTACCGGAATCCAGGGAAATCAAATCTTCCTCTACCCAGCCAGTGATTTAGCAGTCATCGTCAGCGAATATTCCTCCTCCGACAACCTCAACCAGCAAGCCGGCATGGAGCATGCCCGGGTGATCGCGGACTGCTTCAAAACCTCCACCGTCCTTCCTTTCCGCTTTGGAACGGTTTTTGCCGACGACGAAGCGTTGCGCCGCTCGATCCGATCGAACCAGCGGCAGTTTCTCACCAACATCGAACGGCTGCGCGGCAAGGCTGAGATGCACCTCAAAGTCATGCTCGACGACTGTTGCCGCGACCAGATCCGGCGCTATGCGCCGGCGGCTGCCCTGCCCACGGTGGGCAAGGCCTATTTGTCGAATCTGCGCGAAAACGCGACCCTGCAGCGCGAGCGCCAGACCAAAGCGCGCGCTGTCTCCGTCCAGATGCATCGCATGTTCCTCCCGCTGGCGGAAGAAGTCACCTGCCGGCGCATGGACACAGGCAAGATGCTGCTGGACATTGCCCATCTGATCGATTCCGCGAGCGTGGAGCGTTACCAGAACAAGTACTCCAGCGCGAGCGTTCTGATGAAAGATTGCCAGATGCAGCTATCCGGGCCGTGGCCACCCTATCACTTCGTGCACCGGCTCACCCATCACAATGCAGCCCCCGGCACGGCAGCCGCAGCCCGCCCGGCTAACCTCGCGGCATCGGCTTAGCATCCGACTCTGCAGAACGGAAAAAGAAAAGCCCCGGCGGACCCACGAACCACCGGGGCTTTCATGGAGGGCAGCAAGGAGCGTCAACAGATGCGCAGCGCCCCGCGCGCCTCTGTTTTATAGACGCACAACCCCCGCGAAAAGTTAAACCTTTTTGCACAACCCCGTCCTGGTCGTGCCCCTCGGCCGTTTCTATCGCTCTACGACCTGTTTTCAGTCGTCTCACGACATAATTCCCTCCTCCCCGGTCTCGCTGGCCCCGACCGTGCCAGCCGTCCGCTCCGGCGCAGCGGGTATCATGGCAGAGGCTATGACGAAGCTCGCCTTTCTTTTTCCGGGACAGAACTCGCAATACGCTGGCATGGGGCGCGATCTTGCGGAGAAATTCCCCATCGCGCGCCGCACCTTCGAAGAAGCGGACGACGCTCTGGGCTTCTCCATCTCGAAGCTCTGCTTCGACGGTCCCGAAGAGCAACTGAAGCTGACGGAGTTTCAGCAGCCCGCCATCTGCAGCGTCTCCGTCGCAGCGCTGCGGGTGCTTCAGGAGCAGGGGATCTCGCCTGCATACGTCGCCGGCCACTCACTCGGCGAGTACGCAGCGAACGTCGCCGCCGGCTCGCTGGCCTTCGCCGACGCTGTGCGCACGGTGCGCCAGCGCGGCCGGTTCATGCAGGAAGCGGTGTCGCCGGGCCGGGGCGCGATGGCCGCCGTGCTAGGGCTCAGCTCAGAAGAAACCGCGCGCGTCTGCAGTGATGCCGCCTCCGCAACGCAGAGCATCGTCTCCGCCGCCAACTTCAATTCGCCTGAGCAGACCGTCATCTCCGGCGATGCTCCGGCCGTAGAGCGAGCCGCAGCGCTGTGCAGGGATCGCGGTGCGAAGCGCGTGGTCATGCTGCAGGTCAGCGCACCTTTCCACTGCGCGCTCATGCAGCCTGCGCAGGATCGCCTCGCGGAGCTGCTGCGCGCCACGGAATTTGCCGTCCCCGGCGTTCCCGTAGCCATCAATGTTGACGCAGCGCTGGTGTCCGAGCCCGCGCAACTGCGTGAGGCGCTCATCCGCCAGGTCACCGGCGCAGTGCGCTGGGTTGAGTCGGTGCGCCTCCTCATTGCGCAGGGTCCGGCGGCCTTTGTCGAGGTTGGTCCGGGCAAAGTTCTCTGCGGCCTGATGCGCCAAATCGACCGCAGTCAGTCGTGCGTCAATGTAGAGGACGAGGCGAGCCTCGAGAAGGCGTTACAGAGCACAGGGCACAGAGCTCAGAGCACGGAGCATAGAGTCCGGAAATCGCCGGAGCTTAGAGGCTGTTATTAACTTTCGCGCGGCCGGCGTTGCGAGGGAAAATCGGGCCAGACGAAGCCGAGCCCGAAGGCTGTGGCGGGCCCACCGTCGAGGGCGAGAATGAAGTATGGCCCGATTT
>JASHNW010000105.1 GCA_030041435.1 Acidobacteriaceae bacterium
TTCCGCCCCATCGCCCCGAACCGCGCACGATTTCCCCGAAGTTTCCAATCTGCCAAAATGGACTGCCCCCCTGAAGTGAGACACTCTGACGATTGACAGTTTGCGGGGAAACGGGAACTGCAAAATGCGTCTAATCAGATAAAGGAGACTGGCCTGATGCCGGCGGGCTACCAGTACGACGCAGCCGGAGACGTGACCGCCGACGGCGTGAACCAGTATCTCTACGACGGGGCGGGTCGCATCTGTGCGGTGAAGACTGAGGCGGGCCCCTTGTGGGGTTACATCTACGACGGCGAGGGAAACCGGGTGGCGAAAGGCTCTCTCGCCAGCTGGCCAGCCAACAATGTCTGTCCGGCGCAGTCGCAGATCACGGTCACGACGGAGTATGTGCTCGGTCTGGGAGGAGAGCAGCTGACCGAGATCAACGGCTCGAACCAGTGGCAGCACACCAACGTGTTTGCGGGGGGCGCGCTGCTGGCGACGTACACCAACTCGCAGAACGGTTACGATACGGTATTTGCGCTGACTGACTGGCAGGGGACGAAGCGGGCGGAGGACAGCGTGGGCGGATGCCTGATGGGATGGTCGAGCCTGCCGTATGGCAATACCAGCGGCAGCAACTCGAATCCGACGCCTGTATCGATCGACAGCGCGGCGCAATGCAGCGTGGATGCCACGGAGCACCATTACACCAGCAAGATCCACGACTCGGAGACGGGCAACGACGACTTCGGGGCAAGGTATTACGCCAGCACGGCGGCACGCTGGCTGAGCCCGGACTGGGCGGCAGCAGCCGAAGCAGTGCCGTATGCTACCTTCAACAGTCCGCAGACGTTGAACCTGTACGCCTTCGTGGGGAATAATCCTCTGTCCAGGGTAGACCCGGATGGGCATGTCCCACGGGAGTGGGACGGCATCAGTCCCGGGGGAACCGATTTCTCCATGGTGGGGACCTACGGAGGTGGACCCGTAGGCGCGGATTCGGCTTCACCGAATGATGGCGACTGGAATCCCTACCAGGCGCCGCCAACGCAAAGCAATCAGGCCCAACAGCAGGGATTGTCATCAAAGTCGGACAAAGCGATTGACAAAGCTGCCAAAAAGTATGGATATGACGCATCCACATTTAAAGATGCGATGACTCAAGCGGGTAATAAATACAAGCTCGACCCCAATCTTCTTGTGGGTTTGGGGATGCGTGAATCAAGTCTGAATCCGTCCCAGTCCAACGGTGGTTTGTTCCAAATTCAAGACCCGAAGGCGTACGGAATCGATCCGAAAGACATTGGAAACTTCGAGGTCCAAATACCTGCGGCCGCGACAAATCTTTCGGGAAATATCTCCCATTTCAACGGCAATGTAGATTTAGGCATTGCGGCATGGACCTTGGGCCAGGGTGGCACGAGCCACTTCTTCAACGAGGGTGGAATGCCTGCGGTTCGGGGTGCACTATTGTCTGCCCAGCATCCAGACTATGGAACGGTAGGCGGCTACATCGATTTCATAAAAAGTTTCTGAGGTAGGTCATGATGAGGATTCGTTCTAGTGTTCTATTTTGGGTCTGCGGCCTGCTGGCTCTGCAGTACAACGTCCTGTGGGCGCAAGCTGCCTCTTCACAGACAGGCGTTTCCGCTGACCAACTGCGAAGTTTCGCCCAGCAATTGCCCAACATGCCAGGTCGGATTCAGAGCTTGCAAATCTTACGGGGTGAACACGGGCCTTTGATTAGCGTGGCTAGATTTTCTGCTGATGATGGATGGGAACTTTCGGTATTTGGGATCAATGGCGACGGAAAATTTGCGGAACGTTGGCACTCTGGAAAACTCCCAGACTCGTTTCATGTCAGCTATCCGAGTGCACTGAAGACGTTCGACTTTGGGAATGAGGACGGGGTTGAATTCGAGGGATGTGCTCCGCACTCGTGTCCTGAAGTATTCTCCATTCTTCTCTACGTCCCATCAATCAGCAAGGATTTTGTTGCAACGAGCATTTTTGGGAAAACCACGTATTCTCAAGACGTTCTTTTGCCGCAGAACTTGCGCTATAAGCAAGCCTTGGATCAACTGCTCAAAGATCACTAAACAGACGGGTAAGTTTTCGGCCCAACAGCAGAGTGGCCAACAAACGTCGCCGGCTGCTCCTCCAGCTGACCCAAACCCGGGAAGCTGTACCAGCTGAAGCTGGAGTCAGGGGGAGGTCAGACTCGCGCGCGGGCGGCCACACAAGGCGTCTGCGGCGTGTGGGCGCGCATCGTCGCGGAGGACGGTCAACAACTGGAGTGACGGCGGCTATGACGCCAGCAACGGACTTTTCCGAAGAAACACCTCCCTCTAACTGAGTTTTTGATTGTCGCTTGCCGAAAGTCCCGCTACACTTTTGTGCAAGGCTCAAAACGTAGTTGCAATGCGGGGATTACTCGTGCCCTGGCAAATCGAGTGTTACGAGATCATAGGTTTCACCCCATGTCGCTCCGCTCTTCGCGCGTTTTGCAATCGTGGTACAAGTTGGAATTTCGTCTGGCTGCGCTGTGCGTTCTCCTGCTGTTTACCGCGGCAGCGAGCGCTTCCTCGCCTCCGCCTCATCCTTCACACGCTGAGCTTTATGCGAATCAGCTCTTGAGCTTCGAGGCCAACCGTGGCCAAATGAACAGCCGCGTCGCTTTCCTTGCCCACGGACGCAGGTACACCCTGTCTCTGAGCGATTCAGGGGCACTCCTGTCCCTGGCTCCAAAGACCGGATTCGAGTTCCAGCCGCCCGCTTCGGGAAGCCAGCAGTCGACGGAGAAGGAGGCACGAGCCGCTGCGGACAGCATCTTGACCATCCTGCTCAGAAATGCAAAGCCGCAGCAGGGCATCAACGGCGAGGACCGGCTCCCCGGCACTATCAACTACCTGATCGGCAGCGACCCGACCAAGTGGAAGACCGCCATTCCCACTTTTGCGAAGGTCCGTTATACAGGGATCTATCCCGGCGTGGATCTTATCTACTACGGCAACCAACAGCAGCTGGAGTTCGACTTCGTCGTCGCGCCAGGCGGGCATCCGCAGCAGATTCAGATGCGGATGTCCGGATCCCGCCGATTGAGCCTCGACCGCGAGGGAAATCTGACAATTGTTGCAGGCGACGGCAGTATCACTCTGCGCAGCCCCGTCGTCTATCAGGAGAGAAACGGCCAACGCTCGCCGGTCGCAGGCAGCTTCCGTCTGCTGGGTCGCCATACCGTCGGCTTTGCGCTGGGCCGCTACGACCGCACTCGCCCGCTGGTGATCGATCCGATCCTGACCTATTCGACCTACCTGGGTGTGGCCACCAGCGGATCAGCCAATGCCGTGGCCGTGGACGCAGCCGGCAATGCCTACGTTACGGGGTCAACCCAGGCGAATTTCCCCATCACAACGGGAGCACTCCAGTCGAATTTCACGAGCCAGGAAAGGGGCGGCACGGTTGCGTTCGTAACGAAGTTCGATCCGAGCGGCAACGTGATTTACTCGACCTATTTGGGCGGCAGCACGCAGGATGGCGGCAATGCCATCGCTGTAGACGCTTCCGGCGACGCCTACATCGCAGGTTACACCGCATCGCCCGACTTTCCAGTGACCTCGGGGGCGTATCAGACCTCCGACGAGGTGCCTGAACAGCCTGATTTCCGACAGTTCACGGGGTTCATCACCAAGCTCAATCCGACGGGTTCGGCCCTTGTGTATTCGACATTTCTCGGCGGCAGCACCAGCGACAATCCCGAACCCCAGACGGATGGGCAGGATCAGGCAACTAGCATCGGAATGGATTCCGCAGGGAACGCCTGGGTGGCGGGTTTCACCTACTCGACGAACTTCCCGACCACGTCAAACGCAGTCCAGACGACAAACCCAGCTGCCAGCCAGCAATGGTTCGCAAACTTCCTCACCAAGCTCAACAGCACCGGCACCAGCCTCGATTACTCCACGTATCTGGGGCTGGCGAGTTCCTCGCCTGCCGTGACCGTGGATGCATCTGGCAACGCCTACATCGCAGGCGACACGAATGGTTCTGATTTCCCGACAACGCCAGGGGCGTACGTGAGCAGCGGTCCCGGTGTTGCCGCAAATTCCTTCATAGCCAAATTCAGCAGCTCGGGGGGCGCCCCGGTCTATGCCACGCTGGTGGGCACGTCCCCCGGTGGAGGCGCCTGGTTCAAGGCGATTGCTGTGGACAGTTCCGGCAACGCCTACGTGACGGGAGGACAGAACGGAGGCATTCCACCTACTCCCGGAGTCGTCGGTCCGGATGGGGAAGGAGCAGTCGTCGTCAAGATGAACCCAACTGGAACGGCCCTCGTGTACTCGACAGGTCTGGGTGCGGGTGGCGTTACTGGAAACGCAATCGCAGTGGATTCCACGGGCAATGCCTATGTGGCCGGCGAGATGGACATTGGAACATTTCCGGTGACTCCCGATGCACTCCAGAACCAGGTCTATTCGCTCGAAAATGGCGTCTCCGGCTCATTCGTTGCCAAACTCAACAGCACGGCGACAGCGGTCGACTACGCGACCTTCCTCAGCGGTTATGGCACCAACGGAGAGAACGCCTACGACTGCGACTGCATTAAGGGCGGCGCTCTGGATTCTTCAGGGAATTTTGTTGTTGTCGGCCAGGCTGCTTCGGTCGACTTTCCCACGACCCCGAACGCATTCGAGACCGCACCCTTTAACTTCCCAATCAATGCTGAGGCTGTCTATTTCCTTCCCTTTGTCACCAAATTCGACGGTGCAGAGATGACGCCGACCGCTCCGCTGACGAACATGAATCTGGCTGTGAACGCGAACCCGCAATACCGGCTCAGCAATGTTGTCTTTACAGCGAGCCTGACGCCCCAGTCGGGTGGTGGAATTCCGACCGGCTCTGTGGAATTTAGCAACGACTATGGCCCTCTCTGCAATGTCGCGGTTAACAGCACAGGAACAGCAACCTGCACAACCACCCTGCTGACCATCGGAGATAATCCGGTCCGCGTCTCCTACTACGGAGACCAGAACGATTCTCCCGTCACGCAAACCACGACCGAGACGATTAACGGCATACCGACCACAACCACCCTTTCTGCAGCCCAAACGTCCGTCTTGTACGGAACTCCCGTGACGTTTACTGCGGGCGTGACAGCAAATATCGGCTCCGGCGTTCCCACAGGGGCCTTTCAAATGCCGTGTGCAACGGCAAGCGGATTTGTATCGGTCGATTCCACGGGTCATGCGACTTGCGCAAGCAGTGGCATCCAGTTGCCAGGCTCGTACACTTTGTCGGCTGAGTACGACGGGGATACAAACTATGCGCAAAGCAACAGCAACAGCGTGTCCCTGACAATAGAACCGCTGGGTGTGGTCGCCACGCCGACTTTCAGTCCGTCCGGCGGGACCTACACGCAGGCAGTGCAGGCATCGATCGCTGATACTAGCCCCAACACGACGATCTATTACACCACCGACGGCTCGACGCCGACTCCGCTGCACGGGAATCCCTATGGAGGGCCCATTAGCGTCAACCAGACCGAGACGATTCAGGCGGTGGCGGTAGTTGCAGGCTATACAAACAGCAATGTGGCCTCGGTGACATACACGATTCCCCCAAACTTTACTATCGGGATTTCGCCAGGCACACTCACTGTTTCTTCACGCCAGTCAGCTTCCACTACAGTCACAATTACCTCGGAATTTAGTTTCAGTGGACAAGTAAGCTTCAGTTGCAGCGGGCTGCCGGCAGGCACTTCGTGCTCCTTCTCTCCTGCGACCGTGACAGGTAACCCGCAGGGACTCGTCACCACAACGATGACCGTCGCCGCCAGCTCCGCCGGGAATGTGGCAGAATCGTCGCATTGGTGGCCAGCCCCGTTTCTCGCGATCGCTTTTGGGGCGTTCGGGCTCGGACTGCGCCGCCGACGCCACGTTTGTGTACTGACCTTGGTCGTGTTCGCAGGCCTGATATGCCTGAGCGCCTGCAGCGGATGCGGTGGTGGATCTGGTGGCGGCGGTGGTGGAGGCAACCAGACGCCTGTCACATCAACCGTGACCGTGACGGCCACCTCGGCGACGATTCAGAACACGGCTACGCTTACGGTCACCTACACTCCATGAGGCAGCATCCGGGTGACTGTGTGGTGAATGATGCGCTGTACTCGAATATGTATTGGTCAGGACCTCCAGGAACCTGCTATATCTACAGGGCTCGGCTGGGTGGCTGCAACTGCCTCCATACAGAGCAGTTGCGAACAAAACATCCCAACAAGTTTCGACAGGCTCCATGAAGTGATTCGGGACCATGGGGTCGAGGCCCGATGGGCAGTCTTAAGATCGATGACTCGAATTCGTGGCCCGGTGGAATTCGCCAACAGTGTCCAGAAAGGGACCAGCCCCCATCGCATGACGGTCAGCTCCCTCTGCCCCGTCTCGCTGTCGAGTCTCACCACCGGCTGCAGGCTCTGCGGCGCGACATTGTAGGCCGGTGCGAAAGAGGAATCATCGAACACATTGGTGTTGTGCGTCTGCATCCATTCGGCGATCCGCTGCTTGTCTGCGCGCCTGCCGTATCGTCCACACATGGCGAGAGATTAACACCCGGACCAGGAGAATCCGGCAGCCGATCGGGAACCGCGCTGCGTCACTCCGCCGCAATCAGAATGTCGATGCTTAATCAGTGAAGCTCCTTCACTTTCTGCGGAACCTTCCGGAATACCTGGTTATAGACTTCGTGAGCCAGATCCACTGACTCTTCGATCGCCTGTCGCGTGGGCACCACCCGCACGTTTACCTGCCGCTCCCGGGCGAGGCGGATTCCGGCAATCAGGCAAGTTCCGAGATAGATCATTCCCCGATTGATTCGTGGCAGGTGTGCATCGGGATCGAACATCAGACAGCCCCCGCGCGCTTCTGGCGATTGACCAACTGATCGACCCGTCCGAGGAATACCTCCGACGGCAGATAACGACGCCTCTCGCCACAGAGCGGACACTCGACGACATTCGACTGGAAAGGAAAATCGCCGACACCGGTCGGGACGTCCCGGCGGCATTTCTTGCAGGCGACAACGAACGTCTTGCGGGCTGACAGTCCCTCAAACATGGATAAAAGCATAGGCGAACACAAGGCGAATAAATAGGTGACGAAAGAGCGGCGGGCAGGTACGTCGGGAGATCTCCGATTGCGCGGCACCGGAAGACGTTCCCGTCTCGTACTGCAAATCCAACGATGAATAGGAGTAGCGTGTCGTCTGCCTCGCTCGCAGTTGGCCACAGCCCATCGTCTGGGTTGTGGATTTCGCCTGGAAAAGGGGTCCACGACCAAGGGCTTCAGAAGCTCTTCAGGCTTCGTCGCCTTCCTCGCCTTCGCTCTGGTCATACGCTTCCCGGAGAATCTCCTCGTCCTCGTCGGTCTCCGATGCCGCAATGGCAGGCCGTGCGTCGTCGGCCGCCGGTCCATCGTCTCCGTGGGAGGCTCGGCCTTGGCTGGAGTTGGTGCTTCCGCCGCCACGGCTGGCTTGCTGTAATTCCCGCCCGGATCCTTCTTCGTGATTTGGCTTCCGGACTTCTTTCTCGCTTCGGCTCTCGCGGCTTTCGAAGCCTCGTCCATCTCTGCTTTGGCCCGTTCGAGCGAGTTCTTCAGTTCGAGGTGGCTGGAGACGAAATGGAGCAGGGTCTGGGGAAGCTCGCGGTCGAGATCCTCGACGGTGCCGGTGACACTGACCGGTGTGGTCAAAGCATCGTTGTCACCGTCGGCGACCTTCTTCGGAATAACGTTCACTCGAATTAGGTCATTTTCGACGTGGCTGATGGTGAGCAGGACTGCGCGATGCCGCACAAGCGGCGCGAGTTCTTTGAACATGGGAATGAATCCTCCGGGATGAGTTGGGACGATTGGCGAGCGGACCTGCCGGGGTAAAGCGCCGCTCTTGGGAAATGGCCCAGATGTGTTGCGAAAGAAGGTCTGTTGGACTGAGTTCGCTCGCGATCTCGAGAAATACCGGGCGTGGGGCGACGGCAGCACGCTCTTCGGGTTCCCGCAATATTCCGGCGGTGTCTTCGACTATCCTGCCGATATGAATTTGCGTGCCAGTCGTGTAAGCCGGCTCGCCCTCGATCAGTCCCTCACGGACGGGGAATATGACTGTCTCGCGGCAATCCTCGGCCGCTTCTCAGGCGAGAACGCCATGGATTTGGAAGAGATGGACGGATTCTTCGCGGCGCTCATCTGCGGGCCGGTAACCGTTCCTCCGAGCGTGTACCTCGATGAGATCTGGGGCGGCCGACCGGCCCCGTTCGCCACGGAGGCGAAACTGCGGGAATTCCTGAATCTGGGCATGCGCCACTGGAACTTTATCGCCCGGGCGCTGGCTTCCCCGGACCTGGTCTTCATTCCCCGCCTTGTTGGCGAAGCAGACGAGGAAATCCCGCGGGGAAATCGCTGGGCGCGCGGCTTTCTGCGGGGAGTCAGTCTCTGCCGCGAGTCATGGGACGAGATCTTCGATGACGAGAACAGGTTTGCCATCCTGCTGCCGGTTCTGGCTCTGGCGCATGAAAACGACCCTGACCCGGAGTTGCGGTCGTGGAAGACTCCGCCGGCACCCTACTTGCGAAAAGAGGTGCTTGCCGGACTATCGGTTGCGGTTCAGGCGCTTTATGACCTTTTCCGATCCGGCCATAGGCAGGAGGCAGCGATGGAGAAAACCGAATCTCGCCCGTCAGGACGAAAACCTGGACGCAACGATCCCTGCTATTGCGGTTCCGGAAGGAAATACAAACGCTGCTGCGGCAACATCACCGTGCATTGAGCGCCCGCCGGCGCGCCGGAAGGTAAGCGACCGGAGTCGAGGCTCTGATACGCCGCTATGAACGCCGCGCAAGGGATCCGGGTTCCTACGGAGGTCCCAGAATTTCGAGCTTCGGGAAATAGGTCCGATAGCGCGCCACGTCGCGCGTGAGCAGCGCCAGCCGTTCGATGGCCGCATGTGCCCCGATGTAAAAGTCCGGAAGCGGTGCGGTGCGCTGGCCGCCCCGCCGGCGATAGCTCAGAAAAGCCTTGCCAGCGAGGAATCCGGCGTCCCACGGCAGAGCTTCCCGTTCGTAAGAGGCCGGGGGCAGTGCTGCATCGAGAGCCTCAATCGTGCTGAACCCGATTGATACCTCGGCGTAGACAATGGGATTGATAATGAGGGCCGTATGGTCGGCACACTCCGCCAGCGCGCGCGCCGACCACTCGGTCCATCTCGCGTCGCTGGTCGCGATGTCCAGAACGACGTTGCTGTCGACGAGAACCCCGCGGCAGTTGCGCAAACGCACCGCAAGATTGTGCAGGACCGTCGTCATTTGCCCTTCGCGCCCCTTCGGTCGCCTCCGCGCGTGAGCGCCAAGATTTCGTCCGTCGACAGGCGTGTATCGGCCGAGCCGCGGAGCGCCCTGAGCGCCCTCTGTCCGCGGACGCCCGATCCTTCCGTAGGTCTGGCTTTGCGAATCCGGGCATGGTCGCCGCTCACTTCGAACTCGACCTCAGTATGGGGGAGCAGGCCCAGCCGGTTCCTGACTTCCTGAGGAATCGTCACCTGTCCCTTGCTGGTAATCTGCATGGTATTACTCCTACTGGTAAGTGTAATGGCGTGCGATTGCGAGAGCAAGCAAAGCCGGCTGAAGCCTGGTTTCCGTTCGACCAGTGTCGCTGCGAGACTTCCGCGGTTGCTGTCATTCCCTGGCCAGCCGCGACGTCGACCTAACCGGGGCGCGCACGTTTATTCTTCGATTTCCGTACCCGCCACCACAGTTCGGGATCCACAGGAAGCCCCGTCACGTGCCCCGATGCGGCGTTAAAAAATCCGCCATGATAGCAGAGCCTGCCGTAACGGAAGAGTCTTGCCAGCATGGCCAGGGCGCTCGCCGCGAGCGTCTGATTGATGAACGGCTCCTGCCGCTCGAGGGCCTCGACGGCAGAGCAACTGGGCAGAGGGTCTTCGCCGGTCGCGGCATCGGCAATCTCCGGATAGAGTTCGCAGACCGTTCGCAGCCGTTCCGCCTTCCTCCGATTTCTGGCGTTGAGCGGCTGGCCGAGGACATATTGCCCGCTCGACGCGTTGTTGCCGAGATCGAGCCAGTAGGTGACGTAGCTCGACTTCCTCGACACGCTCCTCTCGATGACGCCGCGCGCCGCCCGCGTGTCCACGCACCCGATGAGGAGATCCGGATTCCGGTCATGATTCGATCGAAGCGTCGCCTCATCGAAACTCGCCGGCTGCGCATTCCACTTGGTTCCCCAGAACAGGTTGATGCGGTTGATGAGAACCGTCGCCTTATTCTGGCCCACATCGGAACAGGAGAACGGCTGCCGAACGCAGTTGGTTTCAGAAACCGCGTCCCCATCCATGAGCATGACTTCAAGGCCGCAGGGATGCCCCCAGGCCCTCATCGCCTGGTGGAGATACGGCAACCCCATCACGATGGCGCTCCCCGTGCCACCCGCGCCAACCACCAGAATCCTCAAGGCCCGGCGGCCGAGGAGACCGGATGGGAGAAGATGCTCGACGCGCATCGCTCGCTACCTCCCCTGAATGAATTGCCCGAGCGTCACATAGCCTCGTCTTCGGCCGGAACTTCCGGGCGCTTGATAACGTAGCGGTACATACAGGCGCGGACCGGAAGAGATCTGTGCCTGAATTCACGCGTGGAGTGCGGCGATGCATTTCTTTCCGGACCGGCCTGGGCAGGTATTGCGGAGACTGGGGCGCACCCCGCTGTTCACGACGCTTGCGCTGATCACACTTGCTGTGGGAATCGGCGCAACCACCCTGATCTTCAGCGTGGTCGATGGCGTACTGCTCAAACCCCTCCCCTATCCGGAACCAGGACGGCTGATCGGGGTCTGGTTCAGCTCACGGGTAATCAATTTCAAAGACCTCAATATCGCTCCATTCCTTTACTTCACCATCCGAGACCAGAACAAGACGCTCGAAGACATCGGCGCGTATGACGGCGATTCGCTGAGCGTGACCGGCACGGGGGCGCCCGAGCATGTGCGCGGCCTCGACGTGACCGAAGGTGTGCTGCCGATTCTTGGAGTGAAGCCGGCGTTAGGCCGCCTTTTTACTCAGCAGGACGATACGGCCGGGGCTCCACAAACTGTCATGCTTTCCTGGGACTACTGGCAAAAGAAATTCGGTGGCGCGCGGTCGGTCATCGGACAGTCGATCACCGTGGACGGGAAGTCTCGCGAGATTATCGGTGTCTTGCCCGAGGGATTTCATTTCCTGAACTGGGAGGATGCGGCGCTGCTCGTGCCGATGCAGTGGGACAAGAGCGAAACCAAGCTGGGAAATTTCAGCGACGAGGGATTGGCCCGTCTCAAACCGGGCGTAACGATGGAGCAGGCAAGCGCAGATTTGCAGCGCCTGATTCCGATTGCCATACGCAGCTTTCCTCCTCCGGAGGGCTACAGCGAGAAGCTGTTTGAGGACGCGGATTTCAGGACAAGTTTGCATCCGCTCAAGCAGGACGTCGTAGGCGATGTGGGCAACGTCCTCTGGGTGCTGATGGGCTCGATCGGGATGGTGCTCCTGATTGCCTGCGCGAATGTCGCTAACCTGCTCCTGGTGCGGGTGGAGGGGCGGCGGCAGGAACTGGCGATCCGTTCCGCACTTGGCGCGGGATGGAGAAGGATCGCCAGCGATCTGCTGGTGGAGAGCGTGACCCTGACCCTGATCGGCAGCGCGCTTGGGCTTGGCCTCGCATATGCGGGGCTCCGGACGCTTGTGGCGATGGCTCCGGATCTGCCGCGCATACATGAGATCGGGATCAATCTTCCCGTGCTGCTGTTCACGCTGGCGCTGGCGGCCTGGACGGGGCTTCTGATCGGGCTGATACCGGTGTTCAAGTTTGCCGGAAGGCACTTGAATACCGGATTGCGCGAGGGCGGCCGAGGCCAGAGCCAGAGCCGGGAACGGCATCGCGTGCGGAGCACGCTGGTAGTGGTGCAGGTCGCGCTGGCGCTGGTGCTGCTGATCTGTTCGGGATTGATGATTCGGACTTTTCGGGCTCTCGAACATGTCAATCCGGGATTCACCGCTCCACATATGCTTCAGACGTTCCGCATCTGGGTCCCAGAGACGCAGATTCCAGACAAAAACCGCGACCAGCTGATCCATATGGATCAGGACATGATGAACAGGCTGGCGGCGCTACCCGGAGTGCAATCCTTAGCGCTAACCAGTGCCGTGCCCATGAGCGGGTATAACTCGAACGATCTGATCTACGCCCAGGACCGAACCTATCGCGAGGGCGAGATCCCTCCCATACGGCGGTTCGTCTGGGTCTCGCCCGGGTTCTTCCAGACGATGGGGACTCAGTTGATCGCGGGACGCGATTTTAGCTGGGAGGACAATTACGACAAACTTCCCGTGGCCATCGTCTCAGAGAATTTCGCCAGAGAGTACTGGGGCAGCGCGCAAAACGCGCTGGGCAAGCGGATCCGCACCGGTTCGGCCGACGACTGGCGGCAGATTGCAGGTGTCGTGCGTGATCTGCATGAGGACGGCGTAGAGAAAAAGGCTCCCACCACGGTTTACTGGCCGCTTATGATGAACAACTTTGATACCCAGAAGGAGCGCGTGCAGCGCGGAGTCGCGTTTGTGATTCGGAGCAACCAGGCGGGCTCGCAAGCGTTCATGAATGAGGTGCGGCGCGTTGTTTGGTCGGTCGATGCCAGCCTGCCGCTGGCCGACCCGAACACGGTGGGCTACTACTACTCAAAGTCAATGGCGCGAACCTCGTTCACGCTGGTCATGCTGGCCATTGCGGGAATGATGGCGCTGCTGCTGGGCGTTGTGGGTATTTACGGTGTGATTTCCTATTCGGTGACGCAGCGGACCCGGGAGATTGGGATAAGGATGGCGCTGGGAGCGCAGCGCGGAGCGATTCTGAACATGTTTGTGCGCGACGGAATGCTACTGACCGCGATCGGGGCCGCGTGCGGGCTGGTGGCAGCTTTTGCCGCGATGCGCCTCATGCAGGCGCTCATATTCGGCGTGAGTCCGTACGATCCGCTGACTTATGCGGCGTTTACGCTGGGGATCTTCATAACGGCATGGGTGGCGTGCTGGTTGCCTTCGCGCAGAGCAGCGGCCACCGAACCCATCCATGCATTAAGGGCGGATTGAGGCAAGAGCGGGAAAGGGAGTGCTCGGCGCACATCGGTCGCTACCTTTCCCGAATGAATTGCACGAGCGTCTGCGGCAGCCGAATCAGGGCGTCAGTGGGAAACGGCCGCCGCCCGCCTCGAAGTTCGGCCCACAGAGCTTCGTGACCGCCCTTGTGGCGCGTGACTCTTCCCACATTGGCGTGCGTGAACGCACTTTCGTAGAACCCCTGCTCCCAGGCTTCGATCGAACCAACAGAAGCACTCTCCGGACAGCGCATCGATCCGAGGCACACGCGTCCGTCGTTCGAGAGATTCCAGAAGGGAGCGACGGCAAGCACGGTTTCAGCGTCTGGCCGCTTGTTGTCGCAAAGCGCCCGGATCTTCAGGTCCCCCTGCGCTACCCTCCACACCAGCGCCGGCTGAGGAAAAACCCTCCCATTCAGTTGCTGCGCCTTGCCTTCGGCATTCTCAAAGAACATCCGACAGAGACGCCGCGGTGTCCACCAGGCGATCATCCGGTCTGTCTTTGACAGAACATTTTCAGGAAGAATTTCGGCGGCTGCGCTGCCGGACAGCGATTCGGCCAGATCCTCGACGAACGCGGTCGTCAGCGGTTGCGCCGGCCCGAGTACCGGCGGCCCTTGTTTTTGAGTCGTCACCTCATGCCGTGTGATAAAGCTGCGCCGATTCTCGCGGTAAATGAGCAGCGCATCACGCAGCTCGAAGCGATGCATCTCCCCGATCGCGATCTCGACTTTCATTTCCGTTCTTCTCCCAGGCATGTATGTCCTCGATCAGCTCACAGACCGACCGGTTTATGAGCACAAACCGCTCAGCGGTACGCATCGCAGCAGAGCACTGTTCCGCATTGTCGAGGGTGAATACCGCACAGAAGGCTGGTTCCGCCGAACCCTCGAGCATGTGCTGGCTCTCTTCATCGAAGCAGGCCGCGACGGCGTCATGCTCTTCGAAGACGATCAGGAGCGCCGGCAGGGGCGGTTCATCGTAGTACCCGTCGAAATCCGAGGGTTTAAAGGATCTCGCCCTGACCCTGGCGAGCTTCGCAATCATCTCGACGTGCCCAATCCAGTTCCCGTATCGTCCATCGCGGTGACGCCAGAGCAGTCGCCGGTAATCGAGACGCCGTTGCTCCGATTTGTGTTTGAGACTCCTGCGGATGCACTCAGGCAATGCCTTCTCGACCTCGGGAAATTCATACTGGTCCCGATTGGCCGGGTCGTCCTCCCGGGCATACTCGATCAGACTCTCCTCATAGGCCTGCGCATCGCTGTGGTCGTAGATCCGCATCACGCGGTAGAGCGAACGGATGAGCGTCCAGTAAAAGGCCGCGCCCAACCCGTCCTCCTCGGATTCGAGAGCCCGCAACGCCGGACCAATCTTGAGATACCCACATCCGCCGCAGTCAATGGTGATCGCCAGCTGTCCCGTGTTGAGGCCTGCGCTGTCCGCGCCCACCACATCTGTCACTTCGAGGTGATATTCGACGGTGCGTTCGAGCAGCGCAATAGTATCGGCGCCGATTCGATTCACAATGGAGCGCTGGGCAAAGGCAAGCGGGTCCTCTCCGCACTCGGTCCACACCTCCGGTGTGCCCAGCCCCATGCGGGCGAGAGTCGCACATAGCACGTAGAGCATTTCGCCGTTGACTTCATGGCTGTAGGTGGCCGGCTGACGATCCAAGGATGGCAGTGCCTGGGCGAAGGCCGGAGCCAGAGCCGCTACTGGAGGGGCGGCAGGATTTCCGTGGGCGCCGGCAACGTCCGCACGTTGTCCGCGTGAAAGGGAGCAAGCGCGCTGGTCACGGCGTCCGAGAGTTCGAGAGATTCTTTGCATCGGAGGTGCCTCACCAGAAGCTGATTCTGCCGATTCGGAGGAGCAGCAGCCCTGGCCCGGAACGCGGCGATCAGTTCCTCCGCGCGCTTTTGCAGGCGGCGCACGGCTATCCCTTCGATCCGATGGCACGTGTGAACGTGTAGCGGAGCGCGTTGCCGGTGTCTTCAGGCCCGGTAAGCGTCGCCGTCGCAATCTCCGGCCATGTCGCCGTGAGCAGCTCTCGCACCTGCTCGACGGAAAGATTAGGAGCCGGATCGGGAATACGAGTTCCGTTGTAGAAGAATTCGCGCTGCAGGGCTTCAACTTTCAGGGTGCTCATCAATGACATCTTGTAGGCTGACGCAATTGCTGACATTCTCGACACAATTCGTGACATAAATCGACGCAATTCGTGACATAGAATGCCAAGAACGGCAACCTATCCTTTCGTTGGGATGGGTATTTCCTATTTTCGGGATTTTGATTGGCGCGCTCTTCGAAAGAGCGCGTAGAGCGTCACCTCTTCCAGATCTTCCTTGCCCAGACCGCGGGTGGCAGTAAGCAAGTCATCTAGCTGTGAGGAGAGTTGAACGACAGGGAAAAATGCGGTGATCGGTACCTTGAAGAAGTCAGCCAGTTTTTCCAGGTCTGAGATCGACGGCCTGTAGCTTGCCGTTTCCCATCGGGAAATAGTATTGGCCGTGGTTCCTACTGCCTCCGCCAGTTCTTCCTGACTGATGCCGGCTCCTCCCCATCTCGTCCTAAGTTCTCGGACCCGGTCACCGATCCAGTTGTAAATGTTTCGTGCTCGCGGCGGCATGATTAGCGGCCCTTTTGTCTTGACATTCCTACTGATGCATGTTGTACTTCCTTTTATAGGATATGTCAATCCTATTCTAGGACGGCATCGCGCACGGGACGAGGTACGACTTTTGCTCTGCTGCACGGAGGCAAAATGTACGGACTCAACGGCCTGGATCCTCGACGTAGCAAAGTTACACTTTGTTCGTCTCACGAGCTCAACGACTCGATCGAGTTCCTCGATTTGAAGCGAGCCCGTGAACCTGTGAGCCGGTCGAAGTCGGGTGTGCAGGGCAAGGTCGCCGACGCATTCAGCGGGCGGTCACGTCATGCCGAATCGCAGAATGAGCTCAAAGGATTTCAGGTACTGCTTGCGACCGGCCGCGCCACTGGGTGGCAAGAACAACCGTTCCATCTCGAATATCACCACGACGGAGCCAAACACCGTTACACACCGGACATTCTGGTTGCGTGGGGTTCGCACCGAGAAATTGTGGAAGTTAAGGATGACGTCGAAGCAGCGTTGCCAGCAAATCAGGAACGGTTTGCGCTGATACGCGAACTCCTTGCTGAGTACGGATTTCACTTCCGGGTGTGGCGAAGATCCGAGATTTCCGCAGAGCCTCGCCTTTCGAACGTCGGCCTGATGCTCCGCTATAGATGCGTCACGCTTATGCCCGTCGAACGGGAAAAGATCCGGCTAGCATTTGTTGCGGGTTCCAGATTTCGTCTGCGCGTATTCTCAGCGGGTCAAGGCATTGCCATTCAGAGCATCCTTCGGATGGTTCTGGATGGCACGTTGCACCTTAACTGGTGGGAACCGATCACGCTGGATTCAGAAGTAAGCACCGCGCCTATTGGTCCGCAGGTTTGGCCGTCGCCTCCCCATGGCGTGCAGCCATCGAACTGCGCATGGAGGATGGATGCCGCGATACACATTTAGAGCCGGACAATCCGTAAAGATCGGGCCGGACGAGTTTCTGATGCTCCGGCGATTGCCTGAGAGCAACTGGCAGCTTCAAAACGCAGCCACGGGAGAATGGCGTACATTCACAACATCTGATCTGCTGGACTTATTCGCCACCAAGAAGCTCGCCTTCGTTCCGAAGATTGACGGCGATTTTCTTGCTCCCGGCAAGCTGCTGAAGAAGCTAGAACGCGATCTGTCTGCCTATCCGCCGGAACTGGTCGCCGTGGCGCAAGTTCGCTTACAGTATGTCAAAGAGATCGATCGGCGGCAGCCGATGGCTGTTACCGAGAGAACAATAGAGCCGCTCATTCGCTCGGTATCGGAACAGATTGATGACAGAGAGCCGCCCAGTTGGCGCACTGCCTGTCGAGATTATCGCAAATGGCTGGCGGCAGGTCGCGATATACGCGCGATCATCCTCCAGCACGCCAATCGTGGCAACCGGATCCCGAGGATGCCTCTGGAAGTCAAAACGATTATCGACCAGGCGATCCTGGATCTGTACATGACGCCGGAACGCAAGCGCGTACCCGAAGTACATCTGGAGATCCTGCACCGCCTCAACAACGAAAACACGTTCCGTCCGATGGATTGCAGACTCCCGTCGCCAAGCCAGAGAACTATCTACCGCGAAATTGCGCGCAGGACACCGTATGAACTGAAGCTGGCGCGTTATGGGAAAAGGCGCGCCGATATGGAATTCAGGGTATCGATGTCTGGACCTGACACGTCTCGCGCCTTGCAGCGTGTCTCCATGGACCACACACCCGCCGACATAATTGTCGTGGACGATGACAGCATGTTGCCGTTGGGGAGGCCCACAATTACAACGGCTCTTGATGAATACACTCGATGCCCGATCGGCTTTTACACGGGTTTCGAGCCACCCAGCTGCTTTGCGGTGATGCGGTGTTTGAAGCATGCCATTCTGCCCAAGGCCTATGTTTCGCGAGACCTTCCTTCGGTCAAGAATCGTTGGGAGTGCTATGGTCTCCCAGAACTCCTTGTCGTCGATAACCCTCCGGAGTTCCATTCGACCCACTTTGAACATGCTTGTCTCGAGATCGGCGTCGATATTCAATATGCAAAGGTTCTTGTCCCTTGGTATAAGGGCGCACTTGAGCGGTTTCAGGGAACCATGAATCGCGATCTCATGCACGGAGAACCGGGAACAACATTCAGCGGCATTCTGGAACGCGATGAATACGATCCCTGTAAGCACGCGGTTGTAATGCTCAGCACCTTCCGCGAGATTCTGCACAAATGGATTATCGACGTGTATCTGCAGACACCGCACCGAGGCATTCAGGAACTGCCGGCTGAAAAGTGGCGAGCGGAAACCAGCGGCTTACCGCCACCGCTGCCGCCGAGTGCTGCTGCACTGGATACCGTCTTGGGCATGAGAGCACAGAGAGTCGTTTTCCATTATGGCGTGGAACTTGAAGGGTTGAAGTATAACAGCATCGAAACTAGGAGAACTGCGGCGACGAATGGGCACCAGTTTCGAGGCCGAGTTGACGTTCGATCCCAGCGACCTGGGCCATATCAATCTCCTGGACCCGCATAAAGGGAGCTACATTCAGGTGCCCGCCCTGAATCAGACATATGCCAACCGGCTGTCGCTATGGCAGCACAAGGTCATCCGTCGCTATGCCCAGGAGCGGCTCAATGCTCGAACAGACATCTTGGCATTGGCCCAAGCGAAGGCCGAGATCCGCGCGCTGATCGATCGTGACTTCCATCTCAAATCGACTCGTGGCCGCAAGCGCCACGCACGTTTCTTATCTGAACCCGTACCATATTCTTCAACAACAGAGGCTCTGGATAATCCACCGTCGGTGTTTACAGCACAGAAACAAGAGCCCGCATCTGCGGATCTTCCGTGTGCGATCGGACCCGGCCCCTTTCAGGACGACGAATTCCTTCCGGTATTCGAGGCCAATTTAGACCTGCCGTATCCGCCTAGTTCCAACGCAGGCTCGGAAAGAGACGTACCTGCGGTGGAGGGAGCATAAAGTGATGGACTGCTCCGAACGGGTATTGGTGAAGTATCCGTTGTTTACGACCGCAGTTCGGCGCATCCAAGAATGCTTTGACAGCTATGGCACTACTGCCGAACCGGCTTGCTGTCCAATTGTTGGCGAGAGCGGTAGCGGCAAGACGACGATCATTTCGTATTTTGCGCATCTGCATCCCCGCGTAGACCACAAGTGGGGTACCGAGCAACCGGTACTGCTTGCCAAAATCCCCGCTCGCCCCACGGTGAAAAGCCTTGCCGAAACTCTGCTGTATAAGCTGGGCGATCCGCTATGGTCGCGTGGAAACACAGTCAGCAAGAGCATCCGCCTGCGCGAATTGCTCAAACAGTGTCATGTGCGTCTGCTGGCTCTCGATGAATTTCAACACTTTGTCGATGTTCGCCAAGCGAATATTCCAAATGACGTTGCAGACTGGCTGAAGGAACAAGTAGAGGAGGCAAAACTGGCTATCGTCGTGCTCGGTTTGGAGCGCTGTCTGGAAGTGCTTCGGCAGAACGAACAACTGCGCCGTCGTTTCGGCGCCAACGTCCGAGTTGGCGCGTTTCGCTGGGAAAACAAAGAGGAGCGCACAGTCTATCGGGCGTTTCTTCGTGCGGTCCAGGAGCAACTCTCTGAGTTCACCATGCCGGTGCTCTCCGATGTTGAAATGGCATTCCGGATGCACTATGGCTCTTTCGGCTTGATTGGCTACACCATGAAGATTATTCGCGGCGCAGCACGGCTTGCCAGTTCTCGGCCGCTGCGAGAAATCACCCTTGAAACCCTGGCACAATCGTATGCCGTCAATGTCTGGGCGGAACGTCTTGATTGTCCCAATCCATTTCTGGATGATTTTGATCCGGACAAGGCGCCTCCAGTGAAAATACCGAGCAGGACCACGGCGGTCGATCCGCGAATGCATGGCAGGCACTATTCCACCCGAGTCGAACTCCACGCCTAATAACAATGACACCGATAGTTTCACCACGGTCCTCTTATGCGAGACAACCCCTCGGACGACTACTCTTCAGGGTCGATCCAGTGCCCTTTGAAAGTCCGCTTGGCTATTTGTGTCGCGTTGCCCATGCTCATGGCTATGACGGACCTCGGTGGTTGGCAGATCTGGCCGGAATACCGCCAGGAGGATTTGAGCTCGCAGAACGAGGCCGTAAACTCGCCCATGCCCTTCGCCTTGACGTATCCGAATGGCGCCGCCTGTGCTACATACCGGTAACGGGGCGAATCGAGCGCCGAGCGTTTCTGGGCCAAATCATAGGAGCCCATCAACTGAACTACGCTCGACCTCGAATCTGCCCTGGGTGCCTTCGCGACAACCCCACTTGGTGGGCGGTTTGGGATTTGAAATTGGTATCGGCCTGCCCCATTCATCGTTGCTTGCTTATTGATCGGTGTCCGTCTTGTCGTCATAAGCTGACTTGGCACCGTCGGGCCGTGCACGAATGCCGGTGCCGTCAAGACTTGCGCGAAGTGGAACCTGAAAAAGCGGAAGACCCCTTGGTAACGATCAATGCTGCAATCTGGAGTGCTGCCGGAATCCGTCGAGAAGCGTGTGAAGCCGAAGTTAAGCACGCCAATCTTCTGCCAGATCAAGTGAAGCTGTCACTCGATGCTACCCTGCGGCTGATTCGCTTTCTTGGATCGGTTCACGAAAACGGGCGAATCCGTCGCAAGCAGATCCGTCCCTTCGCTGAACTCGATATTGCGACCAGGATAGGAATCGGCGCAACGGCTATGTTGATGGACTGGCCTCGATCCTTTAAAGACACACTGCGCCGGATGGCGGATGAGCCGCGCAACGGCCCTTCTGGTCTGAACTTTCACAAAGTTTTCGGCAATTTCTATCGCCATCTATTCGACGTTCTGCCGCGGAAGGAATTCGGGTTTCTTCACGATGCGTTTGAGACTTTCGTAGCCGAGGATTGGAACGGCCTGGTGCGGAGTCAGCATCGCTGGTTCTCGGGTGCTCTCAGAACGAGCACGAAATGGATCACTGCGAGTGAAGGGCAGAAGGTCTATGGTGTCACGAAAAGACTGATCAATTGTCTTGTGCGCCGGCGCGAGATCAAAGGAATCTTCGTCAATACCGGGACGCACCGCACCGAATGCTGGATATGGAGGGAATCGCTCGGCGACTGGGTCGCAATGCGCGAACGCGAGAGAGCATCCTATATGTCAGGGCCGGAACTGAAGCGCCTTTTGGGATTGAAGCACGAAACACTGATGGAGATTGTCCAAGCCGGACTCATTCGATATTCCAAGGGCGTCGATCGATCCCTCTCCAACAGCTTTTCGTTCCGCCGTGATGACGTCATGAGAATCGTGAATGCTTTCGACAAATGGAAATCCCAAACGTGTACTGACATTGACCCCGGTTCGACAATCGCGTTACGCCATGCGCTCAAGAATTATCTGGGACGGGACATCGGGCTTCCTTCCGTTATCCGCGCTGTCATTGAAGCCAAGCTTTCGCCGGTGGGATATACAAGCGCGTTCCGGGGAATCATGGGCTATCTGTTTCGCTCCGACGATCTGCGCCAGTATCGGCCACCACAGATCGACATCCCAATCCCACACCGTGGATTTGTTTCGTTTCGAGAGGCGGCCACGCTTCTGACAACAAGAGCGGAAGTTATTCGCGCTCTCGTGAAGCGGGGTCTTCTGACCAGCCCCAATGATTATCACAATGGCTTCGCAAAACTCATTTCAACCAGCGACCTTGAGCGCTTTTCGGCACGTTAGATAGATGCTTCCATCCTTGCCGAACTTCATGGCATCACGAAACATCGATTGCGCTGCCAGCTTCACAATATGAAGATCTCGGCAGTCGAAGTTCCTGTCCCCGGAAAAGGATGCAAGTTGTTCGTCTCCAGAGAATCACTCGTTCCGCAATGCCTGCATGGGATCTAACCGGGAAGCACTCCATGCGGGAGCCAGGCAGGCCAGAATCGCGACCGCCAGCAACGTCGCAACCACGCCGGAGAGAACCACGGGATCGAGAGGCTTCGTTTCGTAAAGCATCGACTGGAAGATGCGGGTCGCTGCGATGCCACCAACCAGACCAAGCCCGAGCCCGAACAGCGCCGGGCCCAGGCCGTCAAGGAGCATCAATCGCAAAAGTTGATCCCGTTGCGCGCCCAACGCCATGCGGATTCCCAGTTCTGTGTTTCGTTGCGCGGCCAGGTAGGACAGCACTCCATACAACCCCACCGCGGCAAGAATCAGCGACAGAATAGCAAAGGCAAGCACCAGCCTCGCGCTCAGGCTGACATCGCCCAACGATTCCCCGATCATCTGATCCATAGTGAGAACGTTGGCAACTGGAAGCTCCGGGTCGAGGGAGGCAATCTGCTTTTGCACCGGCACGGAGAATTGCAGCGGATCCGATGCGGTGTGCACTGCGAGCATCACACCGTTCTGGTCCCCTTCAAGAATCGGGAAGTACATGGTCGCCTTTGGCTCTTTGCCGACCTGGTACAAGGTATCGCCGACCACGCCCACGATTTCATAATCGACGTCGTTGGGCATCCCGGGATGGAAATGCGCCGGAACGTGCAGGTGCTTGCCAATGGGATTGTCACCGGAGAAGTATTGGTGGGCGAGTTGACGACTCACAATTACTTTGTACGATCGAGGACCGCGTTCGTCGTTCGTGAAGAACCTGCCGGTCACGAGCGGGATTCCAAGGGCAGTGAAGTAACCAGGATCGGCCCATCGCACGGCCGCGTCGGGCATTTCTTCGCCCGGCATGAGCGGAGTATGCTCCTTCACCGTGAAAACCATGTCTCCCCAATATCCGGCTCCCGGTACGGTATTTCCGAGGGCGACGGCGCGTACACCAGGAATGGCCCTCACCCGCTCCAGCAAGGTTTCATTGAATGCATTCACCTTCTCCGGCGTATCGTATTTCTTTCCGGGCACCCCATAGAACAGCGTGAGCGTGTTTCGGGTAACACAGCCAACATCGGTCGAGCGCAGGCGCAGAAAACTCTTGAGCAGCAGCCCGGCGGCTATCAGCAAGACTACTGTGATTCCGATCTCCATCGTCAACAGCGTCTTTCTCAGCACTGTGCGTGAGGCGCTGCTTGCTCCCGTGCGGGGGGAAGTTTGCATGGCCCTTAACATCGTCTTGCCCGTTGTGGAGAGTGCGGGCAGCAACCCGGCAACCAGCGCCGCTGCGAACATAAGTACGCATGCAAATCCAATCACGGGTCCATCGATGTAAATGCCCTGCGCAGTGGGCAGGCCCTTCCATGCATGCGCGAGCAACCGAGTAGCAAGCACTGACAGAAAGATGCCGAGCAGGCCCCCGGCCGCGCAAATCACCACACTTTCGGTCAACTGCTCGCGAATCAGGATGATACGCTGCGCTCCGAGGGCGCTGCGAATGGCCACTTCCTTCTGGCGTGCCGCGCCCCGCGCGACCAGCAGATTCGAGATGTTGAGACAGCCGATCAGCAGCATGCACCCGACGGCGGAAAGCATCAAACTCAGCGGTTTCTGCACGTTCCCAGCCAGATCCTCGTTCAGCGACCGTGGTATTACATCGTCGCTCACAGGATCGTGTGGGTATTGCACATGAAGCTGGTACTGCACGGCGCGCACCTGCTCCAGGGCGCTCTCCAGGCTCACGTCAGGCCGCAACCGCGCGACCACCTGGCTCTGGTTCCAGTCGTGATGCTGCAAAAGCTCCGGACTGGCAAACGCTTGATAGGGAACCCATAGCTGGATGCTTGCATTCGGATAGGTGAACCATGAAGGCAGCACGCCGACGACAGTGAAGGGCGTGCCGTTTAGGTGAATCTGACGACCCACAATCCCCGGTTCGCCGCCAAACCGTCTCTGAAACACGCTCCAAGTCAGCATGACAACGGTGCTGCCGCGCCGGTCTTCCGGCTCAGTAAACATCCTGCCGAATGCAGGCTGCACTCCCAGGAGCGGGAACAGATTCCATGAGGCCGCGGCTGCGTTGACCGACTCCGGCAGTTCGCTGCGTTCCCCGCTCATGTTGTACCCGCCGTACGTGATGGCGGCCATGTCTTCAAAACCGTGAGTCTTCGAACGCCAGTCGTAAAAATCCGCCGCTGCAACCGGAGTGTATCTGGAATCCGGGTTCTCTCCAGCACCTCGATGATGCTCGTACACCATCACCAACCGATCGGGATCCCGGAAAGGAAGCTGCCTCAGCAGAACGGATCGCGCAATGGTGAAAAGGGACGTAGCCGCGCCGATGCAAAGAGCCATGATCGCGACCGCGACGATCGTGAATACGGGCGTGCGGCTCAACGTGCGAAAAGCGTATCTCACGTCGCGCGCGATACCAGTCAACCGTTGGGGAGTGTTCTGCATCCACAGCGATTCGCGTACCTTCTGCGCGTTGCCAAATTTCAATCGGGCCTGCCGTCGAGCTTCGTCGGGTGACATGCCGCGGGCCTCATTGTCGGCAGTCTCTTCCGTCAGAAAAGCCTCGATCTCGTCCTGCAATTCGGAGTCGGAGCGTTTGCGGTGCAGGAATCTCTTCCAGCTCATTGCGCACCGCCTTCTTCGCCCATCACAAGGCCGATTGCGCGGGTCATTTGCCGCCAGCGGCTAGTTTCGCGAACCAACTGCTTCCGGCCTTCTGCCGTCAACCGATAGAACTTCGCCTTGCGATTGTTCTCGCTCGCACCCCAATGCGAGGAAACCCAGCCGCGGTCCTCCAACCGATGCAGCGCCGGATACAGCGAGCCTTGTTCCACATCCAGAACATCTTCCGAAGTTCGCTCGATGATCTTCGCAATCGTATGCCCATGCGCATCTCCACCCACAAGTGTCCGCAGGATCATCATGTCCAGAGTGCCTTTGAGCATCTCGCTGTCGGGTTGGTTCTTTTTGCCCATTTGCCTCTCCACTCGAAGTTCTATGGGACAAATCATACACCACTCGAACTTCTATGGGAAGTAGCTCTCAATCGCACGCGCCACTGGACGTCAAGGGAATAGGGATATGTCACGAATTGGGTCACACCGGTAGGGATATGACAGCAATTGCGTCAGAGAATTCCGCGAATCCTGTCACAAGATGCCTCCAACACCAGATGAATCAGTGAAGGACATGTCACAAATTGCGTCAACCTACAAGTTTCTCCTTGGTTGTCGAGAATGGGTCGACGTGGGATTTATGCCGGAAATCTGATTCAATGGACAGGAACCGCTGACTTTGAAAGGACCGGGATGGGAATCAACGAAATCGTTGCGGCTCTCGATGATGAGATCAGCCGACTCGAGCAGGTGCGCAGTCTGCTGGCAGGCACCAAAGGTAGTGTCACGCACGCGGCAACTTCCTTCGCATTCGGTGCGAACCAGGACAAGCCGCGCAAACGCCGCCACCTCAGCGCTGAGGCCAGAGAGCGAATTGCCGCCGCACAGAGGAAACGCTGGGCGGCTCAGAAGAAGGCTGCCAAGAAGTAAGGTCGCCGCGCCACGGCCTTGAATGTGTAGCGGAACGAGATACAGGCGCCAGATTCAATGATGAAGCGCTCCGGCATGCGTCAGGAGCAGCCACTCGTCCCGCCGCAGTTCCTGCACACGTAGCAGTTTCCATTCGGACTCATCAAAGCGCCGCAGGAACGGCAGGCTGGCGCGTCGCCAGCTTCAAATCCTTGTGACGAAATCGGCACGACTTTGCTCGGATCAGCCCCAACGCTGCCGTAATTGCCGGATGCCGAAAACAGAGCGAGTTGTGTTCCGGAGAGGAAGCGGAGTTCGAGCCACCGGAACAGGTAATCCATGATCGATTTCGCATAGCCCAGTTCCGCACTCCCGGTCCAGCCTGATGGTTCAAAACGAGTGTGCGACAGCTTGTCGCAAAGCACCCGCAAGGGCACACCGTGCTGAAGGCTGACGGACACGACGGTTCCGAAGCATTCCATCAGGCCGGCAATGGTTGAACCTTCCTTAGCCATCCGGATGAAGATCTCACCTGGCTGACCGTTGGGGTAAAGGCCGACCGTCAGATAACCTTCATGTCCTCCGACGGCGAAATGGTGCGTGATCGCCGGGCGCTCGTCGGGAAGGCGATGGCGGTTGGCGTCCGGAGGCCCCAAAAGCTCCGTCGCCGGTGCCTCACTTGCGGCGAGCGAGGCGTGAGTAGGCGCGCTGTAGGCATCCATTTCTATCCTCCTGCCGGGAATTGCGGGTAACGCTGGGCGGACGCGGTCGTGTTTCCAGCGAAGTGGTTGTACCTCCGGATCGAATTTCGGTCAAACGCGCTCAATCGCCTTTGAAAAGCTATGCGGCTATCTGCCGCATAGCTTTCAACTTGCGATAGAAAGTCGTCTTGCCAATGCCCAGTAGACGCGCGGCCTCAACCGGCCTTCGATTGGACTTCCTGTACGCGGCCAGGATCATGGTCCGCTCCATCTCATCGAGTGTTGGGAACGTCTCGACAGTCGAGAGCGGATTCAAATGCACTGGGATCTGCCGGTGGGCAGGAGACTCTTCCAGCCTCGCCGCCGCAGCGGAAATAAGTTTCGAAGCTTCCTGAAGTTTCAGCAGGCATTGAGAGTCGTGCTGATATACGACTCTCTCCACCACCCGTTCGACGACATTCACGACTGGCGCGGGCAGAACCTGGCCGCAGCGGCGGCAGTTCGCATGATCTGCCCACTGCGCCAGTTCGCACTGGACACAACGAACCGTCTCTCTTTCTTTGTTCATCATTTCACCTCTGGAATGAAGATTTCGGCCGCAAACGCCGAGGACTGGGTCAGAACAGAAGCCCCTGCACAGGCTCAACGGCTTCGCCACCGTCTGGCGGAGGGGCCGACACCGGGCGCTCGTCCAAGCCTTTCGCCGGGCAGCGGTATTTGCCTTCAAGGCGCTCAAGCGAAGTCAATTCCGCAGTGCGTTCCTCTTCCGCAAGGAGCAACTGATACCGCGGAAGGTAATCCCGGTTGCGGACCTCTCGCTGAATCTCACTCTCCACATCCGAAAACGTAAACTCCGGATCTCCGTAGCAGGGGAATCGCAAAGTATGTTCGAAAAATCGAACCTGAGCGGTCAGAGACAAAAACCACTCCTCATAGAACCCGGTCGAGCTGTAGTGAGCGATGTGCCCAAAGCAGTTCGATAGCCGGCCGTAGAGCCGATCGGTGAAGATGTTCCGAGCGAAGCCGGAATCAATCAAGTGCAGAAGCGCGTTGCCAAATCGCGCCTTTTCCTCTGCCGTGCTCCACTTGGTCGGGATGAACTGGGATGGTGAAAATGGTCCTTTGGACATACAAATCCCCCGCGCGGAAATCGCCTCCGAATGCCTTCTGGTGTGTTGAGCGTGTCAACCGAACAGGCTGAGTTGAACCGGTGCCTCCGTCGTCGCCGTGGCCGGCCAGGGTGGTGAGTCTTTCGGGCTCCTTTTCGGGGCGGAAGGAACGAGGTGGATTCCTGGCTGACCGACCGGTTCGAGAAGTTCCGGTCTGGAATCAGCTCTGTTCTCCTCTTCGGTTATCGGAACGGTTGGCCCCAGTTGTTTCGACCGCTCCCGATCGAGCTGGCGCCAGACCTGGTCGGCGCTTTCGCCGACGCCGGCCTTCTCGACCAGTTCCCGTGCCATCGCGGACATCAGATCCTCGTCGGCATCGAGCGACTGGAGGCCCTCGCCCGAGAACTTGCCCTCCATCATCAGCGCCACGAGCATTTTCTTGCCCATCAGCCGCAGACAGATCTCCTGCATGGTCCCCTTGTAGGTGAGGAACTTCACCCGCACAGGGTGTCTCTGCCCGATGCGCCAGGACCGCCGGCTGGCCTGCCGGAGTGTATGGAGCGAATAGCCGGTCTGGCAGAAGTAGAGGGTCGGGAAGGCCAGGAGATCGAGCCCCGTCTCCACCAATTTCGGATGACAGACGACTACCTCAACCCCGGACTCAAGCTGCCGGTCGTACCACTCCTCCCGCTTCTGCGTGGGCACAGAGGCCCGCAGAACAGCCACTCGCAGCCCGGCGGCCGACAATACTTGTTCCAGCCGCGCGTTGACGTCTTTCTCCCCCGTATAGGTCGCATAGACCTGGCAGCGCCGGCCCTGCCGCAGCTCTTCCCGAATGTCGTCGATGAGAGCAGTCTCCTTGGGATAGAGAGCATCCCGGGAGAGTTCCCGCGGGCTGGCAACGCGGAACTTGTAATACTCCTTGGTAGCCGGATCGAGCGCCCGTGCCCAGATTTCCTCGAAATCGTAGGGATGATCGGGATAGAGCAGGAGCGTGTTCAGCAGAACGCTCATCAGGCTCTTGTTGCCCCGATGTTCCGCCATGGCATTGCGCAGCGCCTTCTCCAACTCCTCGTATGCTTCCGCAAGCTCTTTGCTCATGTCGCAGGAGAGCACGCTCTCCGTGTACGGTGGCAGGTTATCGGCGATGTCTTCGAGCGCGAGAAAGGCGGTCGTCGACATGAGGAACTTGCCAAACAGCAGAGGCGACGCGCCTGGCTTCCGGACTACCTGCACGGTCTTCTTCGAGGCGCGCGAGCAGACATTATTTTCCTCGCGGACCTTCTCGATGGTTTCGAGGACTCCGTACTGCTCCTGAAAGCTCCGCCGCCCTTCGCCGCCATAAGCGAAGCCATCGGATGCCATCATGTGAGGTTCCATCCGATAGAAGACGTTGAAGAGATCATCGGCATAGCCGCCCATTAGCGTTCCGGTAAGGGCCAGGAGTCGCCGCCCGGCCCGTGCCAAGACACCCAGGGCATTACCCTGCGCCGTGTCCCCGGCCAGCTGGTGCAGCTCGTCGGCGATGGCGAGATCAAACCAGCCTTTCATGAAGCGTCCAATGAACTCGACCGGCGCCATGCGCTGGATCTTCGAGCGGTCCGCCTGCCACAGCGGCGAAAATAGTGCTGTTCCCTCCTTCGGACGCTCAATCTCCTCGCTGATTTTCAGCTGATCGAAATCCATCCGCGTGCGCCGTCCGCCTTCTGGATTCTCGATCGAACAGCCCGTATCCGGATTGATGACGCCGCCAAGTTCCGGTCCGCATTTCGGGGTCAGGAAGGCATGCCGCCAGAAATACGACAACTTCCCTTTGTCCTTGGGAATGATGAATACCGAACATTGCGGGCAGCGCTGCTGCCATCCGTCTCGTCCCAGGCCGCGCAAATCGGCAAGGGAGAGTTGCATTCCCTCGTACACGATCCTGCCCTTGCGAAGGCGAACTTCGCAGACGCCATGCGCTTGCTTCGGATCACCGCCGTTGCGCATATCCTCGACCAGGAACGTTCGCGTAAAAGGGATCGTCTTGATCGCCTCGCGCGCCCACTTCTTCGCGATATGCGAAGGGCACATCACCAGAATCGTTCGTGCCTTGAGAACATGCGCCACGCCGAGCGCCATGAAGGTCTTGCCCGCACCGCATTCAGCGACGATCCGCGCCGCCCGCGCGTTCCGAAGGTGCTTCGTCAGCCCTCTGATCGCGATGGCCTGAGCCGGCAGTGCCGACCGCAGAAGACTCGAGAGTTCAGCGGGAACTTCGTCGGTCGTGCTCTGCAGCGGAGGGTACGATTCCAGAATGCGCGATCCGAGCTCATTGGCCTGGGCGCGCAAGTACGCGTAAATGTCCGTGACCTCCACGGCGCACCTCCTGGGGTCAAACATGTCCTGGGATTTCATAACTGAAGCGCTATCTCGCGGTCACAACGCACGAACTCAGCCTCGAACTACCGAGTGACACGAGCTGACACAAGATAACGAACCCCGTGGAAATCGCGCTTGGGGGTCCAATTTCGCTGGACCGCACTTTGACAATTTGGCACATATCGAGACCCTGCTGCTCCCTTCCAGCGGATTACTAGTACTACTGTGTTATAAGCGGCGGGCACCGCAGAAGGGGCAGCGGCAGAGCTGGCGCAGCAGGGAGCGGGCCAGCAGGATGCGCAGAGTGGCGATGGAGTTGGGATTATGCCGTTCGGGACGAACCCGAGCCGCGGGGCTGGAAGTCGGACGACAGTGCCGGAGCTGATAATCCGAGATGGCCGGCGCGGGCT
>JASHNW010000106.1 GCA_030041435.1 Acidobacteriaceae bacterium
AACCATGCTGGATGACCAGTTGATCGCATTCTGACACTCGCCGATCAGGGCCGGTGTGTACTTTGCAATCAAAGGTTGCCAGATGGCGATCTTCGCGGTTCGCTCTTGCTCCGTCGCGGCTTCCTGTATGTCCTTCTGCGCTCGCTCAAACTCGTCAATAATGCCGTGCGCGGGGGTTCCGTTGAATTGGGGGTCGATTGGCCCGAGGTTTGAATGCTTTCCCATCAGGATTTCCTTACAGGAGAGCGCGATCATCGTTCCGGCAGACATCGCAAGTTGCGGGACGATGGCCCTAATGTTGGTGCCAAACATCTGGCGGAGATAATCCACCAGCGATTCGGTGGCAGCCGCATCGCCACCAGGGGTATGGAGGAAAAGGTCTAGGCCACGAGTTCTGTCCAACTCGTGAATGGTGGCCATGAATCCATTCTTGTCGTTGTCGTTGACGGCGAACAGAAGGGGAGGAAGCTGGGGCTTCTGAAGCCACCCTGAGTTAGTAAACGATGACGTTTCTGCCGGTCAGCTCGGCGAGTTCCCTTATATATTTGCGTCGGACTACATCGTGACCGCTTCCGACAGCCGTGGTTTCGCTGAGAATCTGATTCAGGCTTGGCACTTATGTTCGCCCTCGCCTGGTTCGGGGAGGTAGGAGGTGTTGGTCCCGATGAAGGTCTGCACGGCGAAGCCGTCTTGCTGGTCGAGTTCATCGAAACGCATTGCCTTCCTCTGCTCATCGGTTCCCAAACCGAGAGCGTCGAATGTGGCATCAATCTCTGCCGTTGTCATCAGACCAATCCCCTTTTCTAAGACTCTGCGTCACACGATGCGCCATGGACCACGATAGATGCCAAATCGGCAGGGCGCGCTGGTACTTTAGTGATATTCACCAATACGACGTTTCGATCTGGGAAAAGGACGCCATCCTGCAGGAGGGGGAGAAGATCCTTTGTGTCTGACCAAAATCATAGCAAAAGAGACGACGAGCCAGAGTCAGATGAGTCGTTAACGCGGGACTTGTCGTGAACAGTTAACGGCGCCCCAGCTCGGGAAGCCCTCCCTGCACAATTCGGATGCCTTTCTCCCATTTCGGCTGGCCATCGAACCTTGTTGACGATTTTTTCGGGTTGGCGGTGCCATTCTTCGCGGCTGCGATCCCTCCCCCCTGTGAATCCCTGGCTGCGGGGCGCTCGGTCCCGTTGCGGTGGGATGACGAGGAGAGACTAGCCGCGTGCGCCACAGCCGGGAAACTGGATCGCTTATCGCCGCTGGATAGCTCCAGCCCGAAAGAAGCCAGCTTCGCCATCGCCCCGGCATTCAGACACGTTGCGCGTAGCTGCTGTGCTGCTCTCACGTCGTTCGCAGCGGCGAAATTCCTCGCCTTCAAAGCGCCATTGCGAAGCCTTCGCAGAGCGCGGGCCGACAGCTTCGGGGCGACGCTCATGGAGGTTGCGGGCTTCTCAATCCTCGCTGGCGACTTCCTTTCCTGGGGCTTCGGGCGAAGGACACTGCCAGAGTTCGAGTGTCCGACCGCCCAGGGAGCCTTATCGCGCTTCCTGGAAGGCCTGGGCTCAGTGGCTTCGGACGCGGATGCCGCGACCACCCCAGCGTAGGAAGCCAATGGTTTCGCCCTTGCTGGGCGGAGTGTCGGGCCAATTCTCGCGTGCGCCAGAGTCTCCTCCAGTGGACGTGCCTCCACCTTCAGGACACCGGTTCGACCGCGAAGGTACATCCGGCGCACATCTGATTCCGCTGCATTCTTCCGTCTTGCCCGGAAGCCACTTCCCTTATCCTTGCCCATCTCACTCCCTCGTGGCGTACAAGGCGCCGACAGATGAGAGCAGAGCCGGATGTAACCATCCCGGTACGTCGTCAGTCGCCCATACGATAGTGTGGATGCTCTCCTCACGCTATCCCTACGATGGTATGGATGGCAAGGGGCAAGGACATCTGCGTTGCGCTGGGAGAGCGCATCCGTGAGTTCCCGATTGCGGCGTATTTATCGACTTTGAAACAATGGTCGCCTCGCAACTGGTACAGGTGAGTTGTCGCTCCATGAATTGACCAATCGTTAGGAACCCGTAGCGTGATGAGAAACTCAGCGAAGCTGCGCTCCTCTTTTGGGTGTTTCTCCTGAATATCCAACATTTGGTTGTATTCGCTCCGAATTAAGTTCAAACTGGAGCCGGATGGCGAAAATGCATCGGATTTCCCACGGAGACGGTCAACCAGTTCCTTTGCAAAATCGCAGTGTCCCGTATAGGTGAGCCAGCACCCGCAGTTCCGATTAATCTGGAATAGCTTGGACTCCTCTTTTTTGCCAGCCACTCCATAGGTGATTTCCGTATCAGCCGCCAAGACAACGCCGTTATTGCACACCAATCCCACCGCAACCGTCATTGAATTTGTCCTCTGTTTGGGAGGAGTATACGGTTTTCGCTGAGGCAGTCGCAGGCGATCCGCGGGCACAGGTCTGGTGTTCATGGCAAAATCCTCGATTCTTAGTGGTTTTCCACAGGCCGCTGTGGAATACGTGAGCCGTTCAGGCAAATTAGGACGCTACCCGGAAACTAACTCCAATCAAGCAAATGGCTGCCGTTTCGGAAAGCGACTTCCTGGTCCCTTTGTCGCTGATCATCCGAGATAAGAGCCGTATGCGCTGACGAGAGCGCGTACGGATTTGCGCGGGGGGGCGATCAGCGATGATCGTCCCTGCCGCGACCCCACCAAACACTGCCGTCAGCCAAGGATCGCAACAGGCAGAGCGCAGCAGGCACTCTGCCCATGAGGCCGCTGGCTAGCGACCCATCGGCGTGAAGTCCAGGGTCAGCACTTGAAACGGCGCCAAGTGAAATACATGCGGAACACCTGCGTGCAGATCGATCGCCGGCTGATTTGCATCGTCCTTCCAGGGGCTCTTCGCGGAGTAATTGCGCGCCGCACCCGCGGGCAGCTCGAACGCCTTCTGAATGTCGATCTGAATGCTCTGCGGCTGGTTGCCTGGGTTGCGCAGCGTCAAAATGCCTTCGCGCGGCGACCACGACGCCCATCCATACACTTCAAGCCACGCAGGATTTCCTCCAACCCAGTGCGAATCACGCAGCACGTCGGCGTTCGCGCGCGACCAGCGTGCCGCCTCCGCCAGGTCGTCCCAGTTTTGCGGAGTGAGCAGCGACGGCGTGATGTACATCTCCTGGCACTGCGTGCCCGTGCCAAAGTACGAGCGCACTTCGTTGCGAAAATCGTTGCCGGGATCGGTGTTCAGCTTCTTGTTGTAGCGCGCGTAGATGATGCCGTGCAGCATGAGTGAATTGAGCGGATACAGCGGGCCGGCCTGCACGACTTCCTGAAACGTGTCCGCATCGCGATACGTGATCCATTGCTCGCGCACCGGCCCCACGCCGATCTCGCTGTCGTCCCATCCGCCGCGCCAGATGGAATCCGCATAGAAAGTCCAGAACGGCGAAGGGAAAGTCCCGGTGGTGAGGTTGATGAAGATGTTCGGCTCGGCCTGGCGCAGTTCGCCAATCAGATGCATCGCGGCGTCGAAATCGCTGTCGAACTCGCTGCCGGGAAAGACGCTGTCGGCGTTACCCGTTCCGTCGAATTTGAACTGATTCACGCCGTATTGCCGGATCATGCGCAGGCAGACGTCGAGAAAGTGCTGGTAATACTTCGGTCCGGAGAGTGCAAAGCCTCCATCCACAATTTCGTAACCGGCCTTCTGCCCGAACTCGATCCGCTCCTTTTTCGGGCCGTCGTAGCCGCCCCAGGGCGACAACCACAGCCCCGGCGCCGCGCCATATTTCGCCGCCGCCGCCCTCACCGGAGTGAATCCGTCGGGAAAGCCGCTGTTAAAGCTCCACAGCGACTGGTGGTTATCCCAGCCATCATCGAAGAGGAACGAATCGAGCGTGACGCCGCGCTTCTCGTGCAGCTCCGTTCCGAAGGCGTTGATCCGGTCAACCGCGCCCGCTGCGTCGTAGGGCGTGAAGTAGCCCAGATCGTACCAGGAATTGTAATGCAGGAACGTGCGGTAGGGGTGTGCGCGCTCGCGCTCGATGTATGCAAGAAAGTCGCGGCGCAGCTGCCCCGGCCGCGTGGTGCCGACCACTGCTGAATACGTGACCGACTGGCCGGCGCGCAGCGGCAACTCGCGGTAGAGAACCGCCGTGGCGCGATCCTGAAAGACCCGGCTTTCCGAGAGCGGGTTTTCGAATCCGAAGAAGAGCGGGCCGGCCACAATCGGCGAACCGCTGACCGAGCCGACCACATGTGCGCCCAGAACCATTACGTCGATCAGCTTCACCTGGGTGACAGGCACGTTCTGCTCGCCTGCCGAGATCGTGAGCGTCTGGCGGAGATAGCTGGAGCCGTCGCGCAGCACGACCGACCACGTGAGGTGCACCTTGCCCTGCGCGTCCGCCAGTGGCAGGCTGAATTGCCAGCCGGGGAGGCGGTCTGACAGGCGCGCGGCCTTCGGATCGGGCGCGAGCGCCTGCATTTCTGGCTTGCCGTCGGCCTGCAGCGTCTGCGCGTCGTAGATGGTGCCGTCTTGCAGCAGCACACTGAAGGGGCGATCGATCCGCAGGCTGTGCCCCTGCCACTTGTCGCTGATCGCGACCGGCCCGAGCTGGCCGCGCGCCACCGTCCACGAAGCTTCAATGGCTGCGTCCCTCAGCGTGTATCGGCCACCTTCTGTCAGCGCGGTTGCTTTACCTGGTTCCTGTGCGCTTGCCATCGTCGCCAGGGAGCACACGGCGAGCGGCAGGGCAGTATGGGTCAACATCGTTTTCCAGCGGATCAGAAATCCCTCCCTTGTCCGTTGCGACCGGCGACGGCAGCGGAATAAATCTTCACATGCGAGACAACGCGGCTGATGGCGCCGTCGCTCGGCGTATCCGGGGTCACTCCGTTTTCAATGGAAAGAAACAGCGCGAGCAACTGCCCCAGGATAACGTCGACCGGCGGCCGCACGTTGTCCGGGAAGCGGTCCGGAGCTTGCAGATCGATGACGTGCTCTGCCACACCGCGGATGCGCGCCGAAGCGCACGGCGTCACGACCACCAGGGCATCGGTCAGGCGCTTGTTCCGTATCTCCTCGAGTACATCCAGCTCGTAGAGCTGTCGCGGTTCTTCGCTCGAGAGGAATGCGCAAACGAGGGTCTGCCGGTTCAGGAACGACATCGGCCCATGACGAAGTCCGAGGAACGATTCGGCCAGCGTCGCAATCTTGCCGGCATTCAACTCCAGCACCTTCAGTGCGGATTCCTCGGCTGCGGCTTGTACCGCACCGCTCCCGAGAAAGCAGACCCGGCTGAATCCCCTCTGTGCCAGCTGTGCCGACAGCTCCGCGGCGGGGGGAAGCAGACGCTTCGCCATGGAGGACAGGTCCTGCACGAGAGTTTCGCAGGCATCTGGCTGCTGGAAATATGCCAGGTACTGGCCTGCGATCAGCATGTTCGTAAACGAGCTGGTCATCGCCAGGCCGCGGTCGTTCACCGCTTCGTCGAGAACGATTGGCACAACGCCCGGTGCCCGGGCCATCACCCCGTCAGAATTGCAGGTGATCACAATATGGCGGATCTGCTCCGGATAGCGCCGCAGCGCCAGCCGCAGCAGCGCTATCCCTTCCGAGCTGTCGCCTGACCGTGAAAACGAGATCATGAGACACGGCTCTCCGGGGAGGATGTACTCCCCAAGGCTGGTCAGCAGCTCCGTGCTGGGAACGCTCCGTACCATGCATTCCCACTCCTGTTGCAGCAGCCCTGCGAGCGCTCGCCCGATGTAATCGGAGCTCCCGGCTCCGGCCAGGATCACCTGTGAAAACTGTCGCGTCGCCAGAGCGATGCCGAAGCCCCGGCAGCTGTCTGCAATCGATGCACGCTGCGCCTGCAGGTGCGCCAAAGTGCTGAGCCATGTTTCCGGTTGCTGATGGATTTCCCGGGGTGTATCGGACAGCCCGCGCGCCTTGCGTGTTTCTTCCGGCAATTCGATCAGCTGAGTGAGTGCGTCCATATTCGGCCCCTGTTCGTCTACGCTTGCCTCTCAGTTATCTTCGAGCCATTATAAGGTTTCCGAAAGAAAGCGCAACAACGCGAAAGCGACAAACGCCGCCGGATTGCCGAGAGAGCCGCCTCTTTTGGGCCGTTTTCATGACAAGTGTGACGGGACGGACATAAGAAGATCCGCAGCTCGTAAGAGTAGTGACGGGCTCCGTGTTGGCAGTTTCGTGTTGCATGGTTTATAAGTGTTTCATTTCGTTTTGTATGCGACAAACGTGCGAAGCGAATCCACAGACTGCGACAAACGAACCGTTTTTCCCCAGGCCGGCCGGCGATTGGGCAACCCATCAGCACTCCAGGAGGACGTGGCCATGGTCACCAGTGCGAGACGCTTACTCAAGTTCGTTCGATCCAGCTGCAGGCTGGTCTTCGGTATACTCATTCCCTTCTGCCTGGCGTCGCCGCTCGCGTCCGCACAGACGCTGACTACCGGCGACATTGCCGGAACCGTGACCGATGCCCAGGGGGCTGTGATTGGCCACGCGCAGGTGACCGCGACGAACGAAGACACCGGAGCCGTGTCGAAAACAGAGTCAACGGCCACGGGCGGCTATCATGTTCCTCTCCTCGTCCCCGGACACTACAGCGTCACATCTTCGCATGCGGGCTTCGAAATGGACACGGCCAGCGTGCTGGTCTCAGTGGCCAAAGTGGCGCAGGCGAACTTTGCCATGCGCATCGGCTCTGTCCAGCAGACCGTGCACGTCACCTCCGCGGCTCCGCTGCTCGATACCGAGAATGGCGACCTGACCACCACGTTCGACCAGAAGCAGCTGGAATCGATTCCGAACCCAGGGAATGACGTCACGTTCGTCGGGCAGCTGGCGCCGGGCTCGGTGATGAACACGGCGGGTGGCACCGGCAACTTTTCGAGCTACGGCCTGCCCGCGACCTCGAACAATATGACCATTAACGGCGCCAGCATCATCAGCCCGTGGTCCAACACCAACAACACGCTGGCCATGAACATGACGCTGGGCAACAACGAGCTGGCGGAGGCGACCGTAGTCACCAATGCCTACTCCGTACAGTACGGCGGATTAGGCGGCGCCCAGCTGGTGGAAACCACGCGCGCCGGGACGAACCAGTTCCACGGCAACGTGGCATTGATGGACGCTCCGTCCGGCACACTCGTCTCGCCGGAGGCTTTCCTCTACAACGGTTTCGGTGAGCTCGTCGGTGGGATGACTGTAGTAGGAGAACGTCGCGTTCGAATCGGCGGCCGGATGATCGATGGCAGGATCCACCATCTGCGCCGACACATTGGCTGCAGCGATTCCGATCGCCAGACTCCACACTGCCAGGGCGCGCCTGCACCGCTGCTGCATCTCATGCCTTCACGGCCGGTGGAACGACCGGGCGCAGGATTCGCCGATGCGCCCGGTGTCCTTCTCTGTCACAGACTCTCGGCGGAATCCGCAGAGAACTGCGGACGGGAGAGCCACCTCCACTAAAAGACCAGAGTGCCTTTCAACTGGATGATGCGCGGTGACGCGTCGCCACCCAGGTACGCGCCGAAGATGCTGTCGGCGTGCTGACGGTTGAGGTGATCTGGCCAAAGTTGGCGCCGTCCGCGATGTCGTTCGACGGAGTGCCGAAATTCGGATGGTTGAGAATGTTGAAGAACTGGACGCCGATCATCATCTGCCCGCGTTCCCAGTGCGGAACCGGAATGGTTTTCAGAATGTTGGCGTCAGTGTCGAAGTAGCGCGGTCCGGTGTACTGATTCCGGTCTTCCGATCCGAAGGAGGAGGGGTCGGTGAAGGCCGCAATGCCGCCGAGGAAATTGCCGCCCGTATCGGTATTGAAGTTGAAGATGCCGACATTTCCGGAGTGGCGATTCATGCCGCAGTTGAACGGCACAGCTGTCACGCTCCTGCCGTATCCGTCGTAGGGGTACGCGGAATCGGCGGCCGCCATGGTGCCGAACGCGCCTGGCACGAAGCCGTCCACTACGCTGAACGGGAATCCCGAATGCCAGAAGACATCTCCCGCAATCTGCCAGTTCCCTAGAATGCCGCGGGCCCAATGGCCGCCTGGCACGTTCAGCAAGTAGATGCCCTTGATGCTCCCCGTCGCTCCGGGTTCGCGCGAAGACGCCGCGGTTCGCGCTGGCAGCTATGACGATACCCTCGCGAACACTGTCGCCGTGTGGGACAAGATCATCTCCGCCGGAATGCAGATTTCAGTTCCCAAGGCAAAGGTCAACGACGCGTTCCGGGCGAGCCTCATCTACGATCTGATCGCAAAGAACAAGATCGGCGACGACTACGTTCAGACCGTCAACGATTTTCACTATCACGCCTTCTGGCTGCGCGAAGCTTCCTTCATCGCCCGCGTGTATGACGTTACCGGCTATCCCGAATATGCGCGCCACGTGATCGACTTCTTTTCGAAATGGCAACAGCCGGATGGCAACTTCGTCTCCCAGGGGCCAGTTCGATGGAGTCGGCCAGGTCCTGTGGGCCTATGGGCAGCACTGCGCCATCACGCGCGACAAAGATTTTGCGGACGCAGTCTACCCGTCCGTGGCGCGCGCGGTGGACTGGATCCATCAGGCGCGCAAGCGCGATCCGCTGCACCTCATGCCTTCCACGAGGAACGGCGACAACGAGGACATCACCGGTCACGTCGCCGGGCATAATTTCTGGGCCTTCGATGGACTGGACAACGCCGTGGCTCTGGCGAAAGCGACCGGTCATGCCGCCGACGCGGATGCCGATCAGCACGAGTACGACGACTTTCATGCCACGCTCATGCAGGTGCTGGAGCGGGTCACCAGTAAAACCGGAGGCTACACTGTTGAAGACTGCCGGCAACTTCGACAACGGCGCTTCCACCGTCGCTGAACTTCTCGGCGGGCGGAGCCATGCCCGGAATCGATCCTCTGCTGACCACCCGACTCCCGCTCCGGCCTGGTGACCTCTCTGTGATCCTTGGCAAGCCCCAAAAATGCAGCCATCACACCGCATCCTTCACAAAACTTAGTGCCTGTGAGAAATGCGGGTTAGGCCGGCTGGTATTCCGATGGTAATGCCTCGCCGGCGCCGACGCACCGAGCCCGACGCGCCATTCTGGTATTCTTCATTGGATCGATTGCACCCGGAGGCGCAGCCATGGCGAAGAGCGTCAACAAAGTCATCCTTGTGGGCAACGTGGGAAAGGACCCGGAAATCAAGTTTGCCGCCAGCGGCAACGCCGTCGCCAGCTTCTCCCTGGCCACCACGGATCGCACCAAAGACCAGACCGGCAACTGGACCGATCGCACCGAGTGGCACAATCTCGTCGCCTTCCAGCGCACCGCCGAAATCATTCGCGACTACGTGAAAAAGGGCTCCAAACTCTACGTCGAAGGGCGCATCCAAACCCGCTCCTGGGACGACAAGGAGACCAACCAGAAGCGCTACCGCACCGAAATCATTGTCAACGATCTCGTGCTCCTCTCTGGCCGTGGCGAAGGCGAGTCAGCCGCATCTTCCCGCTCCAGTTCCTCCTACGACCAGCGTCCGCCGGCCTCCGCCGACGACTTGGTCCAGTCCACCGAGATCACCGACGACGACATCCCATTTTAGGGTGCCCCTTGGTCTGGAATCGTATACATCCCGAGGTCAGGGGATGATAGCCAGCAGTCGCCGGCCTGTGGAAAAGTGTGAAACCGCGAAGCGTTTTCCAAGAAAGCGCGGAAAACAGCGTCCTTTGGTATTTTCCGCGTTTCGTCTTTTCCACGGCCGTATTTTCGCATTTTTCCCGGAGACAATACGACTTCTTCGACGGTCGAAACATGATCGCCCCCCCCGCCATGCCAAATATTAATGCTGGCACCTGCCCGCACATTCTCGGCGACCTCATAGCTTCGAGCACCTCCAACGTATACCGCGCGCCGCAGGACCGCCAGGTCAGCCTACACGCGTTGCACGATCCGCCCCTAGTACATTTGCCTCTGAAGATCCGTGACAGCCAAATCGGTGAATCCCGCTTGTTAAACTTCGGTCATCCTCTTGATCGCGCCCAAAGCTTGTGGGACCGCGATTCATGAAAGCAGGATGGGCTCAATGTCCCATGCAATTTCGATCGCGCTGATTACGAAGAACGAGGAAGCCAGCCTCCGGCGAACGCTCCTGAGCATGCGCTGGGCCAGCGAAATCGTGATCGTCGACAACGGATCGACTGACCGCACCGAAGCAATTGCCCGTGAGTTTGGAGCGAAGTTCTACGCCGAGGAGTGGAAGGGCTTCGGTGCGCAGAAGAATTCCGCCATTGCGAAGTGCTCATGTGACTGGGTCCTGTCCCTCGACGCCGACGAGGAAGTGAGCGCGGAACTGGCCGAGGAGATTCGTGCGCTGCTGGCCGGATCGCCCGCGCACGACGCGTATTTCATCCCCCGGCGCAATTTCTTCCTAGGCCGCTGGATCCGCCATGGAGGCTATTACCCCGATCCCAAGCTGCGCCTCTTCCGCCGCGGTGCGGCCCTCTTCGAAGAGCGCGCCGTGCACGAGACCATGCGCTGCGTTGGATCCGCAGGCCGCCTGCGCGGCGAGCTGCTGCATCACGCCTACCCCACGCTCGACAGCTACATCGACCACATGAACCGCTACAGCGCGCTCGGCGCCGGCCAAGCCGTCGCCAGAGGCAAAACCAGCTGCGGCCTTCTGCAGTTCTTGTGGAATGTCTGTGTCACGCCGATGGCAACCTTCAAGTACAACTACTTCGTGCGCGGCGGCTTCCTTGACGGCCGCGAGGGCCTGTTGCTGCACCTCTACCACTCGGCCTACGTAAGCTGGAAGTACGCCAAAGCCTGGAAGCAGGGGGGGTCCGCAGTGCAACCGGAGCGCGGTTAAATCGCAATTCCTGAGTTGGTGTATCCCGAGGCCGCTGCACTCAAGTCGACGTGACCCTCAGGGAACGGCGACCTTGCACTGAATCCGACAGGCCACAGGAACTCAGGAATTGCCGTAAATCGCCGGGTCTTGCGCTCTGCGCACCCGCTTGCCTATCCTGAGTCGTCGCAGGGACGGCAGGATTATGCCACGACCACCAACGGATGCTCGCGATGCGCTCCACTCCGACCTGACCGCCGGTCGCCGCCCCTCCGCGGCCGAGCTGCGCTGGGCCGACGAGACGCTCGCCCCCGCCCTCGCCAAATCCCCCGAGCAGTCCATCGGCGCGCCAACCGGCGTCAATCGCGACGAGGCCGGCAACGCCCGTTTCACAACCGTATCCGGAGCGCCGGTCCCCCGCCTCTGCACCGAAGCCGATCTCCCCGAAGACTGGGCAATCAGCCACGCCGCGCATCTCGGCCTGCCCGGCCAGCCGCCTTACACGCGGGGCATCCACCCCACAGGCTACCGCGGCCGGCTCTGGACCATGCGCCAGTTCTCCGGCTTTGCCTCGCCGGAAGAGACGAATCTCCGTTACAAATACCTGCTCCAAGGCGGCGCCCACGGCCTCTCCGTCGCCTTCGATCTCCCCACGCTCATGGGCTGCGACTCCGACGATCCCCACAGCGAGGGCGAGGTCGGCAAATGCGGCGTGGCCATCGACTTCATCGACGACATGGAGGCCCTCTTTGCGGGCATCGCGCTCGACCGCACCACTGTCTCCATGACCATCAATTCCCCCGCCAGCGTGTTATGGGCCATGTACCTGGTGGTCGCCGAGCGCCAGGGCGTGGACTGGAAGCACCTCTCCGGCACTCTCCAGAACGACATCCTCAAAGAGTACATCGCCCAGAAGGAATACCTCTATCCGCCTGCGCCTTCCATGCGCCTGGTCGTAGATACGCTCGAGTTTGGCGCTCGCCTTACGCCGAAGTTCAATCCTATTTCCATCTCCGGCTATCACATTCGCGAGGCCGGATCGACGGCCCTGCAGGAGCTCGCCTTTACCCTCTACGACGGCGTCGAGTACGTTGAGTGGGCGCTCCGCCGCGGCCTCGCCATCGACGATTTCGCGCCGCGCCTCAGCTTCTTCTTCAACGCGCACAACGAATTCTTCGAGGAAATCGCCAAGTACCGCGCGGCCCGCAAGATCTGGTATCGCCTCATGACCGAGCGCTTCGGCGCGAAGCACCCGCGCTCGCAGTGGATGCGCTTTCACACGCAAACCGCCGGCGTCTCCCTCACCGCCCAGCAGCCCCTGAACAACATCGCCCGCGTCGCCCTGCAGGCCCTCGCTGCCGTGCTGGGCGGCACACAATCCCTCCATACCGACGCCTTCGACGAGGCCCTGGCTCTACCCAATGAGGATGCTGCCCGCATCGCCCTGCGCACCCAGCAGCTTCTGGCGTATGAATCAGGCGTGGCCGACGTCATCGACCCCCTCGGCGGCTCCTGGTTTGTCGAGAAATCCACGCTCGACATGGAACAGGGAGCCTTCCGCTATTTCGAAAAACTCGACGCGCTCGGTGGCATGGTCCGCGCCATCGAGGCCGGCTATCCCCAGAAGGAGATCGCCGAGGCAAGTTACGTCTGGCAGCGCGCGGTCGAGGCGGAAGAGAAGATCATCGTTGGCGTCAACCGCTACGCCATCGAGGAGCCCGCACCACAGACCCTCTACATCGACGAGAGCGTCCGCGAAGCGCGGGCTCGCAAATTAAAAAAGCTGCGCGCGGAGCGCTCCGGCGAAGCGGTGCAGCGCGCCCTCGACGATTTGCGTCGCGCGGCCTCGGCCCAGCCTCGGCCTCAGCCGGGCCAGGTCGCATCCGCCAACACCATGCCCTTCATCCTTGAATGCGTCCGCGCCTGCGCAACGCTCGGTGAGATTTGTGCCGCTTTGCGGGATGTGTTTGGCGGATGGGAAGAGGCATAACGACCGGAATCTGATATCGTTCGGTTAACAAACTTAGGACCCGAACCAGGGCCTTTGGAATGCTATGACCCAGGTAAAGCCGGAACTCGCGGCCGAAAAGCGGCCAGTCAATCTCAAGCAGCTCGCCGAGTATCTCCATCTCTCGCAAACAACCGTTTCCCTGGTCCTGAATAATTCACCCTCAGGCCGGTCGATCCCGCAGCACACGCGCGAACGGGTCTTCGAGGCGGCGCGGCGCTTTCAGTACAGGCCCAACTATTTCGCCCGCTCGCTGCGTAATAGCCGCAGCATGTCCGTTGGCGTCATTGTGCCCGACGTGAGCGACGGGTATTTCCCCGTGGTGATGAACGCCATCGAAGAGCATCTGCTTAAATCCCACTATTTTTACGTCTCCGCCAGCCACTACCGCCGTCCCGATCTGGTGGAGGAATACTCGCGGCGTCTTATGGAGCGCGCCGTCGACGGCTTGTTGCTTCTCGATACGCCCGCGCAGATTCACGTACCCGTGCCCGCCGTCGCCATCTCGTCCCACAACCCTGCCCCCGGCGTCGTCAACATTGTGCTCGATCACGATCTCGCCGCCCGCCTGGCGCTGCAGCATCTGCGTGGGCTGGGCCACGAGCGCATCGCCCTCATGCAGGGTGCGCCCGGAATCACCGACGCGAAATATCGATGGATCAGCATCATGAACGTGGCGGAAGAAATGGGCATCCCCATTGAGCCCGGGCTGTGCATGCACATTGCGGAAGCGACCCAGTCGCCGGAGGCCGGCTATCGGCTCATGCGCGACCTGCTCCAGCTGCGGCGCGACTTCACCGCCATCTTCTGTTTCAACGACATATCCGCCCTCGGCGCCGTGCGCGCCATCTGCGATGCAGGACTGCGCGTGCCCCAGGACATTTCCGTCGTGGGCTTCGACGACATCATCACCGCGGCCTTCAGCAAGCCAAGCCTCACCACCGTCCAGCAACCCCTCCGCAAGATGGGCCTGACCGCCGCCCAGGTGCTGCTCGAACGCATTGCCGATCCCGAAAAGGAATGGCCCGCGGAAATCGTCATGGAGCCCGAACTGATCGTGCGCGAATCCACCGGTCCCGCGCCCGAGAAATCCAGACGCACTGAAGCCCGCGGGAGCCTGTCGCTGGCCAGCCCGCTGGGCGAGTTGCACAAACGTGCCGGCTAGGATCTGGTCTGACCCGATCTTCGGTCGTACTGCCTTCCACGCCAATCGTGTGAACAGGCCCTGTGTGAGCCAGTCTTACCCAGGCCCAACGGGGGAAAACAGATAGAATGCAACTGGCGTGAATACCGTCAAGGCAATTTATCCCGGCAGCTTCGATCCGCTCACCAACGGCCACCTCGACCTCATTGCCCGCGCGGCAAAAATCTTCGACCATCTGGTCGTCGCCATCCTGCGCAACGCCTCCAAGTACCCCCTCTTTTCGGTCGAGGAGCGTGTCGCCATGCTCTCGGAGGGCATCGCGGAATTCAACAACGTTTCCGTGTCGACCTTCGACGGCCTTCTGGTCGATTTTGCCCGCGAGCAGCGAGCCCAGGCTGTAGTGCGCGGCATCCGCGCCATCAGCGACTACGAATACGAATTTCAGATGGCCCTGATGAACCGCCGCCTCTCGCCGGACCTTGAGACCATCTTCCTCATGCCCGACGCGAAGTACTCCTTCGTCAGTTCGCGCCTGGTCAAGGACGTCTTCCGCCTCGGCGGCTCCATCGACGGCCTCGTGCCGAAATTCGTGGTCGAGCGATTAAAGGATAAGTCCCCAGGTTAGCGAAGCCGCACCTGACTCTCAGCTTGCGCAGCGGCATCTGCTGCCTCTGGATCGCCAGGGCACGCGCCACATTGCACAGTTTCGCACTTTCTTTCGCTGGCGTGTGCCGCGACTCGCCGCTCGCCCCGGAGCGTGATAGCCTTGGCCTTCCCCCGATCCCAGGGATAGATGGAAGGAGTTGGATGAGTCATCAGCTGCACTTCGATCTGGCCACCGCTGCCCGCCGCTCCATGATCACGCACGGATTCGAACCGGATTATCCTCCCGCCATCAAACAACAGCTCGATCAGTTGCGCCAGCACCCTCCTACCCCCGCCGCCGCAGCGCGCGATCTGCGCAGCCTCCTTTGGTCCTCGATCGACAACGACACCTCGCGCGACCTCGACCAGATCGAGTACGCCGAAGCGCTGCCGGATGGCAGTCATCGCGTGCTCATCGGCATCGCCGACGTCGACGCGTCTGTCCCCAGGGGCTCGCCCATCGACCAGCACGCCCTACGCGAGACGACCACCGTCTACACCGGCGTCGAAATCTTCTCCATGCTGCCCGAGGAGCTTTCAACGGGAACCACCTCGCTGCTCGAAGCCCAGGAACGCGCGGCCATAGTCATCGAATTCACCGTCGATCCCCAGGCGAAGATCGTGGCCAGCGACATTTATCCCGCCCGTGTAGTCAACAAGGCGCAGCTCGCTTACCCATCGGTGGGCGCATGGCTCGCCGGTCAGGGCGAAGCCCCGCCCAACGTCGCAGTCTCAGCCCAACTCCAGCAGCAACTCCGCATGCAGGACCAAATCGCTCAGCTCCTGCGCAGGGAACGATCCAGCCACGGCGCGCTCAATCTCGAGACCATTGAGACGCACCCCGTCCGCCTCCGCGACGGCGAAATCGATATCGAAGCAGAAGTGAAAAACAACGCGACCCAGCTCATCGAGGACTTCATGATCGGGGCGAACGGTGTAGTAGCCCGCACCCTCGAAGCGAAGCGCCTCTCCTCCATCCGCCGTGTCGTCAAGACGCCAAAGCGCTGGGACCGCATCGTGGAGCTGGCTCGCCAAATGGGGACACAGTTGCCCGCGGCTCCTGATCCGAAGCCCTTGCATGATTTTCTCTGCGTACAGCAGGCGAAAGACCCGGATCACTTTCCGGATCTTTCCCTGGCGATCATCAAGCTCCTCGGTCCGGGGGAATACGTTCTCGAAAAGCCCGGCCAGCTGTCGCCCGTGGCCTCGGGCGCACCTGCGCGCTGGGGTGGATCCGAGGGCCACTTCGGCCTGGCCGTACAGGACTACACCCACTCCACCGCGCCCAATCGCCGCTACGCCGACCTGGTCACGCAACGGCTTTTGAAAGTGATGATCGCAGGCAAGCCGTCGCCCTATTCCGACGAAGAGCTCTCGACCATCGCGGCGCAATGCACGCGCATGGAAGACGCCGAGCGCAAAGTATCCCGCGAAATGGAGAAGCGCATCGCCGCCGTCGCCATGAGCGGCCGCATCGGCCAGGCCTTCGACGCCATCGTCACCGGCGTCAACGAGCACGGATCCTTCGTCCGCACCCTCAAGCCGCATGTGGATGGCATGCTGGTGCGCGGCCAGCAGGGCCTCGACGTGGGCGACCGCGTGCACGTCACCCTGGTGCGCACCGACCCCGCCCAGGGCTACATCGACTTCGCCCGCGCGTGAACCTCTGCACCGTGACAGTTCAGAATCTGCCCGCTCCCCCAGGTGCGCGAGCATTCTGCTTCTTATAGCGTAGGAAGCAGCGATATGCGCTCCAGCCTGGCCACCTTTCTCGATGACTTTCGCCGCCACGGCAGCGCCCGGGCCATTGTCGCCTACCGTGGCAACCGCACGTTCGCTTCGACCTGGTCCGATCTCGCTGCCCTCGCCGACCGCTTCGCCGCGGAACTGATGCGCCGCGAAATCCCCATGGGCGAGCGCATCGTTCTATGGGGCCAGAACGGCCTCGAGTGGATGGCCGCCTTCTTCGGCTGCATCCAGCGCGGTGTCATCGCCGTCCCGCTTGATCCCGCCGGCGCAGCGGACTTCGCCGTTCGCGTCATCGCCGATACGAAGCCCCGGCTCATCCTCGGCGACGCTGAGCTGCTGCAGACGCTCTCGCCCGACCAATCCAGGCTCGCCTTCGAAGACTTCTCCGCCACCCTCCCCCAGCCGCCTTTCGCGCAACTGCGTGAGCCCGCGCTCACCCTCGACACGCCCTTCCAGATCCTCTTCACGTCCGGCACCACCGCCGAGCCGAAGGGCATCGTCCACACCCACCGTAACGTCCTGGCCAGCCTTGACCCCATCGAGCGCGAGATGCCGAAGTACCTGAAGTACGAGCGCATCTTCCACCCCATCCGCTTCCTGCACACGCTGCCCCTCAGTCACGTCTTCGGCCAGTTCATGGCGCTCTGGATTCCGCCCCTGATGGCCGCTGAAGTTCATTTCGAAACCCGCCTGCAGGCGCAGCGCTTCATCGAAACCATCCACGACGTGCGCATGTCCGTCGTCTGCTGCGTGCCGCGCGTGCTCGATCTGCTGCGCGCCCACCTGCTCGCCCTCGACCCCGCCCTGCCCAGCCGCATCCAGGCCGCCGCAGGCCAGAAAATCCTGAAGCGCTGGTGGCGCTTCCGCAAAATTCATCGCCTTTTCGGTTACAAATTCTGGGCCTTCGTCTGCGGAGGCGCCACGCTCTCCCCGGAGCTCGAAAGCTTCTGGACCACCCTCGGTTTCGCCCTCGTCCAGGGCTACGGCATGACCGAAACCTCCGCCCTCATCACCCTCAATCACCCCTTCAAGCCGGGCAGGGGAACCATCGGAAAAGTCCTGCCTGGCCGCGACGTCCGCATGACCGACGAGGGCGAAATCCTCGTCCGTGGCGACATGGTGTCCCAGGCCACCTGGCAGCAGGGCGCCATGCAGCCCACCGCCGGCGACTGGCTCGCCACCGGCGATCTCGCCCAGCGCGACGACCAGGGCCAGCTCCGTTTCGTCGGCCGCAAAAGCCAGGTCATCGTCACCCGCTCCGGCCTCAACATCCACCCGGAAGATGTGGAGGCCGCGCTCGACGCCCAGCCCGGCGTCCAGGCCTCCGCGGTCGTGCCGCTTCTCACCACCGCGGGAACCGAACCCGTCGCTGTGCTCTTATTCCGCGGCTCCCGCGAAGAAGCCCAGCAAGCCGTCGTCGCCGCCAACGCGCAGTTGGCCGACTATCAGCACGTGCGCCAGTGGCGCCTCTGGCCCGAGCTCGATCTGCCCCGCACCTCAACCGGAAAAATTCGCCGCCCCACAGTCACGGAGTGGGTCAACGCCCGGCAAACCGGAGCCCGGCAAAACGGTGACAGCTCCGCATCTTCCGCCGACCCGCTGCTCGCCCTCATCCTCACCATCAGCCACGCCACCGCGCCCGCCGCCAACGACGAAGCACGCCTCTCCGAAGATCTCGGCCTCGACAGCCTGGGCCGCGTCCAGTTGCAGTCGGAACTCGAGCAGCGCCTCGGCCTCGTCGTCGACGATGAAGCCCTGGAGCGCCTCGTCACCCTCGGCGACCTCCGCCGCGAGCTGGGCCTCGACCGTGCGGATGCAGATCAGGCGACACCAGCGCAGGAGACCTGCGCCGCCCCGGCAGCCACACCACCTGCCCATGCCATCGCACACGACTCGGCCGGCCAGGACATCTATCCCAAATGGCCTTGGTGGGGCCCGGTTCAGCTCCTGCGCGTCGCATTCACCGAGCTGATCGCGCAGCCCCTGGTGTGGTTCCTCGCCAACCCCCGCGTCGAGCGGCCCGCGCCGCTGCGCCCTGCCAGGCCCGTCCTGTTCATCGCCAACCACGTCACCGCGTACGACTCCGCCCTCGTCCTCTATGCCCTGCCAGGAAGGATGCGCCGCCGCGTGGCCGCGGCCATGGCCGCCGACATGCTCCGCGACTGGCGTTGCATGCGCAATCTTGCACCAGGGCTCGATTGGCTCGGCCCCATCACCTATGTCCTGGTAACAGGCCTCTTCAACGCGTTTCCTCTGCCGCGCAGCGCAGGCTTCCGCCGGTCGTTCCGCCACGCTGGCGAAGCGCTGGACCGCGGCTACAACGTCCTGGTTTTCCCCGAAGGCCACCGCACGGAAACCGGCCTGCAGCCGTTTCGTCCCGGCATCGGCCTGCTCGTTCGCGAGTCCGGCGCGCAGGTCGTTCCCGTCGCCCTGGCTGGCTTAAACGACCTGAAGCGCAAAGGTAAAGGCTGGTTCCGCTCCGGCGCTCTGACGGTTCGCGTCGGCAACCCAATGGACTTTGCCCCCGGCGACTCCGCCGAGGCCATCACCGGACGCCTTCGCGAAACCCTCCGCGCCATGCTGGCCCCGAACTAAACGCCGCCACTGCTGCAAGAAGACAACGGGACTCCGACGGCGGCCCATGGGCCGCCGAAATCCCGGGAGTTTGCAGGAGTGTGCTAGTAGCGCCCGCGTCCGCCGCGGCTCGCCCCGCGTCCGCCGCCCGCGCCGCCCTTCTGCGCCTGGTAGCAGTCGCGGCAGTACACCGGCCGGTCGCCCCGCGGCTCAAACGGCACCGTGGTTTGCTGTCCGCAGCCCGAGCAGATCACCGCCGTGCCCGTCGGCTGCGCCCGCTGGTATCCGCCTCCGCCTCCGCCGCCCTGCTCGGCCTTTTTCGCCTGGCGGCACGGCTTGCAGCGCTTGGGCGCCGAGTAGCCGCGCTCCTGGAAAAATGCCTGGTCTTCGCTTGTGAAGGTGAATTCCTGCCCGCAGTCGCTGCAGGTGAGTTGCTGATCTCCAGCCATGGTGAGTCCTCATTTCCACTTTACGTCAGAAACCCGCCGTGCGCCGATTCCTGAAAAACGGCCCCGGAGCGTCATCCCACGCCCCGAAAAGCGGGATTTACGACGTCAAACCGCATCGCTGCGGCTCTTATTGTTCCCGCTCCTCCACCTGGAACGGTAGAATTCCCTTTCGGAGCGAGCCTTACACCATGGCCTTCCCCTACAAAGGCGTTGACTTTATCGGATTCGACAAACTGCTGGGCGATGATGAACGCATGGCCCGGGACACCGCCCGCCAGTTCATAGAGGATAACCTGATTCCCATAATTGAGGAATGCAATCGCGAAGGAAGATTTCCCCGCGAGCTCGTTCCGCAGATGGGCCAGCTCGGCTTTTTCGGCGCCAACCTCCAGGGCTACGGCTGCGCCGGGATGTCTAACGTGGAGTACGGCCTGGTTATGCAGGAGTTCGAGCGCGGCGACTCCGGCGTGCGCAGCTTCGTCAGTGTCCAGTCGGCCCTGGTCATGTATCCCATCTACACCTTCGGCTCCGAGGAGCAGAAGGAATACTGGTTGCCAAAGCTCGCCACCGGCGAAAAACTGGGCTGCTTCGGCCTCACCGAGCCCGATTACGGCTCCAACCCCGGCGGCATGCGCACCCGCGCCGACCGCGTTGGCGACGAGTACGTCCTGACCGGCGAAAAGATGTGGATCACCTCCGGCAGCATCGCCGACGTCGCCGTCATCTGGGCCAAAGTCTACGGCGATCCGGAAGTCGAGGATGGCCGCGTCCGCGGGTTCCTGGTCGAAGCCCATCGCCCCGGCTTCAGCGCATGGGACGTGCACGGCAAATGGTCTCTGCGCGCCTCCGTCACTTCCGGCCTGTCCCTCCAGGACGTTCGCATTCCCGCCACAAACCTCATGCCCGGAACCGGCGGCCTCAAGTCTCCGCTCATGTGCCTCAACCAGGCGCGCTACGGAATCGCCTGGGGCGCTGTGGGTGCGGCCATGTCCTGCTATGACACCGCGCTGCAATACTCGCTCGTCCGCAAACAGTTTCACGAGAAGCCCATCGCCAGCCACCAGCTTGTTCAGGACAAGCTGGCGTGGATGATCACCGAAATCAGCAAAGCGCAGCTTCTCATCCTCCAGGTCGGCCGGTTAAAGGACGAGGGTAAGGTCGGCCACGAGCACATCTCCATGGCCAAGCGCAACAACGTGTGGATGGCCCTCGAATGCGCGCGCCTCGCCCGCGACGTTCTGGGAGCGAACGGCATCACCGACGACTACCCGGTCATGCGTCACATGATGAATCTTGAATCCGTCAAAACCTATGAGGGCACGCACGATATTCACACCCTGATCCTCGGCCAGCACGTCACCGGCATCGCCGCCTACTGAAGGGCCTCCCTGCCCCCGGCTGGCGCCGCGCAACCCGACGAATCGCTTCGCGTCTAAGTCTCTATAGTCTGAGCGGACAGACCCGTTTGCATGCATCTTCCCAGGCTCGAGCGCCGTCCCGAACTCGATGCACTCCGTGGAATCTTCCTGGCGTGGATGATCCTCGTGCATCTGCCCACCCGCATCAGCAACTTCGCCGACCAGCCCTTCGGCTTTGTCTCCGCGGCTGAAGGCTTCGTCTTCCTCTCCGCCCTCCTCGTCGGCCGCATCTACTCCCGCGAACACTCACTCGACCAGAGCGGCGTGCGCCGCCATCTCTGGCGCCGATCCCTGAAGATCTACGCCTACCACGTGGCCCTGCTGACCTTCGCCTTCACCGTGCTGGCCGCCTACGCCGTGCACGTCCATCGCGCTGCCCTCACCAACCTGCTCGACTTCTACCTCGCCCACCCGGTCACAGCCATCGTGGGGTCGCTCTTTCTCCTTTACTGTCCGCCGCTGCTCGACATCCTGCCCATGTATGTCACGTTTCTGTTCCTGTCGCCGTTATTGTTTTCGGCGGCGCGGCGCTTCGGCTGGAAAGCTGTCATGGCGGCGAGCCTACTCCTGTGGCTGGGCGCACAGTACGGCCTCAAGGATGTCTTCCACAACCTGGTCGACCAGGTCACCCATCTCCACATCCCTCTGCAGGAGACCGGCGCCTTCAACCTCTTTGCATGGCAGGCCGTCTGGGTCACCGGCCTGTGGACCGGCACCGCCTCCGCCCACGGCGATGTGCCCCTCAACAAAGTCCCGCGCTGGGCCATCACCCTCAGCGGAGCGCTTTGTCTCTTCTTTGCCGGCGTCCGCTTCGGGTGGTTCGGTCCGCACCTCGACTGGCCCGCCATGGGCCTGCTCGTCGACAAGTGGCAGCTCGGCCCGCTGCGCGTCGTCAACCTCGTTGCCTTCACCATCTTTTTCTACTGGCTGCGCAAGTGGGTTGTCCTGCTTATCCACCGCGAGCCCTTCCTCACCATGGGCAAAGCCTCGCTGCAAGTCTTCTGCGCCCACCTCTTCTTCGTTTTCGCCGGCCTCGCCCTCCTCTACGGCGACATGGAAGAGCTCCGCTGGCCCACCGCCATCCTGCTCACTGCCGCGACCTTCGTGGCGCTGTTCTTCGTAGCTGCCCGCGAAGTCCGCAGGAAGCGCCGCGAAAAGGAGGCCCGAAAGCCCCCTGCCCCCGGCGTTCCCACTACTCAGTCGCCTTTAGCTCCCCCCACCAAGACCGTCGCCTGATCATCGGCGGCCGCGATGCGCTCACCTCCTTTGCCAGCAATGGCCGGTGGATCCAGTACGAGATCATCGCCCGCGGGGGCGTCAGCCTGCATATCCACAACGGACAACTGATGGCGGCCCTCATCGACGCTGGGTCGGCCCTTGATCGCATGGATTCACACGGCGACACTGCGTCGTTTCCCAATCTGTGGCTAAAGGAAACCCTGGCGCTTTTGCCCGCTATCGAACCAGCGAAGGCGACAAAGGAGTCCCTCATGTCGAAGACTCTGCTGCTCGTCCTGGCTCTTCCTCTGTCACCAGCAGGGCGGACGGGCCACGGGGACGCGCAGGCGGCTTCTCGCCAAACCGGAAAGGAGGCTATGCAGATGAACGACCAGCACCGATGCACACGGCTGAGGCGTCGCAGACGGGGCCGTGGAAAAGCGCACACGCCACAGCGACGATCACCGTGCAGAGTTCCGAAGCCAGGCCCTGGGACCAAACCGTGGGGCCGGCGCTGATGGAGATCCATCTTAGCGAAACATTCAGCGGAGATATCGAGGGCGCATCGCCGGTGCGGGCTATGCAGGTGGCGCACGGCGATCACTCCGCCAGGTTAGTCAGCATGCAGCGATTCAGCGGGAAGCTGGGCGGACGTCAGGGCACATTTGTACTCCAGGGATCAGAGATCGTGGAGAATGGCAGGATTCGGGCAACCTGGTTTGTCGTTCCCGGATCGGGGACGGGCGAACTGGCGGGGCTGAGTGGCGAGGGCGGATTTGAGGGTGAGTTTGGGAAGGGGTCCCAGGGAACGCTGGATTATTGGTTTGAGTGAGGTTGCAAAGCCAGCGATCGACGTGTTACTCGGCACAACGGGAATTTCGGCCGATGGGATGAATCGCTCCCATGCCATCAGTCCTGACTCGACGGCCAGAGGCCAGGCCTGCCCGTAGAAAGGATTGCTCTGCGTTGCTGAGCGCCCTCTACACCGCCACTGTAAACGTCTCTTCCGTCCGCGTCACCGCATGGTAGAGCGTGTCGCGCTCTACCGGAACGCGCCCCGCTTCGGTGATGAGTCGCATCAGGTCCTGACGCCGCATACCCTGCGGCGTCGTTGCGCCGGCGTCGTGGTAAATCTTCTCCTCGATGACCGTGCCGTCGATGTCGTCCGCCCCAAAGCGCAGCGCAATCTGCGCAATCTTCGGCGTCATCATCTGCCAGTACGCCTTGATGTGCGGGAAATTGTCCAGCACCAGCCGGCTCACCGCAATCTGCCGGATGTCCGTCAGCCCCGTCGTCCGCGGCAGATGCTCCAGCGGCGTATTGTCCGGATGAAACGCCAGCGGAATGAACGTCTGGAACCCGCCCGTCTCATCCTGCAGCGCCCGCAGCTTCAGCAGATGATCGACGCGGTCCTCGTCGTTCTCGATATGTCCGTACAGCATCGTCGCGTTCGACTTGAGTCCGAGATTGTGCGCCGCTCGCGCCGTCTCCAGCCATTCGCTGCCGTCGATCTTGTGATCGCAGATGATGTGCCGGATGCGGTCCGCAAAAATCTCTGCCCCGCCCCCTGGCATCGAGTCGACCCCGGCCTCTTTCAGCTTCACCAGCGTCTCCGGAATCGTCAGCTTCGCACGCTTCGCCAGGAACGCCACTTCGACCATGGTGAACGCCTTGATGTGTACCTGTGGAAAGCGCTCCTTGAGCCCGCGCACCAGGTCGAGGAAATACTCGAACGGCAGATCCGGATGCAGCCCCCCGACGATGTGAAACTCCGTAACCGCCTCGCTGTAGCCCGAGGCCGCCGTTTCCCACGCCTGCTCCAGCGCCATCGTGTACGCGCCGTCCGCGCCCTTCGCCCGCCCGAACGCGCACAGCCGGCACGCCGCCACGCACACGTTCGTCGGATTGATGTGCCGGTTGACGTTGAAGTACGTCACGTCGCCGTGCATCCGCTCGCGCACGCTGTTCGCCAGCCAGCCCACCGCCAGCACGTCGCCCGAGCGGTACAGTGCCAGGCCGTCGTCATAGCTCAGCCGCTCGCCGGCCTGCACCTTCTCGGCCACAGCAGCTACACGCCGATCGTCCGTCTCAAAAGGATGCGGAGTCATCATCTCCATGATAGTGTACGGCGGCGCGGCGGGCCGAGCGCGGGCCCCCACAAAGGTTCTTGTTCACCCGCCTTGTTTCTTTGTAAAATCGCTGCCCATGCAAGGGAATAAGACCGTCCTCCAACATCTGAACGAAGCGCTGCGAGACGAGCTCACCGCCATCAACCAGTATTTCCTCCACGCCGAGATGGCGGAAAACTGGGGCTACAAAAAATACTCGCAGTACATCAAAAAGCAGTCCATCGACGAGATGCGCCATGCCGAGCTCCTAATGGAGCGGATCCTCTTTCTCGATGGAATCCCCAAAATGGAGCCGCTCGGCCTCACCATAGGCAAGTCCGTCCGCGAAATGATCGAGTCCGACCTCAGTCTCGAACATGGCGCCGTGGCTTCCTATAACGAGTCCATCCGCGTCTGCGTGGAAAATGGCGACAATGGTTCGCGCGACCTCTTCGTCAAACTGCTGCGCGACGAAGAGGGCCACGTCGACTGGCTCGAAGCGCAGGTCCATCAGATTCAGGAGATCGGCTACGAGCGATACCTGATTACTCAGACGGAAAAGGACTGAATCCGGCGAGCCCGGCTGGAGAGAAGCGCCGGGCGCCCCGGATCTGGCCGCAGCTGGCAGATGGGACACGCGCGCTCGAGCGCGACCATCCCAAACAAGAAGCAGCCGTCTTGCGGAGCGCCCCTGAGCGAAGCGCAGAGGAAGGACCTCGTGTTTGCTTTTCGGCTGTCCTCCCGAGCCCTCTGAGGAAGGCCCATGCGCGGCGGGATGGTACCATTCCTCCAGGTTCTCCTGAATTAAAGTTCTCTCAACTTCACACTGCGTTCTTCCGGACTTTCCATTGCGGCAACGAAAACCATGGTTCTGTTCGCTGCTGGTGGGCTGCGCGCTGGCATCTGCCTGGGGGGCGCAGCCGCAGAAGCAGGCCGTGTTCCCGCCCGTCACCTCCTACAGCCTGGACAAGCAGAAGGTCAATCTCCCCGGCGGCATGGAGGGCCAGACCGATCTCCTCATCGTCTCCTTCGAGCCGGAGCAGCAAAAAGATGTGGACTCGTGGATGCCCGCCGCCCAGGCGCTCCAGCACACCAACTTCAACTTCCGCTACTATCAGCTGCCCATCTTCGGCCGCGAGAACTTCATCTTCCGCTGGTGGGAAACCTCCTCAATGCGCAGCGACCAGACCGACCCCGTAACTTGGCACTGGATCGTCCCGCTCTTCGTCGATCGCCAGAAGTTTCTCCACGACCTGACCATTCCCAATGACAAGCAGGTCGTGGTCCTGCTCGTCGACCGTCAGGGCCACGTCCTCTGGCGCGCCTCCGGCCCCATGACCGAAGACAAACGCCAGAGCCTCATGACCGCCGCCGGCCCACACTAAATACCCCAAAACGAGCCACCGTTGTGACTCGGCCCCCAGCCAAACTCAAATGTCATCCCACTCCGATCCAGCGTCGGCCCATCGAGATGTCACCCCGACCTCAACAGGCGCAATCCATCACCGTGCCGCTCTCGAGCTGAGCAACTTCTTCCTCCCCGCAATCACTTTCCTCTTCTCCGCCGCACTCATCCCCAGCACATCCCTGGTCCGCTTCGGCAGCTTCGCATGCACCAGTTCACACGCGCGCCGCAGCAGTTCCTTCAGTTCCGCTGCCCCCAGCGCATCCCAACTCTCCACCGCGACCCAGTGCGCTCGCGCCAGATACGGAGCAGGGAAGCAGCCCTCAACTTCCACCAGTTCCGCAAACCGTTCCGGTCCCGCCGCAAACGAAATCACTGCCCGCGGCGACCCCAGGTTCACCACCGCAAACATCTTCCCGCCGATCGTCTTATCCCCGACCCAGTAGACGAGGTTCTCGCCCCACTGCATCGTCTCCGCCACATCCGGCAGGCCGAGCAGAAACGCGCGCGCACTCTCAGCATCCATGCAGGTAATGTACTCCCGTCATTGCAGCGGCCCCATCCTGCCTGTCCGCAATTCCAATCGTTCACCAATCGGTTGCCGCCGCGCTACCAGCCAAACGCTATCCGCTGCCCGCTGCTCTTCACGCCGCCTCCGCCAGATACACCCCAAACCACCCCCGGGCATCGCTCCACGAAGCCTGCGGAGCGAAGTCGCACCGCTTGAGCAACTCCGCCGCCGCCTCCGGCGTGAATTTGTAACTGTTCTCGGTGTGAATGCTCTCGCCGCGCCGGAAGCTCGCCGTCAGCCCCAGCGCCCGAATCGGCACTTCCTGCCCGATCAGGCTCTCCAGATGCATCTCGATCCGCGACTCGCGCTCGTTCCACACCGCGCGGTGCTGGAACAGCCCCGGCCGAAACTTCGCGTCCAGCTCGCGGTTGATGCGGCACAGCGCGTTGCGGTTGAATTCCGCAGTCACCCCCGCCGCGTCGTTGTAGGCCCGCAGCAGCGTCCCGCGCTCCTTCACATGGTCCACGCCCAGCAACAGCAGATCTCCCGGCGCCAGCCGCCGCCGCAAATCCCGCAACAGCGCCGCCGCCTCCGCCGGCTCGAAGTTTCCAATGCTCGACCCGATGTACAGCACCAGCCGCGGGCAATCGGGCGAGGGAATCACGCCCAGGTTCCGCGTGTAGTCGGCCAGCCGCGGCTCCACTGCCACCTGCGGCAGCCGTTCTCCAATGCGCCGCCCCGCTTCATCCAGCGCCGACTCCGAAATATCGATCGGATAGTACGTCACTGCCAGCTCCCGCCGCACCGCCGCCTCCAGCAGCACGTCGGTCTTTACCGCGGTCCCCGCGCCCAGCTCGATCATCGCCAGCTCCGGAGCACCGGCGGCCTCGAGGATCTCCTCGCCGCGCTCCGCGAAAATCGCGCGCTCCGTGCGCGTCAGATAATACTCCGGCAGCTCGGTGATCGCCTCGAACAGCTCCGATCCGCGCTGGTCGTAGAAAATCCACGGCGACAGCCTTTTCGGCATCCTCGTCAGGCCGCGATACACCTCGGCACCGAGTGGTGTGGATGTTGCTTCAGGAAGGCAGGGAATCGTCGAGAGTGCGTGCATAGATGGGGTCGCGCCTCCGCGGGAAATCAGTTGTCGGCCAGGCGAACGCCGGAGAACTGCCAGCGGGTCGCGGGCGGGAAGAAATTGCGATAGGTGCTCCGGATATGCGTAGCCGGCGTCGCCACAGAACCGCCGCGGAGCACCATCTGGTCGCACATGAACTTGCCGTTGTACTCGCCCAGCGCCCCAGGCAGCGGCCGGTACCCCGGATATCCGAGATACGCGCTCGCCGTCCATTCCCAGACATCGCCGAACAACTGCTCCAGGTGAGATGCACCCTCCGCCGCCTTCGGGTGCAAATTCTCGCCCTCGAGCAGATGTCCCCGAACAGGCTGAGCCGCCGCCACCACCTCCCACTCCGCTTCGGTCGGCAGCCGTTTCCGCGCCCACCGCGCAAAGGCATCCGCTTCCAGATAGCTGATGTGGCACACCGGCGTCGCCAGCAAATCCTCCAGCGGAACCAGCCCCCGCAGCGTGAAGACCTCCCACGCGGTCGTCTCCGCATTTCTCCGCCAGTACAGCGGCGCCTCCCACGTCTGGTTCTGTACCGTCGTCCACCCCTCCGACAGCCACAGCTCGGGACGCTCGTAGCCGAAGTCGTTCATGAACTCCAGGTACTCCGCGCACGTCACCAGCCGCGACGCCAGCCGGAACGGCTCCAGATACACCGTGTGCCGTGGCGTCTCGTTGTCGAAGCTGAACCCATCACCGCTGTATCCGGTCTCCGATAGCCCGCCCTCGAACTGCGCCCACTGTACGGGAACTGGCGGGCGCGATCCTGCAGCCAGAGCTCCCGCCGCATACACCGGATGCAGCGGATTCGACCAGAACGCGTGCTTGATGTCCGTAATCAGCAGTTCCTGGTGCTGCTGCTCGTGATTCAGCCCCAGCACAATCCGCTCCCGCGCCTCGTCCGGCACAGCGCTCCCGGCGAAGTCCTCCATCGCCGCGTCCACATGGTGCCGGTACGCCAGGATCTCCTCTGCCGTCGGCCGCGAAAACGACGACCGAAGCTTCTTCTCCGGTTGCGCCGACACCCCGTTGTAGTAGGAGTTGAACAGCCAAACGAAATCCGGATGAAACGCCCGGTATCCCGGCGCGAATTCCTGCAGCACGAACGTCTCAAAGAACCACGTCGTGTGCGCCAGGTGCCACTTCGCCGGACTGGCGTCCGCGCACGACTGCACCATCATGTCTTCCGGAGTCAGCGGCGCGCAGAGCGCAAGGCTCCGGCTCCGCACGCGACAATAGCTCTCGGCGAGTGTTGCTGGCGTCAGTACGCTCATCGATCGTTGATCCTTCCCTCAGAAAGGGACTTCGGTCAGGCTGGGGGAGCGGCCCGTGTGCATGGCACACCACGGCATGCGACACACACAGGATGCGCCACAATTCGCCCGGGTTTCAATTTCGTGACGCCACCGCAACCGTCCCGCCATCCCGAATTCCGGCCTCCATCTCGATTTTGCCCCGCTCCGTCCGTCCTGCGGGAACCCGCGCCAAAGGCGTAACGTAGTGAGTGCACCGGGCCGCGTGCGACGCGTCTTTCCGTCCCCGGGCTCGTCTATCTGGGCAGAACAACAGGCGCCTGCCCGGCTCCGCTATCCGGTGTCTGAGGATTGCAACAATGAGTAGCTTCCAACCACGCACGGCTCGCTGGCTGCCTGGTCTGGTCCTTGCCTCGGTTTTCTTAGCGCCGCTGCTCACCGCCCAGGACCCTCAGCAGCCCGCCACACAGCAGCCGACCAGCCCACAGGGCCAGAATCAAGGTCAGGGTCAGGGGCGGGGCTTCGCAGGTGGCCGCGGCATGGGTGGCATGTTCGGGCCCGGCAGTGGTGGCGCCGCCGGCACCGTGACCGCCATCTCCGGCAATGAAATTACCGTGAAGAACGAGCAGGGCGAGGTCTACAAGGTCGAAACCGGCCCCAACACCCGTTTCCGCAAAGATCGCGAAGAGGCAAAAATCTCTGACATCCACGTCGGCGACGTCGTCATGGCGGCCGGCAACCTCGACGATCAGGCCAAAACCGTCGGAGCCATGTTCGTCGCCGTCCTCGATCCGCAGCAGGCCGCACGCATGGAGAAGATGCGCGCCGACTTCGGCAAAACATGGACCATGGGCCGCATCACTGCAATCAAAGACCTCACCGTCACCGTTGAGCGTCCGGATAAGATCAGCCAGACCATCGCTGTCGACGAGAACACCATATTCCACAAGCGCGGCCCCGATGGGAATGAAGACATCACCTTTCCCGATATCAAGGTTGGCGACATGGTGCGCGCCACCGGCGCCGTGCAAAACGGCAATTTCCAGGCCACCGATCTGACCGTCGTGCCCCCCGGCGGCCACGGACCGGGCCGTTACGGCCAGGGCGAGCGCCAGAACCCTCCGCCGCCAGCGGGTGGATCTCCGGCTCAACCGCCGGCGACGCCCCGGAATTGAACCCATGACCCTGTCCGCTTGCTACCCCGCTCTACTTGTCTCCGTGCTGCTGGCGGGATCGCTGGCCCTCGCGCAAACCGCGCCCGCGCCGCCCGCCGCCCCCTCCCCCGCGCCCGCCGCAACCGCGCCCGCAACCACCCCCGCCGCAACCACGTCCGCCGCCCCCACCACCAGTGGCGGCACGATTCACGGAACCGTCAAAGACGGCAACATCCCCCTCCCCGGCGTCAGCGTCACCGCCGCCAACAATCTCACCGGCAAGTGCTACAGCACCACCACCGACATCACCGGCAGCTACACGTTGGTCATTCCCCAAAATGGCCGCTTCGTCCTCCGCACCGACCTCGCCGCCTTCGCCACCGTCACCAAAGAAGCGCTGCTGAACGCAGCCTCTCGCAATCAAACCGTCGACTTCTCCCTCCAACTCGCCTCCCGCGCCGTCCAGCAGCAGGAGCAGCAGCAGCTCGCCGGCACGCGCCAATATGGCGGCGCTGGCACAGAGAGCCTCAGTCTCCTCGGCGCCGCTTCCGACCTCATCCAGGCCGGCGGCAGCGGAGAAGATGAGGGAGCCGCGCTGCCCTCGCTCGCCGGCAATTCCGACCTCTCTTCCGGTGAATCCGTTGCCGTCACCGGCCAAACCGGCACCACCAATCCCTTCGCCGGCATCGATTTCAGCCAGATGCGCGACAACGCCGAGCTCAACCAGTCCCTCAACGGCGGACAAGGCGGCCAGGGCGGCCCCGGCGGTGGCGGCCCCGGTGGCGGCGGTGGTTTCGGCGGGGGTGGCGGCTTCGGCGGCGGAGGAGGATTTCGCGGCGGTGGCGGACGCGGCGGCTTTGGCGGCGGACGCGGTAATTTCCGCAACTTCAAGCCCAATCAGCCCCACGGCGCCCTCTTCTGGAACGGCGGCAACGGCGCTCTCAACGCAGAGGACTTCGCCCTCCGCGGCCAGCCCATCGTCGAGCCCGCCTACATGTCCAACCGCTTCGGCGCCACCATCATCACCGCGCCCTACATTCCCAGGCTGCTCACCAATGACCGGAACGACATGCTCTTCTTCACCCTGTCCGGCACAAAAACGTCGACGCCCTTCGATCAGTACGCCACCGTCCCCACCGCCGCCGAACGCGCTGGCGACTTCACCGGCCTGGCCACGCAGAGCGGCGCCCCCATCGTCATCTACGACCCCACCACGGGACTGCCCTACGGCCCCTGCGCCAGCGGCCCCAATGCCGGCAACCCCGCCTCGCAGTGCATCCCCTCGGCAGAGATCAAGCCCCAGGCGACCGCGCTGCTCGGCTACATCCCGCTGCCCAACCTCACCGGCTCCACGGAAAACTACCAGCGCCTCACCACCACGCAGAATAATCAAACCCAGGTCGGCTTCCGTTTCATGCACAGCTTCGGCAACGCCGCCCCCGGCAATCCCATGATGCGCATGGCCCGCCAGTACCTCGGCCAGGGAGGAACCCCGGGCATCTCCCAGAGCGTCAGCGCCAACTTCAACTACAACCACACCGCGTCCGACAGCCCCAACATCTTCGCGCTCCTCGGCGGCAAGAGCCAGTTGCACCAGTACTCGCTGCAGCTCGGCTACTCCATCGGCAAGGGTCGCCTCACCAACAATCTCACCGGCACGTGGAACCGCTCCCACACCCAGGCCACCAACTTCTTCTCGAACCTCACTGACATCGCCCCCCAGCTCGGCCTCACCGGCCTGCCCCAATCGCCCCAGCTCTGGGGCCTGCCCGACGTCACCCTCAATCAGTTCACCGGCATGGGTGAGACCCAGCCCAGCTTCGAGCTCAACCAGACCGTCGCCATCGGCGAAGCCAGCTCCTGGATCCACGGCAAGCACAACATCCGCTTCGGCGGCGATTTCCGCCGCGTCTATCAGGACATGATCGGCAACACCAACTCCACCGGCTCCTTCATCTTTTCCGGATTGTTCACCGAGAAGCCCGGCTCCAGCGGCACCGGCTACACCGGCACCGGCGGCCTCGCCCAGAGCGGCTCCTCGCTCGCCGACCTGCTCCTCGGCCTTCCCCAGGAAACCACCCTCCAGGCCGCCTACCAGGAAGCCCACCTCCGCCAGAACAACATCGACGCCTACGCCCAGGACGACTGGCGCGCCATGAAGAATCTCACCATCCTCGTCGGCCTCCGCTACGAATACTTCTCGCCTTACTCTGAAGAGCACGACCGCCTGTCAACCCTCGATACCGGCGCCAACTTCACCCAGGTAGCGACCGTCACGCCCAACGGCGTCGGCCCCTTCTCCGGAAAATTCCCCCGCGACCTCGTCTTTCCCGAGAAAGACAATTTCTCCCCGCGCCTCGGTTTCGCCGTCCATCCCTGGACTGACACCACCATCCGTGGCGGCTATGGCATCAACTACACCGTCGGCCAGTACGTAAAGTTCGTCCAGAACTTCGCCTTCGAACCGCCCTTCGCCAACGTGCAGAGCAACGACATCAGCACCCCAGCCGATGAAGCCGGCGTCATCGACTGCTCCTCCTTCTGCCTCGCCAACGGTTTCCCCGCGCCGCAGCCCCTCGGCAACTACGCCGTCAATAAGAATTACCGCCTTCCTTACGTCCAGGTCTGGAACCTCAACATCCAGCGCACCGTCCCCTGGCAGGTGGTCATGAACCTTGGCTACAACGGCGCCAAAGGCTCGCGCCTCGACATCATCGACGCGCCCGGCCGCTTCACCACCATCGGTCCCTCCGGCGAGCCCACCACCACGCTGCCGAACGCGATCTACGACTACGAAGACTCACTGGCCTTTTCCAACTACAACGCCCTCACCTTCAGCGCGCGCAAGCGCATGAGTGGCGGCATCGCCCTCCAGGCCACCTACACGTACTCTCATTCGATTGACGACGCGACGTCCATCGGCGGCAACGGCGGCACTGGCAACAGCCTGGTCCAGAACTGGCAGGACATCCTTGCCGAAGAATCGAACTCCACCTTCGACGTGCGCCACAAGGTCAATGGCAACTTCGTCTATGAGCTCCCCTTCGGCCCCGACACCCATCTGCTCACCGCCGACTGGCTGGGCCATGCTCTGGCGAATACTAACTTCTCGGGGACCTTCACCTTTGCCACCGGCGAGCCGCTGACCCCGCATTACAACGCCACGGTGGAAGATGTCTCGCGTGGCACCACGAACTCGCTGCGGCCTGATCGCGTTCCCCACGTCTCCCTCACCGCCGGCGGCGGCAAGCTCGACAACTGGTTCAACAAGGACGCTTTCGCCCCGCCCACCGGCGTCTACGGCACCGCCTCGCGCCTCAGCATCCCCGGTCCCGGCACCGTCTCCCTCGATATGTCGCTCTCCAAGAGCATCCGTTTTGGCGAGACAAGGACCTTCGAGATGCGCGCGACCGCCGACAACGTCTTCAATACGGTCCAATATTCCGGCGTCGATTCCACGCTCGGTGACGCCACTTATGGTGAAGTGATCTCGACCGCGTCCATGCGCCAGTTCACCTTCATGGGGAGGTACCGTTTCTGATGACGAAACAACGCATACCTCCTCCCCTGTGCCCCGTGCCCTGTGCTCTGAGCTCTGTGCTCTGTGCCCTGCTCCTCTCCGCCCCCGCGCTCGCGCAAAATCCCACGCCGGCCCAGGATCAATCCGCCCCCAACAGCACCACCGTCACCTTCAAGGTCAACTCCGACCTCGTCCTCACCAACGTCGTCGTGCGCGATAAAAAAACCGGCCAGCTCCTGAAGGGCCTCACGGAAAAAGATTTCACCATCAGCGAGGATGGCAAGCCGCAGCACATCGTCAGTTTCGACTTCCAGAACGTCGACGAGGCCGCTCCCCTCGACGAAGCCACCATCAACGCCAGCGCCCCCAACGGCGTCTTCGGCGCAAAAACCGGCACCGCTACCCAGGAAGAGCTGCGCGACCACCGCCTCATCGTCATGTTCTTCGACCTCACCTCCATGCAGCCGGAGGACGTGGAGCGCGCCCAGGAAGCCGCCCGCGACTACATCAACAGGCAAATGCATCCCGCCGATCTCGTCGCCGTCGCCTCTCTCGACGCGACCCTCTCGCTCGACCAGGACTTTACCGCGAGCAAGCAGCTTCTGCTCCACGCCGTCAACAGCTACACCGGTACCCAGGGCCAGGGCTACGAGCTGGGCGCCACCAGCACGACCAATCAGGTGGAGGACGCGAGTTCTTATACGCCCGACGAGCAGGAATACAACGACATCAACACCGACCGCGAGCTCTTCGCCATCGAAGACATCGCCAGGTCGCTGACCTACCTGAACGAGAAAAAGTCTCTCCTCTACTTCTCCGGCGGTATCCAGCGCGACGGCATTGAGAACCAGGCCTCGTTGCACGCGGCCATCAACGCCGCGGTCCGCGCTAACGTCGCCATCTACTCGGTCGACGCGCGCGGCCTTCAGGCCATTTCGCCCCTCGGCGACGCCACCAGCGGCAGCCTGCGCGGTACCAGCGCCTTCAGTGGCGCGGCGCTCCAGAATAATCTCGACGCCAACTTCAACACCCAGGAAGTCATGGCCACGCTGTCCTCCGACACCGGCGGCAAAGCCTTCTTCGACTCCAACGACTTCTCGCCCGCCTTCGCCCGCATCCAGAACGACACTTCGGCCTACTACGTCATCGGCTATCACTCCACCGATCTCCGCCGCGACGGCCGCTACCGCCGCCTCTCCATCAAAGTCGATCGCAGCGACGTCAAGCTCGAGTACCGCCCCGGCTACTACGCGCCCGCGGACTACAAGCACGCCACCAAAGACGAGCGCGAGCAGCAGCTCCAGAACGAGTTAGCCAGCGATCTGCCCGCCACCGACATGGCGGTCTATCTCGAAACCCTCTACTTCCGCACCGCCCCCAACCGCTTTTACGTGCCCATCTCCCTCGTCGTCCCCGGCTCGCAGATTCCCTTCGTTAAAGGCGGCGACCGCGACAAGGCTACCCTCGACATCGTCGGCCAGGTGCGCGACACCGCCGGCCACGACATCGGCGACGTGCGCGACACCGTCAAGCTCGCCGTTGACGAGTCGCAGCGGGTCCGTCAGAAGAACGTTCAGTACACCACCGGCTTCAACCTGCCCACCGGCAAATACCACGTCAAATTCGTCGTCCGTGAAAACGAGACCGGCCGCATGGGCTCCTTCGAAACCGACCTCAACGTTCCCGACCTGCGCAAAGTCCCCCTCAAGCTGAGCTCCGTCGTGATGGCCAGCCAGCGCATCCCCGCCGGCAAAAAGCTTGCCGATAGTCCTCTGGTCCGCGATGGAGACGAGCTGGTGCCCAATCTGCCGCACGTCTTCCGGCAGGATCAGCACATGTACTTCCTCTACGAGGTCTACGATCCGGCCCGCGCCGCTGGCGAAAAATCCGCCGCTGCCGCTGCTGCCAAACCGGAAAAGGGCGCGAGGCCCGAGGGCGAGCCCGTCCGCGTCATGACCAGCATCGAGTTTCTGAAAGGAACCGCGAAAGCCTTCGAGACGCCGCTTATCCAGGCCACCCAGGTCAACGTGCCCGATCGCGACGCAGTTGCCTTCCAGTTCGACGTGCCGCTCTCCAGCCTCGCGCCCGGAACCTACATATGCCAGATCAACGTCATCGACGACGCCGGCGGCACATTCACCTTCCCCCGCACCGCGGTCCTCATCCGCCCCGCTCCCGTCGCCACACCCGCACCGCCGGCAGCGACTGGTGGCAACTAAGGAGCTTCTGATCAGGCACCCGAATCCTCAATCCCTAATCCTTAATCCCTGGCTCTGTGGTGCCCGCGTACCTTTTGTGTACCGGTTTATCCACGGGATTTTTACGCACCGGGCTTGCTGCAAGGCCGCGACCCTGGGATAATCGGGTCAAATAAGGAGGAGTGTCCTCCGCCGAGTGAATCGCTACAGCCGCCAGGATGTACTTCGCATACTGCGCATCTCTTCCCGGCAACTCATCGCATGGGAGAAGGCGGGACTCGTCGCCGCCGCTCCTGACTACGGCTTCCAGGATCTCGTCCAGCTCCGAAAACTTCGCGACCTGCGCGCCATGCGCATTTCCGCCTCCAGCATCCGTGCCAGTGTCCATGCCATGCGTGCCGTCTCCGGCATGGCCAATCCGCTGCTGGAAGCAGGCGTCGCCCGCCGCGGCCCGCGCCTCGTCTTCCGCCATTCCGGCGCGACGATGGATCCCATCGCCCTCCAGTTCGAGTTCGATTTCGAAGCCGGCAACGCCCGCTTAGCCGCCGTCGACGACGCTGCCGGCTCCGCCGTCCAGCGCCAGAATCAGGTCAACTCGCTCTTCTTTGAGGCCGTGCGCGCCGAAGAGCAGGGCACTCTCGCCGAGGCCATCGCCCTCTACGAAGAAACCCTCCGCCTCGCCGAGCATGCGCCCGCGGCCATCAATCTGGGCACGGTTCTCTATAACCAGCGCGATTTTCTGCGCGCCGAGCAACTTTATCGCCGCGCCACCCTCGCCAGTCCGGACTATGCCCTCGCATGGTTCGATCTCGGCAACGCGCTCGACGAGCTGCAGCACCTCTCCGAGGCCACCGAAGCCTACAAGACGGCCATCCGCCTCGCCCCCGGCTACGCCGACGCCCATTACAATCTTGCCCTCGCCTACGAACGCAGCAACGAGCGCCGCCGCGCTCTGCGTCACTGGATGGCCTATGCGAAGCTTGATCCCATCGGGCCCTGGGCCAACCACGCGCGCCTGCAGGCGAAGAAAATCCTCGACCGCGAGCAGCTCGCCATCGTCTGGCGCCGCCCCGGATGCCCCCTCGCCCGCCGCTAGCCAGTTTCCTGTCCGCTATCCGCTAAACCCTACCCGCTAGCTTTTGAACCCCATCACCGCAATTGCGTTCGGATGTTTCCCCGCCGACAGCACCGTGAACAGCGATCCTGTCACCGGCTCGCCCTTCGGCGTGTAGCTGATCGTGCGCAGCACCGACACGTCCCCCGAAAGCCCGTCCAGCGCCAGAAGCAGAAATCCGTCGTCGGAAAACGCCAGCGGTCCCGGCCCGTCGCCCACCCGCACCGTGTTCACCAGCTTGCCATCGTCAATGGAGTAGGCTGCCACGCTGTTCGCGGCAAAATTGCTCACCCACAGCGTCGAGTCGTCCGCGCTCACCACCCCGCCCAGCGGATGCTCGCCGATCAGATACGCTCCCCCCACCTCGGCGCTGCTCGTCGCAATTTCCGACACTGTATCGCCGCCGAAATTGGAGACGAAAATCTCGCCCCCGTCCGGCTTCAGCGCCAGGTGCACCGGCGTCTGCCCCACATCGAGGAAATCCAGCAGATGATCCGCACGTTCGGCCGGCAGCTGGCTGTGCGCGCGCGCCAGCCCGATCACCATTACCTGGCGCCCGCCTGTGCAGGCGACAAACGCCCGCGACGAATCCGGCAGAATCACCGTGTCGGATGCCTCCGGACACCCGCTGAACGCCGCGCGCAGAGCCAGCGTATGTGCATCGATCACGCTCACGCTCCCGCTCCCCTTGTTCGCCACCACCAGCGTGTCTCCGTCGGGCGAAATCCTCGCATCCGCCGGAGCTTCTCCCACACCGATCGCCGCAATCTCGCGCCGCTTTGTCAGGTCGATCACCGAGACGTTGTTCGATCCGGCATTCGCCACGTAGGCGCGCTGCCCCACGCTGTCCACATCGATCGACGACGGCTGCCGGTGCGCCCCAATCGTCACCGCCACGCGATTCGTCTTCGCATCGATCACGCTGATCGAGCTGCCGCCGGAGTTGGCGACGTACACCTCGTCCCGCTGCGGGTTCACCGCAATCGCCGTCGGATTCGCGCCCACTGCGATCGTCCCCGCCACCTGCATATTCACCAGATCGAGGACTGTGACGGTATTGCTCCCGCCATTCGTCACCCACGCATACTGGCGATAATTGGTCGGATAGCGCGGGAAATGTCTGCGGCTGCACCCGCCCACCAGCGTGGATACAAGCACAGATGCAAGGATCAGCCCGAAGCGTCCTCGGCGCAGGCATCTCAGAAAAGCCATGTCATTCCCCACACTGGGATGGCAATAGAAATCGGTGTCAGCGCGCACCGCATCCTGCGCAGCAGGATCGAGCCTGTCCTGAGCGGCCATGAGCAAAAGAAGAGAGCGGAAAAAGAGTCGAACGGGCAGTGGCCCTGGCCCTCAGGCCGGGCGATCGAGCCATCGGATAAGAGGGGCTTCTGCCCCGGCACTTGCAATGACGTCTCCTACCGCGCCACAACCGCCGGCTCCGTCACAATCCCTCGCGGCACGCTGCGATGCAGCACCGCCGCAATCTGCGAGCATTCATCCATCAGCTGCACAAACTGCTCCGGCAGAATCGACTGCATCCCGTCCGACAGCGCCTTATCCGGCTGATGATGCACCTCGACGATCAGCCCGTCCGCCCCCACTGCCACTGCGGCGCGCGCCAGCGGCAGCACCTTGTTCCGCTTGCCCGTCCCGTGGCTCGGATCGACCAGGATCGGCAGGTGGCTCAGCCGCTGCACCGCCGGCACAATGCTCAGATCGAGGGTGTTGCGCGTGTGGTCGGCAAAGGTCCGCACGCCGCGCTCGCACAGAATCACCTCGTAGTTCCCCTCGCTCATGATGTACTCGGCGGCCATCAGAAACTCGTCCAGCGTCGCCGCCAGCCCGCGCTTCAGCAGCACCGGCTTGCGCTTCCGCCCTGCCGCCTTCAGCAGCGAGTAATTCTGCATATTGCGCGCGCCGATCTGGATCACATCGGCATACTCGTCCACAAGCTCCAGCGCGTCGTGGTCGATCGCCTCCGTCACGATGCGCAGTCCGAAGCGCTCCCGCACCTCGGCCATAATCTTCAGCGCCTCTTCGCCCAGCCCCTGGAACGCATACGGCGAAGTCCGCGGCTTGTATGCGCCGCCGCGGAAAAACTGAGCCCCCGCCAGCGCCACCTGCTCCGCAATCGCAAACGCCTGCTCTCTCGATTCAATCGAGCACGGCCCCGCAATCATCGCCACGCTCGCGCCGCCGATCGTCGCGTTCGTCCCCGCAAAGCGGATGATCGTGTCCTCTTCCTTCACGTCGCGGCTCACCAGCTTGTACGGCTTGGTGACGCGGATAACTTCCGCTACCCCCGACATCTCCTCCAGGTTCCCGCGATCCACCTCGCCCTGGTTACCGGTTATGCCGATAGCCGTGCGCTGCGCCCCCGGCATGGGGTGCGCGCGAAAGCCCAGGCTCTCGATATGTTCGCAGACCGCCTGCACCTCTTCCTGCGTGGCCTGCGCCTTCATCACCACAAGCATGGCGAATTCCTCTCCTGATCTAACCCCCAGTTTAGAGCATTGTTAGCGGGAACACGAAGCGCACGCCACCAGGCCTCCCCCGGCTCAGTACCGAGGTCATCGGCCGAAAGGTGGACCCGCACCCGGCCGGACCACCGCCTCGCTTCTGCCGTTCCCAGGCACAAAAAGTCATAAAAAACTCGTGGCGAGCCGCAACTTCGCCGCACCCCAGGGGTCCATTTAAACGTGAGAAGTCCCGGCGGGCTTCTTCACAGTAACCCTCCTCGGACAACGAGGCCGCTGCACGCAGCAACGGCCTCGTTGATTTTTGCCTCTGCCGCCCTTTCATTCGCTGGCGGCAAGTGCACGGCTCGCATCGTGTGGCCGCACTTCCCCACGATATCGACAGAAGCCTGCAGCCCCATCCACGTCCCGCTGGCGTACTGCATCTGATTCCCGCTATCCTTCTCCCTTGCCCAGGAGGTCCGCGTGAACAAGATCGTTGCGTCCGCCGCTGCCGCCGTCGCCGACATCCCCTCCGGCGCCACGCTCATGATCGGCGGCTTCGGCCTCTGCGGCATCCCCGAAAACCTCATCGCCGCTCTCGTCGCCGAGCATGCCCGCCGCGGCCTCGCCGGCCTCCACACCATCTCCAACAACATGGGAGTCGACGGCTTCGGCATGGGCCTCATGCTCGAAGCCGGAATGATCGCCTCGCACACCGGCAGTTACGTCGGCGAAAACAAGCTCCTCGAAGACAAGGTGCTTAAAGGCGAACTTGACCTCCGCCTCATCCCTCAGGGCACACTCGCCGAGCGCATCCGTGCCGGCGGCGCAGGCATCCCTGCCTTCTACACGCCCGCGGGCGCAGGCACCATCGTCGCCGAGGGCAAAGAAAGCCGCGACTTCGACGGCAAAACCTACCTCCTCGAGAGCTGGCTCCGCGCCGACTTCGCCCTTATCAAAGCCTGGAAGGGCGACCGCACAGGCAACCTCGTTTACCGCAGGACCGCCCGCAATTTCAATCCCATGATGGCCGCCGCTGCTCGCGTCACCATCGCTGAGGTCGAGGAGTTAGTCGAGCCAGGCGAACTCGACCCCGACCACATCGTCACCCCCGGCGTCTACGTCCAGCGCCTCATCGTCGGCCCCCGCTACGAGAAGCGCATCGAACGCCGCACCCTCTGCCCCGCCTGAATCGATTACCAGCCGGGTGACTCATAACCGCTTCGGAGCTAGCGCAGCGAGTCGAATGGCTCTGCCCTGAGCGAGCCGCAGGCGCGTCGAATGGATGGCAGATGGGGAGCATGCGCCCCAGCGCATCCGCCTTTCCACCTCCTGCACTTTCCAACGCTTCCAACCACTGGCCACCAGCAGCGAGCCACCAGCCGCCCGCTTACCGTCTCATCGCTGGCCGCTTTTTAACTGACCGCATACCCCTAACCGTCTTGTCCCTGGAGCTCGAAGTTGATCTGCTCAAGCAGTTGCTCGGCCGATGCTGCGGGGGGCAGGCAGGTTGTTCCGCGGCAGACCAGCGCGAGGGGGTGGGTTGCGGCTGATTCGAGCCCGGGCAAGTGCGGCAGCGTCTCCTGCAGGACCGGAGGCAGATGGGCCGGGAGCGCCTGATGGGGCGTGAGTACTACCACCGCTTTGTTGACCGCGAAACGGGCGTTGGCCATGGCTGCGAGCTGCCTCGCCGCTTCGCCTTCACCTACGATGACCACCTGCACCGGAGGCAACAGGAGGCGCTCCAGCGCCAGGGCGTAGCTGCCGGCGTAGAGGCCGTAGTGCTCGATGACGCCGGCCAAGGCGGCGAGGGTGTCTTCGGCCTTCTCGCGGAAGACGGATCGGCCACTGAGGGCTTCCAGGCGCAGCAGCGCGGCAGCGGCGGTGGAGTTGCCGGCGGGCGTTGGTGAGTCCTGCATCGGCTTGCGCCGGGCCACGAGCGCGCCGAGTTTGTCGGCGGCGTCTTTTGCAGTGTCGAAGAATCCGCCGCCTTCGGCGTCATGGAAGAGCTCGATCATCCTTTCGGCTATCTGCATGGCCGAGTGGTGATAGTTCAGGTCACCTGTCGCCTGCCACGCGTCGATGCAGGCGTGGATCAGGAGGGCGTAATCGTCGAGCACGCCGGCGACCGGCTTCGCTGCGCCGGGTTGCTCGGGATAGGCGATGACGTGGAGCAGGCCGATGCGCTCACTCCACGCCTCACGCAGGATGCGATCGAGGGTGCGGAGGGCGAAGACGCGGGGCGGATCGAGGTCCAGTACGCGGGCTGCGTCAAGATACGCGGAGATGGCCATGGCATTCCAGCCGGTGTAGAGGGTCTTGTCGACGAAGGGCGTGGGACGCTGGAGGCGGGCGGCGTAGAGCTTCTGCCTGGCCGACTCCAGAATGCGCTCGACGGCCGCCGGGTCGCGCTGGAGGCGCTGGGCGAGCTCGGGAACAGAAAAGCGGCGGTACAGGACGTTTTTCTGCGGATTGTGGTGCATGTCGCCGAGATCGCCGATGTCGTAGTACAGTTCGGCGACGGCCAGCTCATCGGATGTGAGGACGGCCGCGGCTTCTTCCCGCGTCCAGGTGAAGTAGTCGCCGTCGTCGTCGAGCGAGATATCGGCGTCCTGCGAGGCGTAGAAGCCGCCGCGCTGCTGGTCGGTGAGCCATTCGTTCATCCAGCTCACAATGTCGCGGGCGACGGCGGCGAATTCGGGATCGACGAAGGTCTGGAAGGCGTGGACGTAATTGCCGAGCAGACCCGCGTTGTCGTAGAGCATCTTTTCGAAGTGCGGGACGATCCAGCGCTCATCGACCGAATAGCGGTGGAAGCCGCCGGCCAGCTGGTCACAGACGCCGCCCCAGGCCATTTTGCGGAGCGTCACCGTGGCTGCGTCCTTCGCGGCTTCGTTTCCGGTGCGCGCAGCCACGTCGATCAGCAGATCGAGGACCGCGGGATGCGGAAACTTCGGCTGGGAGCCGAATCCGCCGTTGCGCGGATCGAACTGGCCCACGGCGCTCTGCACCAGCTTGTCGACGATGGTGAGTGAAAGACCTGCTCCGCGCGCGGAGAACGTCTCGCCGTGCTCGATGGCGGCGATGACGCTCGACGCCGACTCCAGCACCTCGGTCCGGCGGGTCGTCCATGCCTGGGCCAGGGTGAGCAGCACGCGCTCGAATCCGGGACGGCCGTAGCGGTCCTCGCGCGGAAAATAGGTTCCGGCGAAGAACGGCTTGCCGTCTGGGGTGAGGATCGCCGTGAGAGGCCAGCCGCCCTGGCCGCTGATGGCCTGCACAGCGGCCTGATAGCGCGCGTCGACGTCGGGGCGCTCGTCGCGATCGACTTTGATAGGGACGAAGTGTTCGTTGATGGTCCTGGCGAGGGTCTCGTCTTCGTACGACTCGCGGTCCATCACGTGGCACCAGTGGCACCAAACCGCGCCCACGTCGAGAAGGATCGGCTTCTCCAACTGCGCGGCCAAGTCGAAGGCCGGCTGGCCCCACTCCTGCCAGTAAACCGGCTGATGCATGGCAGAGCGCAGGTAGGAGGATGCGGCGTGGTCGAGGGTGTTGCGCTGCTGCGGCAGAACGCTTTGCGAATCGCTCATCTTTTTCAGGGTAGCGCGTTCAGTGTGCGGACGCGACGAGGCGCCGGGCGACTTCGACGTAGAGGTCGATGGCCGCGAAGAGTTCTTTTTTCGCCAGCTTCTCGTGCGGCGTGTGCGCCACGTGGATCGAGCCTGGCCCCAGTAGTACCGGTTCACCCCAGTTGCTGAGCCAGGGAACATCGGTGGTGAACGCGGCGACCATGGTCGGGAGGCCATTGAGGGCGCGCAGACGCTGGAAGGGAATTTCGAGCGTGAAGTCGACGGTCGCCAGACCTGCGATGGCGTGCTCTATGGCGTGGCGCGTCTCCATGGAGGGACCAACGAGGCGGACGAGGATTTGCGCTTCGGCATGGTCGGCGATGACGTTGGGCGCGTGGCCGCCGCCGATGGTGCCAATGTTCAGGGTGCTGGGGCCGATGTCAGGCGTGACCGGCAGCGGAAGCTCGAGAATGCGCCGCAGCGCTTCGACCATCTTGTGGGTGGCGCTCTCGCCTAGCTCCGGATAGGCCGAGTGGGCCATCTTCCCTGTTGCGCGAACAACTGCGCGCAGCGCGCCTTTGGACGCAAGCGCCACGCGATTGCCGGTGGGCTCGCCATTGATGAGGAAGCGGCTGCCACGCGGATGCCGATTGGCCACCTTCGCTCCGGCGGAGTCGCGCTCTTCGCCAACGACAAAGAGCAAGCCGGCCTGGACGCCGCAGTCGCGCAGACGCTCCGCCGCTGCAATCTGCGCGGCGATAATTCCTTTCGCGTCGCAGGAGCCGCGGCCGTAAAGGAATTCGTCGTCCTCACTCGAAGGGATGAAGGGAGGGACCGTGTCCATGTGTGTGGAGAGAACCACGTCCGAAGTATGACCGGGAACGCAGGCGAAGACGTTGCAGCGTTCGCTGGTGGAAGGGCTCTCGCGGGGCTGCTCGACTGCCATTTTTTCGACGGCGAAGCCACGCGCGGCGAGGAAGTCCGCGAGAAACGCGCCCACCGCGCCCTCGTTATAAGTGATGGACTCAATGTCGACGAGGCGCCGCGTGAGCTGGATGGGATCGAGAGTCATACGGAAGCACCAGAATACCCGACCGGTGCGACGGCAAAGATCCTGCCGGCGGTTCGTACAATGAAGAGAGATGACGCAGACACACATCGGCTCGGCAATACTCCGCACCGTCGACGATCTGCGCGGCCCCGCGGGACACCTGGAAGCGCTGCTGAATGTGGGCGCAGCGGAGGCGCCGTATGCTGCGCTGGTGTGCCATCCGCACCCGTTGGGCGGCGGCACGTTACACAACAAGGTGGTGTACCGCGCGATGAAGGCGCTGCATGGCCTGGGTCTTCCCGTGTTGCGCTTCAACTTTCGCGGCACCGGCCTGAGTGCAGGCGAGCACGACGACGGCCACGGCGAACAGGGCGATGTGCGCGCGGCGCTGGACTGGCTGGAGCGCGAGTATCAACTGCCGATTCTCTTCGCCGGATTTTCGTTTGGAGCGTACGTGGGGATGCGGGCCTGCTGCAGCGATGCGCGCGTGCGCGGCCTGATCGCGCTGGGGCTGCCGGTGCGCGCCGAAGGGCGGGAGTATGAGTATGGGTTTCTCCGGGACTGCACGCAGCCGAAGCTCTTCATCAGCGGCGCGAGAGACCCGTTTGGGCCCGTGGCGGAAGTCGAAGCCGCAGTGTCTGCGGCGGCGGATCCGAAAGAACTGGTTTGGATTACCGATGCCGACCACTTCTTCGTGTCGCAGACCGGAACCGATATCCGTTCTGCGAAACTCAGCGGGAGTAAGCTGGATGAGGTACAAGAGGCCATTCGGTCCTGGACGATCCGGTGCTTTCCGCCACTCAGCCATCGATGAACCCGCTCGAAGAACTGCTCGCCGCCGCACGAGAAATTTTCGACCGCGCGCTGCAGGAGTGCGATATCGCGCTGGCCTTCGACCGTCATTTGCACTTTGAGGGGCGGACGCTGATCCGGCATCCTTCGCCACGGCTGCCGGAGATTTCGCAGCCACTGGACCGGTTCAAAAACGTCTACGTCCTGTCGTTTGGCAAAGCGGCGCTCACCATGCTCGATGCGCTGCTCGCGCGGCTGCCGCACAAATTGCACCTGCGCGGGATCTGCTCCGCGCCGCAAACGCCGAAGAAACGCAACTGGCGGATTCGTTACTTTGCCGGCGGCCATCCACTGCCCAACGAAGATTCCTTCGCCGCAGCGCGCGCTGCGCTCGCGCTGCTGAAACATGCGAAGAAAGATACGTTCATCTTCTTTTTGATCAGCGGCGGCGGATCGGCCATGCTGGAGCTGCCGCGCGATCCGCACATTTCTCTGGACGATACGATCGCGTTTTACGAAACGCTGGTGGCCAGCGGCGCCACCATCACCGAGGTCAACACGGTGCGCAAGTATTTCTCGGCCATCAAGGGGGGACGGCTGGCGCTGGCCGCGCCCGAGGCGGAGAAGCTGTCGCTGCTGCTGGCCGACGTGCCGCTGAAGGATCTGGCTGCCGTTGCCTCGTCGCCGACGCTGCCGGATTACTCCACGCTCTCGCAGTGCATGGAAATTCTGGAGCACTTTCATCTCATGGAAAAGTTCCCGCCTGCGGTACGCGAGTACTTCGAACATTTGCAGAAGAATGTTGCGGAGGCTCCGCAGAGCCACAACGGGAAGAAGGACACGCATTCCGGAACGCATGCCTTCGAACACGCGCAATTCGACACGCTGCTCTCAAATCACGATTTCGTCAACGCGGCGCGCGACCACGCGCAATCCCTCGGCTACAAGGTCGTGATCGACAACAGCTGCGACGACTGGGATTATGCCGATGCGGCGAAATATCTGCTGGGCCGCTTTCACGAGCTGCGCAGGGAGCAGCCGCGGCTATGCCTGATCTCCAGCGGCGAAGTCACGGTGAACCTGGGAAAGAATCCGGGGTGCGGCGGACGCAATCAGCAGTTTGTGCTGCAGGCCGCGTTCGACCTGGCGCGGTATCCGGGCGAACCGCTGGTGGTCTTCAGCGCGGGGTCGGACGGGGTGGATGGGAACAGCCCCGCTGCGGGGGCGATCGCCGATCCGACCACCATCGAACGCGCGCGCAGCTACAACTTCGATCCTGAGGCTACGCTGGCGCGCTTCGACGCGTGCACGCTGTTCACCGCGCTGGGCGATTCGGTTGTAACCGGGCCCACGGGCAACAACCTGCGGGATCTGCGGATTCTGATTTCGGGGTGAATGGCGCGGCCCTCGCCGCGGTTCCCGGCGCTAAAACTTCACCTGCGGCGCGTTCTGCGAGGCGGGGTTGGCCTCGAAAAAGTTGTTGTTCGGCTGGAATCCGGCCGTGCCGGCCCAGATGTTGTTGGGGAATTGCCGGATGAAGGTGTTGTAGTCGCGCAGCGCATCGTTATAGCGCTGACGCTCTACAGCGATGCGGTTCTCGGTGCCTTCCAGCTGATCCTGCAGCTGCAGGAAATTCTCGTTGGCTTTGAGGTTCGGGTAATTCTCGGCAATCGCCAGCAGGTGGCCGAGCGCTCCGTCCAGCTGACCGTTCGCCTGCATCTGTGACTTTGGGTCGTGCGCGGCCAGCAGGGCTTCGCGGGCCTTATCGACGTCGTCGAAGACGGCTTCCTCATGCTGCGCGTAGCCCTTCACCGTGGCCACCAGGTTCGGAATCAGATCGGCGCGGCGCTGCAGCTGCGCCTGCACGTTGCCCCACTGCTCCTGCACGCCTTCCTGTTTCGCCACCATCTGGTTGCGCGCGTTCACGTAGCTGCCGAAGACCAGCAGCCCCACCAGCACGATGACTACCACCACGCCCACAGCGATCCAAAGCCCACGACGCATCATCTTGCGTTTCTCCTCGGAATCTCGTCCCTATTGTACGAATCGCGCAGTCCGGCAGCTCCTACCAGCTGCCGCCGGCACCGCCGCCGCCGGTGCTGCCGCCGCCGAAACCGCCAAATCCGCTTCCGCTGCCACCGTCTCCACCGCCGAATCCTCCGCCTCCACCGCCGCCGAAACCACCGCCTCCACCCCAGCCTCCGCCACCGCCAAAGAACATCCCGAGCAGGAAGCCAAGCAGCCCTGAGCCTCCGGCCCAGAGCAGGAAGATGACGACGAGGACGAGGAAGACGATTCCGCCGATGACCTGGCCTGTGCTCGCGTGAGGCCGCTGCTGTGCCGCGCCCCACTGGGTGAGCGGCCTGAGCTGGATGCCGGCGTCCTGGACGATGATCTGCGAGATCTCATCGACGGCCAAAGTCATAGCGCCATCGAAGTCGTTGGCGCGCAGCATGGGGACCATTTGGCGGCCGATTTCGCCCACCTTGCCATCGGGGAGAATACCCTCCAGCCCAAAGCCCGTCAGGATGAAACGATGGCGGTCCTGAACCGAGACGAGGACGATGACACCGCGATCGCTGTTCTTCGGACCGACCTTCCAGGCATCTTCCAGATCCACGGCATACTGGTCGGGCGATTCCCCGTTCATGTTGTTAACGGTCACAACGGCTATCTGCGCATGGGCCTCGTGGTCGACCTCGCCGCAGACGCGATCAAGCTGGTCTATCGCCGACTGCGACATGACGTGCGCGTAGTCGCTCACGTAGTCGGTGGGTTTGGGCAGGTCTTTGACGGCCTGCGACCATGCGGGCAGGGCCGCGCACAGAACGAGCGCGCTCCATGCGGCGACCTTCATTTTGAGTCGAAGCATTGACTGTCATTGTAGACTCGCTGCGCAGAGCGGATCTGCTGGGGCAGCGTGCGGCTACAGCGGCTTCTCCATTACCAACGCGTCGATGCGGCTAAGGTAGTAGCCGGGGATGCGGCCGGTTGGCACGAATCCGTGGCGCGAGTAAAACTCCTGCGCCACGGCGTTGTCGACAGCCACTTCCAGGACGACTGCCTGCGCGCCGGCGGCTCGAAGCTTCTCTTCAATGGCCGTGTACAGTTCGCGGCCCACGCCATGCCGCCGCTGTTCCTCGCGCACATCGATCGTGATGAGGCGTCCAGTGAGCACGCCGCGGCGGCGCAGGACGCCTCCGATGGCGAAGCCGACGATGGCCGGCTCGGCGTCTTCGGCTACCAGGCCGAAGTTCCCCGGATACCTGAGGAAATAGGCCAGCTCCGCTTTCGACCATGCGATGCCGGGGACAAAGCAGGCCTGGTCGAGCGCATACAGCTCAGCAAGATCCTCAGGCTGCGCGACCCGGATCCGGATGTCCACACGCTATCTCTGCGTGGTTTGCACGATGCTTCGCGCGCTGGCGGTTTCCTGCTGCGGCGCGGCGACGACTCCGCTGAACATGGAAGCGGCGACCAGGCGCCCGCCGAGCGAAGCCACAGAATGCACAGTCCATCCCGCGTTCCACCATTTCCAGGTCTTGTCCGCGGGATCGACGGCGAAGATGACGGTGCTCTGGCCGGAGGTGAGGATTACGCGATTCATGGCGGGGTCCCACGCGAGGCTGTTGATGTCCGTGACCGGCAGGCGGCGCATGCGGCCCCAGGTGCGCCCGTGGTCGGAGGTGTAGAAGACACCTTCGCGGCCGCCAACCCACAGCGTTCCGTCGGGTTCGGTGGCGACGGTGTCCACGGCCGTGAGCCCCGCCGGATAGATGACCGGCTGCCAGCTTGCGCCGCGGTCGGCTGAGAACATGATGCCGTGCCGGCGCGCAGCGTACATGACGCTGCCGGACCACGCGAGGGCTACGTAGTCTCCCGCAGAAGTGAATGCAACGTCGCTGGCTCCGCCCAGCACCGGCCCATCCCAGGATGCTCCGTCATTTGTGCTGCGGAAGACGCCGTCCGGGGTCGCGGCAAAGAGCGCGTCGCCTGCGGCGACCAGCGCTGTTACGCGGCCGCGCAGGGCGGGTGCAGCGGGTAGCGAACGATGACTCCTCGGCGCCGCACGATGGGCGTGTCCCCTGATCCTGCGCACTGGAGGTTTCGCCGATTTCGCCGGCGGCTGCGCGGGATCGATGGAAATCGAGTCGTCGGGGATCCAGGCGTTGCCGGTCCAGCGAAAGACTCCCTCGCTGGTTCCCGCCAGCAGCGATCCCTGGGCGGTCTGGGCCAGCACGAAGACATCGCGCCCGCCGAGTCCGTCACTCTGCTGCTTCCACGTGCGGCCGAAATCGGTGGTGACGAAGACGCCGCCCCAGGTCTTGGCATTAATCACGCCGGCATACATCGTGCCTGGATTCTTTGCATCGGCCAGCAACGCTGCGACCTGGCGCTGGGAGAAGCCGGTGTTGGAAGCCTCGAAGGTCACGCCGGCATCTTCGCTGGCCAGCACACCAATGCGATCTGTCGCGAGCAGCACGTGTTTGGCATCGCGAGGATCGACGTAGACGTCGTTGACAATCACGTCCGGGCCGGTGGTGCGATCCCAGTTTTCGCCTCCGTCGCGCGTCTTGTAGAGGCCTTCCGTGGTTCCGGCGTAGACGGTGTTACGATCGGTCGGATCCATGGTGATGACCCTGGTGCGGCGGGCGGTCGAGGGGATGCCCTGAACCTTGCGGAAGTCGTCGCCGAAGTCGTCGCTGCGGTAGATGCCGGAGCAGGCGCTGGCAAAAACGACGCTGGGGCGCGACGGATCGACGATGATGGAGAAGACATCCGAGTCGTCGATAAGGCCCTTCTTCATGCTGATCCACTGCTGGCCGCCGTCCATGGTTTTCCACGGCAGATGCCACGTGCCGGCATAGACGATGCCGGGGTCGTAGGGATCGATTGCGACGGATTCCACTTCATGAATTTCAACGCTGCCCGGCGGGCTGATTTCGCGCCAGTGCGATCCGCTGTCCCGGCTGCGATAGACACCGCTGAGGGTGCCTGCCACCAGTTCGGCGGGGTCCGAACGGGCTTGGGTAAGCGCCCGCACGGATTGCCCGCGCATGTCCGCGGCCTCGCTCCACGAGCGGCCTCCGTCGTGGCTGATGTAGACGCCGCCATCGGGATGATCCATGACCCACACGCCGGCGAACAGGGTCTGCGGGTTGGAGCGGTCGACGACGAGGCTGTCGATGACGAGGTTGTCCTCGGGCGCGAGCCTGGCGAGTCGCGACCACGAGGAGCCGCCGTTTGTGGAAACGTAGATCCAGCTATCTGTTGTGCCGAGGTAGATGCGTCCCGGATCGCGCGGATCGAAGGCGAAACGGCGCGCATCGCCGCCATCGGGGCCAATGGGAGACCATGCAGAAGAAGCCGCATACGCGGTCTGGACAGACAAACCAACGGCAAGGGCGGCCAGAACCGCCAGGAAGAAGTGCGACCGCTTCAGTTTCATATCCTCATGGACTACGAATTCGGAGCTTCGGAGCCGGGCTCTGAATGACCGGATGGCTGCCCTTATGGTATCCGTTTTTGGCGCGGACGAGCCATCGCGGAAGGTGGCGGCGGAATATCTCCTGCTAACCCCGCGGGGCTAACGGGTGGCCGGTGGCGGCGGGCAAAAAGACGGGAGCAAAAAGACGGGGGCCGGCCGAATCCGGCCAGCCCCGTTTTGTTGCGGTTTCGCTTGTTGCTACTGCGCTGCTGCCTTGGCCGCAGCTTTGTGATGGTGGTGGTGATGCACGGGAGCCGTCCGCGGCTGGGCTTTCACTGCGTTCTCATCGACCGCAGTCGTGCCCGGAACATCGCTGTCGAAGTTGGCACCCGCCGGAACGAGGTAGTTGTCGACTTCGTTCTGACCGCTGGTGCTGGTGCGCACCTGAATGCGGCTGGCATCGATGCCCTTCTCCGTGACGAGGTAGGCTTTGGTGTTGACCGCGCGCTGCGCTGCAAGCTCATCGGCGGTGATCTCGTGCTCGTGACGGCGGTGACGGCCCTTGTGCTCAGGAACCGGCGCCGAGTTGCCAACCACGACCAGCGTGGCATCCGGTTTCTGCTGCGCATTCAGAGCCACATCGTCCAGGCACGCCTTGGCTTCGTTGTCGACGCGGGTCGGACGACGTTTGTCGTGATCGAACTGAATGGGGCACAGCGTGGAGGTCTTGGGAGCAGGAGGAGCCGGAGGCTGCTCCACGTCCACCGTGGTGGTCGCCGAGGCCGTCTGTCCCTTGTCGTCCTGCACGTTGCAGGTGACGGTGATGGTGCCCGCCGGCGCGCCGGTAGTGGACAGCGTCGCGGTGTTACCGGTGCCGTTGATGGATCCCGCCGAGGCGGAGTAGCTGTAGGTGAGCGGGCGGTTCTGCGGGCTGACGCCGGTCGCGGTAATTGTGGAACTGTCGCCCGGCTTCAGCGTGGAGGGGCTGGCCGTGCAGCTGACCGTGGGCGGCTCAAACTGCTTGACGGTGAACTGCGCGGTGCAGTCCGCGGATTCCCAGGGCTTGGCGCCTTCGGTTACATGCCCGGTCACCGTATAGCTGCCCGGAGCCAAGCTGCTGGTGTCGATGGTGGCCGTGGGATTGGTGCCGCCCACGGTGAGACCCTGACCGCTCCAGCTATAACTGGCCGTCTTCTTCGGGTTCAGACTCGTCGCCGTTCCGGTGACCGTGACCTGCTCGCCGGGAAAGACCGACGCCGGGTTCACGGAGCAGGCATACTGGACCGGCGGCGGCGGCGCAATGCTGCCGAAGTGCAGGACAAGGCCGGTGCTCAACTGGACTGAGTTGGTGTTGGCGCGTCCGCCATCGACGGGCTGAGGTCCGAAGTCGGCGTGGTAGTAGACGTAATCAGCCTGGAAAATCCGCCAGGCCCAGCGATGATTCGGGAACTCATAGTCGAGTCCGGCACCCGCCGTGAGGGAAGGACCGATGGTGTATTGATGCCAAACGTCGTCACCGGGGGACATCCCGCCAATGTGATAGTTTGGACCGCCGAGCCGCACCGCGCCGGCAAGAGCGTGGACAAAGGGAGTCATGCCCTCGGTGGGATAGCGGAAAATGACACCGCCCGATAAGCTCCCGGCACCGTCGTTGTTTCCGTCAGGATGCACGGCAAGCTCGACCTGCCCGCCGACGTAGCGGTTGAAGTAGTACGAGTAGCTTCCGATGGCGCCCTCGTTCACCGAGCTATATTTCACACCGGAAATTGTCCCATCGGGCAGAGTAGTGTTCACCGCTCCGTGTGCGCCGAGGTACGAGTATCCAAGAAATACATCCGAGCGCGAGGCGGGCGGCTGGTCATCTTTGGGGGCCGCCTGGCCCGAGGACGAAGTCTGGCCCAGGAGTACTGATGCACCCAGTCCCACGGCGCACCCCACAAGCAAGATTCGGCCTACAAAATTTAATGGACGTGAATGCATGCGTCTATCCTCCGCAACCACTATTTTGCTGTTGTCGAAAATACTGAGACCTCAATAGAATCTTCGGGCTAGTCGCACGAGCTACCGGGTGGCAGCCCGACAAAACTTCCGCGATAACGAAATTATCACAGCTTCGATTGCCTTAGACTGCAAATTTTTCAATGTGTTGCCTGAATTTGACACCGGGAAAAGGCCCACGTACCGGAATGATCAATGCCGGGTGTCTGCGACTCAATCGGAACAAGGCGTGCAACAGAAACGAGCAAGACGCGGCACAAGCGGGGCCGCAAAATGTATCCACTATCAAAACTAAAGAAGCGGCGATGCTATTGCAAGTTGAGCACGCGCTTCAGGCTTCCCTGTTCGTGCTGGATTTTCTCCTGCAACAGGGTAATGGCATAGAGCAACTGTTCGGGCCGCGGCGGGCAGCCCGGGACGTATACATCGACCGGAATCACCTGGTTGACTCCCTGAACCAGCGCGTAGTTATTAAAGACTCCGCCCGATGTGGCACAGGCGCCCATGGAGATGACCCACTTGGGTTCGGGCATCTGGTCGTAGAGCCGACGGATCACCGGCGCCATCTTCCAGGAGACACGCCCCGCTATCACCATCAGATCGGATTGCCGCGGCGAGGGGCGGAACACTTCCGCACCAAAACGCGCCACATCGAAGCGCGACGCACCCATGGACATCATTTCGATCGCGCAGCACGCGAGTCCAAACGTCATCGGCCAGATCGAGTTTTTGCGGATCCAGTTGATCGCTGCATCCACGGTGGTCAGAAACACGCCTTCCGGCTGCTCGAAGCCGTAACTCGCTTCCAGGACCTTTTCCCGATTCTTCGCGCTGCTCTCCAGCGTCCCGAAGAGCCGGCGGTCCCGTAACGTCTCGCTCATACTTCAACTATACCCGCCAAACACGATGTTTTCAGCAGGACCGGGAAAGCACAGCGAGATTTTCGCTGCAAGCGAGAAGCGCAGCGCGGCGGCAAGCGTGAAATCCTGTTTGCCATTTGCGAAAAATATGTAAAAGTAAGTCCAAAGAGTTTTCGCATTCAGTTCCCGGCGCGACCCCTGTCGCTCTCGCCCGCGGATCGTCTCGCAGCCGTAGTCTCAATCAATTCCAGTCCCGCGGAGTGTTATGCGTTCTCGTCGTTTGCTGCTGCCTCTGTTTCTTCTGATGGCCGGTTGCGCCCCCGCCGCAACAGCTCAGACGCCTGCCGCGCCGGCGATCTCCGCCGGCGACAACGCCTGGATGCTGACCAGCGCCGCGCTGGTGCTGCTGATGACGGGCCCGGGGCTGGCGCTCTTCTATGGCGGCCTGGTGCGGCGCAAGAATGTTCTGGCCACGATGATGCAGAGCTTCGCGATGATGTGCATCATCACGGTGCTGTGGGCGATCGTGACCTACTCGCTCGCCTTCGGGCCGGGCAATCACTTTATCGGCGGATTCCATTACGTCTTCCTGCACAACGTGGGGCTGGCGCCCGATCCGGACTACGGCGCGACGGTGCCTGCACAGACGTACATGATTTACCAGCTGATGTTCGCCATCATCACGCCGGCGCTGATTACCGGAGCATTCGCGGAGCGCATGAAGTTCAGCGCCATGTGCCTGTTCCTGACGCTGTGGGCGATTGTGGTCTACGCGCCGATGGCGCACATGGTGTGGGGCAAAGGCGGACTGCTGAATGCATCGCTGGGCGGCAGATTTCCCTGCCTCGACTTCGCCGGCGGCACAGTGGTCCACGTCACGTCGGGCGTCTCGGCGCTGGTCTGCGCGCTGTATCTGGGCAAGCGCGTCGGCTATCCCAAAGAGCCGTCGCCGCCGCACTCGGTGGTGCTGAGCTTCATCGGCGCGTGCCTGCTGTGGGTGGGCTGGTTCGGGTTCAACGCCGGGTCCGCGGTCGCTGCCAACGGGCTCGCGACCAGCGCCTTCGTCAACACGCACTTCGCCACGGCGGCAGCCGCGATCGGCTGGAGCGTGGCGGAGTGGATCCGCAACGGCAAGCCCAGCGCTCTCGGCGCCATTTCCGGGGCCGTCGCCGGACTCGTGGCTATTACACCGGCCTCGGGGTTCGTGCAGCCAATGTCAGCGCTCGTTATCGGGGCGATTGCCGGCGTCTTCTGCTTCCTGATGGTCACCGTCGTCAAAAGCATCTTCGGGTATGACGATTCCCTCGACGCCTTCGGCGTGCACGGAGCCGGCGGAACGATCGGGGCGATCCTGACGGGGATCTTCGCCTCCAGCGCGATCAACCCGGTGTTCGGGGCGGGCAAGCCGACGGGGGCCATCGAAGGCAACTGGCACCAGGTGGGCAACCAGCTGATCGGCGTCGCCATTGCGTGGGGGCTGTCGATCGCGGGCACGCTCATCCTGCTGAAATTTGTCGACGTGGTTATTGGCCTGCGCGTCACGCGCGAGCAGGAAATCGAGGGCCTGGACGTTACGCAGCACGGTGAGGAAGGCTACGACTTCGGTTCGTAAACGAGCAACCCGAAGCGATCCCGGGCGATGCGCCTGGGATCACTTCTGATACTCTGACTAGCCGGGATACTGAGAGCTATGCAAAAGATCGAAGCAGTCATTCAACCTTCCAGGCTCGACGCCGTGAAGGACGCCCTGCTCGAAGCGGGCATCGAGGGCATGACCATTCTGGAGGCGCGGGGACACGGCCGCCAGAAGGGCCACACGGAGTTTTACCGCGGCCGCGAATACACCGTCGACCTTCTGCCGAAGATCAAGATCGAGATGGTGGTACGCGACGAGATGGCCGAAAAGGCCGTACAGGCGATCCTCTCCTCGGCGCGCACCGGCAAAATCGGCGATGGCAAGATCTTCATCTCGAAGATCGACGACGCCATTCGCATCCGGAACGACGAGCGGGGACCCTCCGCGCTCTGAACCCCTTCGGCGGCACGACCACGGGGCGGCCGGAGGATCTCGTTCTCCGCTGCCCGTTGGGGCGGAGCCTACGGTTTTTTCGCTGACCTGACATGATCTCTGAACCGCCCACGCTGACGCGCCTCCGCAGCCGCTACCAGGACGACACTGCGCAGGTGCGGCAGACCTTTGAGCGCACGGGCGACGGTTCGGCAGCGATCCGCCGCCGCGCCCAGATTGTCGGAAATCTGCTGCGGCAGCTTTGGGCCGATGTGGCGGCGGGAGACGATCAATCCGGCATCGCGCTGGTGGCAACCGGCGGCTTTGGACGTCGCGAGCTTTTTCCCTGCTCCGATGTCGACGTCCTCTTTCTGTGCGCCAGCGACAGGATCGAGCCAGTGTGGAGCGAGCGCATTCGCACCTGCACGCAGGCCATGTGGGATGTCGGCCTGCGCGCCAGCCCGGTGACGCGGACGCTGAAGGAGTGCGAGCGGGTTCACCCCGACAATCTCGAATTCACGGTTTCGCTGCTCGACCGGCGCTACCTGACCGGCAGCCGCGACCTGTACGCCAAATTCGAGAAGGAACTGTTGCCGTCGGTGATCCTGCGCGAGTGGGACACCGTGGTGCAGAATCTTGCCGAGATGGCGCGGGCGCGCCACGCCAAATACGGCAACACGATATTTCACGTCGAACCGAATGTGAAGGAGTGCCCGGGCGGCCTGCGCGATTACCACCTGACGCAGTGGCTGACGCTGCTGAACGCGATCCACGCGGAGAAGGCGTGGCCGCGCACCGCAGCGGATGAGTTTTACGGCACGCACGACGAGCCCGAGTCCGCGTACGACTTTCTTTCCGCAGTTCGATGTTTCCTGCACTATCGCTCCGGCCACGACGACAACACGCTGGACTGGCATGCGCAGGATGAAGCCGCGGCGCGATCGATCGGTCTCGATACACGGGGCACTTCCGATCCGGCGTACTGGATGCGGACGTGGTACCGGCAGGCGCGCACGGTTTACCGGCGCGCCTCGCTGCTGATGGACGCGGTGCCACCGCCTCGCCGCTCATTCTACAAGCAATTTCGGCGCAAGCGCACGCCCGTTCCGGGCACGGATTTTTTCCTCGAGAACGGGCGACTGGACCTCGCCGAGGGCGTTGCCGTCAACGACGCCGACAGCATCCTGCAGATCTTCGGCCTGATGGCGAAACATGGTTACCGGCTGAGCTTCGTTGCCGAAGACCGCATCTCCGATGCGCTGCCGGTGCTGGCGGTGCAGATGCCGGAGGGACCCTTTTTGTGGAATTGCCTGCGCGAAGTACTGCTCGGTCCGTGGGCCGCGCACGCTTTGCGTACCATGCACGCGCTGGGCATCCTCGAGCTGCTCATCCCGGAGTTTCACGGCATCGAATCCCTCGTCATCCGCGACACCTGGCATCGCTACACCGTCGACGAGCATACGTTCCATGTGATCGACAACGTGCACAAGCTGCGGCAGCCGCAGCACGACTGGGAAAAGCGCCTGGCCACCCTGCTTCCGGAAATCGGCCGCCTTGACCTGTTCTTTCTGGCACTGCTCATGCACGACACGGGCAAGGCACGGCGCAACGGAAACCATGCGGCGTCGAGCGTGGAGCTGTGCGAGAGCCTGTTTGCGCGGCTCGAACTCGACCCGGAGGAGCGCGAGACTGTTCGCCGCGTGATCCGCAATCACCTGGAAATGTCTGCCGCGATGCGCCGTGACATTTTCGACGCCGAGACGGTCCGGGCATTTGCGGAAAAGATCGCCACGCAGCCGCAGCTGAAGATGCTTACGCTGATGACATATGCGGACATCCGGGCAGTGTCGCCTGAGGCGCTGACGCCGTGGAAGGCCGAAAGCCTGTGGCAGCTTTACATGAGCGCATCCAACTTCCTCGACCGCAGCGTCGACGAGGTGCGCTATCACGCCGCGGCCGACCCGGCGCTGCTCACCCGGGTTATCGCCATGCTGCCCGCCGTACAGCCCGGACGAGCCGCCCCGCCCGCGCCAGGCTCCACGGCCTCGCAGCTCGACGAATTGCGCGAGTTTCTGGAAGGCCTGCCGCAGCGCTACCTCTCCACGCGCACACCGGAACAGATCGCCGCGCATTTCCGCATGGCGCAGGCTCTGGCCGAAGATCCTGTGCAGGTTTCATTCCGTGCGGTGCGCCAGCTGGGCGAAGTGAACCTGCTCACCGCGGACCGGCCCGGGCTCTTTGCGGACATGGCGGCGGTTCTATCCACATGGGGCATGAACATCGTCAAAGCGGATGCTTTCTCCAATGCGAGTGGCCTCATTGTCGACACGTTTCAGTTCACCGACACGTATCGGACGCTGGAGCTCAATCACTCCGAGATCGACCGGTTCCTGCAGAGCATCCGCGACACGGTGTCGCATCGCACGTCGCTCGAAGCTCTGCTGCGCTCGCGGCCCCACAAGGTTTCGCGCCCCCGAGTGACCATCGAAACGCGGCTCGAATACGACAACGAGGCATCGTCGCACAGCACGCTGCTGCAGATCGTCACACAGGACACGCCGGGACTGCTGCGCGAAATCGCCCTGAGCTTTGCCGCCTGCCGCTGTAATATCGAGGTCGCGCTGATCGACACGGAAGGCGAAACCGTCATCGACGTGTTCTATCTCACATCCGGCGGCGGCAAACTCGACGAACTCCAGCAGGAGGCGCTGCGCGCATCGCTGACGCGGCGGCTGAGCGCTATGCGGCAGTAGGCTGGCGGTCGTTGCGGGGCGGGGAGAGCGTCCCACAGGGGCTGAAGCCCCGCTTCTTTTGCAGCCGAGATGGACCGAAATCACGAGTGACTGGGATGTGCTCGCGGGTGGCTGTTATCCGAAGCTCTGGAAATCCTTCCAGAAGACGGGCCAGGGCTGGAGGGGGCTGCCGCAGACGAAGATATCCGGATGGTCGCGGCTCTCTTCATTCTCGACGCCGAAGGGATTCACGACATGGCCGGCGAGACGGCATCCTGCGAAGGTTTTGTCGACGTAGCGCTGGGAGAGACCGAGCACGATGAGCGTGGCAGGGGGCGGCAGAGAGTAGCCGCGCAGCCACGCGGAATTGGTGCCGCTGATGGGCGGCGGCAGCTGGTATGGTGGGCCGAGGATCTCGATCGCTCCCTGCTCTCCGTAATTCCCGACCAATATCCCCGCATGCTCACGCTGCTCTGGCGGCAGCGTATCCCAAATCGTCGCAACCGTGCGCACAATTTCCGGCCAGCCCGTCTCCTCGCGCAAATCGCCGTTATTGCTCAGCGCAAATCGCATGAGCGGCCCGCTCGGCGCCAGCGGAACGATAATCGCGCACGCAAACGCCCCATACACCGCCACGCCCGCGAAGAACAGCCACTCGACGCTCCGCCGCCAACCCGTCTTGAGCGACGCGACCCACTTCTCCCCCACGACCGCTCCCATCGCCATCAGTATCGGATAGACGCCCGCCGTGTAATACCCGCGTCCCTTCCCGAAGAAAAACAGCGCCACCGGAATTAAAGAAATCCACGCCAGCACGCGGTACCGCCGGCTCAGCAGAAATCCGGCCAGTCCCGCAATCCACAGTGGGACCGTGACGACGTTCGTGCACAGGAGGAACTGAGCAAGTATGAATCCGTGCGCCCGCCCCTCGCCGACATCGCGCACATGGATGTACTTCAGGAATGCATACGAAACGAAGTGGTGATGGACCTGCCAGAGGAGGTTTGGCAGGCAGATCAGGGTGGTGAGCACCAGCGCGCTCACGAAATACCAGCTCAGGAGACAGCGGCGGGCGCGGGTGAGCAGGAATCCGCCAAGAATGCCGGCGATGTAGAACAGGATCGCGTACTTGGTCATCACGCCGAGGCCAGCGACGGCTCCGATGGCCAGCCACCAGCGCGGATTCTCCGACTTGAGGAGGCGAATGACGCACCAGGCGATCAGCACCCACCAGAGGAAGTCGAAGGTGGTGTACTGGAATTCTGTCCCCTGGAACAAGGGCAGCGGAGACAACGCGACGCCGACGGCCGCGGTGATCTGGGCGAGGCGTCCGCCGCCGATGTCGCGCGCCATGAGGCCGGCGATGACGATGGCGATGGATTGAGCGAGGACGGAAAAGAGGCGCAGGCCGACCATGTTGAGGCCAAAGAGGGCGAGGCTCATTCGCTCCACGAACGGGGTGAGCGGAGGATAGGCTACGAATCCCCACGCTAAATGCCGCGCATCGCTGAGGAACTGCAGCTCGTCGCGATGGAAACCGTAGCGCATGTTGGTGAGCAGGTGGAGCAGCGCCATTGCTGCCGCGATGGCGATCAGACCTGCGGTCACCGTTTGCGTCCGCATGCCGGATGGGTTGTGCGCTGCTTCGCTGACAGACGCCATGCCGTTCCTTTTGCTTTTCAATCTACGCTGCGAACGCACATGTGGTTCCGCAGGCCCGCGGCGAACGCAGGGCGCAGGACTACTTCAGATAAGCGCGCACCAGGTCGATCAGATCCTCGGCCAGCTCGGTCGAGTCGGTTTTCTCTTTTTCGGGGGTCAGCATGTGCAGGCGGATGTGATCCTCGAGGACCTCGGCCATGAGGCTGTTGATACCGCCGCGCACGTTGGCCAGCAGCATCAGCACGTCGGCGCAGTGCTCCTTTTCCGAAAGCGAGCGCTCGATGGCATCCACCTGACCGCGAATGCGCCGCACCCGGGCAATCAGCTTCTGTTGCTCCCTACCTTCGACGGGCATGCTGTATCCCCTTCCCTACGCGTTTATTACTTGACCATATCCCACCGGGGTATGGTATATAAATGTGAGTGGCGAACTCCAGCTTACCGAGGTTGCCGCAGGAATTCTATGGAAACCGCAACTGCATTCGAGCCTCCGCGATGCCGGGGGATCTTCCTGCGCTGTGACGCCGCACTCCGCGATTAGCCGCTGCTGATCGCGCCGCTCGCTCCTCACGGTGCACGACATGAACCCAGAGTGAGTGAGCAGTGCCTGCCGGAAACGGCAGTTCACCCACCCTCCTGAACCATAAGTCCGGCGAATCTGTGCTTCGGGCACGGACAGTTGCTGTTCGTCCGCCTGCATGGGACGCGCCGAGGGAGGATGTCATGACATTGAATGTTATTGTTGCGGGCCGTAATTCAAGGTCCCCGATCCACGATCGCCCGTTGCGGCGCACGTTCCCCCGGAGTGGGTTGTCCTGTGTGTGGATTGAGACGGGGAATTCCGCTCAGCCACTGGCCCGCGTGTGGATCGACCACGAAATGCGTATGGCGCGGGATGGTTTTGACGATACATCCGGGGAGGACTCCGCGGAGCCTCCCCTGCGACGGCGGTCGGCACGTTGCCGTGAGCGGCGCTCGGCCGCAGGAAGCGTGGGGACGCACGCCGGGCGGCGGCGGATCGTCGGCGCCTGAATCGAAACGCGGGAAATACGTATGAACCGGATCGATTCCACATTTGACCCCGTAATGGCGCCCCGGGCGGTAGCCAGAGAGAACGCCATCGTGGTGCGCAGGCGCTGGCAACGCAGCCTGCTCACCTTTCTGATGGTCTTCGGGCCCGGCCTGATCGTCATGGAAGCCGACAACGACGCGGGTGCAGTCTCCACCTATATACAGGCCGGCGGGCAGTATGGTCTTCATCTGCTCTGGACGCTGATTGTTCTGCTGCCCATTTGTTACTTCGTGCAGGAAATGGTGGCCCGCCTGGGAATCGCGACCGGCAAAGGACACGCGGCGATGATCTATGAGCGCTTCGGTCAATGGTGGGGCCGCTTCTCGCTCATCGATCTGCTGTTCGTGAATTTCCTCACCCTCATCACCGAATTCGCCGCCATCTCGCTGGCCCTGAGCGCGATGGGGGTCAGCCCGTTTATTTCTGTGCCGGCAGCGGCGCTTGGCCTCACGCTGATGGTGGTGACAGGAAGCTATCTTCGCTGGGAGCGGATCGTCATCCTGCTCTGTCTGCTGGACCTGACCTGGTTCGGGCTGGTCTGGACTATGCATCCCGACTGGTCGGGAATGGCGCGCAGCTCCGCCATTCCCACAATGCCCCCGGGCGGTATCACCAGCAGCCTCATCTTTCTGATCATCGCCATCGTGGGCACGACCATCGCGCCCTGGCAGCTCTTCTTCCAGCAGAGTTGCGTGGCCGAAAAGCGGCTGCGCTTCTCCGATCTGAAGTGGGCGCGTCTCGATACACTGATCGGCGCCGTCTTTACCGTTCTTGTAGCCGGCGCCATGATGCTGGTCGGCGACTCCGGGTTCCGGCACCGGATCGTCTTTGAGGACCCCGCCCAGCTGGCTCTCGCGCTCGGCCCCGTTGCCGGCAAATTCGTCCGCAACGGCGTGCTGCTGCTGATGGTGAACGCCGCCGTGCTGGGCACCACCGCCATCTCACTGGCCAGCGCATGGGCCTATGGCGAGGTGAAAGGGTGGGAGCACTCGCTGCATAAGAAACTGTGGGAAGCTCCGGGATTCTATGCGACGTATATCGCCTGTGTTGGCGCAGCGGCGGCCTTTGTTCTCATCCCGCATGTGCCGCTGCAACTGGTCATCATCAGCGTGCAGGTCTTCGCCGGACTGATCCTGCCCTCGGCAATTATTTTTCTTCAACTTCTGCTGAACGATCGCGACCTGCTCGGGGACCGCTGGGTGAATCGGCCGTGGAACAACATCACTAACTGGACCATCATTGTGATTCTGTTTGCCCTGTCCCTGCTGCTGGCGGCGCAGGTGATGCTTCCAAAACTATTTTCCCGATGACGGGGGGTGACGTATGGCAACCCTGCAGAATTCCTATCAGCCGGAGTACTTCAGCGTCGTGCATCCTCTCGACGATGTGCCGGAACCCAAGTGTTCGAGCGAAGGTCTGGGACACATCGCCATGACGCCTGCCGTGCGTATTTCACTGATGGTGCTGCGCGGCTACCTGATTGCAATGTCGCTGATGCTCGGCTACCACGTGCTCGATCTGGCCGGCGCATTTCACGGATTGAAATAAAGGCACAGTAAGCTGTACAGAAACCCGACCGCGGTGGCGGTGCCGTGAGGTTCTTTGCGTAGGTTGCTCATCATATTCGTTTCGCTGTTACCGGCCGTGGCGGCTGCACAATCCGCCGCTTTGCCTGACGCGCCCACTCCGGCGCTACAGGCCGGAGTCGCGGCCGCCGTGCCCCAGCAGACGGCCTGGCTTCAGGAGCCCGCTTCGCAATCAGATCCGCAAGCCGCCCCGCCGTCTGCCCGGCCGGCCGCTGATCCCGAGCTCACCATGTTCCCCCACAGCCAGACGGCGCGCTGGTGGATTTCCGGGCAGGCGAACGTGATTTTGCAGTGGCATCCGAAGTTTTACGCAAAATACTCAGGACCCAACAGCCTGACGGCGTGGGCGCAGAGCGCGACCACGCACGTGATGACGCTCTATACCGGGTACGAACTCACGCCCACGACCGAGGTGTTTGCCGACCTCGAGGATGCGACGGGCAGCGGCGTCGGAAACGCAAATGGTCTAGCCGGCTACTCGAACATGGACTCCGTCCGGTTGGCTAATGGCGTGGCGCTTTCCAAGGGGCCCTATATTGCCCGGTTTATGCTGCGGCAAATCGTTCCTCTAACCCAGGAGCGTACGGAGGCGGACCGCGACGAACTGCATCTGTCGACGTCGCTGCCCGTGCGCCGCCTCGAATTCCGCGTTGGAAAGTTCGACCTGGTCGATTTCTTCGATCAGAACACCTGGGGCTCGGACAGCCATCTGCAATTCCTGAATTGGACGGTGGACTCCAATGGAGCCTACGACTACGCCGCCGACACGCGCGGGTATACCGATGGCGCTCTCATCGAATACGACGATCACTGGTGGACGGTGCGCTTTGCCGAAGCGCTGATGCCAAAAACCGCGAATGGGCAATTTCTGGATGCCGATGTCGCGCGGGCCCGCGGAGAGAATCTGGAACTGGAAGCGCGCGGCAAGCGCATCCTGCATCGGGATGGGACCGTGCGCCTGCTGAGCTATCTCAATCACGCCGACATGGGCAACTACGAAAACGCGATTGCCGGCTTTCTGGAGCATAATAGCCCGATGCCGGACATCATTGCGACGCGGCGGCAGGGACGCCACAAGTACGGTTTCGGCCTCAACTTCGAGCAGGAAATCACGCCGCAGGTGGGGGTGTTCGGCCGTCTGGGCTGGAGCGACGGCCGCAATGAATCCTTCGCCTATACCGAAGACGATCGCACCGTGGAAGCGGGCGCCCTTGCGCCAGGCAACTCCTGGCATCGCAACAACGATCGTGCCGGTGTAGCCTTCGTTGCCAACGGAATTGTCGCCGCGCATCAGGAATATCTTGCCCTCGGCGGGCTGGGATTCATCCTCGGAGACCGCGGCCTCACCTATGGGCCCGAAAAGATCGCCGAGAGCTTCTACACCGCGCACCTCTGGCGCGGCCTGTTTGGCTCTTTCGACTTTCAGCACGTTAACGATCCCGGCTATAACCAGGTGCGCGGCCCCGTATCGGTCTTCTCCGTGCGCGGTCACGTCGACTTCTGAGCCTGCGGCCTCGGCGCGAGGCATCCATCGAGGTTCCGCCCCTCATCCCAAGGCTTGATTCAATCGATCTGCCGGAGGGCAGATGCATGCTGAAGCTCTGCTCTCTTGCGCTCATCCTCGCTGCATCCACCACAACGGCCTTTGCCACGGTCACCGTCAGCAGTCCTTCCAGCGGCACAGACGTCACGTCGCCGGTTCAATACGTTGCCACGGCGACGGCCAGCACGTGCACCAAAGGCGTTGCGTCCATGGGGATTTACGTCAACAACAAGCTCGACTACACGGCGAACGGCACGAGCCTGAACACCAGCCTTACTCTCAGCCCCGGCCAGTACAACACGGTGGTTCAGGAGTGGGACTACTGCGGAGGGTCGACCACGGCCACGGTGGACATTACGGTCTACACGCCGCAGCCAGCCAGGGTTGCCATCACGGCCGATTCACCCACAATAGCGGCGGGCAATTCCTCCACCCTGACCGTCACTGCGGCCAACGCAAGCCAGGTAACGGTCAGCGGCGATGGAAATGTCTGGAACCTCCCGGACACTGGCGGGTCGATCACTGTCAGTCCCGCGCAGACCACGACGTACACCGCTGAGGCGACCGGCACGCAGGGCAATATTTCCTCGACGGCCACAGTCACGGTCATCGCCGCCAGCAGCATCAATGCGATCCAGCACGTGGTCTTCATGCTGCAGGAGAATCACACCTTCGACAACTACTTTGGCATGCTGAATCCGTACCGCAAGACGAACGGGTGGAACATCAGCGGCAACGGGGTCGATTACGAAGTGGACGGCATCGACGACAAGCTGGACACGACCAGCAATCAGGACGATGAGGGCACCACGTATCCGCTGTTCAAATTCACGAGCACCTGCATTGACGACGAAACCTCATCGTGGCTGGAGAGCTACGGCGATGTGAGCCGCTGGGATTTCTCCACCACGCGCCCCATCAACATGGACGGATTCGTGCACACCGCGGAGGGATACGCGAAGAGCTGCAATGCGTCCGGCGGCTGCTCCGGCAATTACACTGACACCACCGGCCAGCGCGCCATGGGCTACTACGACCAGGATTTTCTGAATTATTACTACTTCATGGCGTCGATGTTTGCGGTATCGGATCGGTGGTTTTCGCCGGTGTCGAGCAAGAGCGTGGATAACCGCATCGCGACGTTCACCGGAGGTACGACTCAGGGACTCGTTTTCGATCCCGGCGCGGACGACCACCTGCCGCAGCTCGACATCCCCACCATCTTTCAGGAACTCGATCAGGCAAAGGTCTCATGGAAGATTTATTACACCGTCACGCAGGGCGAATGCCTGAACGACGACGAGTGCGGCAGCGGCGCCAGCGCGCGCTTCCCTGCTACTGACTTCGATTACGTCACCTACTCCGTCCAGTACCTCTACGAGAATCCGTCGGGCGCTCCGTGCAAGGCTCCCACGCAGGCGTCGAGCGTGGTCGGCGACACCAGCAACTCATTCTGCGTCGACACCGCCCACATCGCGCCGCTGTCTCAGTACTACACCGATCTCGCCGACGGAACCCTGCCCAGCTTCGCCTTCATCGAAGCAGGCTACGGCAACAGCGACGAGCACCCCGGCTCCGGCCAGTCCATCCTGACGGGTCAGGCGGAAGTGGCCAAGATCGTGAATTCCCTGATGGAGAGCTCATCGTGGAAGAGCACCGTCTTCTTCCTTTCTTGGGACGAGGGCGGCGGGCCGTACGACCATGTGCCTCCAGTGCCCGGACATTCCGACCAAAACACGGATGCATCGCTGGGCGCCATTCCGGACATTTCGCACATCGCGGTCAAACCCGACAGCTACAATCCCTGCCTGCCCTCCGGGGGAACGCCAACCCTGCATTGCGATCTTCGTGCCGCGGACCCCGGCGCTAATTCCAGCGATGCTCCAGCCGTCGACGGCTTTGCGGCGCAGCTCGGATTCCGCGTGCCCAACATCGTGATCTCGCCGTTTACGCGCCTGCACTACGTATCGCACGTTCCCATGGACCACACGGCGGTGATGAAGTTCGTGGAGAACCGCTTCATCGGCAGCTCCACGCATCTGACCGCGCGCGACGCGGCGCAGCCCGACCTGCTGGATTTCTTCAACTTCCCCGGCGTGCCGTGGTCCACACCGCCTACGCCGCCGGTCCCGGCGTCGCCCTCGTCACTGGGCTACGATCCGTGCACGCCGACCAGCTTCGGGCCCTGACCGGGGCGCAAAGTTGGATGCCGCTTAGCTTTCCTTCCGGTAGAGCAGATCCCGCATCGCGCGCCGCCGCGCTTCGTTGGCCTCTTTGTCATTTCTGAACGCCTCCGACGGGGCCACCGGGGCCTCGTCTTCCGGCCCGCTGCACGCCGGACACCGGTTGGCAAACCCTGGCTTGCCCGGCTTCAGTTCAAACTCTTCACCACAAACGACGCACTTTCGAATCGGAAACGCCATTTCCCTCCACCTGCTTCCATGATAAAACCGGAACGCCTCCGCTCCGATGGCCGCACCCTCGCGGGGAGAGTGACCGCGCACAATTCTGCTTTGCGCTGCATGCTTCACCGGTTACTCTGCCTGCATGGCTCTGGATCGCAGAGAGTTCCTGTCCATCACCGGCCGCTTTGGCCTCGCCTCCACGCTCTTTCCCGGAGCTCTGTATACCCTCGCGGCCCGGGCCCAGAGTGAGCCGGGCCCGGAGGCGACGTCTGCGCTGCCCAAAATCACTCCGGAGATGATCGACCAGGCTGCGGCGCTGGCAGGCATCACGATCGCGCCCGAATACAGGGAGGCGATGCTGGGTGGCCTGAACCAGGAGCGCGACAGCTACGCCGAGATCCGCAAGCTCCATCTGCCCAACAGCGTGGCACCGGCGTTTGTGTTCGATCCGCTGCCGCCCGGCGCGACCGTGAACAGCGTGCGCGAGAAGCCGATTTACAGCAAGGGGCCGGCGACACTGACGGCGCCCGCCAATCTTGAAGACATCGCGTTCGCCTCCGCGATGGAGCTGGGCGACCTGGTGCGCCGCCGCAAAGTTTCCTCCGCCAATCTGACTGAGATGTATCTCACGCGGCTCAAACGCTATGATCCGCTGCTGCACTTTGTCATCACGCTGACGGAGGAACGCGCGCTGGCGCAGGCGCGCGAGGCGGATGCCGACATCGCCCGCGGGCATTATCGCGGCCCGCTGCACGGACTACCCTGGGGTGCGAAGGACCTGCTGGCGGTGAAGGGCTATCCGACCACGTGGGGCGCGGGCGGCTTCGAGAAGCAGGTGATCGATGAAGACGCCACCGTGGTGAAGCGGCTCGACGCTGCGGGAGCTGTGCTCGCGGCCAAGCTCACGCTGGGCGCGCTGGCCATGGGCGACAAGTGGTTCGGCGGGCGCACACGCAATCCCTGGAACACAAAGCAGGGATCGAGCGGATCGTCGGCGGGACCCGCGTCGGCCACTTCGGCAGGCTGCGTGGCGTTTTCCATCGGGTCGGAAACGCTTGGGTCGATCTCGTCGCCGTCGACACGCTGCGGGGTCACGGGCCTGCGCCCCACCTTCGGCTTTGTGCCGCGCACGGGCGCGATGGCGCTGAGCTGGACAATGGACAAGCTCGGCCCCATTTGCCGTGCCGTCGAGGACTGCGCCGCCGTGCTCGAGGCGATTTACGGATCCGACGAAGAAGATCTCTCCGTGCGCGATGCAGCTTTCAACTGGAATGCCGAGCTCGACTGGAAGTCGCTGCGCGTGGGGTATCTCAAAGCCAGCTTCGAACCGGACCAGCCGCCTCCGCCGGAGAAGCCGACACCCGCCGATGAAACCGCGGACCAGAAAAAGCACCGGGAGCGCCGCGAGCGGATGCAGGCCGCGTATCGGGAGCGCCGCGCCTACGATCGCAAGTACGACCTGGCCGCGCTCGACAAGCTGCGCTCCATGGGTGTGACTCTGATTCCGCTGGAACTGCCGCAGCTGCCCTTTGGAGCGATGGTCCCGCTGCTGACGGCGGAAGCTGCCGCTTCGTTCGATGAGCTGACCATGACGGGCCGTGACAAGTCGCTGACCGAGCAGGGACCCCAGGACTGGCCCAACGACTTTCGCGTTGCGCGCTTTTACCCGGCAGTCGAATACATCCAGGCGAATCGTGCACGCTCACTCGGCATCCGCGCCATGTCGAAACTCTTCGAGCAGGCCGACGTGATCGTGGCCTCCACGAACAGCGAACAACTCGTCGTGACGAACCTTACCGGCCATCCTGCTGTCATCGTCCCGAACGGCCTGCGCGGCGACGACGCGCCTGCGCCGCCGGCTGTCGATACCGGCGACGACGATCAGATCGGCGGCCCGGGAACGCCGGTGAGCATCACGTTTCTCGCCGGGCACTATCAGGATGCGAAGCTGTGCGCCTTCGCCCGCGCATACCAGCAGGCCACGGGATTCGAGAAACTGAACCCGAAGCTGCCGGGATAGTGCAGAGCCGGCGCGCTAGACGTTGCCCTGGCGCATTTGCTCTGCCAGGTGCTCCGACGCGCGCATGGACAGCGCGAGGATGGTCATGGTGGGATTCTGCCAGCCGCAGCTGACAAAGTTGCCGCCATCCACGACAAACAGATTCCTGATGTCGTGGCTCTGGCACCACTGGTTCAGCACGCTGGTCTTCGGGTCGCTGCCCATGCGGCACGTTCCCAGCTCGTGAATGCTGTACCCGGGCGGGTTGGGATCGTAGTTCCTGGTGAGAATTTCGAACCCCGCGGCTTCGGCCAGTTCGCTCGCCGTATCCACTGCATCGCGCGCCATGTTGAACTCGTTGTCGGTGTAGCTCGTGCTGACGTGCAGGGCGGGGATATTCCACGCATCCACGGTGTTTTTGTCGATGCTGACGTGATGATCGTAGTGGGCGAGGACTTCGCCCATGATGCCGAACGACATTCCGCTGCCGTCGTAGCTATCCAGCTTGTCTTGCAGCTGTTTTCCGTACGCGGCAAAATGCTTTGGGTCCATGGGGCCTGTGCCGCTCCAGATGTTGAGAGCGTAGCCGCGGATGAAGTTCTTCGCCCTGTCGCCGATATTGCGGAAGCGCGGAATCAGCGCCGAGCCATCCATCAGCTCAGGTGTGGTTTTCCCGTCGCGCGCTTCAGGTACAGAGCAGGCAATGCCCGCGCCGTAGATTTGATCGATCAGGTAGTGCCCGAGAACACCGCTGGAATTCGCCAGGCCGGAGTTGAGCAACAGGCGAGTGCTCTCCAGCGTGCCCGCGGCCAGCACCACCACACGCGCGCGCACAGACATTTCGCGACGCGAAAGGCGATCGACAAAATGCACCTCGTCGACGAGGCCGGTAGCGGGGTCGGTGCGCATCTCGCGCACCACGACGTTGGGAATTGCCTGCAGCCTGCCGGTTGCAAAGGCGTCGGGCAGCAGCAGATTCACGGAGCTGGCGAGCCCGTCGCGGCCCAGCGATTCACGCGGCTTGCAGACGGGGATGCCGCGCTGCGCACCGGCGGCGCGCAGACGCTGCATGCATCCGCACCACGGCGAATCGTCGGGAACGAAGTTGCCGTCGGGATATTGCGGCAGGCCGTCGGCATGCCCCAGCACGCGGAAGATGCCCTCCACACGTGAGTAGTAGGGCGCCAGGTCCGCGAGGCCGATGGGCCAGTCGTCGCCATAGCCGTCGTGCGATTTCGCCTTGAACTCGTAGTCGCTGAGCCGAAACGACTGCCGCGACCAGAAAAGCGATCGGCCGCCGAAGAGCCGCACGCGCACCCAGTTATAAGCGTGGCCGCGATCGTAGGTGTAGGGGACTTCCTTTTCGTCGACCCAGGTATTCGCGTCGAATTCGTTCGACTGGAAGACGTGGGGCAGACGGCCGGGTTGCTTGAATCCGCGAAAGGGCAGCGTGTAAGCCTGGCGGACTTCGGTGTCTTTGTGGACCTCGGCAATCGGGCCCGCATTGAGCATGAGGCAGGAGATGCCCTTCTCAGTGAGAATCTTCGCCGCCATGCCGCCGGAATGGCCGGAGCCGATAATCAGCACGTCTACTTTTTCGCTCATTGCCCCTGAATCTTCTCCTCTGTTGTGTGCGTGATGCGCGGCCTGGTTCAGGCGCGCGGCAGATATTTTTCTTCGATGTCCGGGTCCACGGGATACCAGTAGAGCCCCACGCCGGGAGGCCGCTCGCCTGCGGCAACGGCGGCGTCGTTCCAGGCCTGCGAGTTCATGGTCGCCGTGCGAATGTCAGCGTGCGCCAGATTGATGAACTGCTCGTACGGCTCGCTGGGCGGGTGATCCGTCATCCAGCTGCGGAGCCAGGGCCGGAGCAACTCGTCCGCCTGTGACGCGCTGACCTGCTCGAACGGAACCCCGAATTTGGTCTTCGCGTCGCGGTTGAGGCGGTCGAGTCCCGATTTGTAGAGTTCCTGGCGATCCGCGGGCGAGACGGAGATGAGAAAATCCAGAAACTCCGGCGCACCGGCGTCCAATGCGCCTGGATATCCTTTCAATGGCGGCAGCAGGATTTCGCACAGCTGCCGGAGCGTTGCCATCTGCTCGGTGGTGAAGAATTTCGCCGCGGTGCTGGCTACGGCGTCGGGCACCACAGAGCCGATGGGTAGCGGCTTCACATCGAGCAAGCCGCGCATCCAGGGCATGGGGCCGGGAGCAGGCGCTGCGGCCGGTGGCGCCGGAGGAGGCGTCGGTGCCGGAGCCGCCTGGGTTGCTGCGCTCTGCGCCAGCATCGTTTTCCCGCTGACCGATGCCGCCAGCATGGCCTTGACGAATTGCCGCCGTTCCATCTCTGCCCTCCATCGAAAGATCAGGCAATTGTACCCTCTGCCGGAGCCGAAGAATCGCCCGCGAGCCGTGTACATCTAAAACGCAGCCCACTCCATTCCGGAGGCAATTCCTGCTATGAAATACAACACTCTCGGTCGCACCGGGCTTCTTGTTTCGGAACTATGTCTCGGTACCATGACCTTCGCCGCGGGCGAAGGCCTGTGGAAACCCATCGCCGGCGTCGAACAGGAGCTGGCGGATGAGCTGCTGCGGCTGTCGATCGAGGCCGGCATCAACTTTATCGATACGGCGGATGTCTACACCGACGGCGAGTCGGAGAAGACGCTGGCGCAGGCCATCGCGAACCTCGCCGTTGCCCGCAAAGACCTGGTGATCGCCACCAAGGCTTACGGCCGCACCGGGCCCGGTCGCAACGACATAGGCGCTTCGCGCGGCCACATCATGCAGGCCGTGGAAGACTCGCTGCGCCGCCTGCGCACCGACTACATCGACCTCTACCAGATCCACGCGTCCGATTCGATCACGCCGATAGAGGAGACGCTGAGCGCGCTCGACGCTCTCGTCTTTCAGGGCAAGGTCCGCTATATCGGCTGCTCAAACTGGTATGCGTGGCAGATTATGAAGGCGCTGGGGCTCTCCGAGGCAAAGAACTGGGCTAGATTCGACACGCTGCAGGCGTACTACTCAATCGCCGGCCGCGATCTGGAGCGAGAGATCGTGGGCATGCTGAACGATCAGCACGTGGGGCTGCTGGTCTGGAGTCCGCTGGCGGGCGGCCTGCTTTCCGGCAAATACTCGCGGGAGAATCAGAACCCCGAAGACTCGCGGCGTTCGGCCTTCGATTTTCCTATCGTCGACAAGGAGCGCGCCTGGCGCATCATCGACGTTTTGCGCCCCGTCGCGGAGGCCCATCATACCAGCGTCGCTGCCGTCGCACTGGCGTGGATTCTGGCCAAGCCGTTCGTCACTTCAGTGATTATCGGAGCGAAGCGGGTCGATCAGATACAGCAGAATCTGTCTGCAGTGAACCTGACGCTGAGCGACGAGGAAATGAAGAAGCTCGACAAGGTGAGCGCGCTGCCGCCGGAGTATCCGGGCTGGATGGTGCCGTTCCAGAACATCAATCGGCTGGCCGACGTGCCACGCTTCTGAAAGGAAGTCCCGGCCCGCATGCATCGCGGCCCGGGGCCTTGTGGAACTTCCGGAGCTTACGCCTTCCGCTGGCGCAGGTCGCCGCCGGTCATCTGCTTCGGTTGCCCGATGCCCAGCAGGCCCAGCATGGTGGGGGAAATGTCCCGCAGCGAACCGCCCGGCTTCAGAGTGAAGTGTCCCGCATCTTCGCTGACGAAGACGAACGGCACGGGGTTCGTCGTGTGCGCGGTGTGCGGGCCCCCTGTGACGGGATCGACCATCAGCTCCGCGTTGCCGTGGTCGGCCGTGATCAGCCAAACTCCGTTGCGCTGTTTGATGGCCCGATAAATCTGGCCAAGGCAAGCGTCGACGGTCTCGACGCCCTGGATGGTCGGCTCCAGCTTGCCGGAGTGCCCGACCATGTCGGCGTTGGCGAAGTTCACCACCACGACGTCGAAGGCCGTGTCGTTCACGGCTTTCACAACCGTATCGGCGATCCCGGCGGCCGACATTTCGGGCGCGAGGTCGTAGGTGGCGACTTTTTGCGAGGGAATGAGTGTGCGGTCTTCACCGGGGAAGGGCTTCTCGATGCCGCCGTTGAAGAAGTAGGTTACGTGCGCGTACTTCTCCGTCTCCGCCACGCGCAGATTGCGCAGGTTCGCCTGAGCCATCATGTTGGCCAGCAGGTTCTCCATCGACTCCGGCAGGATGACCATGGGGAGGGTGAAAATCTTGTCGTACTGCGTCATGCAGACATAGTGCAGGTTGTTTGGAATCTGGTTCCGCGGGATTGTTGCGTCCAGTTCCTCCCAGGAGGGGAGCTCGCGACCTGCTTCCCTGCTCAGGCCACTCTTGCGGGCCAGCACGCGGGTGATCTGCCGCGCGCGGTCGGCGCGGAAGTTGAACATGATGCACACGTCGTCGTCGCGAATAACGCCGTTAGGTTTGCCCTGCTCGTCTGTAACCACAAACGGCACTATAAACTCGTCGGTTACGCCGTTGTTGTAGGACTCCTTCACGCGCGCGACCGCGTCTTTGTAAGCGCCGCCCTCGGCCTGACCCTTCACCATCGCGTCGAAGGCTTTTTTCTCCCGTTCCCAGCGCCGGTCGCGATCCATGGCGTAGTATCGGCCGGATACGCTGGCCAGCCTGCCGCCGAACTCGCGCATCTTCTGCTCCAGCGCGGCCAGGTAGCCTGCTCCGCTGGTGGGCAGCGTGTCGCGGCCGTCCATAAAGGCGTGGACGAAGACTTTGGCGACGCCCTGCAGCTTCGCCATCTTCAGCAGCGCATACAGGTGTTCCTGGTGGGAATGCACGCCGCCGTCGGAGAGAAGGCCGAAGAGGTGCAGCTGTGTTTTGCGCGCCTTCTGCATGGCTTCGACGATGACCGGATGCGCGAAAAATTCCCCGCTGGCAATGAGCGCGTCGATGCGGGTGATGTCCATCTGTACGATTCGGCCGGCGCCGATGTTCAGGTGGCCGACTTCGCTGTTGCCCATCTGGCCATCCGGCAGGCCGACAAAATGATCGGAAGCGTGCAGCAGCGTGTTGGGAAATTCGCGCAGCAGCTTGTCGTAAACCGGCTTGCGCGCCAGGGCGATGGCGTTATTGGCGGTTTCAGCGCGATACCCCCATCCGTCGAGGATGGTGAGAACGATGGGCTTCTTCAAAACGGACACGATGTCTCCTGATTCTGATTTCCGTACACCCGATGCAGCCCATCCCCGGCTCTTAGTTTTTCGGAGTCGACCACGGGTGCGACTGCTCGTATTTCTCTTTCGCGGCCTCGATCTCTGCCTTGTGCCGCTTGATCACTTGCTCCAGCACCTTGATCCCGATTTGCCCGCCGGCCACCTGGAGTTCGCGCATGATGACCGGCGTTTCAGCCAGAATTCGCTGACCTGCGGGCGTTTTGTAGAACTCGATGGCGGCCGTGGCATCTTCCGTCGACATATGCGCCTGGTAGGATTTCACTACCGCTTCCTCCATGTCGCTCCCCACGACGCTGTTCTGGAAATCGTCCAGCACATCGTCTGGCATGTAGGGCGGCATGGAACTCCGCAGCGTCGGCATCATGCCGGCCAGCAACTGTTTCTGCAGGTTCGTCATGCCGGACAGGTCCATCAGCTCGCGGACCTGATCGGCCGTGACGGGGTGCTCCGGAGGGGGAAAGTCCGGTGCGGCCTGTGCTGTCGCGGCGGGCGGCAGCGATCCGAGGCTGAAGACGACGTTGACCTGCGTCTCCACATCGACTGGCCGGCCGTTGAGCAGATACGGCTTGTAGGTCCAGGTACGGACCGCCGCGAGGGCGGCAGACTGAAGCATCGGAGGACCGCTGACGACCTGAAGATCCGTGACCTTGCCCTCCCTGGAGATCGTCGCCCTGAGCACAACAGTGCCCTGGATTCCAGCTGCTTTGGCGATCGCCGGGTATTGCGGCATCTGGCCGCCGATCCGGTTTCCGGCCATTACACCAGCCGAAACCGCAACCTCGTTCGGCGGGGACATGGGTGCGGGCGGATTGTTCGCGGTCTGCCGGGCCCAGCAGGAAACAGCCAGCATGAGCATGGGAATGAGCCATAGGTTCTTGCGCATAGAGCCTCCGTGAAAGTGCGGGCGGGGGAACCCGCACCATCTTACCCGCTCTACTCGCCGTAGTTCACTGCTTCCAGGCCAAGGAACTCCGCCGCCTGGCCAAGCTCCTCCTCAATGCGCAGCAGCTGGTTGTACTTGGCGATGCGATCGGTGCGGGAAGCCGAGCCGGTCTTGATCTGGCCGACGCCGGTGGCCACGGCCAGGTCGGCGATGAAGGTGTCTTCCGTCTCGCCGCTGCGGTGCGACATGACGGAGGTGTAGCCGTAGCGGCGGCCCAACTCGATGCACTCGAGGGTTTCGCTGACGGTGCCAATCTGATTCAGCTTGATGAGGATCGAATTGGCAACGCCCTCTTCGATGCCCTTCTGCAGAAGCTCGGTATTGGTGACGAAGATGTCGTCGCCGACCAGCTGAATTTTGTTGCCCAGTTCGCGGGTGAGCGTCTTCCAGCCGGCCCAGTCGTTCTCCGCGAGGCCGTCTTCGAGCGAGACGATGGGGTACTGCTTCACCCAGTCGGCATAGAACGCGACCATTTCGTCCGCGGTCTTCTCGCTCTTGTCGGATTTTTTGAAGACGTATTTCTGCGTTTCGGGATCGAAGAACTCGCTGGACGCAGGATCGAGGGCGATGGCAACATCCTCACCCGGCTTGTAGCCGGCCAGCTCGATGGCCTGCAGGATGACCTCGATCGCTTCGGTGTTCGATTTGAGCGACGGCGCAAAGCCGCCCTCGTCGCCAACGGCGGTGTTGTAACCCTTCTTCTTCAGGACGCCCTTCAGTGTGTGGAAGACCTCCACGCCCCAGCGGAGCGCGTCGGAGAACCGCTCGGCGCCCACCGGCATCACCATGAATTCCTGGAAATCGACGTTGTTGTCGGCGTGGGCCCCACCGTTGAGGATGTTCATCATGGGCGTGGGCAGGACGGAGGCGTTGACTCCGCCCAGGTAGCGGTAGAGGGGAATGCGCAGGGCGTTGGCCGAAGCGCGCGCCGCGGCCATGGAGACGGCGAGGATCGCGTTCGCGCCCAGGCGGCCCTTGTTGTCGGTGCCATCGAGGGAAATCATGGTGGCATCGAGCAGCCGCTGGTTGGTGGCGTCCATACCGGTCAGTTCCGGGGCGAGAATGCTCTCGATGTTCTCGACCGCCTTGAGCACGCCCTTGCCGAGATAGTGGCTCTTGTCGCCGTCGCGCAGTTCCACTGCCTCATGCTCGCCCGTGGACGCGCCGCTGGGAACGGCTGCCCGCCCAATTGCACCGCCTTCGAGGACTACATCGGCCTCAACCGTAGGGTTACCGCGCGAATCAAGAATTTCACGCGCACGAATTGCAGCAATCTCCGTCATAGTGCTCCTCGCAATGTGGTGCTGAAGTCGGTCTTTGAGTTTGGGACGGCGATCCACGGGAATCGCTTCGCCGGTGGTTGCGCCAATCGTTTCAAGAAGAGTCATCGAAGGCCATCCGCCTTCGGTTGATTGCAGGGGTCCATCCGCGATTCTAACAAAGCGCGCCGCATCGCCATCGTGACCGGCATCACGATCATCCTTCGCAGGCCGCGCCATCACGGACTGGTCAGCGGGAGGGAAGAGATTGCACGAAGAGAGGCGGCAAAGCCTTCCGGCCGATGCCACGCGTTCCAGCTCTGCGCCCGGAAACTCATGGATTCAACGGTCTGCGTACAGAATTCTCATTCCAATAACGATTTTGTAACGAAACATCCTGACTATGGTAGCCACTGCCATGCCATCGGGCATTCGATTTCCGGAACGGCCGCCGGGGTAACCCAGGAAGACTGGTCGCCCCCACCAGAATTTCGCAATCGGGCCCCGTACGCTCCTCACAATTCATCCCCAATCTAAAGCCCAATCTCAAGGAGGTCCCATGCAAAAGCATCTGGCAACGGCCCTGTCTGCCGTGCTGGTCTTCGGTCAGTTCTCGGCGCCGGCCGCAGCAACGGCGCAGGACGATTACACGTCCACCACGACCCCCATTAAACACGTGGTTGTGATCTTTGGAGAGAACATCTCCTTCGATCACTACTGGGGCACCTACCCCTATGCGACCAACCCCGCGGGCGAGCCTGCTTTCCACGCGGCTCCGGGAACGCCCACCGTCAACGGCCTGCTGCAGCAGGGTCTGATGACGCAGAATCCCAACTTTCTGAACAGCGCGGTGAACGGAGCCGCTGCGGAGAATCCCTTCCGCCTGGACCGCTCGCAGGCGGCTACGGCCGACATGGATCACGACTATACGCCGGAGCAGGAAGCGTTTCACGCGGGCCTGATGGATTCTTTCCCCGAGTACACCGGCACGGCTGGCCCTCCGCCAAGCACGCAAAAGACCAAAGGGCTGGTGATGGGCTATTTCGACGGCAACACGGTGACGGCGCTGTGGAATTATGCTCAGCACTACGCGCTGAATGACAACGCGTACGGCACCACGTTCGGGCCGTCGAGCCCGGGCGCCATCAACCTCATCTCAGGGCAGACGAACAACGTGACCGACAGTATGAACGCGGGCAGCGACATCATCGACGACGGCAGCGGCGGCGAGACCCTCATCAGCGACGCCAATCCCCTGGGCGACACCTGCTCCGGCACCACCGGGGCGCAGGTGCAGCTGACCGGGGCAAACATCGGGAACCTGCTCAACGCGAAGGGAATCACCTGGGGCTGGTTTGAGGGCGGATTCAACCTGTCCATCACCAATCCCAACGGCACGACGGGCTGCGGCCGGAATACCACATCGACGGTGACCGGTGTGACGGAATCCGACTATATCGAGCACCATGAGCCGTTCCAGTTCTACGCGGACACGGCCAACCCAACGCACCTGCGGCCGACATCGACGGCGATGATCGGGCATCAGGACCAGGCCAACCACCAGTACGACATCAACGATTTTTTCAGCGCGGTGAAGGCAGGCAACTTTCCGGCCGTCAGCTTTCTGAAGGCTCCCGGCTATGAGGACGCACACGCCGGCTACTCCGATCCCCTCGACGAGCAGAACTTCGTCGTCACCGTGATCAACTTCCTCATGACGCAGCCCGAATGGGCTTCCACTGCGGTCTTCATTAACTACGACGACTCCGACGGCTGGTACGACCATCAGATCGGACCGATCGTGAACCAATCCACGACGGCTGCAGACATGCTGACAGGCAGCGGCGAGTGCGGCAATGGAACCAACACGGCTCTGCCGGGACCGAGCGGAGCAGCGCATGCGCAGGGCCGCTGTGGCTACGGTCCGCGTATACCCCTCATGCTGATCTCGCCGTGGGCAAAGAACAATTTTGTCGACCACACGGTAACCGACCAGACTTCGATCATCCGTTTCATCGAAGACAACTTCCTTGGTGGGCAGCGCATCGGCGACGGCTCCTTTGACGCCATTGCCGGGTCCGTCGACAACATGTTCGACTTCAACCGGCGTCCGAACACGGCGCCGTATCTGCTGAGCCCCACCACTGGGGAGCCGACCTCTTCGTGGTCGAACGGCCGGTAGCGCGGGCCTTCCCGGCTCCGGCTTTTCGCGAGCCGTTCGCGGAAAGCCGGAGCCAATATCCCCCAGGCGACAATGAGGAAATGTCCGACTTCTGTTGCACGACGCGCCGCGATTTTCTCCGCAACAGCAGCCTCGCCCTCGCGGCCCAGGGACTGAAACCCGCCATTCTCCAAAGCCCGCAGCTCGATCCCTCTACCCTTACACCCTACGTCGATCCGTTGCCGGTTCCCGCGGTAGCCCGGCCCAGCGGCACACGCTCCAGCCCCGAGGATCCGCACCTCCAGCTTCCCTGGTACCGTATGCCTCTGCGCGAATCCCGCGTCCGCGTCCATCGCGACCTGCCGCCCACGCGCATGTGGACAATCGGCGACAGCTTTCCGGGCACGACGATTGAGACGCAATCCGGCCAGGGGCTGGTGGTGGATTGGGTGAACCAGCTGCCGCCCCGCCATTTCCTGCCCATCGATCACACTCTGGAGGGCGCGGGACCGGAAGTTCCCGGAGTGCGGGCCGTGATCCATTTGCACGGCGGCCGCACGCCGCCCGGCAGCGACGGTTATCCGGAGAACTGGACCGTTCCCGGGCAGACGCAGACGTGTTTCTATCCGTGCAATCAGCACGCGGCGCTGCTTTTCTGCCACGACCACTCGATGGGCATCAACCGGCTGAATATCTACGCGGGGATGCAGGCGTTCTTCGTGGTGCGCGACGGGCGCGAAGACGCGCTCAACCTGCCGTCCGGACCGTATGAAATACCCCTGATGCTGACGGATCGGCTGCTTTCGAGGGATGGGCAGCTGATTTATCCGGTTTCGCCGAATCCGCAGCGGCCCTGGGTCCCGGAGGTCTTCGGCAACGCCATTCTGGTGAATGGCAAGCTGCTGCCGTATTGCAATGTGGAACCGCGCAAGTACCGGCTGCGGCTGATGAACGGATCGAACGGCCG
>JASHNW010000107.1 GCA_030041435.1 Acidobacteriaceae bacterium
AGTTGCCGTTCTGCAACTCCGCCATCGCCTGGCGCAGCTCCTGCTGCGTGTTCATGACGATGGGACCATGCCACGCCACCGGCTCCTCGATCGGCTGCCCGCTCACCAGCAGGAAGCGAATCCCCTCCGGCCCCGCCTGCACCTGGATCTCGTCGCCGCGGTCGAACAGCACCAGCGAGTGATTCCCCGCGTCCAGCTTGCCCGTGTAGACGGGCTTAGCGTTCGGGTCCGCCCCTGACTCCGTCAGCACAGCCCGCGGTTCCGAAGCATCGCGAAACGTCCCCGCCCCGGCAAACACATAGGCGAAGGCGTTGCGCGTCGTCTCCACTTTGAGCCGCTTGCGCTGGTTCGGCGGCACGCTGATGTCGAGGTACTGTGGGTCCGCCGCCACGCCCTCCACCGGCCCGCGCTTCCCCCAGAACTCGCCGCAGATAATGCGCGCCGTCGTCCCGTCATCGTCGGTCACCTCCGGAATGGCGCTCGAAGGAATGTCCTGGTAGCGCGGATCGGTCATCTTCAGCCGCGACGGCAAATTGGCCCAAAGCTGGAAGCCGTGCATCCGCCCGCGCTCGTCGCCCTTGGGCATCTCCTGGTGCAGGATGCCGCTCCCGGCGGTCATCCACTGCACGTCGCCGGCAGTCATCTTGCCCTTGTTGCCGAGCGAATCGCCGTGCTCCACCGAGCCGGCCAGCACGTAGGTAATGGTCTCGATGCCCCGGTGCGGATGCCACGGGAACCCGGCCAGATAGTCCGCCGGGCGGTCGTTGCGGAAGTCGTCCAGCAGCAGAAACGGATCGAACTCCTTCGTCTTGCCGAAGCCAAAGGCGCGCTCGAGGCGAACGCCGGCGCCTTCCAGGGTTGGGGTGGTCGAGAGGATCTCGCGTACGGGTCGAAGTGACATAGGTACTCCTGTCAGGTACTAGCCCTGGCGTGTGGATTTTGGCTTGTTTACCAGGGAATCAACCAATAGATGACCGATCGGCAGGAAGGATTCAGGCCTCGCCGGGCGCACCATTCCAACCGGTTTTGCCTGAGTGGTTTCGTCGATAACCATTGAGACCTGCGACCGGCTGTGCCAGAATCTCCCTATGGATCGGTCTGCCGTTCTTGACAAGCTGCGTCAGCACGCGCCAGAATTGCGGGCCGCGGGACTGCTGCACGTTCGGGTTTTCGGCTCAACCGCGCGCAGGGAGAGCAGCGAACGCTCCGACGTCGATCTGCTCGTCGATTTTGACCCCGCAAAAAAGCAGACCCTGGTGACCGTCGGCAGCCTCCAGACGCGCCTCAGCGAGATGTTGGAGGCTCCTGTCGATTTGTCCGTGGCCGACTGGATGCGCGAGCCAGTCCGCGCCCGCGTTGTCGCCGAGGCCATCCTTGCCTTTTAAGGACGACGCCAGCCGCTGGCGCGACATCCTGGAGGCCATCACGCTCATCGACCAATTTCTTGCTGGGATGGACTTCGACGGCTACCAGCGCGATGAGAAGACGAAGTCCGCTGTCGAGCGCCAGCTGCTGGTTCTAAGCGAAGCCGCCAAACTCCTCGGGCCGGCCGCCGAGGCCCGGTGCCCCGGCTACGACTGGAAGGGCTTCCGCGGCATGGGGGATGTTCTCCGCCACGCCTACCACCGTGTGGATGATCGGCTCATCTGGGATTCAGTAACCATCGAATTGCCGGCCCTGAGAGCCTGTGTCGAAAAGGTGATTGCGAGCTTCGCGTAGAACTCCGAAACCGAGAAGGATGAGCCGATCTCCTGACGAGCAGACGGGGGACCCTCAGCAGTCAAACCATGACCTGCTGATAGACGCAAGGGTCTGAGGTGTCCAATCGCAGATAAACCCTGCTGCTGTCGTAACGAACGCTCAGATCTTTAGGATGGCTGGTCAGGCGATGGGCCGCAGTCACAATTACGCCGCGGACACCATACAGTTTGTGGTATTCGGCTATTCGTTCGAGGGCGCGCATCGCACAGGTCCGCTGGGATGCCCGGATGGGCCTTGAGCAATGCCCGGCATCGATGGGACGGCGGCCCCCTTCCCCACCCTCCCACCTGGACAGACCACAGATTCTTGAAAGGGACAACGCGCCCCCCCCATTACCTCCGTTCCCTCCACCCCCACATTTCGCCTGTCCCCATTCCCGCCGCCCGACTATCCTGATTCCATAGCTGGAACTTCGCGAAGGCCGCCCATGGCGGCCTTCCGTAGTTTCAGGAGGAATGAAAGCCCTCGAGAACTACTGTGTTTCTCGGCAAATAGCGTTCAAAGGCTTCAAAATTCTCGCGCACTTGCCAGGAAACAAAGGAGTTATCCAAAAAGTTGACCCCGAGGGGGAGGGGGTGGTTCCGGGCGGCAGCCTCATTCCCCCAGGCATATGAAAACAAAGTGCTTGGCGGCAAGCACTTTCGATTCAATTGCTTAGCCGCTTTAGGGGTCTGTCAGACCAAGTAGAATCAATTGCTTAGCGCAAAAAGGAGAAACACCCAACTGCTTCCACTGTGGGATGGCCTAACACCCCCAGGGGATTCCTGGACGTGGCCTCCAGGGTCCAGGCTTCACGATGGAATGTACGCAGTTGGGCAACAGGTTCGGATCAAGACCAACGGAGTCATCGGCAAGGTCTTTCTCAAGCTCCCGCTGTCCGAGGTGTATCTCGTCCAGTGGCCCGGCTTCCCGGTGATCGAGAAGCTCTACTACGCGTCGGACCTGGAGCCGGTCGACGTCCTTGCCGCAGCTCGCACGGACGCAGCCACGCTGGCGCGGCACTCCGGCTGACCGCAGCCTGAGCAGCGTTTACGTGGCCGCCGCGGCCTCGGCCACCAGGGGCAGCTGAGCCGCTTCCCACGCGGCCAGGCCGCCGGCCATCTCCGTCACGTCGGTGAAGCCGTGCCGGGCGAGCAGGCTGGCCGCAATCGACGACCGATAGCCACCCGCGCAGTGCACGAAGACCCTTCGGTTGCGTGGGATGTGGTCGATCTGTTCCCGCAGCCGGCTCAGCGGGAGGTTCGTGCTGCCCGCGATGTGCTTCGCTGCATACTCGCGCGGCGTCCGCACATCGAGCACCACGGGTCCCGCCGCTGCAGCGCGGATGGGGATGCCGCCCAGGCTGGGATGCGCAGGATTGGCGCACACCGCGGCCACCGACCCATCAGGATGCAGCCCAAGTTCCTCAGCCACTTCCGGCGCGCTGAGCCGCTCGCTCGCGACGACCAGCTCCGGCCGCGCAGCGAGCGCTTCCATACCGCCGTCCAGATAGCCCGCGATGCGGTCGAATCCGATGCGGCCGAGGCGCGTCGCCGCTTCCGCCTCGCGTCCCGGCGCAGCGATCAGCACGATGGGCCGGTCCTGATCGAGAACCGTTCCCGCCCACGTCGCGAACTGTCCGTCCAGCCCGATGCTGATGCTGCCGGCCAGATGCCCGCGCGCGTAGAGGTCAGGATGGCGCACGTCCAAAATCTGCGCCTCACCACTGCTCAGCCGCAGCACCTCGTGGAGCGCCATGGGATGCAACGCGTGGTCGAGAGCCGCTTCGAGCGTCGGCCGTTCGCGCGTGTTGAGCACCGCGTCGTAGGTGAAGTAAGCCGGCGCATCGGGCTGATCGGCAGTGACCAGCGCGACGAACTGTTCCCGGCTCATGGGGCGCAGCGCGTAGTTGAAGCGCCGCTGCTCGCCCATGGTCGAGACCGTCTCCGACGAGAGATTCTTGCCGCACAGCGAGCCGGCGCCATGCGCGGGATAGACGAGCGTCGCGTCAGGCAGCGGCAGCAGCTTGTTCTGCAGCGAGTCGTAGAGGTGCGCCCCGAGGTCGGCCGCGCTCCAGCCCAGCGAAGCGCGCAGGTCCGGCCGGCCCACATCGCCGATGAAAAGCGTGTCGCCCGTGAGCACGGCGCAGGGGCGATCCGGATCTCTGGCCGTGTCGTACACGACGATCGAAATCGACTCGATGGTGTGGCCCGGCGTCTCCAATACCTGCAGGCGCAGGCCGGGAAAGGTGAGGCTGTCGCCGTCGCGCATCGGGACGAAGGCGTATTCGGCCTGGCCGCGCGCGCCCAGGTGGATCGCCGCGCCGCAGCGGTCGCGCAGCTCCAGATGGCCGGCGACGAAATCCGCATGGAAATGGGTAAGGAAGACATGGCGGATGGCGAAGCCGTGCTGCTCGGCGTCGTCGAGATACTGCGCGATATCGCGCTGCGGGTCGACGACGATGGCGGTCCTGCTGGCCTCGTCGGCCAGCAGGTAGGAGGCGTGCGCGAGGCAGCCCAGGTAGTACTGCTTCAGGAACATTGAGTCTAGGGTCGCCGCTGCGCCGCGGGTCGTCAAGCGGCGAGGCGCAGGGGGCGCGCCGGCGATAAGACTTCGTTGACGGCAGGTGATCTCATCCCTAAGATTGAGCCACTTCAGAGGATCAGGCCGTCCCGGAATCGAGGCGTTCGAGCATGATCGGCCAGACCATCTCGCGCTATCGCATCCTGGAGAGCCTGGGCAGCGGGGGAATGGGCGTCGTGTACAAGGCGGAGGACATCACCCTCCACCGCTTTGTTGCGTTGAAATTCCTTCCCCCTGATGTCGCACACGATGCGCAGACCCTGCTTCGTTTCCGCCGGGAGGCGCAGGCTGCGTCGGCTCTGAACCATCCGAATATCTGCACCATCCACGAGATCGGCGAGAACCAGGGCCGGCCGTTCATTGTGATGGAGTTTCTCGACGGCATGACCCTGGCGCGAAGGATTGCGGGAAAACCGCTGGAAGCCGATGTGCTGCTTCCGCTGGCAATCGCGATCTCTGATGGGCTGGAGGCGGCGCATGCCGCAGGCGTGGTGCATCGCGACATCAAGCCCGCAAACATCTTTGTCACGCGGCGGGGAGATGCCAGGATTCTCGACTTCGGTCTGGCCAAGGTGACTGCGCCCGCAGTGGCGGGTGGGGATGCCGCTGGACAGACCGCTGGGACCGACACTTGCCGTACGAGTCCAGGCACGATGCTGGGAACTCTTGGCTACATGTCTCCTGAGCAGGTGAGCGGCAAAGAACTGGATGCGCGCACGGACCTGTTTTCACTGGGCGCTGTGCTGTACGAGATGGCGACCGGCTCACCCCCTTTTCGCGGGGAGAGCCCCGCGCTCATCTGCGAAGCCATTCTCAACCGCGCCCCGGTTCCTCCTGTGCGTTTGCATCCGGATGTCTCGCCTGAGTTGGAACGAGTAATCGGCAAGGCCCTGGAGAAAGATCGCAATCTGCGCTATCAGCACGCAGCCGATCTGCGCACCGATCTGCAGCGACTGACACGCGACATCGGCCAAAACGGCCGAGTTGCGTTGCCGGCCGGCGGAGCAGGGAGTGAACGCGGCGGGCAGCCTGTATCGCACGCAGAGACGAAACCCCGCAAAAGCTGGTATGTTGCCTCTGCCGCTGCCATCGTTCTTCTCATCGTGGCAGGAGCTTTTTTTCTTCGCTCCTCGTCTCCGGGTCGTGTCCCGGCCGACAGCCAGTGGCAGCAATTGACGTTCTTTACCGACTCGGCGGTCTATCCCGCACTTTCACCGGATGGACGCATGCTGGCATTTATCCGGGGCGGCAATTCCTTCTTTGGTCCAGGCAATATCTACGTAAAACTGCTGGCCGGCGGAGATGCGGTGCAGCTGACCCACGACGGAAAGAACAAGCTTAGCCCATCGTTCTCTCCGGATAGCTCGAGCATCGCGTACAGCGTGGTTGAGCCGTGGGACACCTGGGAAGTCAGCGTACTGGGCGGCGAGCCGCATTTGCTGATGCCGAACTCTTCCTCGCTGACCTGGATTGACGGAGGACAGCGGCTGCTGTTCTCCGAGATAAAAGAAGGGCTGCACATGGGGGTGGTGACCACGAATGCCGGGCGGGGCGACAGCCGCGACGTATACGTGCCCGCGGGCAAACGCAGTATGGCGCATCATTCCTATCTGTCGCCGGATGGGCGTTGGGTGCTCATTGTGGAGATGGACAATCAGGGAAAAATGCTGCCCTGCCGGGTTGTTCCGTTCCAGGGAACCACCGCGGTGTACGTGGTTGGCCCTCCGGACAGCCCATGCATTGCGGGCGCGTGGTCGCGCGATGGCAAATGGATCTACCTGACCGCCGGGAAAAACGACTTTCATCTCTGGCGGCAGCGTTTCCCGGACGGAAAGCCGGAGCAGATCACCTTTGGCCCGACGACGCAGGAAGGAATCGCGATGGCGGCGGACGGCAAGTCGATGATCACGTCGGTTGGCTCGCGAGACAGCACAGTCTGGATCCACGACAAGCTGGGAGACCGCCAGATCTCATCGGAGGGAGACGCTACGCAGCCAACCTTGTCCGTGGATGGCCGCAGCCTTTATTTCCTGATGGCCAACGGCCAGACACGGGGACAGGAATTGTGGGTCGAGAACCTGGCCAGCGGAAAGCTGGACAGAGTTCTGCCGGAAACGCCGATGCAGGCCTACAGCGTGTCGCGAGACGGGAAGCTGATCGCCTTTGCAGCGAACGACCCCGGCGGCCGCTCCAGTCTCTGGATCGCACCGGCCAATCGTCGCTCCTCTCCTGTGCACATCGTTTCCGCGGCGGTTGAAGACTCGCCTTTTTTCCTGCCGGACGGGGATCTGATCTTCCGCGCTATCGAGGGTGGTTCGAACTTTATTTACCGCATGAAAGCCGATGGCAGCGGCCGGCGCAAGGTTACACCTGCGCGAATTCTGGACATTGACTCTGTGTCGCCCGACGGCCGCTGGGTGGTTGCGAATTCAGCAGGCCCCGACAGCGATCACGCCAATGTAACCAGAGCGTACGCGACCGACGGGAGCGTGGTGACTCCGGTCTGCGAAGGCTACTGTTCGCTCAATTGGGACATGTCGGGAAACTCCGCCTATATTTCCCTGCTGCAGTTGTTTGACGGCACCTACTTCCTGCCCGTGGTTCCCGGCTCAGGGCTTCCGAAAACACCGGCCGCCGGCATTTCCCGCGTCGAAGATATTCCCGATGCGCAAAAGACAGCCCCGATTCCCTGGAATGTGCAGTCGGCCGTCAGTCCGGCTCTCTACGCCTACACTCGGGAGAATACACGCCGCAACCTCTACCGGATTCCGCTGGAATAAGGGCGACGAACAGGCTGGAGCGGCAGGAGTGCAGCTCGCGTTCAGGATGACAAGCTGACTGGATCAGTTCCGAACGTCCGCCATGATCGACGCAATCTCGGCTTTCTGCTCGACGGTGAGCGGCAGCAGCGGGATGCGCGGATTGCCGCCGTAGTAGCCGTTCAGGTCGCAGGCGTACTTGAGCCCCGGAATGCCGAACTGGTTCGCGACCAGGCGTCCCGGCTCGACGATGCGCTGCTGTTTTTCGGCGGCGACCTTCGGGTCGTTCTCCTTCCACGCGGTGTAGATCTCGTGGCAGGCCTGGGGCGCGGGTGCAGCGAAGGCGAGGATGGCTCCGGATACGCCGGACTCGAATGCCGGGAGCAGATTGTTGGCCGAACCCGTGAGGACCTGAAAGCCGACCTCCTTTTTGCGCATGGCTTTCACCCGCGGCGCCGGCGCGGCGACGGCCACGCCACCGAGCGATTCTGCGGAGACGAAGTTGGCGGCAGGTTCAGCCTCGGCAAGCAGGCTGCGGGTGGTGACGGCCTGGAAGATGGGCGTGACCATCACCGAGCGCCTGGCCGCGGAACGCGTGGCGGCGATCAGCGCGGCGAGACGGTCGAGCGAGCCCGAGGAATCCTTGATGGCGATGATGTTGGGATGATGGGCCAGCTCGGCAACCACCTCGACAGGCAGCTCGAGGTAGGTGAATTTGGGAATGCTGTAGAGGACGACGGGGAGCGCGGCGCGGTCGGCGAGGGCGCGGTAGTAAGTCAGCAATTCGAGCGCGCGCATGGCGGGGCCGTAGTAATGCGGCGTGCGGACGAGGAGCGCGTCGTACTGCTGCTCGGCAGCATAGTCGGCAAGGCGGAGCGTTTCCAGCAGGGACTCGCGGCCTGCGCCGGCGATGAGGACCGTTTCCGGCGCGGCGGCTCCGCGGGCGACACGGAGAACCTCGCGGGATTCGTCGTCGGAGAGCATGACGGCTTCGCCGGTGGATCCGAGGACGGCGATGCCGGCGACCGGCGTGCGGGAGTAGCGCTCCACGTTGTGCTCGAGTTTGCGCAGGTAAAGGCGGCCGTCAGGATAGAACGGCGTGGTGATCGCCGGAAAAATGCCTTCGAGGAGCATGGATTCATTGTAGGACGGGATCCGGATGGACGGCTCTGCGCTGCGTGCGCAGGAGAATGAGCGATCGGCATGGATGAGAGTGGCCAATGCGGCACGGGCCCGCGGAGTTCGTCCGCGAGCCCGTCGGTTGCGTGCATGGGTTGGAGATCAGGCAGAACGGCGCTGGCGCTCCTGCTCCTTCCAGGCGTCGATCTTTTCGTTGGCGTTGTCTTTCGCGTCTTCCACTTTGCGGGAGACGTTCTCGCGCGTCTGGGCGGCTTGTTCGTGCCGCTCGTGCTCCCGGGTTTTCGCGGCTTCGTGGGCTGCGTCCTTCACATTGCCCCACGTTTCCTGAGCGGCGCCTTTCATCTGATCGGCCACGCCCTGGTTGGCGAGCCGATCGTTCCCGGTCATCTCTCCGGCTCCCTGTTTCATCTTGCCCGCAACCTGATTCGCCTTACCCTTTACCTGGTCTGAGTTCATGGACTGCTCTCCTTCCTGCCCGCAAGCAGGCAGAACCTTTTTCACACCACCGGCCTTCGGCCGCTGATCAACTGGATGATGAGCACCACGAGCGCCAGTACCAGCAGGATGTGAATGTACCAGGCAACCACATGGAACCCGATCAGGCCAATAAGCCACGCGATCAGCAGGATCACAAATAGTGTCCAAAGCATCGGGCGTATCTCCTTTCTCCGAAATCTGGTTTACTGTCCAAACTCCTTGATAGGGTGCGCAGCGCCCCGCCGGGGTTGCCGTTCGGCTCCAACGAACTTCATGCGCCGGGAAAGATTGCTGTACAAATGGAAGCGAGGCAAAACGTTGCGCATCGCGATTCAGGGAGAGCCGGGTTCTTTCAGCCACGAAGCTGCGACCAAAGCAGCGCAGGAAGCAACCATTTTGCCCTGCGCACTGTCGGCGGAAGTGTTCGCCGCCGTGATGCAGGGCACCGCCGATGCGGCCGTGATTCCGATTGAGAACTCGCTGGCCGGCTCCGTCTCCGAGCACTACGATCTGCTGCTGGCGCACGATGTGGCCATCGAGAGCGAGTGGCTGCTGCGCATCCGCCACAACCTGATCGGCGTGCCCGGAGCGCAGATCGGACGGATCCGCCAGGTGTATTCGCATCCCGTGGCCCTGGCCCAGTGCCGCCGGTTTTTCGTCGAGCACCCGGCCGTGGAAGCGGCTCCGTTCTACGACACGGCGGGCAGCGTCAAGCAGATGATGGAGCTGCGCGATCCGGGCATCGCCGCGATTGCCAGTGCGCAGGCGGCCGGCGTCTACGGCGGGCAGATTCTGCTGACCGATCTTGAAGACAATGCGGAGAACTACACACGGTTCTTTCTGATTCGTCGGCGGGATCAGCTGCAGCCCGATCCGCAGCCGGACAAGGTGAGCCTGGCGTTTGCCGTCGAGAACCGGGCGGGCAGCCTGGTGGAAGCCCTGCAGGTCTTCGCCGGCATGGGGACGAACATGACCCGGCTGGAGTCGCGGCCGGTGCCCGGGCGGCCATGGGAGTACGTCTTCTACGCCGATTATCAGTTGTCTGACCCAAAAGTGGCAGACTGGGCGCTCCAGATGCTGCCGCGGCATTGCTCGATGGTGCGGGAGCTGGGACGATACCGGGCGGCGTAAGGCGCTCTTTTCCCCTCAGAAACGTCACACTACCTGGCTGAACGGCAGCATCTCACCGGCGAGGGCCGTCCTGCCGATAAGAAAGCCAGGGGCAGTGCGCCGCATGCAAATGATTGAAGCGACGTTGGTTTTTCGGATGGGCCGAGGGCGGTGGGGGGCTCCGAAACAGGGGGTTTTCGCGGGCGGCTTGAGACTTTTTCAAATCTGCTGAATCCAATGGGTAATTATTTGATATAAGGACACTCATGGCAAGCGACTTCATTAGCGTTATCAAACCGGGCGACCCCAGTTCCCGCGACGGCGGCAACGGCCATACCCTGCCGATTTTGCCGGTTCGGGACACGGTCCTGTTTCCCCACGCAGTACTGCCCCTGACGGTCGGGCGGGAAAGCTCGATCCAGTTGATCAATTCCCTGGGCGAGGAAAAAAGCATTGTGGTGGTGGCGCAGCGCGACGCGCGCATGGACGCACCCCAGCCCCAGGATCTGCACGCCTACGGCACGCTCGCCACGGTGCACAAAGTGGTCAAGATGCCCAACCAGAGCCTCTTCGTCTTCACGGAAGGCACGGAGCGGGTGAAGCTGGGCGAGTTTTCGCAGATCGAGCCGTTCATGGTGGCGTCCGTGGACACGGTGCCCGAGGTCATTCCCCCCAAAGACCCCGAAGTCGAGGCCATGCAGCGCAACGTGGTGACCCAGTTCCAGCAGATTGTGTCGGCGTCGCCGACGCTGTCCGACGAGCTGCAGACCATTGCCATGAACATCGACGAGCCGGGGCGGCTGGTCGACTTCATCGCCTCTTCTCTCCCCTTCCTGGCCACGGCGGATAAGCAGGAGCTGCTGGAGACGCCGGACGTGGCGGCGCGGCTGGAGCGCATCAACAAGCACCTGGCGAAAGAGCTGGAGGTGCAGCAGCTGCGCAACAAGATCCAGTCGGAGGTGCAGGACCAGGTGCAGCAGTCGCAGCGCGACTACTATCTGCGCGAGCAGATGAAGGCCATCCAGAAGGAACTCGGCGAGATGGACGAGGGCCAGAAGGATATCGAAGAGCTGCGGCAGAAGATTGAAGCGGCGGGCATGCCGGAGGAGACGAAGAAAGAGGCGCTCAAGGAGCTGACCCGGCTGGGGCGCATGTCTCCCATGGCGGCCGACTACGGGCTGACGCGCAACTACATCGAGTGGCTGGCGGTGCTGCCGTGGAGCAAGTCGTCCGGCGCCGCGGTGGACATCAACAAGGCGCGGGAGATTCTCGACGAGGACCACTACGACCTGAAGAAGGTGAAGGACCGGATTCTCGATTTCCTGAGCGTGCGGCGTCTGAAGGCCGACATGAAGGGGCCGATCCTGTGCTTCGTCGGGCCTCCGGGCGTGGGCAAGACCTCGCTGGGGCGCAGCATTGCGCGGGCGCTGAGCCGCGAGTTCCGCCGCATCTCGCTGGGCGGAATGCACGACGAGGCGGAGCTGCGCGGGCATCGGCGGACCTACATCGGCGCGCTGCCCGGGCAGATCATCCAGAGCCTGCGGCGCGCGGGCGCCAACGATCCGGTGTTCATGCTGGACGAGGTGGACAAGCTGGGACGGGACTTCCGCGGCGATCCGGCATCGGCGCTGCTGGAGATTCTCGATCCCGAGCAGAACAACACGTTCCGCGATAACTATCTCGATCAGCCGTTCGATCTGTCGAAGGTGCTGTTTATCTGCACGGCGAACGTGCTGGACACGGTGCCCGAGCCTCTGCGCGATCGCATGGAGATCATCGAGCTGCAGGGGTACACGGAAGAGGAGAAGAGGCACATCGCCTTCCGCTATCTGATTCCGCGGCAGATCAAGGAGAACGGGATCGCGGCAGACAATATCGAGTTTCCTGATGAGTCGATCGGCTACATCGTTCGCCACTACACCCGCGAGGCGGGCGTGCGCAAGCTGGAGCAGCAGATTGGAACGATCTGCCGCAAGCAGGCGCGGCGTATCGCCGAGGGCAAGACGGACAAGCTGGTCGTCACCAAAGAGGTCATCCAGGAATTTCTGGGCGGCATTAAGGTCCGCGTCGACACGGAAATTGCCGAGCGCACAAAACGCGCGGGCGTGGCCGTGGGCTTAGCGTGGACGCCGGCGGGCGGCGACATCCTGTTCATCGAAGCCAACCGCATGAAGGGCAAGGGCGGCTTTACGATGACCGGGCAGATTGGCGAGGTGATGCAGGAATCGATGCAGGCCGCGCTCACCTGGGTGCGTTCCAACGCGAAGAGTCTGGGTCTGGAAGAGGACCTGCTCAAAGACACCGACCTGCACATCCACGTGCCGGCGGGGGCCATTCCGAAAGACGGGCCTTCGGCGGGCGTGACCATGGCCACGGCGCTGGTGTCGCTTCTGACGGATCGTCCGGTGCATCCGCTCACTGCGATGACCGGGGAGATTACGCTGAGCGGCAATGTGCTGCCGGTGGGCGGCATCAAGGAGAAATTCCTCGCGGCCAAGCGCGCCGGGGTGAAGCAGGTGATTCTGCCTGCAGAGAACCGGCAGAACGTGGAAGAGGACCTGATGCCCGAGCAGATCGAAGGGGTAAAGCTTCACTTCGCCAGCCGCATCGAAGACGTCCTCGCGGTGGCGCTGCCCCGCTCCACGGCGGAAGAACGCCACGACGAGGAATTGCGGGAAGAGGTGCTGCAGCACACGGCGTAACGGCAGCAGTTAGCAGTTAGCAGTTAGCAGTTAGC
>JASHNW010000108.1 GCA_030041435.1 Acidobacteriaceae bacterium
TTCGGAACCGGCCGCTCCGTCCTGCGCAAGGGCGCGGAGTTCACCCTGGTACCGGTGGCCGAACTGGTCCTCGGCAAGCAGCGCATTCTGGAGCTTTACCTCAACGTGGTGGAGTGGGGCCCCGGGATTTATGGGGCCGAGGCGGCGTGCCGTACCTGGGACGGGACCACAGCCCGGAAGGTCGACCGCGAAGAGGCGGCGCGGCTGGCCGCGATTCTGCCGGCTCCACTGAAGCGACGGCCTGAGCGCATGAATCGCTACAGCGGGCTCATCCTGGAGCGGATGAGCCAAATGGGCTGGTAATCCGCGCACCGCATTTTACTTCTGCCGGGCGAAGTATCTCATTGTTCGGTTCAGGCCGGACAGTCACTTCTCATGAAGTCAGGAATCTGTCGCGTTACGACCGGTATTGTTCCTCGCTCACCTGCTCCATCCAGTCGACGGTTTTGCCATCGAGCTTTTCCTGGATGGCGATGTGCGTCATGGCGGTCGCCGGGGCGGCTCCGTGCCAGTGCTTCTCTCCGGGCGAGAACCAGACGACATCCCCTGGCCGGATCTCCTCGATGGGACCGCCCCAGCGCTGCGCCCGGCCGCATCCCGAGGTGACGATCAGGGTCTGGCCGAGCGGGTGCGTATGCCAGGCGGTGCGGGCGCCAGGCTCGAAGGTCACGCCGGCGCTCACGACGCGCGCGGGCTCAGGCGCCTCAAACAGTGGGTCGACGCGCACCGCGCCGGTGAAGTATTCCGCCGGTCCCTTCCGCGAATCCTGAGAACCGCTTCGTTTGATCTCCATGGCTTCCTGCCTCCTGATTCAGCGACCGGTCAATTGCTCCAGGTTTTCGGGATAGCGCTCTCCCTGCACCCTGATCTGTGCAGCGGCGCTGTCGATCTCGCGGAGATCGCCGGGCGTCAGTTTCACGTCCACTGCTGCGATGTTTTCCTCGAGGCGCGTCAATTTCGTGGTGCCGGGGATGGGAACGATCCACGGCTTCTGCGCCAGCAGCCAGGCGAGGGCGATCTGCGCCGGGGTCGCTCCCTTCTGCTTCGCGATGCCGGCCAGCAGATCGACCACAGCCTGATTGGCCTTCCGGGCCTCGGGTGTGAATCGAGGCAGATTGCTGCGAAAGTCGCCTTTGCCGAACTGGGTATTCTCGTCCATCTTGCCGGTGAGGAATCCTCTCCCCAGCGGACTGTAGGGGACCAGGCCGATGCCGAGCTCCTCGAGCGTGGGGATCACCTCTGCCTCGGGCTTCCTCCACCACAGCGAGTATTCGTTTTGCAGTGCGGTTACGGGCTGGACTGCGTGAGCGCGGCGGATCGTTCCCACCCCGGCTTCAGAAAGGCCGAAGTGCTTCACCTTGCCCGCATGGATCAGTTCCTTCACCGCGCCCGCCACATCTTCAATCGGCACGTCCGGGTCGACGCGGTGCTGGTAAAACAGGTCGATCCTGTCAGTCCGGAGCCGCTTCAGCGAAGCGTCAGCGACCTGCCGGATGTGTTCAGGCCTGCTGTTCAAACCCTGCCAGCCCGCGCTTCCGTCCGGATTGACGTTGAAGCCGAATTTTGTCGCAAGCACCACCTGGTCACGCACGGGAGCGAGGGCTTCGCCGACCAGTTCCTCATTGGTGAAGGGGCCGTAGACCTCTGCGGTATCGAAGAAGGTGATGCCTCGGTCCACGGCGGCGCGGGTCAGCGAGATCATCTCCCGCTTGTCCGGCAGCACGCCATAGGAAGTGCTCATTCCCATGCACCCGAAGCCGAGGGCTGAGACTTCCAGATTGCTTTTTCCCAGGTTGCGCTTCTGCATTTCTGCTCCTGCAAAGATTCAATGCTGTTTTTTGACCGGCCCGCCTCGCAGCGAAGAGGACGTCTGTCGTTCCGCCGCTACTCGGATTTGAGAGAGGCCATGTCGATGGAGAAGCGGTACTTCACATCCGACCGGGCCAGGCGCTCGTAAGCTTCGTTGACCTTCTGGATGGGAATGACTTCAACATCCGAAACGATATTGTGCCGGCTGCAGAAGTCGAGCATCTCCTGGGTTTCGGCAATGCCGCCGATGATCGAGCCGGAGAAACTGCGGCGCCGGAAGAGGAGGCCGAAAACAGAAACCGGGAGCGGTTGTTCCGGCGCGCCCACCATGGTGATGTTGCCATCGCGGCGGAGCATGTTGATGTAGGCGTTGATGTCGTGCTCGGCGGCGACCGCGTCGAGGATGAAATCGAAGCTGCCGGCGTGCTTCTGCATCTCGCCGGCGTTGCGGGAGATAACGACCTCATCGGCGCCGAGGCGGAAGGCGTCGTCCTTTTTGCCGGGAGAACCGGTGAAGACGACGACATGGGCTCCGAACGCGTGCCCAAACTTGACCGCCATGTGGCCGAGTCCGCCAAGGCCGACCACGCCGACCTTGCTGCCCTTCGCTACGCCCCAGTGGCGCATGGGGGAGTAGGTTGTGATCCCGGCGCAGAGCAGCGGCGCGGCTCCGGCAAGATCGAGGTTCGACGGAACGCTGAGCACGAAGTGCTCGGTGACGACAATGCTGTCGGAGTACCCGCCGTACGTGACACCGCCGGTGTATTTGTCGGGGAAGTTGTAGGTGAGGGTAAAGTTCGGACAGAACTGCTCGAGGCCTGCCCTGCACTCGGGGCAGGTGCCGTCGGAGTCGACCATGCAGCCGACCGCGGCGAGATCGCCGGGCTTGAATTTGGTGACGGCCGGCCCGACCTTTGTCACGCGGCCGACAATTTCATGTCCGGGAACGCAGGGATAGACCGTCGGCATGAGGCCGCTCCACTCATTGCGAGCCTGGTGCAGATCCGAGTGGCAGATGCCGCAGAAGAGAATCTCAATCCGCACGTCGTGCTCGTTGAGATCGCGGCGCGCGATCGTGGCGGGGGCAAAGGGCGATGTGGAGCTGGCGACAGAATAAGCCTTCGCGTTGTACATGGATTTCCTTTACTTTTCAGGCAGGTATCTGGTGCGCAGAGTGTGCAGTTGCCATGTACGAGATGAATCTGGAGCCGCCGCAGATGCGAGATTGCCGGGCCAGTTCCCAGGGCCTTGTCCTGCAGACTTACTCCATCCCAAGACTACGGAACCGCACCGCCGGAGCGCTATCCCGATCCTGCCTGATTCTTGCCTGTTCCTGCCGCGCCATGGATTTTTGTGTTGTTTGTGGCGACTGGCTGCGGCTCCGGCGGACCGACGCGCTTCGATGTCCTCACG
>JASHNW010000109.1 GCA_030041435.1 Acidobacteriaceae bacterium
AATTTCCAGTTGGCCGTCGGACGTTACCGGGGATTAAGGAATCGCGGTAGTCGCATCGATCAACCGGTTCGCCTTGTGAACGATGCTCCGTCGGAAGTTGCGGAGCTGTCTTCCAATTGGGCGCCCACTGTCTCCGAGTACCTTCTGTGCGCGAATCGCGTAGGTCCAAAAGGTCCATTTGTCGGGTTCTGTTACCACAGCTTCGAAATCTCTTACTTTATAAAACTTTCGCAAAACGAGGTCTGCGTTGAATAGGCTCTTGAGTTCCGCCCGTCCCTTTCCGGGGTAGTTCCTCAGGAGTCCCCACACCGCGGCTTTAACGGTATAGGTCATCTTTCTCTGGAGCCTTGATCTTGTGCTGTCTCTAAGAAAAACTCGATTGCCGTCGAAGCGGAAACCCAGATACTCGAGCCCGTTTCTCCCCGCGGTCCCGCAAATTCGTTCGCAAAGATGTTGGCCTGACGTCGAAGATTTTGAGAACTTGTGAACCGTGGTCTTTGTGGGCTGAATCTTTAGGTTGCTACCAAGAGCGGTTAGCGTAGAGTTGATCGACTTCAGCCTGGCTTGCCAGTCGTCGGCATGACCCGGGACTGTCAACAGGATGTCGTCCGAGTACCGGCGGTATGAGCCTCCCAGGGAAGCCGCCTCGGCGACCATTGCAGTGTCAAACTCCAGCATGTAGAGGTTTGCCAGAACATCGGAGATGGGTGACCCCTGAGGTATGCCACAGGCGTTCGAGTTCGCCGATATGAGCGGAAGGACCTTCTTGCGGAAAATCTTTCCGGAGCAAACTTGAAGCGGCACTCGCTTGATGATGTACCCAGTGACTGTTCTTCCCCCAACGTTCTTAGATCCGATGAATCCAAGAGCGCGGTAAAGCTTTTCGCGACTGACGGTGGAGTAACGGGTAACGTTTCGGAATACGCTATAATGGTCGGGCGGCATCGTAGAGAAGCCCATTACTTGTTTCCAGCGCTGTTTGAGAACGGCGTGATCGATGCTCTCGAAGAAGCTGCTAATGTCGAGCGCGTAAACAAGACAGTCGCCCATGCGCGAGATCTCGGAGAAGGCATCGGCGGCGAAATGGATATTACTCTTGTTACCTTTTCCGCTCGCCTTGGGGATCCGCCGATAGGCCAACACCGCGCGTTCGATCCCGCGTTTCGCTAGTGCACTCTCATAGGCAACGCTCAGGATTTCGCGGTAATGCGAATAGATGCAGCTGTCTCTGCGGGAGGCGTACTTGATCGGCCGGCTCTTTCGCTTGCCGTGTAGTCCCTTGGCCGCGAATTTGGTCCAGCCTTCCGAGTATTCAATAAAAGGGAAAAAAGCGTGCTTAGAGACTTTCTGGGGATCGCCGACTAGCACATCAGCCTCAGCCTCCGACAGGTTGGCGTCGAAGTGCGGGTAGGTTCTGATTCTGGCCATGTCGTGCAGGCCTTACCTAGACGATAGGGGGCAGCTGATATCGACAGCCTCGATCTAACTGACTGCCCCACACTGTCGCTTAAGTGGCTGATTAATCAACTACATCGTGTATACTGTTGGTAGGCTTTTGAAGGCCGTACTGGCAGTATGCGGACGAGGTCAGACGAAGACTATGCTCCGGCTTGACAGTATCAACACACACTCTGCAGGCTAATACTGTGCAGATATAAGTACTTTAACACAAATGGCGTGCTATGTGTTTTCGGGCGCCCCGGGTGCCCATCCGAGCTGGTGTTGCTCGGCGTGGGGGTATTGGGGCCTGACGGCCATCACAGACCCATCCTGAGAAGCTGACGTATACCTTTCCCCATGCCTTGGGCCCTGGAGCGTCGACAGGGGGTGCGCGACCTGCACTTCATTACTTTCAGTTGCTGGCGGCGGCAACCCTTGCTGGTCTCCGATGAGGCGAAGCGGACGTTTGAGGCCGCGCTCGAAGATACCCGTCGCCGCTACCATTTCTATGTTGTCGGATATGTGATCATGCCGGAGCACGTGCACTTGCTGGTGAGCGAGCCCGAGCGCGGATCGCTGGCGACGGCGCTGCAGGCGTTGAAACAGTCGGTGGCGCGGCGGCTGATCGGGGAGCGGCCGCACTTCTGGGAGACACGGTATTACGACTTCAACGTATTCACGGCGAAGAAACGTGTGGAGAAGCTGCGCTATCTCCATCGCAATCCGGTCAAACGAGGCCTGGTGGAGAAGGCCGAGGATTGGGTGTGGAGCAGCTTTCTTCACTACGCTACGGGTCTCGAAGGCACGGTTGCGATTGAGTCGGAATGGACGGCGCGGAGACGGGAACGGGAGAAGGTCCCTGATCGGACCTGAAGATCCCAACTACCCCACCCGAGCAACACCGGCTCGGATGGGGCACCCACACTACCCCACCCGAGCAACGCCGGCTCGGGTGGGGCACCCAACCACCCCACCCGAGCAACGCCGGCTCGGATGGGGCACCCCAAGCCCACCCTGTCCGCGAACAGCGCGCAGACAAGGATGGGGCACCCCAAATACCCCACCCGAGCAACGCCGGCTCGGATGGTGCGCCCGGCGAGGCCTGAATCCTTCCTGCCGATCGGTCATCTATTGGTTGATTCCCTGGTTAACAAGCGAAAATCCACACGCCAGGGCTAGTACCTGACAGGAGTACCCATGTCACTTCGACCCGTACGCGAGATCCTCTCGACCACCCCAACCCTGGAAGGCGCCGGCGTTCGCCTCGAGCGCGCTTTCGGCTTCGGCAAGACGAAGGAGTTCGATCCGTTTCTGCTGCTGGACGACTTCCGCAACGACCGCCCGGCGGACTATCTGGCCGGGTTCCCGTGGCATCCGCACCGTGGGATCGAGACCATTACCTATGTGCTGGCCGGCTCGGTGGAGCACGGCGACAGCCTGGGCAACAAAGGCAAGATGACGGCCGGCGACGTGCAGTGGATGACCGCGGGGAGCGGCATCCTGCACCAGGAGATGCCGAAGGGCGACGAGCGCGGGCGGATGCACGGCTTCCAGCTTTGGGCCAATCTGCCGTCGCGGCTGAAGATGACCGATCCGCGCTACCAGGACATTCCTTCGAGCGCCATTCCGGAGGTGACCGACGATGACGGGACGACGGCGCGCATTATCTGCGGCGAGTTCTGGGGGAAGCGCGGCCCGGTGGAGGGCGTCGCAGCCGACCCGCAGTACCTCGACATCAGCGTGCCGCCGAACCAGCGCAAGCGGCTCAAAGTGGAGACGACGCGCAACGCCTTCGCCTATGTGTTTGCCGGGGCGGGAACGTTTCGCGACGCGTCAGAGCCCAGGGCGGTGCTGACGGAGTCAGGGGCGGACCCGAACGCTAAGGCCGTCTACACGGGCACGCTGGACGCGGGGAATCACTCGCTGGTGCTGTTCGACCGCGGCGACGAGATCCAGGTGCAGGCGGGGCCGGAGGGGATTCGCTTCCTGCTGGTGAGCGGGCAGCCGATCGAGGAGCCGGTGGCGTGGCATGGTCCCATCGTCATGAACACGCAGCAGGAGCTGCGCCAGGCGATGGCGGAGTTGCAGAACGGCAACT
>JASHNW010000013.1 GCA_030041435.1 Acidobacteriaceae bacterium
GATTACAACCAGGTGCGTCCGCACAGCGCCCTGAGTTATCTGACGCCGGAGCAATTCGCTATGGGCTGTGCAAATGTGGAAAGCACAAAACGCTTCCCACATTCGCACAGCCCCGACTACGGCTGCGAACTCAATTTGCAGCTAAACTCTAACCCGGAGACTCTCACTACCCTGGACTAAAGGAAGGGTGCAGGTCATCGAAATTCGGAGACCTTCGCCTGATTCGTTATCAGAATCCCGATAAGAGTGACTGCGGTTCCAATTAATGCTGCATCTGTAGCGGTCGGTACCCAGTTCATTGTGAGATGACCTCGGAGGTTGAGGCTGTCGTCATCGCTTAGCTGCTTTCGTTCGTCACCCTCATTACTCGTCTCACAATCATCTTCGCCAGCCCAACGCTGTCGGCCCGGGGCACAGAGCAGCTTCGGCGATGGAATGCGGATTTCGTCGCGAGCCAGAAGTACGGCACAGATGAAAGAAGCGGCGATGACAGTGTAGACCCAAACCGTTGCGTTGGAACTGTTCGGGGCTGTCGGGCAATGATCCCCTTCTTCTCGGTTATCCGGGTGCATGTCAAGACATCTCAGGGTCGTCCTTCAAACGGAAAAAAAATGATTCTTTGTAATGTTTCTCACTGCATTTGACCGCTGAGGTCCAGAGATAAGTCGGGGCGATTCAGGTTTCTGCAGAAAATCTCCTTGGCCTCCTCCAACGTAGTGGCCACGCATATCATGCCGTCGCAGTTGCGGGTGACGTTCCGAGAGAGTCGATAAAAGGGCATGTCGATGCCTCATCATGGATTCGGTAGGGCACAATTCTAGGACTCTGGTATCCGATTTTTTGCTGGTTTGCGACAAACGCTAGACGACTCCCAGTATCCATCCCTCAATCTTGGCGATGCCGCGCTCTTCCGCCGTCAGGCTCGGATTGAGAAATCCACTCAAGGAACCGTTGTGGTTGGTGCGTTGTAGCCACGCTGCCGTAGCGTATGCGGCTTGCTCGTCGCCGTCGCGGTCACCTCGTGGAAACCGACGCATCCATAGTGTCGGGTAAACCTCAGCGACGACCGACGTGCCTTCGGGAATATCCCACCCATCGAACGGCCAGAAGTGGATTGGGCGTTTGCATTGCTTCCGCAGGTACAGGAGCCACGGCAGACCGGCGTGGGTCGAGGTGGCGACCTCGCCGTTCACCCCGAATCCGAAGACCGATTTCGCGGTCGGCGTCCATCTCTCCGTCACCCGAAGCCAGCTTCGCTCACCTGTCCGCTTCAGACCACTCCCTGAAGGCTCCCGCAGAAAGCAGACGTACGTGCTCGGAGCGTCGGTCGGCCAATGATGGTGGAAGTCTTCGAGGAAGCTCTGCCAGTCGCTGGGGAGCCGGTACTTCTCGAAGTAGGCCAATGGAAACGAAAAGGCGTGGTCGATGCCGACGATGGTCGGAATATCCTGGTCGAGTTCTTCGCGGAGCCATTCGGCGAGACCACGGCGAGTCCAGTAGCGACGTGGGCTGGGCGGTGGCTGAATTTGCTTCGGTTCGCCGGAGCCCTCGGCCATGAAGACGCGGATGCCCTTGCAGGACGAGTCGGCGGTCTCCGCGCCGGAGTAATCGATGCCGATGTAGCGGTTGAACTGGCGCATTTCAGGTTACCAGGCGGCCCAGCTTTGGGTTTCGACGTTCCACTCACTGAACTTCGGACCGCCGCCCATCGACGCAGACCGGCCAGAGTGAAGCCTCTTTGACTGCTTGAATATAAAAGGGTGACCCGAGAATCCGAGCCGATACTCAGACCTTAATGATTAGGCGAAACGCACCAAGATGTAGAGGACAATCGCCGCTGCAAAGCCGACTACGATGCTCGCGGTCGTACTAGCCCAATTGCTCAGCGCAGATCGTTTGAGGAAGCGATGAATTTCATAAGCGAAGCAGGCCCCGAGGAGGAGCATCGCCGAGGCCACCAGTTGATGCACAAGATACTGGATTGCACCGAGTCTTGCGATCCTCAGACTTGCAAGGAGAATCGCGGCGACGATGAGAGAGAGCAGCACCAGAATAATCGACTCCCAAAGCGTACGCTCGCGAAGCATGATGCACTTGTCGCAGAGAGGGTCCGCGCCGCCTAGAACCGGATCGGGACATTCGAAGCCCGCTCCGCAATGCGCACACTGATAGGAGTACATCGATCACCCCCCTTACTTCTCGGGAGCTTTGGTGCTGGACAGCTACTTCTTCGCAGCCTTCTTCTGAGTAGCCCAACGATTCCGCTGTGCTGCCGCGATACGCTCACGAGCCTCCGCGCTCATGACGCGTTTCTTCCTTGGCTTGGTCGATAAACGCCTTCCGCCCCAACCCGCGCTGTTACCCGCCAGCAGAGACCTCGCTTGCCGCAGAACTGCAATTTCACTGTCCACCTCTGCAGCCAATTCGTTCACATTCATCCTTCGGAGTTCCTCCTCATGTCCATTCAATCAGATTTCCTGGCGCGAGACTAGTACTACTGTGTTATAAGTCTGATTCCTGTTCCCCGGAATTTCCTGGCTCTCAGATGGGGGTGGCAGTAACCTGGCCCGGTGAGGACATCTTCCGGAGTGGCCGAGGGGCGGCAGCGGCGGCTGAACGCATATCTGGATGAGTTAGCCGAAGCCGCGGGGCATGCGGATCGTGCCGTGCCGATGGGGCTGTACTGCACCGGGCTGCTGCTGCCGGGCGAGCGCAAGTCGGTGGAACCGATGGCTGCGCGTCTGGCCCCGGACAACGTGCGGCGCATGCATCAGTCGCTGCACCATCTGGTGTCGACGGCAGCGTGGGAGGACGAGGTTCTCCTGCGCCGGGTGCGCGACTCTGTGCTTCCGGCGATGACGAGGAAGGATGCGGTCGTGGCCTGGATCGTCGACGATACGGGATTGCCGAAGAAGGGAAGCCACTCGGTCGGCGTAGTGCGCCAGTACTGCGGCCAGACGGGCAAGCAGGATAACTGCCAGGTGGCGGTCAGTCTGTCGGTGGCCACCTGGCAGGTCAGCCTGCCGATCGCCTGGCGGCTGTATCTGCCGGAGATATGGGCCGGTGATCCGGAACGCAGGAACAAGGCCGGTGTTCCCGAGGAGGTCGGTTTCCGGACGAAGCTGGAGATCGCGCTCGATCAGATCCGCCAGGCGATCGCAGAGGGTCTTCCGCAGGGCACGGTGCTGGCCGATCCGGCCTACGGCAACGACACCGGCTTTCGCGAGGCGCTGGCCGCCATGGAACTGAATTATGTTGTCGGTGTGCAGAGCAGCACCACAGTCTGGCCGCCGGGCGCCGGACCTCTGTCTCCCCCGCCGTGGAAGGGCGGTCGCGGGCGGCCTGCACACCGGCTGCGCCGCGATGCGGAACACGCTCCGGCATCGGCGAAGCAGCTGGTCCTCTCGCTGCCTGCCAGGGCATGGAAGACGGTCGCCTGGCGGCAAGGCTCCCGCCGTCCCCTGCGCTCCCGCTTCGCCGCGGTGCGGGTCCGCCCCGCCCATCGCGATCATAAGCTGCATCAGCCCCGCGCCGAAGAGTGGTTGCTGATCGAGTGGCCACGCGGGGAAGCCGAACCACGCAAATACTGGCTCTCCAATCTGCCTGCCTTCATCGCACTCCGCAATCTGGTGGCTCTCGGCAAGCAGCGCTGGATCATCGAGCGCGACTATCAGGAACTGAAGCAGGAACTCGGTCTCGGCCACTTCGAAGGCCGAGGCTGGCGCGGCTTCCATCATCACGCCACTCTCGCCATCGCCGCCTATGGCTTCCTGGTGGCCGAGCGGAGTCGTTTTTCCCCCGCAGCCCGCGCCGGCCATCTCGGATTATCAGCTCCGGCACTGTCGTCCGACTTCCAGCCCCGCGGCTCGGGTTCGTCCCGAACGGCATAATCCCAACTCCATCGCCACTCTGCGCATCCTGCTGGCCCGCTCCCTGCTGCGCCAGCTCTGCCGCTGCCCCTTCTGCGGTGCCCGCCGCTTATAACACAGTAGTACTAG
>JASHNW010000110.1 GCA_030041435.1 Acidobacteriaceae bacterium
GTACTGGATGTAATCGCCCGGCCCCATTTTGTGCTGCATCGCCAGGTGCCCGCCCATCAGCATCACCAGGCCGCCCACCACGCCCAGCACCGTCGTCGCCGCCATCGACAGCAAACTCGTCGCCGTGAGCGAGCGCATCACGTTATCCAGCAGCCGCAGCACGCCCACCGTAAACACCCCGGCCTCGCGCTTCTCCGCGTGGTAGCCCTTCACCACGCGCACGCCGCCCAGCGACTCGGTCAGCCGCCCCGTCACCTCGCCCGTGATCTTCGCGCGCTCCCGGAAAATCGGCCGTATTGTCTTGAACGCATACTGCAGCACGAACACAAACACCGCAATCACCGAGAAGATGATCAGCGTCATCCGCGGGCTGCGATGCAGCAGGAAAACGAACGCCATTGCCGCCGTCATCAGGCCGCCCACAAACTCCACCAGGCCGGTCCCGATCAGGTTGCGCACTCCCTCCACATCGTTCATGATGCGCGACACCAGCACGCCCGTGCGGTTCGCATCGTAGAAACTCACCGCCAGCCGCCCCACATGCTGCTGCACCTGTTGCCGCAATTCGGCGATCATCCTCTGCGCCGCCTTCGACAGCAGCTGCGTGTTCGAGAACGACGTCACCGCCTGGATCAGCGTCGCCAGAAACACCGCGATCACCAGTGGCCCCAGTCTGTCGGCGTGATGCCTTGTCAGCACCTGATCGACAAACGGCTTCGACAGGAAGGGCAGCGTCAGCCCCGCCACGCGATTGATGGCCACCAGCACCAGCCCCAGCAGCAGCAGCCATTTTCGCGGACGCACCAGCTTCCACACTTCCGGCATCGCCTTGCGGAAGTCCGTCTTCTTCTTCGGCGCGTCTCCCCGGCCGCGGGCGCCGCGAACACCGCGCTCCGCGTTCGGCATGGAACTCATTCGCAGGGAAGACGACATACACAACACTCCACTCGCTGGCAGGCTCCCGGCCCTGCACGCTGCCGGCTACACGCTACAAGCTGTTCGCTGGCTTTCTTCTTGCGTTGATGAACGAACGCACGCAAAGAAGCACATAAATCAGCATCAGCGCCGCCAGCACCGCCTTCGACGTCTCCGCCGAAATCAGAAAATGCGACGCGTCCACGCCGCCCGGAGCTGGCTTCCCATAGCCTCGGATCGCCTCCACCAGCCCGCCCACAAAGCCGACCAGGCCGATGGTTACATTGATGTGCATGAACAGCTTGCGCCGGCCTTCGCTCGGGCTCATCGCCAGAAATCCGAAAATCCCCAGCACCACGCCGAACCACGCCGGGATCAGCGCCGTTGGATACTGGCTGCCGCTGCCCAGATAGCCGATCAGTCCCAAAGCAATCAACAGCGCCGCAAACAGCAGCGTCAACTTCGCCATGTTTCCTCCAGTCTGTTGTCCCAGTCTACTGGAGTCGCTAGCCGCTTCGTTGCCGGCTGCTTTTCTTATCCGCTATTCGCTATCAGCTATCCGCTATCCGCTATCAGCTATCAGCTGTCTCACCGCTGTATCCGCGCCGACCCGCCCTTTGCCAACGTCCGCACCTGCTCCAGAGTTGCCATCGTCGTGTCCCCCGGGAACGTGGTCAGCAGCGCCCCGTGCGCCCACCCTAGCTTCACGGCTTCCTCCGGATTGTCGCCCGTGAGCAGCCCATAGAAGAATCCCGCGGCAAATCCATCCCCACCGCCCACGCGATCGTACACGTCCAGCTCCAGGGTGGGTGCCGTATACGTCCGGCCATCCAGCCACGCCACCGCGCTCCAGCTGTGCCGGTTGGTCGAGTGCACCTCGCGCAGCGTCGTTGCCACCGCCTTGATTTGCGGATGCTTCTTCACCACCTTGTCGATCATTCCAAAGAAAACGCTTGGGTCCAGCTTCGAGTGCGCGACCCTCGGCCCTTCGATCCCCAACCCCTTCTGCAAATCCTCTTCGTTTCCCACCAGCACATCCACATGCTCCACAATGCGCGCTATCGTCTCCGCCGCCTTGCTCGCGCCACCCCAAACCTTCCACAACTTCTCGCGAAAATTCAGATCGAACGACGTCACCGCACCCGCTTCCTTCGCAGCCTGCATCGCTTCTACCGCCAGTTCTGCCGTCGTCGGCGACAGCGCCGCAAAGATCCCGCCGCTGTGTACCCAGCGCACGCCGCCCGCAAAGATCGCCTTCCAGTCGAAGTCCCCCGGCCTTAGTTGCGCCGCCGCCTCGTTGCACCGGTTGTAGAACACCACCGGCCCCCGCACTCCGTATCCACGGTCGCTGTATACCGTCGCCATATTGGGCCCGTTCACGCCGTCGTGCTCAAAATGTGTGTAGTACGGGCGCACGCCCATCGCCCGAACGCGCTCGGCAATCAAATCCCCGATCGGGTAGTCCACCATCGCCGAGGCGATCCCCGCTTTCATCCCGAAACAGTTCGCAAGGTTCGCCGCCACGTTGTACTCGCCGCCGCTCACGTGGATCGCGCACTCCGTCGCCTTGCGAAACGGAATAATCCCCGGGTCCAGCCGGTGCACCAGCGCCCCCACCGACAAAAAATCCAGTTCCCCGTCTTTGCGAATCGTCAGCCCACTCCCCATCGTTCGTCTATCCCTTCTTTCAGAGTCGTCATCCTGACCGGAGCGAAGCGGAGGGAAGGATCCCACCGCATTCCAGGCCTCCACAACCGCTTCAGGTTTTTCACAACCATCCCCGGCGATCCGAGGCCTGCAAGAGACGCTTCAGGCTTCGCGGCGCTCACTCAGTGGTCAGACCACTTGGCCTCGGCCCATCATACCGCATCAACCCGCCAGTTTCTGCACGTCGCCCATCACCTGGCCCACCGTCCAGTCATTCCCCGGATACCACTTATACAGCTTTCCATCCGGAGCAATCACTACCGTCGACAGCGAATGCGTGATTGTGTGGTCTTTCTCCGGCGTCGTCCCGATATCGAAAAACTGGAGCACCTGCGGCAGCTCCTTCTCCGGCGGCGCCGCAAAATCCCAGTGCGCAAACGTCTCCTGCGTATACCGGCCCGTATACGCGCCCCCATAGCTCCGCAGCACCGCCGGCGTGTCGTACGTCGGATCGAAGCTCACGCTCACCAGATGCGTCTTCGCATAGAGCGCCGGATCCTTAGCCAGCTCCTTGTCGATCTCCGCAAAGTTCCGGCTCATCCGCACGCAGAAATTCGGCAGCGGGCATCGCGTGTAGATGAACGTCAGCAGCACCACCTTGCCCCTGAACTGCTGCAGGCTGATCGTCCGCCCGCTCTGGTTCAGAAATTTAAAATTCGGAATCGCCTCGCCCGGCTCCAGGTCGTTATAGGTCACCGCCGGCTTGTAGTCCGGCTTCGCCTGCCCCACGACGACAATCTCGTCCAGCACATCCGCCTCAGCCGTAACCTCCAGCGTCGCCGTAATCGTATCCCCCGGATGCAACTCCGTCGCGATGTTCGGCTGCTTCAGCGTGTATGGCATTGTCATCGACTCCATGTATCCCGGAATCGCATCCGTATCCAGTGTCACCTCGCCGGTCTTCGCATCGCTCGAGACCACGATCCCGCGGATGTGATAGGTCTTCGCGCCCGCCGGCTGCTCCGACGGTCCTCGCGCGATCCCCGGCGCATGACATCCCACAAAATAGAAAACCACCGCCACAAACAGAACGGTGGAAATTCGCGCTGATGGCTGTTTCACTCGCCAGTTTACACTTCCACTGGACCCTCCCATGCCCATGGCGACGACCATCGCAGAATCGCTGCACCGCGGAGCAACCGTCGTCGCTGCCAGCCCGCGCGCCGCCCGCGCCCTTGAGCTGCAGTATGCGGAAGATCAGCGCAACCACGGCCGCCAGGTCTGGCCTTCACCCCTTATCTTCGACTGGGATTCCTGGCTGCGCGACCTCTGGCGCGACCACGCCTTCTCGCATCCCGACGCGCCCATGCTCCTCTCCCCCCTGCAGGAGCGCACCCTGTGGACCCGCGCCCAGAGCAACGACGCGGCCCTCGTCGTCTCGCCCGCATCCATGGCCGCCCTTGCCATGGACGCCTGGTCCCTGCTCTCCGCCTATAACGCCCACTCCGCCCGCCGCACCCCATGGGCCGCCGTCCGTGAGCAAACCGACCCCGAGCGTTTCCGCCAGTGGGCCGCTGCCTTCGAACGCGAATGCGCTCGCCAAAACTGGATCAGCTTCAGCCAGCTTCCCGAATTGCTAACCGCCGATCCCGCCCTCGAGTTCCCCGCCGAAATTTGCCTCGTCGGCTTTGACCGCACCCCCCCCGCGCAGCGCGACCTCCTCGCCGCCCTCGCGGCCCGTGGCCTCATCGTCGGCGAATTCGTCCTGCCCCAACAGGAACCCGACCGCCAGTGGATCGCCGCCCTCCACGCGCGCGATGAAATCGCCGCCTGCGCCCTGTGGGCCCGCGATCTGCTCGCAGAAAATCCTGCCGCCCGCATCGGCGTCATCGCCCTCGACATCGCCGGCCTCCGCGGCCCCATCGACCGCATCTTCCGCCGCGTCCTCATGCCCGCAAGCGAGGACATCCGCAAGCCATCGCAGCCGATGCCCTGGGAATTCTCCCTCGGCCAGCCCCTCGCCGACATTCCCGTCGTCCGCGCCGCGCTCCTGCTCCTGCGCTGGATCGACCATCCCCTCCCGGATGCGGAAATCTCCTGGCTCCTGCTCTCCGGATTTGTCGCCAATACCGTTACGAATCCTCTCGAAGTCGCGCGCCACGACGCCGCGCAGCGTCGCGCCTCCGAATCCAGCCCCGTTCTGCTCCGGGCCGAACGATCCCTAGCCGACTACAACGCCGGCCTCGCGAACCATGCGGATCTCGGCTTCGTGCGCCATCATCTCAGCGCTCTGCTCCGCGCCGTCGCCGCCAATAAGATTTTCGACCAGTCCCGCCAGCCCTCGGTCTGGACCGACCTCATCCCTCACCTGCTCGAAACCGCCGACTGGCCCGGCTCGCGCACGCCGGACTCCGTCCAGTTCCAGGCCCTTCAGCGCTGGCAGCGACTCCTTGACGATCTCGCTCTCCTCGACTTTGACGGAACGCCCTGCACGTACTCCGGATTCCTCACGCAGCTCGAAAGCTACGCCCGCGACACCATCTTCGCGCCCGAGTCCCACGACGCGCCCATCCAGATCATGGGCCCCTTCGAGTCCTCCGGCCAGCAGTTCGACGCGCTCTGGTTCCTCGGCGCCGACGACGCCGCCTGGCCCCGGCGCGGCCGCTTCCATCCGCTGCTCCCGCCCGCTGTCCAGCGACAGTTCGCCATGCCGCACTCCACGCCCGAAGACGACTGGAACCTCGCTCACGCCGTGACCACGCGCCTCCTCGCCAGCGCTCCGCGCATCGTCTTCAGCTACGCCCAGCGCGACAAGGACGCCGAGTTGCGCTCCTCGCCCCTTATTGCCAGCCTCTTCGCGCACGGCGCGGCCCCGCAACTCGCCGCCACGCTCGATCCCGAACCGTCCGCCGCCGCGCTTCTCGATCCTATTCCCAACGGCCCCACCGCGCCTCCCTGGCCGAGCGAGCAGCACGCCGGCGGCGCCGACGTCCTCCGCCGCCAGTCTGCTTGCCCCTTTCAGGCCTTCGCCGTCAAACGTCTCGCCGCTGAGCCGCTCGACGCTGTCGAGTGGGGCCTCGATCCCGCGGAAAAAGGCAAGCTACTCCACGCCATCCTGGAACGCATGTTCCAGTCCATCCGCACTCGCGACGAACTCGTCACCGCCACGGCTACAAATCGGCTTGCCAGCCTCCTCGACACAGCCATCGACGCCGTCCTCGCCCCATACGCCTCGCCCGATCCCTGGCAGCAGTCGTATCTCGAGGCCGAAAAGCGCCGCCTCCGCACACGCCTCGCCGAATGGTTCGCCTGCGAAGCCCAACGCCAGCCCTTCACCGTCGAAGCCTGCGAGAAAAAGCTTCCCGACGTCCACATCGGCGGCCTTCGTCTCGACTTGCGCGCCGATCGCATCGACCTGCTGCCCGACGGCTCGCGCCTCCTTCTCGACTACAAAACCGGCGAGGTCTCCGCCGCAGCCTGGTGGAACGATCGCCCGGACGAGCCGCAGCTCCCCCTCTACGCTGTTTACGGCAACGTCGAAAACCTCAGCGGCATCCTCTTCGCCAAAATCCGCGCCGGCAAAACCGGCTTCGATGGCCGCGTCCGCAACGCCCAGACCCAGTTATGCTCCGATCTCAAATCCTCATCAAGTCTCGTTCGGGAACCCTACACCGATTCCATGCGCAACGACTGGGCCCGTGTTCTCGAAAATCTCGCCGAACAGTTCCTCCAGGGCGATGCCACGGTCGACCCCCGCGAGCCTGCCGTCTGCGACCAGTGCCACCTCCACGGTCTCTGCCGCATCGCTGAGCTCAATCCGGCAATCGACGCAGATGACGAGGTGGCCGGTGGCTGATTCGCCCATTCTCCCCGCCGACGCGGACGCGCGTGAAGCTGCCCTCGACATCCACCGCTCCGTCATCGTCCAGGCGCCAGCCGGTTCCGGCAAGACCGACCTGCTCACCCGCCGCTTCCTCAAACTCCTCGCCGTCGTCGACGAGCCCGAAGAAATCCTCGCCATCACCTTTACTCGAGCGGCGACGGCTGAAATGCGCGCCCGCATCCTCTCCGATCTCGAAGCAGCCGCCGGCCGCCGCCCCTTCACGCCTGACGAACTGCCCCGCATCGCGCTCGCCCGCGCAGCCCTCGCGCAGTCCGAACGCCGCCACTGGGACCTCCTCAACCATCCCCGGCGTCTCGCCATCGAAACCATCGATTCGCTCTGCCTGCGCATCGCGCATGACCGCCCGCTCCTCGCAGGCCTCGGCGGTTCTCTCGATCCCACTGAGGACGCCGCCCCGCTCCACGTTCTCGCCGCGCGCCGCACCCTCGAACAACTGGGCGGCCCCGGCCCAGAGCTTAACGCCGCTCTCGCCCACTTGCTCGATCTCCGCGACAATCGCCTCTCCGACTGCGAGCAACTCCTAATTAACATGCTCGCCACCCGCGATCAGTGGCAGCACGTCCTGCCCCTCAGCGGCGGGATGAGCGAAGACGAGTGGGAGATCGCGCGCTCCCGTCTCGAGGCCCCCTTCCGCCGCGAGGTCAGCCGCGTCCTCGCCGAAGCCCATCGGCTTCTGAACGCGGAACCGCTGTTGGCCAGGCAGCTCCTCAAACTCGCGAACTACGCTAGCTCCCAGGGCAACGAAAAAGTCGCGCTCCTCGTCGGAGTCTCCGAGATTTCGCATTCCATGCCCCTCGGTCACTGGAAATGCGTTTGCGATTTCCTCATCAGAGAAAGCGAGTGGCGCAAAGCGGTCGACAAGCGACACGGATTTCCGGCGGGTCCCGCGCAATCGGCAGCAGGTCGCGCCAAAAAGGCCATGCTCGAGCTGCTCGGACGCTTCCAGCAGATGCCCGATCTCCTCGCCGCCCTCCGCGCCGTCCGCGATCTCCCCCCCGAAACCTACTCTGACGCGCAGTGGATCACCCTCCGCCACATCCTCACCGTCCTCCGCCATGCCATCGCCGAGCTCAAAGTCGTCTTCGCTGAAACCAACTCCGTCGACTTCACCGAAATTTCTGCCGCCGCGCTCGCCGTCCTCCGCGACGCTCCCGACCGTCTCGCCGGCATCGGCGCAACCACCCGCCATCTCCTCATCGACGAATTCCAGGACACCTCACGCCGCCAGCACGAACTCGTCGAAAGGCTTCTCTTCGCGTGGGATCCGGCTTCCGATTCAGGCAAGCACCGCACCGTCTTCCTCGTCGGCGATCCCATGCAGTCCATCTACATGTTTCGCCAAGCCGAAGTTGAGCTCTTCACGCACGTCCGCGACCACGGCCTCGGTCAGGACGAAAATCGCATCCATTGCGAGACCGTCCAGCTCTCCGTCAATTTCCGCTCCCGCTCCGGCCTTACAGAGCCGCTCAACGAGTTCTTCACCGCCATCGGCGATAAGCCCGCGCCGCCTGGTTCCGCTGCTGTGACATTTGCCCCCGCCACTTCCTCAACAACCGCGCCCGCGGACCAGTCCGTCTACATCCACCCGCAGCTCATCGGCAGCGCCACCGGCCGCCCTGCTCGCGAAGAACGCGACGAAGCTCGCCGCCAGGAGGCTCGCGACGTCCTCGACATCATCGAGCGCCATCTCCCCCGCATCGAACAGGCCCGCGCTGCTGGCGCTGAATACCGCGTCGCCGTCCTCGTCCGCACCCGCAGGCATCTCGAAGAACTGGTTCCGCTGCTCCGCAACCGCCGCATCCCATTCCGCGCCATTGAGATCGACCCTCTTTCCGGTCGTCAGGAGCTCCGCGATCTGCTTTCGCTCACCCGCGCCCTCCTGCAACCCATGGACCGCGTCGCGTGGCTCTCAGTTCTGCGCGCGCCGTGGTGCGGCCTCACCCTCTCCGATCTGCATATCCTCACCGGCTCCGACAATCGCGCCTTTAAAACTGTGCCGGTCCTCGAGCTCATCGGCCGCCACCAGCACCTGCTCTCGCCCGACGGTCAGAAGCGCCTCTACCGGATCACACAAATCCTTCGCCGCGCTCTCGATCTCCGCTGGCGTCAGTCTGAATCCCCCTCCTTCGCCTCGTGGATCGAGCGCACCTGGCGCACGCTCGGTGGCCCGGCCGCGATCGATGCGGCCGCGCACGAGAACGCCCAGGTCTACTTCTCGCTGCTCGACTCCGTCACTCCCGACGGCCTCGCGCCTCTCACCCCCACATTCGAAGCCGACCTCCAGCGCCTCTTCGCCCAGCCCGACCCGTCGGTCAGCGAGCGCTGCGGCGTCCAGCTCATGACCATCCACAAAGCGAAGGGCCTCGGCTTCGACGTCGTCATCGTCCCTGGCCTCGACCGCGGATCCAGCAAGGACGATTCACCCCTGCTCTGTTCCCTTGAGCGCCGCAATCCCTTCGATCCCGGCGAAAACGAATTTCTCGTCGCCCCCATTGGCGCCAAAGGCGACGACTCCGACCCGCTCTACCAGTGGGTCAGAAAGCAGCGCAACCTCCGCTTCGACGAAGAGCGCAAGCGCCTCTTCTACGTCGCCTGCACCCGCGCCCGCCAGGAACTGCATCTGCTCGGCACCGCGACCCTCTCCTCCACCGGCCTCGCGCCCGGCAGTAAAGACAGCCTCCTCGCCACCGCGTGGCCCGCTCTCCACACCAGACTTGAAGCCCTGCAGCAGCAGGCTCCGGCTCCAGCCCCAGCCCGCATCCTCACCTTCCCCGAGCCCGCCGTTCTGGAAGAGCTCGCCGCCGGCTCCGAGCCCGGAGCCGCAACGCGCCCGGCGCCCCGCCGTCTGCCGCTCGGCTTCGAACCGCTGCCCGCCGCCGAAAATGTAACGGTCACAGGAGCCAATCTCACCGGCCAGCCCGATCCGCCCGAATTCCGCCGTCCCGAGGGCTCGCGTCACGCCCGCGTCATCGGCTCCGCCGTCCACGTGCTCCTGCAGCGCCTCGGCCTCGATCTCACCAGCCTTTCCGCTGCCGATCTCCGCACCCACGCCGCTTCCCTGCTGCGCGCCTCGGGCCTCACCGGCGACGCGCTCGTATCGGCGACGGCGACGGTCACAAATCTTCTCCTCGCCTGCGCCGCCGATCCCGTTTGTCAGTGGATTCTCGCCCCCCACGCCGAAGCCCAGTCTGAAGCCGCCTGGTCTGGCTATACGTCTGGTTACGCGTCCGGCGCGCGCCTGCGCACGCTCCGCGCCGACCGCGTCTTCCGCGCCGGCCCTGCCCCGCTCGCGGATGGTTCCGATTGTCTCTGGGTCATCGACTACAAGACAAGCCCTGGCAAAGCACGCTCATCCACGTCCGGCGATCAGGCCGCATTCCTCGCCGCCGAGCGAGCCCTCTACGCCCCGCAGCTTCTCGCCTACGCGCGCGTGCTCCGTGCTCTGCACGGTCCGGCGACGCAGATTCGTCTTGGCCTGTATTACCCGGCGATCGCTGCGCTTGATGACTGGGACCCAGGCGCCGACTGAGCCCTACGACCCCGTCCCAGCCTGGCCCTTCCCGCCGCGCGCATTGTTCCCCGCCGCCGCGCCCGCATTATGCCGCACGTCCGCGCCGCGCACCCAGAAGATCACGTCTTCCGCAATGTTGGTAGCATGGTCGGCCACCCGTTCCAGCGCCCGCGAAATCATCAGCGCGTTCAGCGCCTGCGGAGCTACCGAGGGATCCTTCTTCATCAGGTTCAGCAGCGTGTAGTGCGCGCTCCCGTTCAGCTTGTCCACGCTGTCGTCCATCGTCAGCACGGTCTGCGCCATGTCCGCGTCGCCTTCGATAAACGCCTGCAGCGCTTTGCGCACCATGCCGCTGGCCAGGTTCGCCGTCCGCGGAATATCGATCGGTAAATCCACCGCCGGAAACGCCTGCAGCTCCCGTACCCGGTCGCTGATGACCCGCGCCGAGTCGCCCACCCGCTCCACGTCCGCGTTGATCTTGATCACCGCCAGGATAAACCGCAGATCGATCGCCATCGGCTGCTCCATCGCCAGCAGATCCAGCGCCATTTGATCGATCTCCCGCTCCAGCCGGTTGATCGCCATCTCCCCGCGATCCACCAGATCGCAGATCGACAAATCCCTTACCCGGTACGCTTCCACGGCGCGCTGGATCGACTGCTCGGCCATGCCCGCCATCACCAGCAGCCTCTCCTTCAGATCGTCCAGATTTTGCTGAAACCGGATGCGCACCATTATCCAAACCTGCCCGTGATGTAATCTTCCGTCCGCTTGTCGCTCGGGTTTGTGAATATTTTGTGGGTCGAATCGAATTCGATAAGCTTCCCGTTCAGAAAGAAACCGGTGCGCTCGGCCACGCGCGCCGCCTGCTGCATGTTATGCGTCACAATCACGATTGTGTACTGCACTTTCAGCTGGAAAATCAGGTCCTCGATCTTCGCGGTCGATACCGGATCCAGCGCCGACGCCGGCTCGTCCATCAGCAGCACTTCGGGGTCCACCGCCAGAGCCCGCGCAATGCACAGCCGCTGCTGCTGCCCGCCGGAGAGGCTTGCACCCGACTTCTTCTTCAGGTCGTGCTTTACTTCGTCCCACAGGGCCGCGTGCGTCAGCGACCGCTCCACCACTTCGTCCAGCACGCGCCGGTTGCGATATCCGTTCAGCCGCAGTCCCGACGCCACATTGTCGTAAATCGACATCGTCGGAAACGGGTTTGGCCGCTGGAATACCATCCCGATCCGCCGCCGCACTTCCACCGCGGAAATGTCGCTGTAGATATCCATGCCGCCGACCTTCACATCGCCCGTCACTTTGGCGATTGGGTTGGTCTCGTGCATCCGGTTCAGGCAGCGCACAAACGTCGACTTGCCGCAGCCCGAGGGCCCGATCAGCGCCGTCGCCTCATTCGCCGGTATGTGCAGGGTAATGTCCTGCAGCGTGTGGTTCGCCCCATACCATGCGTTGAGCTTGTTGACCTCGATCCCGACGCCCATCTCTCAGCTTGCCCCTTTCAGCACGCCGCGCGAGGTCACGTACCGCACCAGCGCGACCGAAACCACGATCAGAACGATCAGTACCAGCGACCCGGCCCACGCCAGGCGGTGCCACTCGTCGTAGGGGGAGAGAGCGTACACGTAAATCTGCAGCGGCAGAGCCTCGATCGGCTGATTGAGCGCCGTGCTGACAAACCCGTTGCCGAACGCCGTGAACAGCAGCGGCGCCGTCTCGCCCGCCACCCGCGCAAAGGCCAGCATACAGCCCGTGATCACGCCCGGCAGCGCCGTCTTCAGCGTAATCGACAGCATCGACCGCCACGTCGGAACCCCCAGCCCCAGCGCCGCCTCGCGGATGGAGTGCGGCACCATCAGCAGCATCTCTTCCGTCGTCCGCGCTACCGTCGGAATCATCATGATCCCCAGCGCCACCCCGCCCGCAAACGCTGAGAAGCTCTTTTCCGGCGCCACGATCAGCGCGTACGCCGCAATTCCCATCACGATCGACGGCACGCCGTTCAGCACGTCCGCCGTAAATCGCACCAGCGTCGACAGTTTCGTCCCACGCCCGTACTCCGCCAGGTAAATCCCCGCGGCGATTCCCACCGGCACACCCATCGCGCTGGCAATTCCCAGCAGCACAGCCGAGCCCACGATGGCGTTCGCCATCCCTCCGCCCAACTCCCCCACCGGCGCCGGAACCTTTGTGAAGAAATTCCAGTTCAGCGAGCTCGCCCCCTTGTATACCAGGTCGGCGAAGATGGCTACCAGCGGCGCTATCACCAGGACCGTGCTGCCCACCGCCAGCACCGACGCCAGATGGTTCGTAAACCATCGCCAGCGGCGATTCCAGGGGCTCGACTTCAGTTGAGCGGTCGTGGCCATAACCGTTCCTTACGCCGTCCTCGCCGGCGCGCCGCGGGTCACTGCCCATACCAGCAGCCGCGCCAGGATATTCACCACGATCGTCACCAGAAACAGCGCCAGCCCGATCTCGATCAGCGCGCTGCGATACGTGTCGTCGGCCGCTTCCGCAAATTCATTCGCGATCACGCTCGCCATGGTCGCCGCCGGCGCCAGCAGCGATTTCGATATTGTCGGGCTGCTCCCGATCACCATCGCCACCGCCATCGTCTCGCCCAGCGCCCGCCCCAGTCCCAGAATGATCGACCCCACGATGCCGATGCGCGCGTTGCGCAGCACGCCCATCCGGATCATCTCCCACCGCGTCGCCCCCAGCGCCAGGACCGCCTCCCGCTGCGTATGCGGCACCGCGCTCATCACCTCGCGCGTCAGCGACGAGATGATCGGCAGAATCATGATGGCCAGAATCACGCCTGCTGCGAACATGCCGATCCCGAAGTCCGGCCGCGTAAACAGCCCCGTCCAGCCCAGCAGCTTGATGAAGACAGGGTCCACGTAGTTCCGCAGCAGCGGCACCAAAACAAAAATCGCCCACAGCCCGTACACCACGCTCGGAATCGCCGCCAGCAGTTCCGTCACAAACGACAGCATCCCGCGCAGCGCCCTCGGGCACATCTCGGTCAGAAACACCGCTACGCCCACCGCCAGCGGCACCGCCAGCGCCAGCGCCACCAGCGACGACACAATCGTCCCGTAGATAAAAGGAAGCGCCCCGAATTTGTTCGTTACCGGATTCCACGCGCTACCCACAAAGAACTTCCATCCGAACTTGTGCAGCGATATCTCGGAATGCGTAACCAGTTCGGTCGCAATCAGCGCGACGATCGCAAAGATGCTGATCGCACACAGGATCATCAGCCAGCGGAAGGTCGCATCGGCAATTGCCGAACTTCCTCGGCTCTGCAAAAACGTCCGGATCGCCGACACCGGCGCTGCGGGCCCGGCCACCGGCACCGGGCTGGACGCAGGGGTAGCCGCGCCTGCCGCTTGAGGTATGCGGGGTTCCTGGATTCGCAGGGTCACAACTCGTCTACCCTACCGCCCAATTTTGAACGCCACGTTAATCGCTATGAAAAATAAGGAAATAGTGTCCACAGGCACGGGCCCGAGGGAAGGCTTCGCCACGCTGGAGAGCCGGCATCGGCTGGGCAGCGGATATTGGGCGTGCGGATCGAATTGCCTCCGGCAGGGCCAGCCGCTGGATCGGCCAGCCCCGCACCGGGATCGTCCCTCAGGCCGTCCGCGCCTGCCCTGCGGAGGTCGCCCGCACCCGATACTTCTTCGTCGTGATGGCGAGCCTGCGCTCCATTTTGCGCAGCGTTTGGGTTTCGTCCGGAACTGCGAAGGTCGACGCTATGCCGTGGCTGGACGCCCGACCCGTGCGCCCTACGCGGTGCACAAAGTCCTCCGCTTCCTTCGGCATGTCGAAGTTCACCACGTGCGCCACCTCGGGCACGTCGATCCCGCGCGCCGCCACGTCCGTCGCCACCAGCACCCGATGCCGCCCCTGTGCGAAGCTGCGCAGTGCTGCGTTTCGCTGCGACTGCGAGCGGTCGCCGTGGATGCAGGTGGCCGCGTGGCCGGACCGCGCCAGCCGCCGGGCCACGCGATCCGCGCCGTGCTTGGTGCGCACAAACACCAGAAAGCTGCCCGGCTGCGTGCCCAGCAGATGCTCCAGCAGCTCCTGTTTCTTGTCCGCGGGCACCTCAAAGGTCTGCAGCTCGACGTTCGGCGAAGGTTTCAGCACCGAGCCGATCTCCACGCGCGCCGGATTCTTCAGATAATCCTTCGCCACTTCGCGGATCTCCGGACTCAGCGTCGCCGAGTAGCACAGTGTCTGGCGCGCCGCCGGCAGTGCTGCCGCAATCCGCCGGATGGACGGCTTGAAGCCCATGTCCAGCATGCGGTCCACCTCGTCCAGCACCAGAATCTTCACGCCGCTCAGGTCCACCAGCTGGCGGGAGAGATAGTCCTCGAGCCGCCCCGGAGTCGCCACGATCAGCCGCACCCCGCGCCGGATCGCCTCCAGCTGCGGGCCTTCCGCCAGACCGCCGCACACAATGGCCGCGCCGCGCTGCGAGCCGGTCAGCTGCCGCCACGCTTCCAGCACCTGCATGGCCAGCTCCCGCGTCGGCAGTAGCACCAGCGCTGTCGCGCCTTTGGCATCCTTCGGCATGCGCTCGAAAAGAGGAATCAGAAAGCTCAGGGTTTTGCCCGTGCCGGTCTGCGCCGTCGCCAGCACGTCGCGGCCTTCCAGCGCCGGCGGAATCGCCGCGGCCTGAACGGGGGTTGGAGTGATAAAGTTAGCGCGGGCCAGCTGCTGCTGCAGGGCCTGCGAAAGGGGTAATTCAGAAAATCGGTTCAATTGGTTCCTGTCACTCCGCCTGCCGGGGACTCCATCTGCGGGGCGGCCTGCGCCCAGTCTCATCCATGGATCCGCACCAGCGGCGGGAGTTGCTCGTCTCCGCAGGCCGCTTCTCAAAGAAGCCGGCGCTCCGGAACATTACATTCTTCTATGCAGGAAAACCCGGAAAGCGCATACGAAACGCCGGGACAGGATTTGCCTCACACACTGCGTCTTCGGCTGCGCTGCGCAACGGCGCGGCAGCCTGGCCCACGAACCATCGCACTGACGGCGGGGCCATTACGCTGAGGGGCCTGGAGATTTACGTGGAAGGCGGTCTTGCGGATGAAGGCGAGAACGGCTCACAACCAAACAACTGAGCGTGGCTTTAGTCTATCACGCCGCGTCGGGAACCAGCCGGTCCCGGCTCGGGTCCGCTACCGGCAAAGGCTGTTCAGCTGCTCTACCGGCTCCGGCTGAAACGGCGGAGAAGAGATGTGGCGCGCCCTCAGGAACTCGTCCGGCAGCGGCCCGCCGTCCGGGAGGGCCACCTTCGGTTCCTCCGCGTAAGCCCGGTTCTGTTCGATCTTCGGCAGCGGGGCAAAGCGGAAGCCTTCCTGGCGCAGCAGATGGATCAGGCTGGGCAGCATGAGCGTGGTGAAGTCGGTCGCGTGCAGCAGCAGCACATTTGGCACCTCGTGGCCAAAGGCGATCTGCTGCTCCTCGCGTCCCAGCCGGATAAACTCCGCCGCGTTCTCCATATAGCTTTGCTTCAGCCAGGCAATCCCCGCGTCGTCGCGCTTCGCCAGGCAGCGCAGGTAAGGGTCGCTCCAGTCATCGTCCTCGAAGTTCAGCGTCACCTGGGCCACACGGTAACCGCGCTCCTCGAGCCAAGCGAGAACATCGTTGCGTTTCTCCAGCGTGTTCCCTTCCTCGAGATACGGATAGCGGAACCAGTGCCAGTCGCGCCCCCTGGCGTAGGCCTGCAGATACGGCTCATCCAGCGCGATGTTGTGTTCGTAATCCTGCGCGCTTTCGTCGCTGAGCGATGGATGCGACCAGGTGTGATTGCCGATGTTCATCCCGGCGTCAATCCATGCCCGCAGCGCCTGCCGCACATCGGGATCGTCCCCGAGGTCGACGGCTGTCACAAAGCCGTAGGTTCCTTTCAGGTGATTCGCCTTCAGTTCATCGGCCAGCGTGGTCAGAATGCGAGTGCGCGTGTCGTCGGAAAGCAGCCCCCCAGCCGCCGGCAGATCGTCGAATGTGAGCGCCACGACAGGGCGCTTCCTGAAGGAAAACTGGTGCGGCTCCTGCCGTCTCGTCGAAGGCGTGTTCGCCGCATAAGCCGCCGCACCCATTCCCAGCGCGGATGCCGCACCCAGCCCCAACGCAACGCCACACACCAGCCAACGACGGCTCACCCTGCTATTTTCTCATCCACCCCCCGCTGCCGGACCCTCTGCGCGGCCCAGGCGCCACTTCGTTCGCAGCCTAATTCCCCGGGATCACCAGATACTGCTCCAGTTTTCCGTCCGGCTCTGTGTACGTCGTAATCGCCAGCACCTGGCTGCTGTTCGGAAACGTCACCCGGAATACCCGAAACGTCATCCCTCCCCGCAGCTCCTCCGTCACCTGTTTCACGCTGGCCGGTTTGCCCAGCGGCCCCAGGCTCGACGCGAAATCCCCCAGCGCCTGCGCGTCGAAATACGCATTGCACCATGGCGTAAACAGGCTGCGGTCGATCTTCCCCTGCTGGAAATTCTCGAATAGCTCCAGCGCCTGCGCCTCCGCCGCGCCTGGCGTCGTCTTCTCGATTCCCAGCAGCAGCGGCGCCAGCTCCCGCCCGATTACGCCCGCCGCCCGCGACGCGTCCTGGTTGGTCAGCACCGCGATCGCCAGCTTGTCCTTCGGAAACACCATGTTCTCCGCGACAAACCCCGACACTTCGCCCGAGTGCTCCAGCTCCGCGTGCCCCTGCAGGTCGCTCACAAACAATCCCAGCCCATAGTGCGAGCTGCTCCCGTCCTTCAGCAGCACCGGCGCGAACATCTCGTCGTACGACTTTGCCGCCAGCAGGCTCCGGTTCATCATGCTGATGTCCCACTGCGCCAGGTCGTACGCCGGCATCGCCAGTTCGCCCGCCGCGAACATCCAGCCCCGGCCCTCTTTCGGCGCCGGCCGCAGCGGCCCCAGCGCGTAGCGGATATACCCCTCGGCATCCGGCTTGTCCAGCTTCTGCGCGTCTGAATTCCACACTTCTTTCATGTCCAGCGGTTTGAACATCTGCTCCTGCAGAAACTGCACCAGCGGTTCGCCGCTCACCATCTCCACAATCCGCCCGGCAATCACGTAGTTCGTATTCGAGTACTGCCACTTCGTCCCCGGATCGAAATCCAGCGGCTTCTTCCCCCAGGTGTCGAGGATGTGCTGCGCGGTGGTCGGCTCGCTCATCGGCGGCATCAGGTAGTCTTCCGGCCAGTAATCCTGATAGCCCGACGTGTGCGACAGCAGCAGCCGAATCGTCACTTCGTTCGCCCGCGTCAGCTCCGGCAGATACTTGCTCACCGGGTCGTCGATCGACAGCTTCCCCTGCTGTTCGAGAAGCAAGATCGCCGAAGCCGTGAACTGCTTCGAAATCGACCCAATCGAATATCGCATCGCCGGCTCAGCCGCCTCCGCTGGCTCCAGCCGCGCCTTGCCATACGCCTGCGTATAAACGATCTGCCCATCGCGCACGATGGCCAGCGAAGCGCTCGGCACTCCCGACTGCTCGAGCGTCTGCTGCGCCACCTGATCGACCTTCTGCTGCAGGTCGGCCGGCAGTTTGCTCACCGCCAGTTGCCCCAGCGCCGGCGCCGAACAGGCCAGCTCCACCAAAATCGTCGCCGCCATCAGCAACACATATCGATTGCGTGCCATCTTTCACCTCAGCAGGCGCCTGAATCCGCGGTTCGCAAGAGGATTATCCCGGACCCTGGGACCAGCGTAGCCCCGCGGTGCTATGCTACTACCCACCCTGGAGCGCCGCCGATGCCCGTGAGGCTATCCACAACGGCCGTTCTTCTCCTGTTTCTTTCCCCGGCGGTCCTGTGCCAGTCCGCGCCTTCACCGCAAACCGTCGCCAAATCCACGGCTCCCGCAGAGCCTGCAGCTGCTCCCGCAACATCCGCCGCCAATCCAACTGACGCGGCCCTCCCGCCACCAAGCAGCGCTGCCGGCGACACGGCCACTGCCAAATCCCGCACCCTCTTCTTCTACACATCGCCGCGCAGCACCGTCGAGATGGAGGTCCATACCATCCCCGCGACCACCGCCGACCGCCTCGCCCGCCTTCGCGATGATTTTCGCCAAGCTGGCTGCGTCGGTCCCAACATGCGCGAGCAGACCGTCGCAGCCAAACATGGCGAATCGGGAACCAACCTCGTCTGCATCTGGCCTGGCGGCTCGCAGGGCACCATCGTGGTCTCCGCCCACTACGAACATGAAGGGCTCGGCCAGGGCGCGCTCGACGACTGGAGCGGCGCAGCCCTGCTGCCCTTCCTCTATCAGGCCATACAGGGCCAGCCCCGCGAAAACACCTACGTCTTCCTCGAATCGTGGAAGCGGGAAGGCGCCGAAACCTGGCTCAAATCTCTCAGCCGCGCCGACCGCAAATGCATCCGCGCCATGATTGACCTTGACGGCCTCGGCCTCAGTTACACCCGCTTTTTCACCACCTTCAGCCCCTTTGAAACCTCGCCGCCCGGCTCGGCCCACCTCCAGGTCGAGTTGCTCTGGGCCGCCCTCGACGAAGGCCTCACGCAGGCGCCCGAGCAAACCAGCCCCCACCACTGGCTCTCCGTCGATACCACCGATCCCTTCCGCGCCATCATGGTGCCCACCATCGTCATCCACTCCATCCCCCCCGGCGACGCCAAACTCCCCGGCTCCGCCGCTGACCTCGCCTCCGCCGTCGATGGCAACGACTACTACCAGACCTACCACCTGATGTGCGCCTACCTCACCTCTCTCGATCGCGTCGCCGCCAAACTCGACACCAGCGACCGCATTTGGGAGACCGGCGCCCCCGACATCGAGCCCGAGCAGGAAACCCCGCTTGTCACCTTCCGCCAGTTCACCAACGGCAGACTCGCCCCACCACCCACTCATTAGAAAGCTGCGTCACCGACCACCTGCTCATGAACTGTCGCGTGCATGCGAGCTACAAGCTATCCGCTATCCGCCACACGCTATCCGCTATCTGCTATCTGCTATCCCCTATCCGCTATCCGCTATCCGCTATCCGCTGGAGTGTTATCCTTCCCGCCATGACTTCCCGCCGCGATTTTCTTTCGCTCAGCGCGCTCACCTCTGCCGCCCTCACCATCCCCGACGCCTTCGCGCAAACCGCCGATGCGGTCAAGCAGATGCAGCCCCCGGCGAAGCCCGTCATCGTCACCCGCGTCACCGGCGACCAGACCGTCCAGGAGGCCTACCAGATGCTCCTCGATGGCCAGGACACGCTCGACTGCGTCCACCACGTCTGCATCGGCCGCGAGAATGACCCGAAAGACCACTCCGTCGGCCTCGGTGGCCTGCCCAACGAGGAAGGCGTCGTCGAGCTTGACTCCTGCTGCATGCACGGGCCCTCCCGCTCCGCCGGTTCCGTCGCCGGCGTTCAGAACATCAAAAACGTCTGCCTCGTCGCCCGCAAAGTCTACGAGCACACCGGCCATGTGATGCTGGCCGCCACCGGCGCCGAGCGCTTCGCCGTCGATCTCGGTTTCCCCCGTGAAAACCTGCTCACCGACGACGCCCGCAAAATCTGGATGCTCTGGAAAGAGAACAACTCCCAGATGGACTGGTGGGGCCCGGGCATGACCCAGCCCACCTGGAAAGATCCCTACGCCGGGAAGCCCGCCCCCAAGCCAACCATGGACCTCCACGGTCTGTCGTCCCTGCGCCAGGAGTCGCCGGTCGAAACTGCGGCGGCGGACGACCCTGCGCTGCGGGGTGGCCCGGTACCCCGGCATCCTACGCCGGACTGGGAGCCGGCCATCCGCCTCCGCACGCAGAAACTCGTCCAGATGGCCTCCGACCTCGGCATCCCGCCCGATCAGCGCCTCTACGCCGCCTCGCAAATCCTCTGGCCCACCACCGGCACCATCCACGTCTCCGTCGTCAACACCAAAGGCGAAATGTCCGGCGCCACCACTACCTCCGGCCTGGCCTGGAAGCTCCCCGGCCGCATCGGCGACTCGCCCATCCTCGGCGCCGGCTCCTGGACCGACCAGGATGTAGGCTCGGCGGGCGCCACCGGCTCCGGCGAGGAGAACATCAAGGTGGTCGGCGCGCACACCATCGTCGAGCTCATGCGCCACGGCATGGAGCCAAAGGAAGCCGGTCTCGAAGTCATGCGCCGCATCATCCGCAACTACAACGGCGACATGACCAAAGTCCGCCTCCTCGACATGGAGTACTACATCGTCCGCAAGGACGGCGCCTATGCCGGGGTCTCCCTCTGGAGCACCGGCGCTACCGGCCACCCACGCGTCTTCGCGGTTTGCGACGGAAACGGCTACCGCGTCGAAAAGTGCGCGGCGCTCCTCGAGGGCAATTTCCTCGAATGGCCGCCGTTCTGAGGCCACGCGGCGGCCTTAAGCGAAATCAAGCCTTGTAACCCTGCGCAGTGCCGGTCACGCGGCCACTCCGCTTCCTGAACCGTCATCCCACGACGAGCCCTATGAAGATCGTCGCGAAACCTCCAGCCTTTACAATCGCTCTGCCGTTTCGGAGACGCCCGTGATCCCATCCCGTCGCCGCACGACCCTGGTCTGCTCCGCCCTGACTCTCACCGCAATTCTGGGTGCCCCTTCCTTGTTGCGCGCAGCGCGACAGGCTGGGCCCGCCGCCGGGCTCCGGGCCGGCCAGTCCGCCGCGCCCGCGAAACTCTCCGCATCGACCGCCAAATCTTCCGCCCCCACCCGCGACCAGTTCATCGCCAACCTGCGCTCCCATGTCCACCACGTCTTCGTCATCTACCAGGAAAACCGCTCTTTCGACTCCTACTTCGGCAGCTTCCCCGGCGCCGACAACCTCGCCACCGCCGAGGCCCGCGCCCACGGCTTCCGCCAGTGGGACGCCATCGGCAAAACATGGATCGTGCCCTTCCCCCTTCGCGCCGCCGACACCCTCGACGCCGACCACTCCCGCGAAGCCCTCCTGGCCAAATCCGACCACGGCAAAATGGACAACTTCGTCGGATATGAGGAGACCAACCTGGTCAACACCTCCGGCGCCAGCCCGCAGTACGCCCGCCAGCTCGGCCTCCTCACTATGGCCCACGAGGATTGCCACACCATCCCCTTTCTCTGGATGTACGCTCACCGCTTCGCCCTCTACGACCACATCTTTCAGGCCATGTACGGCCCCTCCACCCCCGGCAACATCGACCTCATTGCCGGGCAGACCGGGTTAACCCAGGCCATGCGCCATCCAAACCAAAAGAGCAAAGACGAAAACAGCCCCGGCGAGCCGGTTATCGACGACGAAGATCCCCATTTTCCACCCTATGACACGGCGAAAGCCGCTCAGGCCACCCATCAGTACGACCAGACTTACGCCACCCTGATGCTCTCACTCAAAGGCCGCGACGCCGGCAAGGACGCCAAAGTTGATACCGGCGATGTGAAGGACGACATCGGCGCGCTCGCTCGCCTCAATCACCAGGCAGTCCCATGGGCCTGGTACCAGGAAGGCTTCGGCAATGGCCAGGGCAACAACCACCCCGCCTACATCCCCCACCACAATGCGCCCCAGTACTTCGGCTACATCCGCCAGAACCCCGGCATGTGGAACGGAATCCACGATCTGCTCGATTTCTTCTCCATGATGCAGAACCGCCAGCTCCCCGCCCAGAGCGTCGTCTTCGTCAAAGGCGGCTCGGCTAACCCCTTTGGATGGAAGCCCGCAAACCCCGACGCCCGCAACATCCTCGGCGACGACGACCACCCCGGCTACTCCGACTCCCAGCTCTCCGAAGCGCTCGTTGCGAAGATCGTCAACACCGTTGCCCGCAGCCCGTACTGGAACGACTCCGCCATCATCGTCCTGTGGGACGACTCCGAAGGCTTTTACGACCACGTCCCGCCGCCGCAGTTCGAGCCGTGCCCCGACAAGAACCCTTGCGGCGATGGCCCGCGCGTCCCCCTCATCCTCATCTCGCCCTGGGCCCGCTCCGGCGGCGTTGCCTCCGACCCCGGCGACCACGTCTCCTTCGCCAAATTCCTCGACGTCCTCTTCAACCTGCCACCGCTCGCCTCCCTGCCCGACGAGAAGCCATACCTTCCGCAAGGCCCCCGCGACACCCTCCCGCAACTCACTGATTTGCTGGGCGGATTCGACCCCGCCCGCCTTGCCGGACGCCGCGTACCCATCCCCGCCGCCGATGCCGAAATTCCCGATTCCGTCGCCAACAAATTCCCTCCACCCATGACCTGCAGCCAGGCCGGCGTCGAGCCTATCCCCATTCCCGGCGGACTCCTGGCGCCACCGAAGGACTTCACCAACCCTCTGCCCTGAACGGCCATCCGTTGTCAGCGCAATTCATCGTGAATGAACTGAAGGCCCTCGCGCTTTCTGGCCCAACAGCCCGCTCTGCGCCTGAGCTACACTGGCTTCCGTCGCTGATCCGAACTCCGTCCAAACACTGTTCTCCGGGGACTACCCCATGTTGCGTTCGTTCGCCCGCCTCGCCTGCCTCTGCCTTTTGGCTGCGCCGGTCGTCGCCCAGTCACCCGCACCGCCGCCGCCCCCTCAGCCTCCGGCCGGATCCCCGGCATCCGCGGCCGGCCCTGTGCCGGACTCGACCTCCGGGCCCGCGCCCCAATTCGAAGCGGCCGAAATCGTCCCCAGCCTGCCCAGCAATTTCCGCATGTTCGATAACGCCGTCTTCCACGACGGCCGCTACACGATCCACCAGGCGACTATGGCAACGCTCATTGCCGATGCCTACGGGGTCGACGAGCGTACCGTCCAGGGAGGGCCCCACTGGCTGGAGTGGGATAAGTTCGACATCACCGCCACGGCGCCTCCCGACACGAAACCCGAGAGCCAGGAGCTGATGCTGCGCTCGCTGCTCCAGGACCGTTTCCACCTCGTGGCGCACAACGGCACCGCGCCACTACCCGCGTGGGCTCTCCTGGCCGATCATCCCAGGCTGAAGCCCGCAGCGAACGCGCCGTCTTCCGACGACTCCGGAAATGCGGACAATGGCACCGGTGGCTCCGGTTGCCGGCCCCAGCCCCCGCCGCCCGGAGGCGTTCCAGGCTCGGGCACCATGACGGTCGACTGCAGGCATGTCACCATGGCGGAGTTTGCGCAGACCCTCAACTGGATGGGTAACGGCGTTCTCGGCGATGACCCGGTCAACGACGCCACCGGCCTCAAAGGAACATACGACTTCACAGTCGAGTGGGCCCCGCCGTTCCTCCGCCGCCGTGGTGGCGATGAAAGCGCTGGCCTTTCCATCTTCGACGCCGTCCAGCATTTGGGGCTGAAGCTCGAGCGCCGCACCGCACCCGCGCCGGTGCTTGTCGTCGACAGCGTCAGCGAAACACCGACTCCCAACGCGGCTAACATCGCGAAGCAGATCCCACCCCCACCGCCGGCTTCCTTTGACGTGGCCGTCATCAGGCCCGCCGTGCCGGGCGGGTTCCCGCGGGCCGCGATCCGCGGCAACGAGCTGAACGTCTCCGGCTTCCCGCTCAAGTTCTTCATTGACTTCGCCTGGGGCCTGAACTTCAACGACGGCGAGATGCTGGCCAATGCGCCGCCCTGGCTCGATTCCGCACGTTTTGACATCGTCGCCAAAAACACCTCGGCGGCGCCGAGCGACTCGCAGCCCGGAGGGGCCGACATCGATCAGCTGCGCCAGATGCTGCGTACGCTCCTCACCGACCGCTTCGAGGTGAAAACCCACACCGAAATGCGGCCCGTGGATACGTACGTGCTGCGCGCCGACAATCCCAAAATGCAGAAGGCCGACCCCGCCAGCCGCACCAAATGCATCAATGATCCAGGCCCTGACGGCAAGGATCCGCGCACCGCCAATCCCGCGCTCGACCGCCTGATCTACTGCCAGAACGTGACCATGGCGCAATTTGCCGAGGCCCTGTCCTCTCTGGCGCCTGGATACTTTGAATACCCGGTGCTGAACGACACCGGGCTCACCGGCTCCTGGGATTTCACGCTGAACTTCAGCTCCGTGCGCCGCAGCCTCTTTGGCTCAACGCCCACACCACCGCCGGCTGCCGCGGGCGGGGGGAACGGCATGCCCTCAGCCTCGGAGCCCACCGGCGAGGTGTCGCTGATCGACGCTGTCCACAAGCAGCTCGGTTTGAAGCTCGAAAAGGAAAAGCGGCCGGAACCGGTGCTGGTGCTCGACCACATCGACCAGCAGCCCACGGCGAACTAACGATGAGGCGATTCACCGCAGCAGCTCCATTGCGGCGGCGACTGCCGCAGTAGACTTTCCGCATGATGTTTGCGAAGCGTCTGCGCGACGGGGTCCGCCGCGGAGAGATCACCTGCAGCGTCCGCATCTGGACGCGTCCTCACGTCAAAGTGGGCAACCGCTATCCCATGGAGGGAGGCGCGATCGAGGTCGACTCCATTGAGCCCATTGGCTTTCCCGACATCACCCCGGAGCTGGCCCGCGCTTCCGGATTCCTCGGCGTCCTCGACCTGCTCAAGGTCGCAAAGCACGGCCGGGGCGAGAAAATCTACCTCGTTCGCTTCCACTTTGTGCCGCCCCCTAACGTCCCGAAACCGAAGACTGCGCCAAACCGGTAGAGACACTCACCGCAGCAACTCCTGAATATCCCGCTCGAACGCCGCCCGGTCCACGATTCCGGCGTGCGCTACAGCCACCCGCCCTTGCCGGTCGATCAGCCAAGTCAGCGGCATGGCGGTCAGGCCAAATCGCGCACCCAGTGCGTCATTTCCCACAGCCACCGGACAGGTCATCCCCGCCTTCGCGATCAACGGCTCACCCCACCGGCTCCAGGTGCGCCGTAAAGTGCCGCAGGAACGGCGCTTCATAGGTCAGCCGCAGGCCGCGAATTTTGTCCCGGTTCTTCCAGACCTCCAGGATCACCTCCACCAGGTAATCCACGTGACTCTGCGTGTAAACACGCCGCGGAATCGCCAGCCGCACCAGGTCCATCTGCGCCGCGGCGGCGAACATGAGCGTCCCGATCTCGACGGAGCGCACCCCACCCTCGAGATACAACTCGGCAGCGAGCGCCGCGCCAGGAAACTGATCGGACGGGATGTGCGGCAGGAAAGCCCGCGCATCCAGATAGATAGCGTGGCCTCCCGGTGGCTGGACGATGGGCACGCCGGCGGCGGCGATATGCGTGCCCAGGTAGGCCGTCGAAGCGATCCGGTAGCGGAGGTAGTCCTCTTCAAGGGCTTCCCGGACGCCGACGGCGATGGCCTCCAGATCTCGCCCCGCAAGACCGCCGTAGGTCGGGTACCCTTCGGTCAGGATCAGCAGGTCCTTCTCCTGCTGCGCGAGCAGATCGTCATTCGTGCAGAGGAAGCCCCCAATGTTGGCCATGCCGTCCTTCTTGGCGGACATGGTGCAGCCGTCGCCCAGGCGGAACATCTCCTGGGCGATCTGCTTCGGAGTCTTGTCCGCGTAGCCGGGCTCGCGCAGCTTGATGAACCATGAGTTTTCGGCGAAGCGGCAGGCGTCGAAGTAGAGCGGAATCTTATGCTTGCGGCACACCGCGCTCACCGCTCGGGCGTTCTCCATGGACACCGGCTGCCCGCCACCGGAGTTGTTCGTGACGGTGAGCATGACCAGCGGAATCCGCTCGGGGCCGACCCGCTCGATGAGCGCTTCCAGCGCAGCCACGTCCATGTTCCCCTTGAACGGATAGGGCACGGATGGCTGACGGCCTTCCGGAATCAGCAGGTCGACCGCCTCCGCCCCGGTGAACTCCACGTTGGCCCGGGTTGTGTCGAAGTGCGTGTTGTTGGGGACGATGGAGTCTTTGCGGCAGCTCACGGTGAAGAGGATGCGCTCGGCCGCGCGACCCTGGTGGGTCGGGATCACATGCTTGTAGCCGAAAATGTCCTGGATGGAATCGCGGAAACGGTTGAAGCTGCGGCTGCCCGCGTAGCTCTCGTCGCCCTCCATGATGGCGGCCCACTGATGCGTGGACATGGCGCCGGTGCCGGAGTCCGTCAGCAGGTCGATCAGCACGTCATCGGCGGGCAGCAGGAACATGTTGTAGTGCGCGGCCTCGAGCAGCTTCTCGCGCTGCGCCCGGGTGGTCCAGCGGATGGGTTCGACGCTCTTGATGCGGAAAGGTTCGATGATGGTTCTGACGGGCACAGGTCCTCTTCCAGCGTGACTGACTATAGTAACGCCCACTGCCGGAGGAGCCTGAGCACCTCCACGCGATGGATCAGCAGCGTCATGCAGATTTTGGCTTTTGCCTGCCGCGTGTGCTAGGTTGTGAATCCTCCGCGCAGCTGTTGCTGCGCTCGCAACAAGATTCGCTCACACGAGGTCAATGTGAAAAGAGAACGCCTGACACAAATCGTCCTGGTGATCGTGGGGCTGCTCAACCTGGCCCTGTTTTATTTTCTCTTTAAGGATCTGTGGCATTCCAACTGGATTTTGGAGAACAAGAACGAGATCGAGCCGATGTTTCTGAGCTTCTTTATTCCGGTTGGGATCTTTCTGCTGGTGGCTGCGAGGAGACCGTCTGAGTATCGCTCCATGATTGCTCTGGCAGCCTGGTGGAACATTTGCCATGGCACGGTGATGGCTATTCAGACCGTGGAAGCCTGGAATCACAGCATTCACAGGAACTTTGCCGATGTGATCATATTCCTCGTGATCGGCGTGGTCCTGTTGGCGGTTCTGCCGGCAAAGCGAAAGGTAGCCGAGCCAGTACTTGCGTGAATGAGCGCAGAAGCCCCGCACTCGGCACGGATGACAGTTACTTCTCGTCTTCTCTTCATGTAAATTCATGCGGCGCGGCGGTTGAAACCCGCTGACGGCGCCAGAAACGGGAGAAACTGACCGATGCAGGTACCGTTCGCCAGAAAGTGGAAGAAGGAGACGGATAAGCTCCGCCAAATTGCGCTCGACTGCTATCTGACGGAGGAGCTCAAGTGGGGCAAACCCTGTTTCACCTTCCGGAAGAAGAATGTAGCCATCGTCATTCCGCTGCGCGACTCGTGCGCGCTCTCATTTTTCAAGGGGGCTCTGCTCAGGGATCCGAGGGGAATTCTCGATCGGGCCGGCGAACACACGCAGGCCGGGCGCTGGATCAAGTTCGCATCGGTCAAAGCGATCACAGCCCTGCAGGCGACGCTGAGAGAGTACCTTTACGAGGCCATTGAACTGGAAGAGTCGGGCAGGAAAGTGGTGCTGAAGAAACCTGCCGATTACCCAATCCCTGAGGAGCTGCAGACGTTGCTCGATGAGAACGCGCGTCTCGCGACGGCATTCGACGCGCTCACGCCTGGCCGCAGGAAGTCATACATCCTGCATATCTCGAACGCAAAACAGGCAAAAACAAGAGCAGAGCGGGCGGCAAGGTGTGTGCCCATGATCCTGAGCGGACGGGGCTTCAACGAACTGCCTCGCTGAACGCAGATGAACCCCGCCAGGACGACGGCGAGCCTCCCCGGCCCTATGATCTAGAATCATCCCCGCCCCTCCGGAAGATCGCCATGAGTCGAGTTCTCATCATCGACAGTCAAACCCCGGTCAGCCGCGAGGTCGGCGAACTCCTCGCTGGCGCTGGTTTGCCGCTCGAGTACGCCGCCGGCCACATCGATGCACTCCACCGGCTGCGCTGCCGCGCGTTCGGCGTCATCATCACCAGCGCCGACGGCGTCATCGATGAAGATCTCGCTCTTCTCCAGGAGATGAGGCTCATACGGCCCAATCTCAAATGCATTGTGCTCGCCCCCTACAGCACGCCGAACGAGATCATCGCGGCGCTTCGTGCGCGCGTCTTCGGATGCTTCACTCCTCCCTTCGACGCGCACGAGATCTTCGGCGTCGCGCGCAACGCAGCGACGGGCGACGAGTCGAACGAAGACATCGAAGTGATCTCCGCACGCCCCGGCTGGATCGCGGTCCGCGTCAACTGCCGCCTCGCCACCGCTGACCGTCTCATGTCGTTTGCCCGGGAGTTCGCCGCACAGCTGCCCGAGACCGCACGCCAGGAGATCATGCTGGCGCTGCGCGAGATCCTCGTCAACGCGATGGAGCACGGCGCCGCGTTCAACCCCGATCAGGTCGTCGAGGTGAACGCCATCCGCACCGCCCGAACCATGACCTTTCGGGTACGCGATCCGGGCGCGGGTTTCCGCAAGGAAGCCATCACCCACGCTGCCCATTCCAACGCACCCGACGATCCCATGGGCCACATCGTGCAGCGCAACCAGCAGGGGATGCGCGCCGGAGGTTATGGCCTCCTGCTCGCCGCCGGCACCGTCGACGAACTCATCTACAACGAACAGGGAAACGAAGTCATCCTCATCAAGTACCTGGACCCACCCGCTCAAAAGTCATAAGCGGCAACAGAGCGGGCATGGTCGACAGAGCCATCCAATCATAGTGATTGCCTGCGCCTCGGAAGTAATCCCGATTGCTCCGCATCGGATTCCTGACCACTCATCCCTGACAACTGACAACGGAATCCCTGACGACCGCCTCCAGGCAGTATGATCGATCTTCCGCCAATCCATGATTCCTGCCGCCGACGCCAAATCCCAGCTCCGCAAGACGATGGGGTTCTGGGACGTTCTCCTCTTCAACATCGCCACGGTGCTGGGGCCGCGCTGGATCGCCGCGGCCGGCCATAACGGGACCTCGTCCATCAGCCTGTGGGCCATTGCAGCGGTCTTCTTCTTCGTTCCCGGGGCGCTGGTGATCAACGAGCTGTCGTCGCGCTTCCCCGAAGAAGGCGGGCTCTACGTTTGGGCGAAAGAGGCTTTTGGGCCATTTCACGGATTCGTCGCCGGATGGACCTACTGGATCTACACGGTCTTCTACTTCCCCGGGCTGCTGCTGGCCTCGGCGTCCATGTCCGCCTACGTCTTCGGCGCGCACGGGGCAATGCTGGCGCAGGACCGATCGTTCCAGATTTGGTGCTCGCTCGGCCTGCTGGCCGTCGCGGTGGTGCTGAACATCATCGGCCTCAACATCGGCAAATGGCTGCAGAATGCCGGGGGTGTGGGGACGTTTGTGCCTCTGCTCATCCTGGTGATCGTCGCCGGTTTGGTGGTGCTGCACCACGGTTCTGTGACGCACTTCACGCTGCGCAGCATGCTGCCCGCGTGGAACTGGGACACGGTGAACTTCTGGTCGCAGATCGCCTTTGCTTTCACCGGTCTGGAGCTGGTCTCGGCCATGAGCGAGGAGGTGCGCGACCCGCGCCGTATCTTGCCGCGAGGCGTTTTTGCCGCGGCGGCACTGATCGCGTTCATTTACATCGCGGGGACCTTTGCGGTGCTGGCGCTGATTCCGGCTGCCGGCATCGATCCGCAAAGCGGGGTATTCAGCGCGATTTCTGTGGGATCGATGGCGCTGCGCATTGGCTTCGTCGGCATCCTGGCGGCGGTGCTGGTGACGTTTGGAAACGCGGGAGGCGTGGGGTCGACGGTGGCCGGGATTGCGCGGGTGCCGTTTGTGGTGGGGATCGACCGGTATCTGCCGTCGGCGTTTGGGAAGATTCACCCGAAGTGGAAGACGCCGTGGATCTCCATGCTGGTGCAGTGCGCGCTTTCAGGGGCGTTCCTGCTGCTGAGCCAGATCAACGACTCGACGCGCGGGGCGTATCAATCGCTGGTGGACGTGGCGATCATTCTGTACTTCATCCCGTTTCTCTACATGTTCGCCGCGGTGATCAAGCTGGGGAGGCGGCCGGACCGCGCCTCCAATCCACATGCCATCCTGGTGCCGGGAGGGCAGGCGGGGGTGTGGATCTGCGGCGGCCTGGGTTTTGCCGTGGTGCTGCTGGGGATCGTGGTGTCGTTGATTCCACCGGGGGACACCTCCAGCAGGCTCTTCTTTCTGTTCAAGGTCACGCTGGCGACGGTGGGATCAATTCTGCTGGGCCTCGTTCTTTACTGGCGGGGTGCGCGGAGCAAACGAACCCCAACCCCAGCCTGACCGGAAGCGGCTGCAGCCGCTACACTGGTATCGGTCCAAAACCATGCAGCGCCTTCTCGACGGCTACGCCAAATTCCGCAGCGACATTTTTCCCCGGCAGAAAGACCGCTTCCGCCTGCTTGCCGACCGCCAGGCGCCGCAAGCGCTTTTTCTCACCTGCGCCGACTCCCGCGTCGTGCCGGATATGATCCTGCAGACCGAACCCGGCGACCTCTTCGTTTGCCGCACGGTCGGTAACATCGTGCCGCCCCACGGCCAGATGGCCGGAGGCGTCTCCTCTACGATCGAGTACGCCGTCGAAGTCCTTATGGTCCGCCACATCATCCTCTGCGGCCACTCCGACTGCGGCGCCATCAAGGCGGTTCTGCCACCGGACGGCAAAGAGAAACTGGCACACCTGCCGATCACGGCGCAATGGCTGGGCTTTGTGGAATCTGCCTGGCGGCATCTCGAACCCGGAGTGAACGCGGGCGATCCCCACGCCCTGCACACCGCGCTCATCCACGCCAACGTGATTGCCCAGCTTGAGAACCTCAAGACCCACCCGGAAGTTGCGCGCGCCCTGGTCCACCACAACGTCCAGGTCCACGGCTGGTACTACGACATCCTCACGGGAGTCATCGAGACGTGGGATGAGCAGACGCGCGAGTTTACCTCTCTGGAGCAGACTGAACTGACCGCTGACCGCTGATCGCTGCTGCCGGGCTTTAATGCACCCCCACCGGCGCCTTGCCCGGCTTCGCCTTCTTGAAACACCAGACCAGCACCACGCAGGCAAAGCAGATTAACGACATCCAGCGGAAGACGTCGACAAACGACCACAGCAGCGCCTGTTGCCCCAGCTGCTGGTAGAGCGTGGCGGCCGCTGCGCCCTGCGCGTTGGCCGGAGCCGTTTGGTGACTCAGGTAACCGGTCACCGCGCTCAGTTGCTGCTGGAACCAGATCTGCGTCTGAGATACATAGTTGATAATCTGCGTCTGATGCACGTCGGTGCGCCGGACCAGCATCGTCGAGGCGATGGAAATCCCAATGGAACCACCGACATTGCGCAGCAGATTAAAAATGCCGCTGGCATTGCCGATCTGATCGTTGCGCAGTGTGGCGTAGGCCTGGGTGGTGATGGGCACGAAGACAAAGCTCAGAGCGAATCCAGTCGCAACGATGGGCACCAGCAGCGTCCACGGGCTGATGCCCAGATTGACGTTGCCGAAATACAGCGACATCACGCCGAATCCGACGAATCCGAAGGTGAGCAGATAGCGGGGATCGATCTTGTTGCCGAGGTAGCCGATCACCGGCATCCCCAGGATCGAGCCGATGCCGCGCGGCCCCACGACCAGGCCGGCCGCAAAGGCGGTGTAGCCGAGCAGTTCCTGGTAGAACAGCGGCAGCACCGTAATCATGGAGTAGATGCAAAGGCCAAACAGCAGAATGAGCGCGCAGCCGAGGCCGAAGTTCCGGTCCTTCAGCGTCTTCAGATTGACCAGAGGCGTCTTGCTTCTCCACGAATGGACCACAAACCAGGTAAAGGCGACGATCAGGAAGAAGAGGGCCCAGCGGATCCAGGTGGCGCCGAGCCAGTCGTCTTCCTGGCCCTTGTCCAGAATCACCTGCAGGCAACCCGTCCACACCGCCAGCAGGCCGAATCCCAGCCCGTCGAATTTGCTGGCTTTGGCCTTCGCAATGTATTCGGGGTCTTTAATATACCGGCCGATCATATAGACGGCCAGGGCGCCAACAGGGATGTTGATGTAGAAGGCGTAGCGCCAGCTGTAGGTGTCGGTCAGCCAGCCGCCCAGGGTCGGGCCCAGCACCGGCGCGACCACCACTCCAAAGGCGAACAGCGCCATGGCCGCGCCGCGCTTCTCGGGCGGAAAGCTTTCCAGCAGAATGGATTGCGACAGGGGCTGGAGGGCTCCCCCGCCGGCGCCCTGGACGATCCTGGCAACGAGGATGAAGCCCAGCGTCGGCGCCGCTCCGCAGAAGAACGACGCAACGGTGAAGATGATGACGCAGGTGATGAGGAACCGCTTGCGTCCGAAGCGGAGGGAAAACCAGTTACTGGCCGGCAGGATGACCGCGTTGGCCACCAGGTAGCTGGTCAGCACCCAGGTGGCTTCGTCGTTGGAGGCGGACAGGGACCCGGCAATATAGGGCAGCGCGACCGAGGCGATGGCTGTGTCCAGGACCTCCATAAAGGTCGCCAGCATCACGGAGACCGCGATGAGCCACGGGTTGACACCAAAATTCTGCGCCTGCTGACTGCTCGCGTCCGCCATGCACCTTCTGCCTGGTTATCAAGATCGGGGAGGCCGGTTCTCAAGAGGGATTGATCAGCCGTGATCCGGAAGCCTCGTGCTTCGTTTTGGATACCGAACTAGCCAGCCTGGATGCAGGAGGCCTGAGGATTTCCCCGGATATTGAAGGTTATTATGCCTCTAACGCTCCCATTTTGAAAGGTTTCCGTTCTTTGCATCATTTGCTATATATTGGGCATCAGATACGTTGACAGCAAGTCACTCAAGTGTCATCCTAGCCAGATAGGCACTTCTCAGGAGCAGGCATTCCAATGGCAAAGATTATCGGCATCGATCTCGGAACGACCAACTCGGTCGTCGCGGTCATGGAGGGCGGGGAACCCAAAGTCATCCCCAACGAAGAGGGCGGCCGGACTACCCCTTCGGTCGTCGCTTTCACGAAGTCCGGCGAGCGCCTGGTGGGCCAGGTGGCGAAGCGCCAGGCGATCACCAACCCGGCCAACACGGTTTATTCCATCAAGCGGTTCATGGGGCGCCGCTATGACGAAGTCAATGACGAAATGAAGATGGTCCCCTACAAGGTCGTCAAGCAGGGCGACCACGTCGCGGTCGAGGCGCAGGGCAAGCTGTACACGCCTCCGGAGATCTCGGCGATGATCCTGCAGAAGCTGAAGAAGGCCGCGGAAGACTATCTGGGCGGCGCGGTCACCGAAGCTGTGATCACCGTCCCGGCCTACTTCAACGACGCCCAGCGCCAGGCGACCAAAGACGCGGGCAGGATTGCCGGTCTGGATGTGAAGCGCATCGTGAACGAGCCGACAGCGGCCGCGCTGGCTTACGGGCTGGACAAGAAAAAGGACGAAACCATCGCCGTGTACGACTTCGGCGGCGGCACGTTCGATATCTCCATCCTCGAAGTGGGCGAAGGCGTCATCGAGGTGAAGTCGACCAACGGGGATACCCATCTGGGCGGCGACAACATCGACCAGCGCATCGTCGACTGGCTGATCGATGAGTTCAAAAAGGAAGAAGGCCTGGATCTGCGCTCCAAGGGCAACGAGATGGCCCTGCAACGCCTGCGCGACTCCGCCGAGCGCGCCAAAATCGAGCTCTCCACAGCGCTTGAGACCGAGATCAATCTGCCCTTCATCACGGCGGATGCGAGCGGTCCGAAGCATCTGGTGAAGAAGCTGACCCGGTCGAAGCTGGAAGCATTGGTCGAGGACATCATCCAGCGCTCCGTCGAGCCCTGCAAAAAAGCCATGGCCGATGCGGGCGTGGATGCCAGCAAGATCAACGAAGTGGTGCTCGTTGGCGGCCAGACGCGCATGCCGCGCATTCAGCAGCTCGTCAAAGACCTGTTCGGCAAGGAAGGTCACAAGGGCGTCAACCCGGACGAAGTGGTCGCGGTGGGCGCAGCGGTGCAGGCCGGCGTGCTGGCGGGCGAGGTGAAGGATCTGCTGCTGCTCGACGTGACGCCGCTCACCCTGGCCATCGAGACGCTGGGTGGAGTGGCGACGCCGATGATCCCGCGCAACACCACGATTCCGACGAAGAAGACGGAGACGTTTTCGACGGCGGCGGACAGCCAGACGGAGGTCGAAGTCCACGTGCTGCAGGGCGAACGGCCCATGGCGGGGCAAAACCGCACTTTGGGCAAGTTCAAGCTGAGCGGGATTCCTCCCGCTCCGCGGGGCGTGCCGCAGATCGAGGTCACCTTCGACATCGACGCCAACGGCATCCTGAACGTGACGGCAAAGGACAATGCCACGGGCAAGGACCAGAAGATCACCATCACATCGTCTTCGGGGCTGAGCAAGGAAGAAGTGGAGCGGATGGCGAAGGAAGCCGAGGCGCATTCGGCGGAAGACAAGCAGAAGCGCGAGGAGATCGAGGCGCGGAACCAACTCGACGGGCTCGTCTACAACATCGAAAAGATGTTGAAGGAGAGCGGCGACAAAGTTTCGGGCAGCGAGAAGTCCGACGTCGAGACGGCATTGGCCGACGCGAAGAAAACGCTGGAAGGCCAGCCCAGCCCGGCCGAGATGAACACGGCCAGGGAGAAGCTGACCGCGGCCTCGCACAAGCTGGCGGAGGCCATGTACAAGGCCAACGCGGCGACGGCGGGCGGCGTTCCTCCCACCGATGGAGCGGCTGCGGTCGCGGGCACGGCCGACGGCAAGAAGGACGAGGGGGTCATCGACGCCGAGTACGTGGACGTCGAGGACAAGAAGTAAGAGGGACAAGAATCGAGGGGCCCTCTTTTGGGGGAGCGATTCCCAGGGCCGCTTTGATCCTTTCAGGATGGAGGGTAATACCTTCGGGGTATTACCCTCCAGGATTTTCGGGCAGAGCATGAGGTCGACACCCTTCGCTGGGTGGAGCGGAAGGAGATCGACATGACGAGCACAGTCTGGAAATGCGAGCAGTACCGGGCCGGGCAGCGCACGAACAGGGTCGTCTTCGACTCGGAGCAGCAGGCGAGCGCGTTCGTGGCGCAGATGCGGCAGATGGAGCCGGATCTGATCTGGCGGATGGAGCCGGTCGAGGCGCGGATGGAGTGGAACTGAGGGGAAAAGGCAGCGTCAGGATCCGAGCACGTCTAACGTTGAACGTTAAACGTGCTACGATAAGCGGGTGATCCGGTCATTCGCCGACTCGGAAACCGAGCGGATCTTCCAGCGATTTCACAGTCGCCGATTCGCGGCTGTTGAACGGGTTGCTTTTCGGAAGCTGCGACAGATCGAGACAGTTGAACGAATCGAAGAGCTTGCCGAACCTCCAGGTAACCGGCTGGAGAAGCTGCGGGGCGATCGGGAGGGCCAATGGAGCATCCGGATCAACAACCAATGGCGGGTCTGCTTTGCATGGAGGGACGGAGATGCCTGGCAGGTTGAAATTGTCGACTACCACTAAATCCGGCTCGAAAATGCCTCCACTTCATCCTGGCGAGATGCTGCGCGAGGAATTCATGAAGCCGCTGGGGCTCTCTGCGAACGCCCTGGCGCTCGCGTTGCGGGTTCCCGTCACTCGCGTCTCGGAGATCGTCAACGAACGCCGTAGCATCACCGCCGACACGGCGCTCCGGCTGGCACGCTACTTCCGCATGTCCCCTGGATTCTGGCTCCGTCTGCAAACGCAGTATGATCTGGAAGTTGCCGAAGACCAGTTCGCGGCGGCGATTGAACAGGAGGTTCGGCCCGCGCCGCGCGATGCCAAAACCGGGGAACTAAAACCAGCGGCGACAGCCTGATTGAGAGACATGCCACCGACCCAGCACAAGGACTATTACGCCACGATTGGCGTGAAAAAAACGGCGACCTCGGACGAGATCCGGAAAGCTTTTCGCAAGTTGGCGCGGAAATATCATCCCGACGTGAATCCGGGCGATAAGAAGGCTGAGGAGAAGTTCAAGGAAATCTCCGAGGCCAACGATATTTTGAGCGACGAAAAGAAGCGCAAGATCTACGATCAGTTCGGGTTCTACTCGGACCAGATCGATCCCGCGGCGGCCGAGGCGGCGGCGCGGGCGGGGGCAGCGCAGGGCGCACACGGTCAGGGCGTTCCCTTCGACTTCGGAGGGTTCGATTTCTCGGAAGAGGCCCAGCCGGGAAGCGGTGGCGGGGGATGGGGCAGCTTCCGCGACGTCTTCTCGGGCATGTTCAGCCGGGAGCGGCAGGCGGCGCACGGGCCGCAGGCGGGCACGGATCTCGAATACCAGGTGAACGTCGATTTCTGGACGGCGATTCGCGGGGGGACGGCGCGCCTCGAAATCCAGCGCCAGGAAGTTTGCCCCACGTGCCACGGCAAGGCGTCGACGGGCGGCTCGCAGACCTGTCCGGAATGCCATGGGAGCGGCCAGGTGACGCAGATGGGCGGGCGGATGAAGTTCAACATTGCGTGCCCGCGCTGCGGCGGCACGGGCAAGGTACAGAACGCGTGCCCGACCTGCCACGGCGAAGGCACGGTGTACAAGACGGAGCCGCTGGAGTTCCGCATCAAGCCGGGAACGCGCGACGGGCAGCGGATTCGCCTCGCGGGCAAGGGCAATGCTGGCGTGAACGGCGGCGCGCCCGGCGATTTGTACCTCATCATCCGCACCGGAACGCATCCGGTGTTCACGCGCCAGGGCGACGACATTTTGATCACGCTGCCGGTGACGGTGTCGGAAGCCGCGCTGGGCAGCCGCATCGAGGTGCCGACCATCGACGGGCGGGCGCAGCTGCGCATTCCGCCGGGCACGCAGAGCGGACAGAAGCTGAGGATGCGCGAGCGGGGCGTGCCGTCCGCGACGCGGGAGGGGATGCGCGGCGACCAGATCGTGACCGTGGAAGTGTCGGTGCCGCAGGTGCGCGACGAGCGGTCGCGCGAGATTCTGCGCGAATTCGCCAAACTGAATCCCGACGATCCGCGGGAAGCGATTTGGGCGAAAGTATAGCTGTGATCCGGCTCGAAACCCAGCGGCTCGTGCTGCGCGAACTGACTGCGGAAGACGCTCCGGCGCTGCACGCCGTGTGGGGCGATGCGGAGACGATGCGCTGGTATCCGCGGCCGTACACGCTCGAGGAAACCGGGGAGCGCATCGCCCGATACAGGGCGTTGTATGCTTCCGGGGCCGGGCTGCTGGGCGTAGTGCTGCGGGAGTCGGGCGAACTGATCGGCGACTGCGGCCTGACGTGGCAGGACGTAAAGGGCGTGCAGGAGCCGGAGATCGGCTACCACGTGCGGCGGGACTTTTGGAAACAGGGTCTGGCGACGGAGGCGGCGCGCGCGGTACGCGACTATGCGTTGGCGGCGCTGGGCTGCGATCACGTGATTTCGCTGATTCGCCCGGAGAATCTGCCCTCGCGCCGTGTCGCCGAGAAGAATGGGCTCACGCTCGACCGGGTGATTTTCTGGCGCGGGTACGAGCACTGCGTGTACCGGCTGGCGAAGGCGGACGCGCCGGCGCCTTCGCGATGAACAAGACGGTTCCGCGGGCGTTTTATCTCGACCCGCCGGAGGTGGTGGCGCGGCGGCTGCTGGGCAAGCTGCTGGTGCGGCGCTATGAGGGCCAGCGGCTGGTGGGGCGCATCGTGGAAACCGAGGCGTACTGCGGGGTGAACGATCCGGCGGCGCACACGTTTGCCGGCATAACCGAGCGCAATGCGGTGCTGTTCGGGCCGCCCGGAGTGGCGTACGTTTACTTCATCTACGGCATGCATTATTGCCTGAATTTTTCCTGTGAGCCGGACGGACAAGCCGGCGGCGTACTGTTGCGCGCGCTGGAGCCGCTGGAAGGGCTGGCGACGATGGCCAAACTGCGCGGGCTGGCGGCGGACACGAATCCACGGTTGCTGACCTCGGGACCGGGAAGGCTGTGCGAGGCGCTGGGCGTAACGCGCAGGACGCACAATGGACTCGACGTGACGAACCGGCGATCGGGATTGCACGTCGAGGACGACGGCTTCGCGCCGGAGCGAATTGCGACGACTGCGCGCGTGGGAATTCGCAAGGCAGCGGAGCGGCCGCTGCGCTTCTCGATCGCGGGCAACCGCTTCGTCTCGCGATGAATTGTTTGTCACAGGGCCGGGCCGCTCAGGGCGGCGTTGTGTAAGATGAGCCCAGGATTGTTCGCTGTCGAATCTCCACCCCAGGAAGTTTAGAGACAGATGCAGAGCAGGTTGTTTGCCGCCACGGTCCTTGCCTTGTCCTTTGCGTTCGCCACGCAGCCCATGTTCAGCCAGGAAGCAGCGGCAGGTCCCGACGGATCGGATGCAGGGCAGAGCCAGGCAGCGCGGCCGCGGCGTCCGCTGCCCAAACCGACCAATCTGAAGGTGCTGCCGAAGGACATCGCGCCGGAAGAGCTGATCCACATCATGCGCGGCTATGCGGGCGCGCTGGGCGTGGAGTGCAGCTTCTGTCACGCGCCGGGGCCGAAACCCCACCGGCTGGATTTTGCCTCGGATGCGAAACCGGACAAGAACATCGCGCGGATCATGATCCAGATGACGGAGACGATCAACGGCCAGTACATGGCGCAGGTGCACGATCCGGATGCGATGCCGGCGGACAAGCACGTGACCTGCGGGACGTGCCATCGCGGGCACTCGATGCCGGAGCACTTTGTGCCGCCGCCGGAGGCGCATCACGGGCCGCCGACAGGCGCACCGCCGGGCGGAGCGCAGCCGCAGTAGGCTCGGCCGTCAGCGGGACGGAATCAGCACATTGTCGATGAGGCGGGCGGGGCCGACGTGGGCGGCGATGGCGACGAGCGCGCCGCGCTCGACATCCGGCAGGTCTGCGAGCGTGTCGGGATCGACGATGCGGAGGTAATCGAGGCGCACGTCGGGCTCGTCGGCGAGGACGGCCAGGCCGGAGTCGATGAGCTCGGCTGCGTCGATGGCGCCGGCTGCGGCGCGGCTCTGGATGTGGCGCAGGACGCGGTCGAGAATGAGCGCGCTGCGGCGATCCTGGGGCGAGAGATAGCGGTTGCGGGAGCTCATGGCGAGGCCATCGGGCTCGCGCACGATGGGGCAGACGACCAGTTCCACATTGAAATTGAGATCGCGGACCATGCGGCGCAGCACGGCGACCTGAGCAGCGTCCTTTTGTCCGAAGAAGGCCTTGCCGGGCGCGACGATGTTGAAGAGCTTGGCGACGACGGTGGCGACGCCTCGAAAATGACCTGGCCGGGACTGGCCGTCGAGGCGGGCGGAGATTTGCTCGACCTCGACAACGGTGGTTGCGTCTTGCGCGTACATTTCGCCCGGCTGCGGGGCAAAGAGGAGGTCGACATTTTCGGCCTGGAGCAGGGCGCAGTCGGCGTCGAAAGTGCGGGGATATTTGCTGAAGTCCTCGTTGGGGCCGAACTGGGTGGGGTTGACGAAGATGGTCACGACGACGGCGTCGCAGGCGGCACGTGCGGCGCGGACGAGGGAGAGATGGCCCCGGTGGAGCGCGCCCATGGTGGGGACGAGGGCGACGGTCTTGTTCGCGGCGCGCAGGGCGGCGATGGCGGCGCGGGCTTCGGCGATGGTGCGGGCGATCTGCATCAGGCGCGGCGGGGAATGGCCGGAACCGCCAGCGCAGCTGCGGCTTCCTTCGCCAGGTGATAACTCTCGCTGTCGCTGGGGAAGGCGCGGTCTTCCACGTCGCGGCGGTAGCCTTCGACGGCGGTGCGGAAGAGAGCGGCGGCATCGCCGTACTGGCGGGCGAATTTGGCGGGCGGCGAGAAGCTCAGGTTCACCAGGTCGTGGAAGACAAGGATCTGGCCGTCGCAGTCGGGGCCGGCGCCGATGCCGATGGTGGGAATGCCGATTTCCGAGGTGATGCGCGCGGCGACTTCGCGGGGCATGCCTTCGAGGACGATCATGGCGGCGCCGGCGGACTCGAGGGTGTGCGCGTCGTGGAGCAGCTCGCCGATGGCGGCGGCGGTTTTGCCCTGGACCTTGTAGCCGCCCATGCGATGGACGGACTGCGGCGTGAGGCCGAGGTGGCCGATGACGGGGATTTCGGCAGCTGTGAGGCGCTCGACCAGCTCGATGCGGGCGGCGCCGCCTTCGACTTTGACGGCCTGCGCGCCGGCTTCCTTAACGAAGCGGACGGCGTTGGCCACGCCTTCGGCGACGCTCGACTGGTAGGAGCCGAAGGGCATATCCGCGGCGACGATGGCGCGGCGGACGGCGCGGCGCACGGCGCGGGTGTGGTGCAGCATCTCGTCCACGGTGACGGGCAGCGTGGTGTCGTAGCCCATGACGACCATGGCGAGGGAGTCGCCGACGAGGATAAGGTCGACGCCAGCCTCATCGACCAGGCGCGCGGTGGCGTAGTCGTAGGCGGTGAGGGCGACGATGGGACGGCCCGCTTCTTTTTTCTGCTGCAATGTCTGGAAGGTGACCGGAACCGGCGCGGATGCCGGCACATCGGAACTGCGGAAGTGCGGAATGCTCATGATGTCTCCAGTGCGGCTCCTCCCTGGGGCAGAGGATGCCACCCGAACCCAAGATCAGACGATACGCCTGGCCACCCCGCGGAGCAAGCTCCGCCTGTTACTTTGGCTTCAGGGGCAAACCCTTGACAAATCTTGAAGAGATGGCGAAAGGCGTTGACGGCAGAGGGTGCGGAGAGGACAGAGGGGGGCGACCTTGTGAGGGAAGGGGGGCACCACGGAAGGCGCAGAGAGGACAGAGGCGGCGGGCCCCTTGTGGGGTTACATCTACGACGGCGAGGGAAACCAAGTGGCGAAAGGCTCTCTTGCAAGCTGGCCAACCAACAATGTATGCCCCGGCGCAGTCGCAGATCACGGTCACGACGGAGTATGTGCTCGGTCTGGGAGGAGAGCAGCTGACGGAGATCAACGGCTCCAACCAGTGGCAGCACACGAACGTGTTTGCGGGAGGGGCGCTGCTGGCGACCTACACCAACTCGCAGAACGGCTACGATACGGTATTTGCGCTGACTGACTGGCAGGGGACGAAGCGGGCCGAGGACAGTGCGGATGGATGCCTGATGGGATGGTCGAGCCTGCCCTACGGCAATACCAGCGGCAGCAACTCGAATCCGACGCCTGTATCGATTGACAGCGCCGCGCAATGCAGCGTCGATGCCACGGAGCACCATTACACGAGCAAGATCCACGACTCGGAGACGGGCAACGACGACTTCGGGGCACGGTATTACGCCAGCACGGCAGCGCGCTGGCTCAGCCCGGACTGGGCAGCGGCAGCGGAGGCCGTCCCCTATGCCACCTACGCCAGTCCGCAGACGCTGAACCTGTATGGATTCGTGGGGAACAATCCGCTAAGCAAGGTGGACCCGGATGGACATGACCCGCGGGAGTGGAACGGGCTCAGCCCCGGAGCTACAGACTTCAACATGGTGGGCACGTACGGAGGTGGACCGGTAGGCGCGGATTCGGCTTCACCGAATGATGGCGACTGGAATCCCTACCAGGCGCCGCCAACGCAAAGCAATCAGGCCCAACAGCAGAACTCGAATTCGACGACCACGCCTGCTTCACAACAGGGTCACTTTGAGTATGACCAAAAGACCGGTCAAATGACGCATGTGCTTCCTGATGGCTCGCGTGTCGCAGTCGGAACTGGATACTCGGGAAAAGGCGATGGTCTAAATAATCCGTCAGAGCAGTACACGCCCAACACCGGACCCATTCCGCAGGGCACGTACACCATCGAAAAGCAGCGAGACAATGTCACCGGAGCGGGTCACAAACTTCCCGGCTCTATGCGTTTGGATCCAACTTCCGATACCGACACTCACGGTAGGGCTGGATTCTTAATCCACGGAGATAACTCTCGCGGCGATCATTCGGCCTCAAACGGCTGCATTATTCTTGCTCGGCCCGCACGAAATGTCATCGGAGGAAGCAGCGATCACATATTGGTGGTGGAGCCATGAAATTGCGTCCGTTCGTTATCACGTCGACGGTCTTACTGTGCCAAGCATGCCTTGCTCAACAGCATCCTACGCCGGTCTCTTCCAATGGAACGACGACAGTGACAATGTCCGTCAAGGGAAAGGAGTTGAAGGCGCTGATACAGACAATGGTTGTCCCGAAGATGGCTTCCTCTTCGTCTGAAGAGCACTTCGCTCAATGCACATCAAGTCGCACTCCATGCGTTTTGACCTCCCAGATTAAGCTTCTCGACGGTACTAGCGAGGTTTTTGTTCCAAGGGGCGCATATGCCGATTTGGGCGATATATTCAGTGCTGAGTTGACAATGAGTAACGGACTGTTCGTTCTCACGATCAGAGGCGGCGACGCTTCAGAGGCGTATATCGCAAAGCTGGAATTCAACAAAGATCGAGTGATTCGTCGCACTCTCTATAGTGCAGAGGACACTGGGCATCCTGTGGAAGTGAGCCAATTCTTTATGGTGAGTTCTGACAATTAGCGGACACAAAGGATGCTGAGGAAGAGATGCATGAAAGTACGGCTCAGTCTGCTAGCGAGCGTTCTACTGCTCGTCTCCGTTACAGCTGTGCCGGAGATCGAAAAGGTTGGACGGGTGTGCGGGAATGGGATTTGCCCTGCGTGGTGGCCAAAGCTTGAGCCTGTTAAGGGGTGGCACCATGAAGACGATGCGAGCTTCGCCAACAACGCCAACGTTCAGGTTCCGGATGGCTTCATGTTCTCCAACGCGCAGACCGTCATCTACGCGAAAGCTCTGTATAAGCCTAGAAATCCCGCAACAACTTCACTGGCAGTGCTGATCAAAGATGATCGGGCTGAATTCCTCAAGGAAAGTCCCGGCGTTGGGATCGCCAAAGTGTTGCCTTTGAAGACCAAAGACGGCCAGGCGTTAGAGACATACACGTTCTTTCCGAAGGCCAGCGGCACTTGGGAAGAGGTCTCCTACGGCGAGGAAGGCGACTTCTACCTAATCTTCACGATCAGTTCGAGAAGCCATGCGGGATTTTTGGCCTCGCTTCCCGTTTACGAGCGGTACATAGCCCTGTACAAAGAGTGAAGTTCGCGGCTTGTTGGTTCTGGGGTCTCCATCCGGCAACATCGGTAGAGCCAGCGTCCCGAACGCTGCTGTCGCAGCGGATGAAGTAGGGTCGCGGTAGGGATACGGATTTCTCCGTACCCCCCGCACAGATCCGGACAGGCGGATTTCCCGCATCCGGCTCTTGCCTCAGGTGGTGACGCGCAAGCGGCGCGAAGGATAAGGGTGACAGATACGAACCGGAGGAAGCCAGCGCCGGATGAGCCGTTTCATTCGTTCCCACTTGACGCGACCATGCTGGCTTCGCCTGCACAGAGCACGACGCCAGAAGTTCGTCACGGTGAAACGAAAGTGAGTCAGAGCGTGCCGGTTACCCGGCACTCCGAAATATCGGAGATGCCCACTCACCACGGACTTCAACCATTTACCAACTTCAGGAACAGGATCATGCATACGCCGCCGCAACTCGGTCTTGACGCGCAGCAAGGTCGCCTGCATGCGCTTGCGAATCGTGTGCCGAAGCACCATGAACCTTCCCTTCTTCGTCTTCCCGCAGATGTGCTTGAAGCCGAGGAAATCGAAAGTCTCCGGCTTGCCCAGACCAGCGCGCTTTCGGTTCTTTGCCGCATGGCGTCCGAACTCGATCAGCCGCGTCTTTTCCGGGTGCAACTCCAGTTGGAACTTCTGCATTCGTTCCTTCAGTTCCGACCAGAACCGTTCGGCATCGTCTTTGAACTCGAATCCAACCACGATGTCGTCGGCATAACGCACCACGATCACATCGCCGTGCGCACACTTCCGACGCCATGCCTGAACCCAGAGATCGAAGACGTAATGGAGGTAGATGTTCGCCAGCAGCGGCGATGCACTTCCGCCCTGCGGCGAACCTGCTTCCACTTGCGTTCGCTTGCCCTTTTCCAGCACGCCCGCGTTCAACCATTTCTGGATGAGCCGCACCACGCGCCGGTCCGCTATCCGATGCTGGAGAAACCGGACCAGCCACTCATGCGACAGCTTGTCGAAAAAGCTGCGCACGTCCAGGTCCAGCACCCAGTTCACACGCCTCTCTTGGAGTCCACACCACAGAGCGTCCAGCGCTTTATGCTGGTTGCGCTGTGGCCGGAAGCCATAAGAGAAGCCGAGGAAGTCAGTTTCGTAGATTTGATTGAGTACTTCCACCGCCGCTCTCTGAACGAGCTTATCTTCGAGCGCCGGGACGCCAAGCGGTCGCTGCCGCCCGTCCGCCTTCGGAATGTACACCCTACGCACCGGCTTTGCCCGGTACGCTCCGCGCTTCAGTCTATGGGAGAGGTCCTGGAGATTTGCCTCAAGGTTCTCTCCGTAGTGCTGCCACGTCTCACCATCTACACCGGCTGCTGCATACCTCTTCAATCGGAGGTAAGCAAACCGCAGAGTGTCGATGCGGTAGATGTGATGCAACAGAGCGGTGAACTTCACATCCTTGTTCGATTTTGCCGTTTGTCGTATCTGCGCCAACTCACTGGGCGCACTGAGAGACCCCAGCGACGAAGACCTGTCGCCGGGGACCCCCTTGATCCGGCTCTGAGTCCGGGGTGCGTTTTGCTGGCCCAGATTCCCCTTGGCCAGACCCCTTCCCTCCATCTCCTCCGCCGCCGGTGTTTTGATTTTGTTCGGAGACTTCTTCGGTACTATGGGTCTGTCCGACTTCCCGTGTTCGTTCATCATCGGCTCCAGTTCTTGAACTTCCCGATGCGTCCCGCGAGCGCTGGC
>JASHNW010000111.1 GCA_030041435.1 Acidobacteriaceae bacterium
GGCACGGCAACACGGTGATGGTCGCCGGCCAGCGCACCGATGTTCTGTCCGTCGTTTCCGCACAGATGATCACCGCCGACATGGTGCCCGACGATCCTGGCATCTGGCTCTATCACTGCCACATCAGCGACCATATGCTTGCCGGCATGGAAGCTCGCTATGAAGTGAAGGACCGCTAGCCTGGGACACGGCCTCCAGCAGAAAGGCCCTCCGCACCGCGGAGGGCCTTCTGCGTCTCTCAACTCGGCAGCTCCGGAATCAACTTCCGGCCAACTCGCCGACGCGCTGTCTGCTACTTCCTGCCTGCTGCTTTGCCGCTTTTCTGACTCCACTAACCCCGCCAGCTCCGCTGCTTTATCCCACCACTTCAATCCCCATCGAGCGCGCCGTGCCCTTGATGGTCTTGACCGCCGCATCGACCGATGCCGCATTCAAATCCGGCATCTTCTGCGTGGCGATCTCGCGCACCTGCTTCTCGGTCACTTTGCCCTTCTTGTCCTTGTTGGGCGTGCCCGATCCCTTGTCGATGCCCGCGGCCTTCTTCAGCAGAATCGAGGCCGGAGGGGTCTTGGTGACAAAGGTGAAGCTGCGGTCGGCATAAACGGTGATGACGACCGGAATGATGAGGCCAGCCATCTCCTTGTTCTGCGTGCGTGCGTTGAACTGCTTGCAGAACTCCATGATGTTGACCTGCGCCTGGCCCAGTGCCGGGCCGACGGGCGGCGCCGGCGTGGCCTTGGCGGCTTCAATCTGAAGTTTGACCTGCGTGGCGATCTTCTTTGTTGGAGGCATTGCAATTTCCCTTTAGCTGCTAGCTTCTAGCCTTTAGCTGCTAGCCGATTTTCTGTGACATCGAGCTTAATTTCCGGGCCGCACGAGCTAACAGCTAACAGCTGGAAGCTAACGGCTGCTTCTAGGCGATTTTTTCCACCTTGCCGAAGTCCAGCTCAACCGGGGTGGAACGGCCGAAGATGGTGACCATGACCTTGAGCGTCTCGCGGTCCTCGTTCACGTCGTCGACCACGCCGTTGAAGTTGGCGAACGGCCCTTCGGTGATGCGGACGGACTCGTTCTTCTGGAACTTGACCTTGAGCCGCGGCTTCTCCTTCGATGTGTCGCTGCGGAAGAGGATCGAGCCAACCTCGGCATCGGTGAGCGCGACCGGCTTGTCGCCCGTGCCCAGAAAGCCCGTCACGCGCGGCGTGTTCTTGATGACGTGCCACAGGTCGTTGTCGAGATCCATTTCCACCAGCACGTAGCCGGGGAGGAAGACGCGCTCCACGGTGCGCTTCTTGCCGTTGGTGATCTCGGTGACCGCTTCGGTGGGAATCATCACGCGGCCGATCCGGTTCTGGAGCCCGAATGCCTGCACGCGGGTCTCAATGGACTCGCGCACTTTGCGCTCGAAGCCGGAATACGCGTGGATGATGTACCACCGGAAGCGCTCATTGGTGGGGGGCTCCAGCTGCGGCTGCGCGGCTTCTGCGGCCACGTCCTGGGTTGCGTTTTGTGTCTCTTCCGCCATGGAATTTCCAATCCTTCCGGGTCTCGCTACTGCAGCGCGCCGAGCCAGTGGAGCAATTGATTCATTACCTGTCCCAGCACCGCATCCACTATCCAGAAAAACCCGGCAAACGCGAACACAGAGATAATGACCACAACCGTGGTGGACTGCGTTTCCCGCCACGAGGGCGTGACCACCTTGCGCATCTCGGCGCGGACGTCCTTGAGGAAGTCGCGGCTGCGGGTGAAGATGCTGAGGGCGCGGTTCGGAACGCTGCCCTCGGAATTCATGATTGCTGCCTTCGCCATAGACTTTTTCTTTTCCGCGCTCTTCTCTGCAACGGGCATGACCGAGCCCATCTCCTCAGTGGATGTTGATCTGGCAGGGGCGGAGGGATTCGAACCCCCAAGTCCGGTTTTGGAGACCGGCAGTTTAACCGTTGAGCTTACGCCCCTGTACGGCAGCTTTTAGCTTTTGGCTTTTAGCCGTTAGCTCGTTCGCGGCGGGCGTATGCCGGGCTGAACAGAACCCGCTAAAAGCTAATGGCTAGCGGCTAAAGGCTGCGTTTACTTCGTTTCTTTGTGCGGGGTGTGTTTCCGGCAGCGATTACAGAACTTCGAGAACTCGAGACGCTTGGTGGTCGTCTTTTTGTTCTTCGTCGTTGAGTAATTGCGCTCTTTGCACTCGCCGCACTGCAATGTCACAATTTCACGCATCTTCTTATCCTACCTGATTTCCGGGCGATACCCCTGAAATCCTTTTGTTTCCACCCTCCGTCCGTCAGCGGCGTCCACGAGCTTCTCACCCGTGGGTTGCCTACTTCAGGATTTCCGAGATCGTGCCGGCGCCGACCGTCCGTCCGCCTTCGCGGATGGCGAAGCGCAGGCCTTTCTCCATGGCCACCGGGGTGATCAGTTCCACTTCCAGCTCCACGTTGTCGCCCGGCATCACCATCTCCGTGCCCTCGGGCAGCGTTGCCACGCCCGTCACATCCGTGGTGCGGAAGTAGAACTGCGGACGGTAGCCCTTGAAGAACGGCGTGTGCCGCCCGCCCTCTTCCTTGCTCAGCACGTAAACACTCGACTTGAACTTCGTGTGCGGCGTGATCGAGCCGGGCTTGGCCAGCACCATGCCGCGCTCCACGTCCTCTTTCGGAATGCCGCGCAGCAGCAGACCCGCGTTGTCGCCCGCCAGGCCTTCGTCCAGCTGCTTCTTGAACATCTCGACGCCGGTCACCACCGTCTTGCGCGTCTCGCGGAAGCCCACGATCTCCACTTCCTCGCCCACCTTCACCTTGCCGCGCTCGATGCG
>JASHNW010000112.1 GCA_030041435.1 Acidobacteriaceae bacterium
GCTGCAGGCCATGAATACGGGCCATGGCGGAACGCTCTCGACGATCCACGCAAAGAGCGCATGGGACGCTCTGAATCGGCTTTCCGATCTGGCGCTGAGTGCCAGGCCGAATCTTAATCACTCGTTCATTCGTTCGGAGACGGCTGAGGCCATCGACTTTGTCCTCTACTGCGAACGCGATCATGCGGGGCGCCGCCGGGTGCGCGAGCTGATTACCGTCTCCGGCTACAACCATCAGGACCAATCCTTCGAGACACAGGAGGTCTATCGTGCTTCCGACGCCTGAGCGGCTGGCACTGAGCTAGAGTCTCGAACCCGAATCCGAGGTCACTTCGATGTCCGAACATGCTGCCATTTCGGCTGCACAGCCCAACTCGTCTTTGAAAGCGCCCGGCGTGGTGATCCCGGCTTGCACGACACAGCGGTGCGGGCGCTCGATGCAGGCCTTTTGCCGAACGATTGCCGGTTCATTCGGGGCCGCGTGTGTGGCGGACTGGCATCGTAGAAATCGTACCGGTGACTTCGGCTCATGTACGTGCCTTCCGCCTCGTATCCCGTCCTCTGCTCGGGGTCACGCTTCGGGCCTTTCCTGCGCCCTGCGGCAGGCTCGCTCTTCTGCTTCGCGTTCCGCGCCCTCCGGGTTACGGTTTCCGTCTGCGACGGACCCTCCGTAAATGCAGAGCTTCGGCCTTGGGAGCAAGGGCCACTCGCTGGCATTCGCCAAGGGTGACCCGAGCAGGATACGGGAAATTCAACGAAACGGAGATCACACCATGTACCAGAACAAAGTCACCCTCATTGGATTCCTTGGCAGCGATGCCGAGGTTCGCACCAACAACGACCGCAGCCTTACCACTCTCTCACTGGCAACCAAGTCCTCCTACAAGAAGGACGGCAAATACATCGAGCACACCGAATGGCACCGCTGCGTTGTCTTCGGCAAGCTCGGAGAGTTCGCCGCCACGCTCAAAAAGGGCGCGCATATCCAGGTCGAAGGCGAGCTGCGCAGCCGCAAATATGACAGCAAGAAGACCAATTTGGAGCAGACCATCTGGGAGATCCGGGTGAACTCGATCCTCAAGCTCGACCGCGCCGCGAAAGCCGCTGCGGAAGACGAAGACTCCACCGAGGAAGAGGCCGCATAGGCCCTTCCTCGCTTTTGCGGAAGCCCGGTGGAAGCCGGGCTTCTCGACTGTTAACCCCCGCACGATCGCGTTCGCAAAAGGTGCCACTGAATGAACCAACCCGCGGTCCAGTTTCTCAACCGTTGCTTCGGTCCCGACGAAACCATTGCGCTCCTGCTTCGCCGCGAGACTCCTCCCGCGATCACGCAGCGAGTCGTGCGGCTGGAGCGCGCACTGGAGCCTCAGTATCAGGCATGGCTTTCTTATGAAAACGGCACCGGAGCCAACATCTATGTCGCGGCCAATCCTCTCCGCGCCGGCAGTCGGAAGCGCACCAAAGAAAGCATCGCGTCGATCCGCCACCTATATATAGACATTGATACCGATGGCGAAGCCCGGCTCGCTGCGCTCCGGGCTTCGGATTTGGTGCCATCGCCGACTTCGATTCTGTCTACTTCGCCCGGCAAGTACCAGGTGCTTTGGCAAGTCGAAGGCTTCGGCTTCGATCAGCAGGAACAGACGCTCAAGCTGCTCGCCATGGCCTTCGGTGGCGATTCGGCTTGTACCGATCGCAACCGGGTGCTCCGCATCCCTGGTTTCCTCAATCAGAAATACGATCCAACCTACAGGGTCACTGTCGAATATCCCGACGACTCGATCTGGACTCCCGAGGATTTCCGGCTGGATGCCGCCACGATTGATGCCACGCTTTGTGCTCAGACAGTCTCTTCGTGCAAGCCGCCTTCGAAGCACAGCCATTCCGAAAACGACTGGGCATGGGTATGCGATCAGCTTGCGCACGGCAAAGATGCCGTAAAGCTGACGCGGGAGTTGGCTTCCCGGCGCTCTGACAAGCCCAATCCGCTCTATTACGCGCAGCGCACGGTCGATGTCGCCTCCGCTCGCCTTTGGCTCATCGAAGGAATCCGCATCGACGACGTTATCACCATGCTTGAATCGCGCCGTCGCTTCGAGATTTCGGACACTCTGTGCTCCGCTCGTACGCGTGAGATCGCGGCCACGGCCGAGCGCATGATTGCCCGCAGAAAGACTGCCTGATTCCAGTTCTAAAGGAGAACACCATGCCGTTGCTTGAAGTCATCCAAACCCGCCACCTCAGCGCCTCGATTCGGCTGACTGATACGACCGCTGCACAGGTCGATCAGTATGCCGCATTCATCCATGCTTCCGCCGATGAAGTGGTAGAACAGGCTCTGGCCTATGTCTTCTCGAAAGACCGCGACTTTCAGGAGTTCCTGAAGTCGTCCGAGGCGCAGAAGATCACCCGCACATTGCGCGTCCGTCGAGCACCAGCTTCCGAAGCCGCGGAGCGGCCTCCGAGGAAGCCTGCAAACGGTGCCGCCGGCGGCAGCACTTTGGCGGCATCCGTGGCGGGATCGAGGGCATGATTCGCCCTCAGGAGTGGTGGCAGTGCCACAACGGTGCTTTGCACCGGATGAATTTTGACACTCCATCCCTA
>JASHNW010000113.1 GCA_030041435.1 Acidobacteriaceae bacterium
GGCAAGAAGCGTACGGTAGAGCGGGTATTTCTTCCTGGATATGTGCTGGTCGAAATGGACCTCGACAATGACCTGTGGCACGTCATCAAGAACACTCCCAGGGTGACAGGCTTTCTGGGAACAGGCGACAAGCCGGTTGCCCTGAGCGAGGCCGAGGTCAGCTCAATTCTCTTCCGCAGCGAAGTTTCCAAGGAAAAACCGCGGCTTAAGATCAAGTTTGAGAAGAACGAATCGGTACGCATCACCGAGGGGCCGTTTGCGAACTTCAACGGCATCGTAGATGAGGTGAATGAGGATCGCGAGACGGTCAAGGTCATGGTCACCATTTTCGGTCGCTCAACTCCGGTGGAGCTTGAGTTCGGTAAAGTTGAGAAGGTCGTATAGGAACACAAAGATTGGTGGAGTGCTGTAATGGTAAAGACGACAGCTTCCGCAAAAGAGAGAGGTTTTAAAGAATGCCGCCAACAGGAAAGAAAGTACAAACTCAGGTAAAGCTCCAGATCGAAGCCGGCAAGGCCACTCCGGCGCCTCCGGTCGGCCCGGCGCTGGGCCAGGCACAGGTCAATATCATGGAGTTCTGCAAGCAGTTCAACGCCCGCACGCAGAACAAGGAGATGGCCGGCCTCATCATCCCGGTGGTCATCACCGTCTATGCCGACCGCACTTTCACCTTCATCACCAAGACGCCCCCGGCGTCCGTGCTGCTGAAGAAGGCCGCCAACCTGGCCAAGGGCTCGGGCACGCCCAACAAGGACAAGGTGGGCAAGGTTTCCGAAGCGCAGGTGCTGGAGATCGCGAAGCAGAAGATGCCCGACCTGAACGCCGCCAGTGTCGAAGCCGCCGTGAAGAGCATCAAGGGCACCGCCCGCTCCATGGGCATCGACGTCGTCGCGTAGATTAGCGCGCAGCAACCGCGAGCCGAAGCGCAGCACCTCGCTCAACCGGGGCGCACGTTTCGGCTTTGCCATGTCCGCAAGGCCGATCGCGCGCGGCGCGCTCGATCCGCCGCTCATGCGGCCTACAATGGCGCCATGATCCGCCATTTTCTCCGCGGTCTGCTGCTGGTCTGCGCGCCTTTTTTGTCCGCGCAGCAGACCCTTCCCTTCCATCTCGACGACAATCTCGTCCGGGTGCCCGTGACCCTCAACGGCCAGCCCATCGACGCGGTCCTCGACAGCGGCACCGGCGCTCTCGCTGTCGATCGCGCCTATGCGCAGTCGCTCCACCTCGACATGGGCGCTTCCATCGGTATGGCGCCTGGCGGCGGTGAGCCCGAGCCGATATACCCCCTCGTTCTCGACCATCTCGACTTCGGTCCGGAGCACCTCTCTTTTATCCCCGCCGTCGCTCTCGACCTCAGCCATCTCAGCGCCTCCGCGGGATTCCCCGTGCATCTCCTGCTCGGCCTGCCCATCTTCCGCGAGGGCCCACTCCGCGTCGACTACCCAGCGCGCACGCTGACCTTTCTGCCCGTCGCCGCAGCCGCAGCCTGCGCCGATCCCATCCCCTTCACGCTCTACGGCGGCGCGCCTCTGATCGCGGCCAGCCTTCTCGCCACACCCGCCAGCACACCGCAATCTCTGCACCTCATCGTCGATCTCGGAACCCGCCACTACGCCGTGATGCTCGGCGGGAATTTCCTCGACAGCAGTGACGGCCAGGCCCTGCAGAAATCCGGACAACCCCGGCAGGTGGGCACCGGCACCGGCGGGGGAGTCATGGGCACGATCGCTTTGATCGCCGGTCTGACAATCGGCTCGCGGCACTATTCAAACCTGACCGTCGCCCTCACCCACCACGTCGGCGTTCTCGAGAAAGGCGTTGCCGACGGGACTCTCGGCGTCCCGCTCTGGCAAAACGGCTCCGTCACTTTCGATTACGTTCGGAAAACCGTGTGCTTCGACCTGCCAAAATGACTCGTTTTCTTGCTTTTCCCGCCCTTTCTGTAGATAATCAATAACTGCGCCTTCCTCTCCGGAAGACGCTGTCACTAGCACCACGGCCGGCACGCATCAACGCCCAAGCGGTGGGAGACGAGGGAAAATGGCCAAGCCAGGCAAGAGTATTGAGAAGGCGCGCGCCCAGGTGGAGAAGCGCCCTTACCCTTTGCAGGAAGCGGTTCCGCTTCTGCAGAAAATCAAGTACGCCAAGTTCGATGAGACCGTCGATCTGACCCTGCGTCTGGGCGTCGACCCGCGCCACGCCGACCAGATGGTCCGCGGCACCGTCGTTCTGCCCCACGGCCTGGGCAAGACTAAGAAAGTCGCCGTGATCACCACCGGCGACAAGCAGCGCGAGGCGGAAGCGGCCGGCGCGGACATCGTTGGCGGCGACGAGCTGGTAGAGAAAATTCAAAAGGAATCCTGGACCGACTTCGACGCGCTGATCGCCACGCCGGACATGATGAAGTCGGTTGGACGCCTCGGCAAGGTCCTGGGCCCCCGCGGCCTCATGCCCAACCCGAAGACGGGCACAGTGACCAACGACGTGACCGCGGCCATCCACGAGATCAAAGCCGGCAAAGTGGAATTTCGCACCGACAAGACCGCGCTCGTGCACGTCCCGGTAGGCAAGATTTCGTTCCCGCCGCAGAAGCTGGTCGAGAACGCCATCACCGTCATCACCAGCGTGGTCAGGGCCAAGCCGTCGGCGGCCAAGGGCAAGTACATCAAGGGCATCACCATCAGTTCGACGATGGGCCCCGGCATCGCGCTCGACAGCGCCGTGGCCGAGTCCGCCGGTAAGGCAGAGAGATCGCTCTAAGCCAGCCAGCCTCTGGCGGCTGGCAGGTTGAATGGAAGCGCCGGCCCTCGCGGGCCTGCAAGAATTCGGCTAGCAGCTAGAAGCTAGCAGCTAAAGGCTAACGTTATGGCACTGAGCAGACAGAAAAAGGCGGAGAAGGTCGGACAGCTTGCAAAAGAGCTGGAGAACTCGACCAGCGCCATCATCGGCACGTTTACCAAGCTGACCGTGGCCCAGGACTTCGAGCTGCGCAAGACCGTCCGCGCCGCGGGCGGACGCTATCGCGTGCTGAAGAACAAGCTGGCCGGCCGCGCCGCGCAGGGCACGAAGATCGAAGCCGCCCTGCAGAACCTCAAGGGCGTCTCGTCCGTGGCCTACACCAGCGGCGACCCCGTCGCGCTGGCAAAAGCCCTCTCGACGTGGGTGCAGGAGAACGCGGAGTTCACCTTTAAGCTGGGCATCGTCGACGGCAAGGTCATCAACGTTGAGGAAGTGAAGGCCCTGGCCACCATGCCGGGCAGGGAAGAGATCTTCGCGAAGCTCCTCTTCCTCATCAACTCCCCGGCGCAGCGTCTGGCCACGGTCATCAACGCCACGGGACGCGACCTGGCCGTGGTGCTCAATCAGGGCGTGAAGGAATCGAAGTTTGCCGGCGGCGAAGCAGCCGCCGGTTAAGGGTTCAGGCTGTTAGCGGCTGATGGCTAACAGCGGAAGGCTAATGGCTGTTCTCCACCCCGAGGTGTGCCTGGTCTGGGGCACATCGGAAACCTCGCGGCGGCCAGAACGGCAACCGGCGGGCCAGAAGCCCTCCGGCGGGCACAAAAATTCAGTTTCACCTGGAGAACACAATGGCGGATTTGCAGCAGTTGGAAGATCAGATTGTCGGGCTTAGCCTCCTGGACGCGGCGGCCCTCGTGAAGAAGCTCGAAGAGCGCCTTGGCGTCTCGGCGGCAGCAGCGGCTCCGGTCGTTGTGGCTGGCGGCGGGGCTGCTGGCGCGGCTGCCCCGGCGGCCGTGGAGCAGACCGAATTCACCGTCATCCTCAAGGATGCCGGCGCGAATAAGATCAGCACCATCAAGGCCGTACGCGAAGTCACGTCGCTCGGCCTGAAGGAAGCCAAGGACCTGGTTGACGGCGCTCCCAAGCCGCTGAAGGAAAACGTCAGCAAGGAAGACGCCGAGGCTATCAAAAAGAAGTTTGATGGCGTCGCAACCGTGGAAATCAAGTAATTCCTGATTTCGGCAAGCAACTTGCGTGCCAAAGCGGAACGCGCTATCATCAGATTTGTGCGTTCCGCTCGGCTGCATTTTCGGATGCCGGATTTGGGGCGCTTCTCTGCCTTCCCGATAACGCGAATTCCCTGATCTGACCCTCGGTAAACCCATGGGGCCAGCGCTTCGCGTGCGCAGGTTGGGATAGCAGGCAAACTTCACCGGCGGATTGCCGGCGTAATGGCAGGCCAGGCGGCGGACCTGTTATTACGATGCGAAACAGCAGTCAGGCGGCGCGGATTTCAGGTTGGGCAGCGGGAATCGGACATTCTGTCACTGTACAGTGCACAATTCGGTTGTGGCGCTCGTGGGACTTGCTGTCTCCGCGGGCGTTTTGTGCTTTTCCCGGCGCTTCCCTGTCTCTGCGCTTCCGTTCCTCCGCCCCGATAGTTTCGTTCGCCCCGGCTCCTGAGCGGCAATTCAGGTCCGGCAGGCAAACCGGTTGTCTCTGCGGGAGCAGCGGAATTTCCCGCAAAACCGGTCGAGCAAAGCGGAAGCGTAACCCCGTTGCGCCGTTGCGCGCAAGTGAAAAGCGGCATTGCACCATGTTTTTTGTGCGGCCGTAACCAGAGCGTAGTCCCCGGTCTGTACGAGGCGGAGCGAGGATTGCGTGGCACCACCGATCAGCAGGAGCGCCGCTCGACCCGGACGGCTGCTCTTCTTTCCCTCGCGCCACGGGTCCCGAGGAGTAACGAATGTCCAACGAGAACCGCGCCGTTCGCAGCCGACTCGACTTTTCCAAGATTCCCACAGCGATTCGCATTCCGAATCTCATTGAAGTGCAGCGCCGCTCCTACGAGCGCTTCCTGCAGATGGACAAGCTGCCGTCGGAGCGCGACGACTCCGGCCTGCAGTCCGTCTTCACGTCCGTCTTCCCCATCACCGACTTTCGGAATATATCGCAGCTCGACTTTGTGGATTTTTCCATCGGCAACTGGGAATGCAAATGCGGTCACCTCAAGGGTCTCCATCACCTGCGCACCACTTGCGTCCATTGCGGCGCCATGGTCATCACGGACCCCTTCCACCCCGGCGACGTGCTCTGCCAGAAATGCGGCACCTACAACAAGAACACGCCCGACTTCTGCAACAAGTGCGGCGACCCCGTGGGCCTGCAGCTGAAGTACGACCAGGCAGAGTGCGAAGAGCGCGGCATGACCTACTCTGCGCCGCTGAAGGTCACGGTGCGCCTGACGATTTACGACAAGGATCCCGAGACCGGCGCGAAGTCGATCCGCGACATCAAGGAGCAGGAAGTCTTCTTCGGCGACATCCCGCTGATGACGCAGAACGGCACCTTCATCGTCAACGGGACCGAGCGCGTCATCGTCTCGCAGCTGCACCGCTCGCCGGGCGTCTTCTTTGAGACGGCGAACAACCGCACCTACTTCCTCGGCAAGATCATTCCCTACCGCGGCTCGTGGGTCGAGTTCGAATACGACCAGAAGAACACGCTGTACGTGCGCATCGACCGCAAGCGCAAGTTCCTCGGCACCATCTTCCTGCGCGCGCTCGGTCTCAAGAGCGACGAGGAGATTCTGCGCACCTTCTACACCGTCGACAAGATCCACATCAAAGACGGCCGGCTGTTCTGGACCCTCGACGAGAACCACGAGAAACCGACCCACCTGCTGGGCGCCAAGCCGGCGCATGCCATCGTCGCCAAAGGCGAAGAGATCGCGCACTCCGGCCGCAAGGTCACGCCTTCCATCCTGAAGGCTCTGCGCGCACACAAGGTCTCTGAGGTTGAAGTGGAGCAGGTCGAGCTCGACGGCGCGATGACCGCAGCCGACGTGGTCGACACCTCGACCGGCGAAGTCTTCATGGAGGCGAATCAGGAGCTGACCTCAGACAAACTGCACAAGATTGTCGAAGCCGGCATCACCTCCGTCGAAGTGTTTTTCCCGGAGCGCGACGACGTGGGCAACGTGATTACCAACACGCTGCGCCGCGACTCGGTGCGCAAGCCGGAAGAAGCGCTGATCGAGATCTACCGCAAGCTGCGCCCGGGCGACCCGCCCACGCTTGACACGGCCACGGCGCTGTTCGAGGGCATGTTCTTCGATCCGCGCAAGTACGACTTCTCGCGGGTCGGCCGTCTGAAGTTCAACATCAAGCTCTACGAAAACCAGGACGCCACCTCGCTCGATCACCGCACCCTGACGCCGGAGGACTTCTACGCGACCATTCGCTACCTGCTGCGTTTGCGCCGCAATATCGGCATGGTGGACGACATCGATCACCTCGGCAACCGGCGCGTGCGCGCGGTGGGCGAGCTGATGGAGAACCAGTTCCGCATCGGCCTGGTGCGCATGGAACGCGCGATCAAGGAAAAAATGAGCGTGTATCAGGAAATGTCGACGGCCATGCCGCACGACCTGATCAACGCCAAGCCGGTGATGGCGGCCATCCGCGAGTTTTTCGGCTCCTCGCAGCTGTCGCAGTTCATGGACCAGACCAATCCGCTGTCGGAGATCACGCACAAGCGCCGTCTCTCCGCGCTGGGGCCGGGCGGACTGTCGCGGGAGCGCGCCGGATTCGAAGTGCGCGATGTGCACCCCACGCACTACGGCCGTATCTGCCCGATTGAGACGCCGGAAGGCCCGAATATCGGGCTGATCAGCTCGCTCTCCTGCTTTGCGCGCATCAACGAGTACGGCTTCATCGAGTCGCCCTACCGCAAGGTGCGCGACAGCCGCATGCTGGACTTCGTGCAGATCACCAATGCCGGCGAAAGCGGGCTGCGGGTGGGCGATCACCTCGAGAAGTCCGAGGCCATCAAGCTGAACGAGAAGCTGCGCAAAGAGAAGCAGCGCCAGGTGGAATACGAGCCGTACTCCTTCTACCTGTCGGCGTGGGAAGAGGACCGGCACACCATCGCGCAGGCCAACGTCGAGCTGGATGCGAACGGCAACATTGTCGAAGAGCTGGTAAACGCGCGCCGCCAGGGCAACTTCGTGCTGGTGAACCGCGGCGAAGTGGACTACATCGACGTGAGCCCCAAGCAGCTGGTTTCGGTAGCCGCGTCGCTGGTGCCGTTCCTCGAGCACGACGACGCCAACCGCGCGCTGATGGGGGCCAACATGCAGCGCCAATCCGTGCCGCTGCTGGTTTCGGAGGCGCCGCTGGTGGGCACGGGCATGGAAGGCGTGACGGCGCGGGACTCGGGCGCGGTCATCCTCGCGCGCCGCAACGGCGTGGTCGATTCGGTCGACTCCGAGCGGATCATCGTCCGCGTCGAAGGCGAGCACCACCCCACGCAGCTGTCGCGCGAGGTGGGTTCGGACATCTACCAGCTGATCAAATTCAAGCGCTCCAACCAGAACACCTGCATCAACCAGAAGCCGATCGTGCGCCAGGGCGACCGGGTGCTGAAGGGTCAGGTGATCGCGGACGGCCCCTGCACGGAGCAGGGCGAACTGGGCCTCGGCCGCAACGTGCTGGTGGCCTTCATGCCGTGGCGCGGCTACAACTTCGAGGACGCGATCCTTATCTCGGAGAAGCTGGTGCGCGACGACTACTACACGTCGGTGCACATCGAGGAGTTCGAGATCGAGGCGCGGGACACCAAGCTGGGTCCGGAAGAAATCACGCGCGACATCCCCAACGTCAGCGAGCACTCGCTGCGCGATCTGGACGAGAGCGGGATCATCCGCATCGGCGCCAAGGTACACCACAACGACATTCTGGTGGGCAAGGTGACGCCCAAGGGGGAAACCCAGCTGACGCCGGAAGAGAAGCTGCTGCGCGCCATCTTCGGCGAAAAGGCCGGCGATGTCCGCGACGCGTCCCTCACCTGCCCTCCGGGCATTGAGGGTACGGTGGTCGACGTCCGCATCTTCTCGCGCAAGGGTCAGGAAAAGGACGAGCGCGCCCGGCAGATTGAAGCCGAGCAGATCGCCCAGCTTGAAAAGAACCTCTCCGACGAGATCCGCATTCTCACCGACGAGCGCCTGAAGCGTCTCGAAGGCATTCTCGGCGGCAAGGAAGTGCTCGCCGACCTGCACGACGAGCGCACCAACAAGCGTCTGCTGGCCAAGGGCGCGATCCTCGACCGCGACGCGATCGAGCGCATCTCGACGCGCAACCTGAAGCGCATCCGCTACAACGACAAGGATCCGCGGGTGAACGAGCAGATCGACGAGATCGAGGAAATGACCTCGCGTCAGATCGATGTGCTGCGCAAGATCACCAACGAGAAGATCGGCAAGCTGCAGAAGGGCGACGAGCTGGCTCCCGGGGTGATCAAGCTGGTCAAGGTCTACATCGCCATGAAGCGCAAGCTCTCGGTGGGCGACAAGATGGCCGGCCGCCACGGGAACAAGGGCGTGATCGCGCGCATTCTGCCCGAAGAGGACATGCCGTATCTGCCCAACGGAACGCCGGTCGAGATCGTGCTGAATCCGCTGGGCGTGCCCTCGCGAATGAACGTGGGTCAGATTCTGGAGACGCACCTGGGCTGGGCGGCGCATGAGCTGGGCCACCAGGTGGCCGCTCTGGTGAAACAGCACCAGGAGGTTACCGAGCTGCGCAAAGTGGTGCGGGAGAAGTTCGCCAACACCGCACTGCTGCGCCAGCTGGAGGAGCTGGACGACGAGCAGCTGCTGCGGGTGGCCGCCGGCATGGACAAGGGTATCTGGTTCGGCACAGCCGTCTTCGATGGCGCCCGCGAGGGCGAAATCAAGGCCCTGCTGAGCGCGGCCGGCCTCCCGACTTCCGGCAAGACGGCGCTCTACGACGGCATGACCGGCGAAGCGTTCGAGCAGCCGGCGACGGTGGGCTACATCTACATGCTGAAGCTCTCGCACCTGGTCGACGACAAGATCCACGCGCGTTCGATCGGGCCGTACTCGCTCATCACCCAGCAGCCGCTGGGGGGCAAGGCGCAGTTCGGCGGACAGCGTTTCGGCGAGATGGAAGTCTGGGCGCTGGAAGCGTACGGCGCGGCCTACATCCTGCAGGAACTGCTCACGGCGAAGTCCGACGACGTCTTTGGCCGCACCAGAATTTACGAAGCCATCGTCAAGGGCGAGGCGGCGATCGAGCCGGGCGTGCCGGAATCGTTCAACGTTCTGATCCGCGAGCTGCAGTCGCTGTGCCTCGACGTGGAGCTGATTAAGCAAACCGCCGGCGAAGGGCCGAAGGACGCGAAGAAGCCTTCGGTTCCCGAACTGGCCGCCGCCGATTAACGAACCAGCTGTTAGCCGCCAGCTCTTAGCTTTTAGCCTGGGGCTGGCGGCGCAGACAGATTTCATGATGTTTAAGAGCGCCGGTCAGCACGCGGCGCCACAACGGAAACGATGAACCACGGCAAGGGCTAGAAGCTAACAGCTAAAAGCTAATAGCCAGCAGCTAGCCAGCCAAGGAGGAACACCTTGTACCGTTCCAGCCCGTTCGAAATGACCAGCCCGATCACCGACTTCGACGCGATTCGCATTTCGCTGGCATCGCCGGAAAAAATTCGCTCGTGGTCGCATGGCGAAGTCACCAAGCCGGAAACCATCAACTACCGCACCTTCAAGCCGGAGCGCGACGGCTTGTTCTGCGCGCGCATCTTCGGCCCCGTCACCGACTGGGAGTGCCTCTGCGGCAAATACAAGCGCATGAAGCACCGCGGCGTCATCTGCGACAAGTGCGGCGTGGAAGTCACCGTCTCCAAGGTGCGCCGCGAGCGCCTCGGCCACATCGAGCTGGCCTCGCCCTGCTCCCACGTGTGGTTCTTCAAGGGACTCCCCTCGCGCATCGGCCACCTGCTCGACATCTCGCTGCGCGACCTCGAGTCCGTCCTCTACTTCGAGAGCTACGTCGTCGTCGATCCCGGCGACGCGCCCGTCCGCGAGCGCGAGATCGTCAAGGACGAGACCAAGTTCCGCGAGCTCGACCAGCAGTACCGCCCCACCGGCTTCAAAGGCATGATGGGCGCCGAGGCTATCAAGGAGCTCCTCAAGCGGGTCAACGTCGACGAGCTTTCCATCGAATTGCGCGAGCGCATGAAGGCCGAAACCTCGCTGCAGAAGCGCCTCAAGTACGCCAAGCGCCTCAAGGTGGTTGAAGCCTTCCGCAAGTCCGGCAACAAGCCGCAGTGGATGATCCTCGACGTGATCCCCGTTATCCCGCCCGAGCTGCGCCCGCTCGTGCCTCTGGATGGCGGCCGCTTCGCCACCTCCGACCTGAACGATCTCTATCGCCGCGTCATCAACCGCAACAACCGGTTGAAGAAGCTGATGGACCTGCACGCGCCCGAAGTCATCGTGCGCAACGAAAAGCGCATGCTGCAGGAAGCCGTCGATGCCCTCTTCGACAACGGCCGTCGCGGCCGCGTTCTGCGCGGCGCCAACAACCGCCCGCTCAAGTCGCTCTCCGATACGCTGAAGGGCAAGCAGGGCCGCTTCCGCCAGAACCTCCTCGGCAAGCGCGTCGACTATTCCGGCCGCTCCGTCATCGTCGTCGGCCCCGAGCTCAAGCTGCACCAGTGCGGCCTTCCCAAAAAGATGGCCCTCGAGCTCTTCAAGCCGTTCATCTATCACCGCCTCGAGCAGACCGGCCACTGCACCACCATCAAGCAGGCCAAGGAAATGGTCGAGCTCCAGGAGCCGATCGTGTGGGACATCCTCGAGGAAGTCATCCGCGATCATCCGGTGCTCCTCAACCGTGCGCCTACGCTCCACCGCCTCGGCATTCAGGCGTTTGAGCCGGTCCTCGTTGAAGGCAAGGCCATTAAGATTCACCCCCTGGTCTGCACTGCCTTCAACGCCGACTTCGATGGCGACCAGATGGCGGTCCACATCCCCCTGTCGCCCGAAGCGCAGGTGGAAGCCAGCGTGCTGATGCTGTCTTCGCACAACATCCTGTCGCCGGCTTCCGGACACCCCATCACCGTCCCGACTCAGGACATGGTGCTCGGCCTCTACTACCTCACCAAGTCCAAAAAGGGCGCGAAGGGTGAAGGCCGGGTCTTCGCCAACATCGAAGAAGTCCTGATGGCTCTGGAGGTGAAGGAAGTCGAGACGCTGTCGCCCATCCGTCTGCGCTACACCGGTCCGGTGCTCGACATGACCACCGCGTACGACGATCAGGACCTCACCCACACCGAGCCGGTGCAGTACGACCGCCAGTACATCTCCACCACGGTCGGCCGCGCCATCCTCAACGATGCGCTTCCCGAGCAGATGCCCTACATCAACGGGCTGCTCAAGAAGAAGGGCATCGGCCAGCTGGTGAACTACTGCTACCTCAACCACGGTCTCGAACTGACCGTCCGCATGCTCGATCGCATCAAGGAGCTCGGCTTCCAGTACGCGACGCGCAGCGGCCTTTCCGTTGGCCTCGACGACATGGTCATCCCCGACTCGAAGTACACCACGGTGCGCGACGCCGAAAAGCAGGCCATCGGCGTTCAGCAGCAGTACCTCGACGGCGCCATCACCAACGGCGAGCGGAACAACAAGGTCATCCAGATCTGGTCGGCGGTCACCGAAAAGGTCGCCGACGAGATGTTCGACAACATGAAGCGCGCCGACAAAGAAGGCACCATGAACCCGATTTACATCATGGCCGACTCCGGCGCTCGCGGATCCAAACAGCAGATCCGCCAGCTCTCCGGCATGCGCGGCCTCATGGCCAAGCCTTCCGGCGAGATCATCGAGACCCCCATCACGGCCAACTTCCGTGAAGGCCTCACCGTGCTCGAGTACTTCATCTCCACGCACGGCGCGCGCAAGGGCCTTGCCGACACCGCTCTCAAAACCGCCGACTCCGGTTACCTGACCCGCCGTCTCGTCGACGTGGCGCAGGACGTCATCGTCAGCGAGCGCGACTGCGGCACCGTCGAAGGCATCTACGTTACGCCCATCGTCGAGTCCGGCGAGATCATCGAGCCGCTGAGAGACCGCATCGTCGGCCGCGTGTCTCTCGAAAAAATTAAGGACTACGAGGGCAACATCATCGTCGACGTCAACCAGGAGATCACCGAAGACCTCGCCTCGGCCATCCAGGCCGCCGGCATCGAGAAGGTCAAGATTCGCTCGGTGCTCACCTGCGAATCGCGCCGCGGCGTCTGCGTCCTCTGCTACGGCCGCAACCTCGGCTCCGGACGCCTCGTCGAACTCGGCGAAGCGGTGGGCGTCATCGCCGCGCAGTCGATCGGCGAGCCCGGCACGCAGCTCACCATGCGCACCTTCCACATCGGTGGAACGGCCTCGCGTGTCAACGAGCAGTCGCGCCTCGAAGCCAAGAACAACGGCTCGGTCCGCTTCATCAACCTGGCATCGGTCCGCAGCCGTCAGGGCGATCTGGTCGCCATGAACCGCTCCGGCTCCATCGCTATCGTCGATGAGCGCGGCCGCGAGAAGGAGCGCTACCAGGTGGTCTACGGTGCGCGCCTCAAGGTGGAAGAAGGTCAGCAGGTCACGCTCGGCCAGGTGATGGTCGAGTGGGATCCCTACACCTTCGCCATCCTCACGGAAATCGGCGGCCCCGTCCAGTTCAAGGACCTGCAGGAAGGCATCACCCTCCACGAGGAGGTGGACGAGGTCACCGGCCTCTCTCGCCTCGTCGTGGCCGAGGCTCCCGACGAGAAGCGCCAGCCGGCCATCGTCATCAAGGGCGCCAAGGGCAACAAGCGCTACCTGATGCCCAGCCGCGCGCACCTCATGGTGCAGGACGGCGACGAGGTCTTCCCCGGCGATATCCTGGCCAAGATCCCGCGCGAAACGACGCGCACCAAGGACATCACCGGCGGTCTGCCCCGCGTGGTCGAACTGTTCGAGGCCCGCAAGCCGCGCGAAACTGCCATCATCTCGGAAATCGACGGCGTGGTTCGCTTCGGCGAGGTCTCCAAGGGCCAGCGCCGCGTCTACGTGACCGCCGACAACGGCGAGGAGAAGGAATACTCCGTCCCCCGCGGCATCCACATCAACGTGCAGGAAGGCGAGCGGGTGCGCGCCGGCGAGCCGCTCATGGACGGTCCGCTGAACCCCCACGACATTCTCGCTGTCCTCGGCGAGAAGGAGCTGCAGGCTTACCTGGTGAACGAAATCCAGGAAGTCTACCGCCTCCAGGGCGTGGCCATCAGCGACAAGCACATCGAAACCATCGTCCGGCAAATGCTCCGCTGGGTGAAGATCGAGGAAGTCGGCGACTCCAGCTTCCTGCTCGAACAGCAGGTCGACAAGTTCCGCTTCCGCGAAGAGAAAGACCGCGTGATCGCCAACGGCGGCCGTCCGGCTGTCGGACGCCCGCTGCTGCTCGGCATCACCAAGGCCTCGCTCTCCACCGAATCCTTCATCTCCGCAGCGTCCTTCCAGGAGACCACGCGCGTGCTGACCGAAGCCTCCATCAACGGAGCGGTCGACAACCTGCGCGGCCTCAAGGAGAACGTGATCGTCGGCCGCCTCATCCCGGCAGGAACCGGCATGGAATACTACCGCAACGTCCAGCTCTCACCGGAGCTGGAAGAAGCGGCAGCGAAGATCCAGCAGGAAGTCCAGACTGCCTGGGAAGAAGCCGAACGCGAACTCGAAATGATGCGCCAGGAAGGCGAAGCCGAAGAAATGGCCGCCTCGGAATAAGCGCAGCATCAACCAGCAACCAAGAAGCCCGGCGCAACAGGCTGTTACGAAACTCCGGGCGCGGTAGAAGAATGAACGGGAAAATGCCCTCGCGGGAGCGAGGGCATTTTTCATGGAATTCGAGGCGGGGATGGCTGAAGCCAGCTCTCACGCCACGCGCTTCTTCTTCGGTCGTCCCCCCAGGCGCCCGTTCTTCTTGGCCGCTTTTGCTTTTGCCGCGCTGCGCGCGCGTCCGCCGGTCGCGCCCAGGCGAGCCGCCATCCACTTCCGCGATCCCAGGAAACCCTCCAGCAACGCCGGCAGATACAAATCCGCATCGAGCTTGGGAAAGTGAATGCCGAATCCCGACGGAGAAATCTCGATCGGCTCCAGCTGAGCGGGGCTGGCGTTCTCCAGACCCTCGGCATCCTGCGGGGCAAACATCACATCGAGCTTTGAGCTTAGCCGAATGACCACCCGCCCCAGCCGGCGGTCGTAACAGGCGCTGACTGCGTGCGGCACGGAAGCCAGCAATGCGTGTGCCCGCTCGTTTGCCTGTTCGAATTGTTCACGCAATTCCATGAATCCTCTCCCACGCCTGACAGAGCGCGTCGATGTTTTCCAGAAGCACGCCGGCGATCCGTATCAGATCGCGCGACGAAAACCCATAATTCTCCCGCACCGTGACTGGGCCCGCCGGACAATTCAGCTTAAAGACGGCTTCGTGACCTAGCCCGATGACATGCACGTGCGCCGGACGATGGTCATTGAGATAGACGACGACCCGGAACCCGCCAAACCTCAGAACGGTCGGCACAGGGGTATGATATCAGAAAACCGAAGCGCCTGGGTTTAAACGTCGACCGCGGTCAAACCAGTCGTACCGCGCTGGTTGCCGCGCATCGGCCAGCGCAGCGGGCGCATCTATCCGATATTCGGAAACGGCTGGCCGCGAGCCCACGTCCGACTCCAGCACACCATGACCTCCACTCAGGAACTCCGCGATCGACGCATGGCTTATGCTCTGCTGCGCGTTTTTCTCGGCGTCAACATTGCAATGCATGGGGTGAGCCGGCTGTGGGCGGGGGGCTTTCAGGGGAAGATTGAGGCTCAGTTTGCTCAGGCTCCGCTGCCACACGCTGCTGTCGCTGCCTTCGCCGTTGTGCTGCCCTGGGCGGAGGCTTTGCTGGGTGTCCTCATCCTGCTGGGCGCGGCTACGCGGGTGGCGCTGATCGGCGGGGCGGTGGCGTTGATCGTCCTCACCTTCGGGTCGAGCCTGGTGCAGGACTGGCCGGCGGCCGGCATCCAGCTGGTATACGCGATCGCTTACGCGCTGCTGCTGTTTCTGCGCGGGTACAACGGGTGGTCAGTGGATGCGTGGGTGGGGCGGCGCGAGGGTTCGCGATAGCCGGGTGGTTCGGGCCGGTCATGGTGCGCGTTTCCTCAGGCTGAGCGCTGCTTTTTCGCGGGGGCCTTCCGGGCGCTCATCATCGCGTGACGCAGCAGACGATTGACGCGCGTCTGATAGCCGCGTCCGTAGCTCTTCAGCCAGTCGACGATGTCGGTATCGAGGCGCATCGTGACCGGCTTCTTCGGCGGGCGGTAGAACCTGCCGATCTCGGCGGCGCTCCAGTCGAGCACTTCCGGCATCTCGGACAGATCAATGTCTGCGTCTTGCTTTGCGGCGATGGTCGCGATCTGGCGTTTCTGCTCTTTTGTGAACTTCCTCATAGCTGCTCCTCTCCCTGCTGGTCGCCGCACGCGCTGAGATAAGCCGAATCACTTCCTCTCCACCTTCGGCGGCGAAAGAGGTGTGAACGACGAAAAGAACTACACCGGGCGCGATTTCGCCGAGGGTAATGCAACGTTCCTCTTCCTCTTCGTGAACTTCGTCCCGGGCGGTCAGGGCGTGCGGATCGTCAAATACCGTCTGAGCGGTCTCGAAGTCGATGCCATGTTTGATGAGATTCTGCCGGCTTTTCCGCTCGTCGTACTCGAATCGTATCCCGGCTCGCCAGTATTTCTGACAGTAGACTGTGTACGTACAAATGTCAATACGCAGTGAGCAGGCGGAAAGAAGCCTGGATGGGGCTGCACAGACGTCCTTCAGGGGCCAAAGAGGCTGCAGCTCGTCTAAATCCCGAAGATGCCTTTGCAGCCGCTCAGGACGGCGTCCAGGCCCTCGGCTATGTCGCCTACGACACCCATGGCGGCGCCGAGTTGGGCTAGTTGCTGTTTGAGGGTGGTCAGCTTCGTTACCGCGTCCTTTACATCCTGGCTTGCGGCCTGCATCTGTCCGGTGCGCGCTGCTGCTTCTTCCTGGTTGAGCGCGGTGAGCACGACACCAACTGCGGCGAGGTTATCGGCGACGGCCTGGCTGGCGGCGGCGCCGATGGGGTTCGCTGCGGCTAACTGGTTTTCGAGAGCCTGGGCGGCGGCACGCGTGGCCGGGATTTGCAGGATCGGATCCGTTGTCATTGGTTATCGCCTTCTTTCTTACCGACGGCGGAGTAGACCGCGCCTAACTGCTGTCCCTGTGCGACAAGCTGCGAGAGGAGCGACTGGAAGGCGGGCGCATCCTTGCTCTTCTTCGTGTCGACAAGCGCGTCGTGGGTGGTGGCCAGCTTCTTCAGCGCGTCCTGGGTCTGGGCGAGCGCCTCGTCACCCTGCTTCTCGGTTGCTGCCAACTGCGGGAGCCGCGCAATTGCGGCCTCTTTCTCGTCCGGGGACATCGATTTCTCATTGGCGTAGATCCAGGCCACCTGATCTTTGATGAGCTGGTCGTAGTCGATCTTGAGCTGGTTACGCAGGCCGCCGGTCTGGGGGTCGCCGATGTCGTCCTCGAGCAACTGGCAGATCTGGTCGACGGGGGTCTTCATGCTGTCGAGGATGGAGGGCAGCTCTTTCGCCGTCTTTCTCTCCATCAGCATGCGGCCCAGCGCATCGATGGCGGCCGCGGCGACGCCGGCAGCTACGGTAGAATTCTTCGCCAGAGTGCTGACTCCGGAATCTTTGCTGAGAGACTGGAGATTCTTGCCGACGGATTCCGACTGCTTATCGAGGGCGGCGACTGCTTCGTTGCCGGTGACCGCGGCGAGCAGGGTCGCGTACTGCCCGAGGCCGTCGAGGAGCTGGGTGCGCACCTTCATGTCGTTGTCGGGCAGGAAGGGCTGGATGTTTGCCGGCTCGAATCCCTGGGTGTCGAAGGTCTTCTCGAGGTTGGCCACCTGGACGTCGTAGTAGGACTGCTCGACGACCTGATAGCCGTTCTTTACCTGGATGGTGGCGGCCGACGCGGCGCCGGAGAAGGCACTGGCGCGCTTCGCCAGAGGAGAGAGGGCGCACCCGGATGCCAGGGAGAGAACACAAAGGGCCACGCAGAAGCGGATACTTCCGACACGGACGCGCATGCATGCCTCGCTGAGTTGCACGCCATGCTACCGGAGGCAAGCGGGACTGTAAACAGCATTCGCTTCGGGGCGCGGCGGGGTGCGCGGGCTCGCAGAGCCTGATGCGGGAAGAGGAGCAGGCGGTGTGGAGCGTGGATGCCAATCGGCCGCTGGTGGACATGCGGACGATGGACTACTACTATTCGCGGTCGATGGCGCGGACATCGTTCACGCTGGTGATGCTGGGCGCGGCGGCGGGCATGGCGCTGCTGCTGGGGGTGGTGGGGCTGTACGGGGTGATCGCGTATTCAGCTTCGCAGCGCAGGCGGGAGATTGGGATTCGCATTGCGCTGGGGCGCAGCGCGGAGACATTACGGGGATGTTTGTGCGGCAGGGACTGGTGCTGGCGGGCGTTGGCGTGGGGTGCGGGCTGGCGGTGGCTTTCGGGTTGACGCGGCCGCTGGGGTCGCTGCTGTTTCACGTGAACCCGATGGATCCGGCGACCTGCGCGTGCGCGTGCGTGGCGCTGGTGGGAGCAGCGGCGCTGGCCAGCTATCTGCCGACGCGGCGGACGATGGCGGTGAATCCGATGGAAGCGCTGCGGGCGGAGTGATGACGCGGCAGACGTCTGCTATGCGCGTAAGACGGATCGGCAGGCTCGAGAAACAGGCGGGGAGACGAGCGGGGAATGTGATTGCTGGCTGCAGCGCGCGCCGGAGTATAGGGGAGGGGAGTTACTGGGCTCCGACGGTGCTGGTGATGCTGTTGTACTTCGATGCGATGGTGCTGCCGAGACTGGTCAGGCCGGAAATGGCCACGAGCGCGACGAGAACGGCGATCAGCGCGTATTCGACGAGGTCCTGGCCGGACTCATCGGCATAGAGTGCCTTTACAAGCGGGATGAGGTTTCTCATAATCGGGTCCTCACCTTTCGCAATCGTCCGTCAGCTCTCTTTGACAATTCGAAAGATACTCCATTGGAATCCGGGCCGAGGGTCCCTGTCGATACAACAATCGTGTTAATTACCAGGGAGTTGCGGGCGGCGACACCATGGAGCCAGCTCCCCGGAAGCTATTGGGCCGCCGGGGCCGGAGGCTCGGAGGGAGAGGCCTGGGGGCGGGGTGGGGCGGCCGGCTTCCTGGGTAGCTCTTTCTTGCCAGGGGCGAGAATGGCGTGGAGGGTATTGCCTTCCATGCGGGGCATAAACTCCACAACCCCATTATCACCAATATCCTGGATGAGGCGGTTGATGATGGCGTAGCCCAGCTCGCGGTGGGCCATTTGGCGGCCCTTGAAGCGGAGCGAGGCCTTCACTTTGTCGCCGTCCTGCAGGAAGCGGATGGCCTGGTTGCGGCGCGTCTGGTAGTCGTGGTCGTCGATGGTGACGGAGAACTTGACTTCCTTGACGGTGATGACCTTTTGGCGCTTGCGGGCGGCGCGGTCGGACTTTTCCTTCTCGTAGAGGAACTTGCCGTAATCCTGGATGCGGCAGACGGGCGGGACCGCGGTGGGCGAGACTTCGACCAGGTCGAGGCCACGTTCGCGGGCGATCTTGAGAGCTTCAAAAGGGGGAAGGATGCCGAGTTGCTCGCCGTTTTCGTCAATGACGCGGATTTCGCGGGCTCGGATACGCTCATTGATACGGACAAACTGCTTCGCGGAACGCTTATCGATGGGTTTTTCTCCTCAGCGCGTGCATAAGGCACGCGGGAATTTAGTATATCAACGCTCGCCGAAGTTAGATGCGGGAAAGATGCGGTGGATTAGCGGATAGCTGGGAGCTGGGAGCTGGGAGCGGATAGCGGGTAGCTGGTAGCGGGTTCGGATTCGTCTGCGGGGGAAGGTTGGGGGCGTCTGAGGCCTTTCAGATGGCGATGGCGCCCTGGAGGCCTTCGGCGGTGAGGGCGGTGACGCGGGCGGCGATGAGGCGATTGGCGGGGATGGCGGAGTCCAGGGTGAGCTTGAGGAAGTTGTCGGTAACGGCTTCGGTGGTGTTGGAGCCGGAAATGTCGTTGTCATCGGGACCGATGGTGACGGCGGAGAGTGTGCGGCCGAGGAATTGGGAGCGGAAGGCGCGGGACTTCTCCGCGATGAGGTTGCGCAGCGCGGCCATGCGTTCGCGGACGGCGGCGGGAGGGACGGGGTTCTGGCGGTGGAGCTCCCAGGCGGGCGTGCCGGGGCGGGCCGAAAAAGGGAAGAGGTGCAGGTAAGTGAAGGGCTGGGCGGCGATGAAGCGGTAGCTCTCTTCGAAGAGGGCGTCGGTTTCGCCGGGGAAGCCGATCATGACGTCGGCGCCGATGGCGGCGCCGGGGAGGAGAGCGCGAATCTGGGCGAGGCGCTCCGCGTAGTGCCAAGGGCGGTAGCGGCGGAACATGCGGCGGAGGATGACGTCCGAGCCGGACTGCAGCGGCAGGTGGGCGTGGCGGGCGAGGCGAAAGGGAGCGTTTAGCGGATAGCGTGTAGCGTTCAGTTCAGTCGCGAACTCACGATAGAGGCTGAGGAGATCGGGGGACCAGTCCATGGGCTCGATGGAGCTGAGGCGGAGGCGCGGGAGAGCGGTGCGGCGCAGGATGGCGTCGACGAGGTCTTCGAAGCGCTGCGCGGGTTGGAGATCGCGTCCCCAGCGGCCGAGGTTAATGCCGGAGAGGACGAGCTCATTGCCACCCAAATCGACGAAGCGGCGAACGTTGTCGACGCAAGTAAGGAGAGGGATGGAGCGGCTGGGTCCGCGGGTGGTGGGGATGATGCAGAAGGAGCAGCGGTTGCCGCAGCCGTCCTGGACCTTGAGGTTGGGGCGGGCCTGGCGAGAGTCGGCGGCGAAGGGGAGAGCGGCGAGCTCGGTGTGGGCGAAGGCGTCGTCGTGGAGGATAGTGGCGGCTAATTGGCTTAAAGGCACAAATGCGGGCGCCTTCGTCAAGCTGAGGCTGGGCTCCGACCGCGGGAGGGGGAATTGCAGAGCGATGTCGGCGACCAGGGACTTGTGGCTGTTGCCGACGACAGCGTCGACTTCGGGGAGGGCGGCGAGTTCCTCGGGAGCACGCTGGGCGTAGCAACCCGTAACGATGACGCGAGCATCTGGATTCTGGCGGCGCACGCGGCGGATGAAAGCGCGGGCCTGGCGGTCGGCCTCCGCAGTTACGCTGCAGGTATTTACAATAACGACATGGGCAGCGGCAGGCTGCCCGGCGGGCTCGAGACCGCGCCCGCGCAGATCGGCGGCGATGGCCTCTCCGTCGGAGCGGCTGGCGCGGCAGCCGAAGTTTTCAACGTGATATTCTGCCACATTGCTTAGTGTAACAACGGGATCAGCAGGGAATTGGCAGCGAAAAGATTCTCGATTCGTTCGCGTACGCGACCGAGCAGTCGTTGTACGATCCCCTCGAACGACCCAGGAGCCCTATGAAACGACGCATACTTCTCGTGGACGACGATGTGGCAATTCTGCTGACCCTGAAGGCGGTGCTGGAGATCAGCGGGTTCGAGGTGGAAACGGCGGCCTCGGGGCGCGAGGCGAAGCTGCGGCTGAAATCGAACGAATATCACATGGTGATTACCGACCTGCGGATGGAGAGCGACACGGCGGGACAGGAAGTGGCCGCGGCGGCCAAGAAGGCGCCGAACCGGCCCGCGGTGGCGATGCTGACGGCGTATCCGCCGGCGGACGACGACTGGGCGATGCACGGGACGGACAAGATGCTGGTGAAGCCGATGAACACCCAGGATCTGCTGCGGCAGATTGAGGCGTTGCTGGTGGCGCACGAAGACAAGAAGGCAGAAAGAAGCGGGAAGAAGATCGAGGCAGTGCCGGTGCCGGCAGCGAAGAAGCCGAGGAAGCTGGCGGAGAGCCGGGCGCGCTGATCCGGCGATCAGGGGCCAGGGAAATGAGATTGGGAATCATTTTGGCGCGCCCGTATGCCAAGGGAGTTGCGGCCGTGCAAGTGCGCACACGGAATGCAGAGATGGGTGAGCCAGTTGCGAGTTCGGCGCCCTGACGCCTGGCGAGCGCTGACCGGGCTCTAGCTGGCCTGGCTGACGACGCGTTTCTGCTGGAAGCAACTGCGGCAGAGCACAGGACGGCCCTGAGTCGGCTTGAAGGGGACGGTGGTTTCCGTACCGCACTCCGAGCAAACGGTGCGCGTTTCAGGGCGTGCGGAGCCGGAGCCGGATGCGCGTTTGGCCTTGCACTGCTTGCACCGTTTGGGGTCGTTCTTGAACTGCTTGTCGAAGAAAAACAGCTGCTCACCGGCAGTGAACACGAAATCGTTCCCGCAGTCCACGCATTTGAGAATCTTGTCGACGAACTCCATCCGCTTCCCTCGCCTTTGCCCGAAGTACCGAGTCTGCCGCGCCGGCTGGCACCGGCGCGGGATATCCGGCACGGCCGAATCCGCCCGTGGAGCGGAAATCCGCCGGCTTGCTGCGACACGCCGGAACTCTGCCCGGACGTGTTTTCTCCCGATTGGATGGGGGCCCTTGCGCGGCGATCAGCGAAGCCGGGGACTCCGGTTCAGGACTGACGGTCGCAGGGGCCGAGAGGCCTGAGCGCATCGCGGGGGGACGATGCGGCTTCGGAGAATCGAGCGCAGCCGCGGATGAAATGCGGCCAAGTACAGCACCAGCGTAAAGCCGGAAGCGCCGTCCCCGGAGAACGGCGTTGCAGTTTGTGAGATGAACCGGCCCGTACTTTAGCGGGGCGCGAGCGGGGCGCATCGCAAAACACGGGCTGCCAGCCCGACAGGCAAGCGATCTGCATGTGGAGCTGGGTCTGTCCGGGATCTGGGGACCAGAACAGACCGGCCCACTACGACGTCTAGTCCTGCTCTTTACGAGCCTTCTTACGATTCCGCTTACGCGCGAGCGCTTCTTTTACACGGCGCTTTTCGCCCGGTTTCAGGTAGAAGGAATGACGTTTGACTTCCTTGATGATGTCTTCCTGCTGAACCTTGCGCTTAAACCGGCGCAATGCATTTTCAAGCGGCTCGCCTTCCTGAACGCGAACCTCTGCCAAAGAACTACACCTCCAGACGACCCAGACTGGGCCTTAACAGAGTACAGGAATTGCGGGTCCTTTATCCAGGCTTGAGCAAAAGCGCTCAGAAAAGCTGAGCGTCAAGGTACGCCTGCCGGGCGGGTTGGAGTGGGCGGATGGCGGCAAAAAAGTGATGGCGGGGGACGGTCCGGCCCGTTTCCTGTTGACATTCAACTGGAGAGAGGTGTATCTGTAGAAGTCCTACAGGAGGAAAAATGGGCGCGGAGAAGCCGGAAGTTTTTCATGCTGCTGCGCGAGCGGGGGGCGCGGAGGGGGCCCGGATGGCCCCTGCGGCCCAGGCGGCGGCGGGAGCCCCGATGCTGCAGGGGACGCTGGACCTGATGGTGCTGAAGACGCTGGAAACGATGGGGCCGCAGCACGGGTATGGGATTGCGCGGCGGATCGAGCAGACGAGCGAGAACGCGCTCAGCCTGAATCAGGGGACGATTTATCCGGCGCTGCTGCGGCTGCGGCAGCGGGGATGGATCCGGGCGGAGTGGGGTACGAGCGATAACGGGCGGCGGGCGCGGTTCTATTCGCTGACGCGGACGGGGAAGGCCCAGATCGAGAAGGAGACGGAGAGCTGGGAGCGGGTAGCAGCGACCATGGCTCGATTTCTGGCGGCGCCGGCGGGCGGTGAGCCATGAGCCGGCTGCGCGAGCTGTGGAGCCGGATGCGGACGGTGTTTGGCCGCCACGATGCGGATCTTGATGAGGAATTGCGGGCGCATGTGGAGATGGCGGCGGAGGAGCACCGCGCACGGGGAATGTCGGAGGCCGAGGCGCGCACGGCGGCGCTGCGGAGCTTTGGCGGCGTGACGCAGGTGCGGGAGCAGTATCGGCTGCGGGAGGGGCTGCCGTGGATCGAGAATCTGCGGCGGGATGTCGGCTATGCGCTGCGGCAGATGCGGAAGTCGCCGGGATTTGCGGCGACGGTGATCGTGACGCTGGCGCTGGGGATTGGGGCGACCACTGCCATCTTTACCGTGGTGTACTCAACGCTCGTACGCAGCCTGCCCTATCCGGATGGGGATCGCATCGTCGCCATCCACGACACGAGGATCGAGGGGCGCTCGACTGGCGGCCTGATGACCGGTCCGCGATTCTTCGACATTCAGGCGCGCAACCGCAGCTTCGAGAGCGTGGCGTTTTTGTACTTCGATGAGAGCACCCTGGTGAACGGGACAAAGCTGCCTGTGGCGGTGAAGGGGGCGGGGGCTAATGCGGGGTTCTGGGATGTCTTCGGCACCGCACCGATGCTCGGCCGCACCTTCAACGCGGCGGACGACACGCCACGTGCGCCGGAAACCGCGGTGCTGAGCTACCCGGCATGGCAGAAGCTTTTCAACGGCGACCGCGGCGTCATTGGGCGGCAGGTAACGCTCGATCAGCGCGCCGTTACCGTGGTTGGGGTCATGCCCCAGGATTTCTCCGCGCCGGGCGGAGTGGACCTGTGGCACGCGGCGCAGTTTGTTCCCGGCAACTGGGGCAGCTATCGCGGCGACGGGCTGCGCTTTATCAACGTCTTTGGGCGGCTGCGCAACGGGGTCACGATGGCACAGGCGCAGGGCGATCTAAACCGCATCGGCGAGCAACTGGGCCGTGAATATCCGCAGAGCGACGGCGCCTGGCGATTCACGGCGGAAACACTGCGCGAGGATCGCTATGGCAATCTGCGCCCCGCTCTGGCAGCGCTGCTGACGGCATCCGGACTGCTGCTGCTGATTGCCTGCATCAACGTGGCCAATCTGCTGCTGTCGCGGGCAACGGTGCGCCAGCGCGAGGTGGCTCTGCGGCGCGCGCTGGGCGCCTCGGCGATGCGCGTGGCCGCGCAGTACCTGACCGAGAGCGCGGCGCTCTCGCTGATGGGCGGGTGCGCCGGGATCGCGTCGGCTTATGCGCTGACGCGGGGCGTCGCGCTGAGCCTGCCGGGAGCGCTGGGCCGGTCCGGCGCAGTGCATATGGACTGGATTGTGGCCGGCGTGGCGCTGCTGGTTTCTCTGGCCACAGGCATCGGCTTTGGTCTTGTGCCGGCGCTGGAGAGCTGCAGAGCAGGTCTGCAGACGACGCTGAGACAGAGCGATGGCCGGGTGAGCGGAGCGGGGGGGAATGGCCTGCGCAGTCTTCTGGTGGGAATCCAGGCGGGGTTGTCGCTGGTGCTGCTGGTGGGCGCTGCTCTGCTGGCGGAGTCACTTTGGAATCTGGTGAAGCAGCCGCTGGGGTTCGAGCCTGGGCATGTGCTGACCTTTTCCCTGAATCTGCCATGGGACACAAAACCCGAGCAGGCACGCAATTTCTACGACGACGTCGAGCAGCGTATCGAGGCTCTGCCGGGAGTCACGGCCGCAGGGCAGATCAATGCGCCGCCGACCGTGGACTGGCACCTGCGCAGCAGTTTCGACGCAGACTGGCTGCCGCGGATCGCAGGCCAGCCCGCAATCAACGCCGAGAATCGCACCATTGCGGGTAATTATTTGCGTGCTATGGGCACGGCGCTGCTGGCAGGCAGGGCCTTTACAGCCGAGGATCAGATGTCGAAGCTGCCTCCGGTTCTGGTGAATGAGGCGCTGGTGGGGGAATTCATGCCGAAGGGCAATCCTGTCGGCCATCATCTGCTGATCGACGGCGAAGCGCATGAGATCGTCGGCGTGATGGGGAATGTGCGCGGCACGTCGGGATCGATTGCCGCCGAAGCGGGCCCGGAGGTGTACTGGCCGGCGCATGCCAACGGCGGGACTCACTTCTATTTTCTGGTGCGAACCAGGGTTCCGCCGGAGCAGATGGTGGACGCGATTCGGCAGCAGGTGTACGAGGCGGATCCCCGGCAATCCATGGGAGACATCGCGACGATGGATCAGCGCATCGACGATGCGGTGGCTGAGCCGCGGCTGAACATGGCCGTGGTGGCATCGTTCGCAGGCATTGCCTTGCTGCTGGCCTGCGTGGGCATCTACGGGGTGGTGGCGTTCCTGGTGGCGCAGCGCACCCAGGAGATCGGCTTGCGCATGGCGCTGGGCGCCAGACGGAGCGAGATTGCGCTGCTGTTTGTGTGGAGGGCGGTGCTGCCGGCGCTGGTGGGACTGGCGGCGGGGACTGGCGTCGCGCTGGGGCTGGCGCAACTGCTGCGCAGCCAGCTGTACGGGGTAAAGGCGAACGATCCGCTGGTGTATGTGGCGTCGATCGCGGCGCTGCTGATTCCGCTGGTGATCGCGACGCTGCGTCCGGCGCTGCTGGCGGCGTGGGTAAATCCGGCGGAGGCTTTGCGGGCGGAGTAGCGGCCGGAGGCCGGCAGCTGGTGGAAGATGCTCAGGCCGGCGAAGTGGAAGCAGAGGGAAGGCCGGCCCAGGGGAAGGCTTCCCTGCTACTTTTTGGCGCGGGCGTCGACGTCGTGGATGCGGCTGGCTTCGAAGCTGACGATCTTCCACTGGCCGAGGCGGCGGTTGTAGACGCGCGTATAGCGATACTTGCCGCTGATGTCGGTGGTGCCGTTGGTGCCGACCAGGTCGGCCTGAGAGGTGACGACGGCGGTATCGCCGTAGACGCGGACTTTGGTGTCGGTGAGGTCGAGCGTGGAGATGCGCACAGTGCCGGCGGCGCGCTGGTCGACGGCTTCTTTTTTCGTTTCGACGGTGCCGTTGGAGGTGATGCCGATGTAGTCGTCGGCGAGCAGGCGGTCCATTTCGCTGACATTGTTGGTGACGATGGCCTGGCGCCAGAGCTGTTCGAGGGTTTCAATCTGCTTATGGATTTCACTTTTTTCGTGATGGGGAAGCGCCAGGGCGGAATGGCAGATGGCCAGCAGCAGGCACACGGCGAATATGCGGGAGAGCGTGACTGAGCTCAATTTGGCTACGGAGCGGCGGCGCATGTTCGTACCGGATGGTAGCCCGTGCCGGCGCGGCACGTCAAAGAGAATCAGCCGGATGGCGCACAGATGCAGCGAGAGCTTCATTCTTTTGCCGGGGCTGCAGCGGGTCGAAATCCCGTAACGGCAATATCGGGTGGCCTGCAGAGGCCCGTACCTTATCAGACGCCGTGGACGAGCGGAAGATTGCTTCGGAGGGCAACGATCAGAGATGCCAGGCGCGCGGCTCGAAGCAGTCCAGTCGGAGCGAGATGCCGTTCTGTTATAAAAGACGATCAGGCGACTGCGATCAGGTTCTCGACCTGGCGCTCGAGCATGAGCTGGTAGAGGCCGCCGACGGCGAAGTCTTTGAAATGGGCCGAGGCGCGATGAGCGTCGACCGCCTTCTGGTCGGCGTACTGCTCGTAGATGACGACGGTGTCCGGCTCGCCATCGACGGTATGCGGGACATAGGAGACGCAGCCGGGCTCCTGACGCGAGGCATGAGCCAGCGAAACCAGGATCTCGGCGATGCGCTGGCGGTCGTCGGTGCGGAATTTCATGCGGACGGTGAAGCTGATCATAAAGTATCCCGTGCGTGAAAATTGCGATGCTCAGGCGCCGGCGATGTGCCGCATGGCTTCGCGGAAATTGGGCATCTCGAAGGTCTGATCGCGGTCGGGCCCGGTGGAAACGATGCCGATCTTCGCGCCGGACTCACGTTCCATGAAATGCAGATAATCCTGTGCAGCCTGGGGGAGACTCGAGAAGGAGCGGATGCCCTCGGTGGAGGTTTTCCATCCCCTGAGGCGAGTGTACACGGGGCGGATGGATTCGATGCCGCGGATATCGGCGGGGAGGGTGTCACAGGGCCGGCCGTCGATTTCCCAGGCGGTGCAAACGGGGATCTCGTCGAAGTCGTCGAGGACGTCGAGCTTGGTGACGACGAGCCAGTCGGTGCCGTTGATCTGGTTGGAGTAGCGCAGCAGGGGCAGGTCGAGCCAGCCGCATCGGCGGGGGCGACCGGTGACAGCGCCGTATTCCTGGCCGCGGGCGCGGAGGAGATCAGCGGAGGCGTCGTGCAGTTCGGTGGGGAAAGGACCCTCGCCGACGCGCGTGACGTAAGCCTTGGTGACGCCGATGACCGTGCCGATGCGCGTGGGGCCGACGCCGGTGCCGATGGAGGCGCCGCCGGCCGAGGCCGAGGAGGACGTGACGTAGGGATAGGTGCCGTGGTCGATATCGAGCAGGGTGCCCTGAGCGCCTTCGAACATCAGGCTGTGGCCCTCGCTCAGGGCTTGATTGAGCAGAAGGGCGGTGTCGGTGACGAAGGGGCGAATCTGCTCGGCTGCCTGGGCGTATTCGTCGTACATCTGCGCAGGATCGAGGGGCGCGGTGCCGAAGAGGGCGTGGGCGATGGCGTTCTTCTCGGCGCAGGCGGCCTCGATGTGGGTCCTGAGGAGGCTGCGGTTGAGGAGATCAACGACGCGGAGACCGTTGCGGGCCATCTTGTCCTCGTAGGCGGGACCGATGCCGCGGCTGGTGGTGCCGATTTTCTTGCGGCCGGGGGCGGACTCCGCGGCGAGCTCGATCATACGGTGGTAGGGGAGGATGACCTGGGCGCGATTGGAGACGAAGAGGCGGCTGTCGACATCGATGCCGAGCTCGCGAAGGCGGCCAGTCTCTTTGAGAAAGGCCATGGGGTCGAGGACGACGCCGTTGCCGATGACACCGCGGCAGCCAGGGCGCAGGACGCCGCAGGGCACGAGCTGGAGGATGAATTTATGGCCATCGATGATGACGGTGTGGCCGGCGTTGTGGCCTCCGGCGTAGCGAGCGACCACGGAAAAGCGCTCGGAGAGAACGTCGACGATCTTGCCTTTGCCTTCATCGCCCCATTGGGCGCCCACTACGACAGCGGATTTAGCCTGGGTCACCGGAGATTCCTGCTTTCGTTAACTGTCCGGCGAACCGCACACACACGTTTCCTCGACCCCGCAAAGACTGGTGAAAATGAAGGTGAGGTGACCGTGGGTGGGCCGGATGCCGGAAACCGTCCATCCGATTCCTAATGATATATCGGCGCGGGGCGTGGGAAAAGATAACGGTAGTGATGCCCGGGCGCCGATCTGGCCGCGGCCGGCAAATGGACTCAATCGAATGCCGCTCTACGGGCAGGTAAGCTGCGCCGTGCCGCGGATCGTGCATCCGCCGCCGCAGGCGGTGATTACGTTGCAATTCGTCGGAACAAAGGCGAATACCGTGTAGGTCCCGGTGGCGCCGCTCTGGCACTGAGCGAGTCCACTTCTGGAAACCGTTACGCTGCCGGTGGTTGCGCTGTTCTGGCAAGCTCCCCAACCGGCCGCCTGCGGCGTGACGATGAAAGGCGGCGCGCTGTAGTTCCCGGTTGCGGTGAACTGCACCTCTCCGTCGACGGCGTGAGGATCGGCGGTAGCCGGGCAGACGGTGATCGAAGCAAGGCATCGCCCGGTACAGTTGGGAGCGCTGAAACTCGCCGGCGCATTGCAGCTACCCGAGACAGAAGGAGGGACGGCAACGCCACAGGAGGAAAGCAGGATTCCAGCGGGAACCGCCAGGAGAGTCGCCACCGCCAATCGAGAATGGCACATAAGCAAACCTCCGAATCTGACGATTTAGACGGGTGCATCCGCAAGGCAGTTTGGTGCTGACCAGAATTCTTAGCGTGGCTGGGGCTGAGGTTCCCGGGGCGAGGTGAAGCGCGCGAGCCAGATGGTGTGATCGCCGCAGGAGGGGTCTTCGGCGACGTGGCCGACGACCTGGAATCCGGTCTGGTGGAGGAGCTTGTGGTACTCCGCCGGGCCGAGGCTGGCGTGGTAGAGCGGCTCGCCGGCAAAGGTGCTGAGGACTTCGCCATGCTTCGGCCCCGAGGTGAACATCAGTGCGCCGCGCGGCTGCACATGGCGCGCGAAGACCTGAAACATCGCGCGCTGATCGTCGTGGGCGAGGTGGAAGAAGCTGTCCCAGGCGAGAACGCCGTCGAAGCGGCGGCCGAGGTCGAGGCTGCGCATATCGGCGACGATCCATTCGTTCTGCGGGAAGCGGCTGCGGCAGAGGCCGATGAGCGCGGGCGAGGAATCGACGCCGGTGACAACGTAGCCGCTGCGAACGAGGTACGCGGCGATCGGTTGCGCGGCGCCGCAGCCGAGGTCGAGAACGGTTGCGCCCGGGCCCAGCAGCGAGAGAAAGCGATCGAGCCAGGGCTTTTCAAAAAGACTGCCGGGACTGCGCAAGCGATCCCACGCCTCGGCGTTTTCGTCGTAAAGGCCGATGATGCGGGCGGCCGGCGACTTCACGGCAGTTAACGCGCGACGGCTGCTGGCTCGCGCAGCCAGCCGTAGAGCGGGAACCGGTCGGCGAGCTCGAGGACCTGGCCGCGGATGCGGGCGAGGGCGGCTGGGTCGCTGCGGCGCTCCAGGGCTTCGGCGATCCAGCGGCCGATGAGGCGCATCTCGGCTTCCTTCATGCCGCGCGTGGTGAGTGCGGGGGTGCCGATGCGGATGCCGGAAGGCTTGAGCGGAGGATTCGTGTCGAAGGGAATAGCGTTTTTGTTCACGGTGATGCCGGCCTCACCGAGGGCCGATTCGGCTTCGCTGCCGAGCATGCCTTTGGCGAAGACGTCGACGAGCATCAGGTGGGTGTCGGTGCCGCCGGAGACGATGCGGAAGCCGGCGTCGGCAAGGGTCTCGGCGAGCACTTTGGCGTTGGCGACGATTTGCGCTGCGTAGGCTTTGAAGCTGGGCTGGAGCACTTCGCGGAAGGCGACGGCTTTGGCGGCGACGATGTGCACGAGCGGTCCACCCTGCTGGCCGGGAAAGACGGCTTTGTCGACGGCCTGGGCGAATTCCTGGCGGCAGAGGACCATGCCGGCGCGCGGGCCGCGCAGCGTCTTGTGCGTGGTGGTGGTGACGATCTGCGCGTGCGGAACGGGCGAGGGATGGACGCCGCCGGCGACGAGCCCGGCGAAGTGGGCCATGTCAACGATGAGGATTGCGCCGGAGTGGTCGGCGATCTGGCGCATGCGGGCGAAGTCAAAGAAGCGCGGATAGGCGCTGCCGCCGCCGATGATGACTTTGGGTTTTTCGCGGATTGCGATCTGCTCGAGCTCGTCGTAGTCGATGGTCTCTGTGTCTTTGCGGACGCCGTAGGAGACGACGCGGTACAGCTTGCCGGAGAAGTTGAGCTTGTGGCCGTGGGTGAGATGACCTCCCATGGCGAGATCGAGGCCAAGGATGGTGTCGCCGGGCTGGAGCACGGCCATGTAGGCGGAGGCGTTGGCCTGAGAGCCGGAGTGCGGCTGCACGTTGGCGTGTTCAGCCCCGAAGATCTGTTTAGCGCGATCGCGGGCGAGGTTTTCGACCACGTCGGCGAATTCGCAGCCGCCGTAGTAGCGGCGTCCCGGGTAGCCCTCGGCGTACTTGTTGGTGAAGACGGAGCCGGCGGCTTCGAGCACGGCACGGCTGACGAAGTTCTCCGAGGCGATCATCTCGAGGCCTTCGTGCTGGCGGCGGACTTCGGCGTCGATGGCGGCAGAGATCTCAGGGTCTTCGAAGGGCAGGGTCTGGGACATGCGGTCGGACATGAGGAGATTGTAGCGTGGACCGGGCAGCCGGCAGCGGGAAGCCGATAGCGGGAAGTGGGATTACTCGTGGGGTGGGAAAGGCTGGGGCCACTGGATTACGGCGAACTTGCCGTTGGGGGCGACGGATAGCTCCGGAGCGTAGAGGCCGAGCAGTTCGCGGCGCCACCAGTTGCCGGTTTGGCGCTTCTCGGCGAGCGTGGTGAACCAGTATTGCCAGAGAACCGCGCGGACGTAACGCGGCGGGTCTACGGGAAAGGGATTGCTGCAGAAGAGCGACAGCACATCCGGGTCATCCTGCAGGAGATGCTCCTCGGTGAGCGGGACAATGTTGGCCTGGTCCCAGTCGGTGAGCGAGGCGAACCAGAGGTTCCAGTCGAAGCGGGGCTGGTAGGGGGCGTAGATGCCGGGGGCGTGATTGAGCGCCTGGGGCTTGTGGCAGAAGGGATACGGGGTCCAGGCTTGGCCGTCGTTCGAGCCCTGGAATTCGATTTCGTAGCGGCCGCGAGTCATAACGGCGAAGAGGCCGTACTGGTTGGCGATGCGGAAGGGTTCCAGCACAACGACAGGTTGGGTGAACAGGGGAAGGTCAGGCCAGGGCATGCGGAGCATTTCCGCGGTGGTGTCGTAGGCGATCCAGGTGAGCAGCACGGCCACGACCGCGAGGCGGAGGGCGCTGAAGTGGGCGCGGAAGCCGCGAGCGACTTTGGGCCGGCGGGTGGCGGGGGGTACGGCGTCTTCGGTTGAAGAAGCAAGGATGGAGAGCGGCTGCTCGGCGGGCTCGGCCGGTCCGGGCTGCGCGGTGGGTTCAAGCGGTGTGAGGAAACGTTTCGGGACAAGCCAGGAAACACTGCGATCGTCGAGCAGGAGGAAGCCGAGGACAAGGACGAGATAGTTGAGGAAGGCGTAGTTGGCGGTGAGGATGACGCCGATTTCCCAGGGCGTGACGATGAAGAAACAAATGAGGCGTGCCGGTCGGGGCAGGAACAGAAGCCAGACGATGGCAAGCTCCATGACAAGGGTTGCACCTGCGCTGCCAACATGGAACCAGTGTGGAAGTTGCTGGGCGTACCAGCCGATCCATGTGGGCAGTGGGCCGTTCTGATAGTACTGGTCCATCGCGGTGAGGTGACGCCATTCGGGATCGCCACTGAGCAGCTTGACCATTCCGGATTCGAAGTAAATGCGGAACCACTCCCACTGAAGCAGGAAATAGCTGGCGCGCGAGGGTGGGCTGAGTGCGCCAAGCCGTGGTCGCAATCCGGAGGGGCAAAAGAAGAGGGCGATAAAGCCGGCTTCGAGCAGCATGCCGTCGGATTGATAGCCGGAGAAGTCTCCGGCGGC
>JASHNW010000014.1 GCA_030041435.1 Acidobacteriaceae bacterium
ACGAAGGCCTGGGGCAGGTCGATGGTGCGCGACGCCAGCAGATCGGTCACGTGCAGACCGCGGAAGCTGCCGTGCCCGGCACGAAATTCGACGGCGATGCCATTGCCCTGGAGGCGGTAGCCGGCGTTGCCGGAAAGCGCAGTAACGGTCTGCGCATGGACTGCCGCGGCCGCCACCAGAGCGGCAAGGACCAGGGCGCGCGGGCGCAACGAAATGTGCATCAGGATTTCTCTCTCCTTCGGCTCAGGCAAAGTCGATGGGGGCCTGGGTTGCGGATCGTTTGCCGCGCATGAACCAGTAGACAATGAGGCCGACGACGACCCAGGTGGTTCCGAGAAGCTTGGCGCTATTGCTGAGATTGAGCCAGATGAAGGTGCAGATGACTAGCCCGCACAACGGCGCGAGAGCGGGGAGGAACACCTTTTCCTTTGAGCGGAATTTGTAGTGGATGAGAGCGGCTGCGTTGACTCCGATGAAGGCGATAAAGGCGCCGAAATTCAGCAGCTCCGCGCCCCGCTCGTAGGTCAGCAGCGACGCCCCGACCAGGGTGATTAGCCCCAGCAGCAGGACGTTGTTGCGGGGAATGCCGCTGCGGGCGCTGACCGATCCAAAAAAACGCCGCGGCAGCGCATTCTCGCGGCCCATTCCGTACAGCAGGCGAGCGGCGCCGAACTGCGCGGCGATGCCGGAGCCGATGTTGGCGATGAGCAGCGTAGCGTTGAGCAACTGGAAGAGGAAGCGGCCGCCGACACGCAGGGCGACGTGAACGTAGGCGGTGTCGACCATGCTCTCGGGAAACGGCGCTTTGGCCGGCCACGCGAGTTGCGCGACGTAAACCTCGATGGCGGAGAGCACTCCAATGGCGAGACAGGTGAGCACCGTGGCCAGCATGACGTTGCGCCGCGGATTCTCGACTTCTTCCGACATGGTGGAGATGCCGTCGAAGCCGATGTAGGTGAGGACTGCGATCGATGTGCCGTGGAAGATGCGTCCTGGAGCGAAGGTGGATGGATCGTAGAACGGGATGAGCCATGCGTATCCGGCGGGTCGCGCGATGAGCGCGATATAGCGGATGGCGTAGGCGAGGAAGATGACCACGACGATGCCCATGCCGAACGCGAGGGCCGCATTCACGCGGCTCGAAGCCTGCACGCCAAGCAGATTCAATCCGGTGAAGACTACAACGAAAGCAACCACCCACGCGGCGTAGGGCACCTGGGGCAAAACATTCTGCGCGGCGGCGCTGCACCAAACGACGCAGATGATGGGGTTGAGCATGTAGTCCATGAGCATGGCCCAGCCAACCACGTAGCCGGCCATGGGGTGCAGTTCCCTTCCGACGTAGGTGTAGGCGGAGCCGGCGCTGGGATAGATGCGCGCCATGCGTCCATAGCTGAGCGCGGTAAAGAGCATGGCCACCATGGCGATGAGGAGGGTGGTAACCACGTGTCCGCGAGCTGCATTGCTGACCACGCCGTAGACGCTCATGGGCGCGACCGGCTGAATGATGATGATGCCGAAGAGGATCAGGTGGCGAAGCTTGAGCGCGCGGCGGAGGCCGGGCGCGGAGCCTGCGTGCGTCGTGACGGCGGGTGCTTCCAGCGAACACCTCCAGGAGGTCTGCGGCCATGGCGCCGGCCAGGGTCAGGGTTCCGGCTGAGGAACGGGAAACTGGTGCTGGCGCAGAAATGTCTGCCGAAGGATACCATCGCGCAGGGCTTCTGTTCCCCCGGGACTCAGGGTGGAGAGCGCGCCGGCAATGTTGCCAGCGCGGGCGCAGGTTTCGGGGTCAGCGCCGCGCAGCCACGCGGCGAGAAAGCCGGCGTTGAAGGTATCGCCCGCGCCGATGGTATCGACGGGTTCGACGGTCACGCCGGGCACCGTGAACCGGCGCGAGCCCTGCTGCACGATGGCGCCGCGGGCGCCGCATTTGACGGCGATGAGCGGCACCAGCGGGGCGAGCGCGTCGAGTGCGGCCTCGACGCTGTCGCGGCGGGCGATGCGGCGAATCTCGTCCTCGTTGGGCAGCAGCAGATCGACATACGGCAGAATGGCTTCGAGCACCCCGTTCCAGCGGTCTTCGGGATCGTCGTTCGTGTCGAGCGAGATGGTGAGGCCGCGCACCTTCAGGGTGCGGAAGAGCTCGGGCAGGCCGGCGTGCAGGCCGCGCTGCAGAAAGAGCGACGACAGATGGAAGTGCCGCGCCGTCGAGAGAAATTCGAGGTCGAGGTCGGCGCAGGTCATCTCGAACATGATGCCGGGGTAGGTGAGAATGCGCCGCGTGCGGCCGTGGTGCAGAAGGATGGTGACGCCGGTCTTCGTTCCGGTGGCGGAGCGGATGACGTGCGACAGGTCGACGCGGCTTTCCGCGAGACGCTCCATGGCGATTTGGCCCAGTTCGTCGCCGCCAACGCGGGTAATGAAGGCGGTGCGCGCGCCGAGCACGGAGATGTTGTGCGCGAGGATGGCGGAGGAGCTGCCGAGGGTCAGCTCAAAGTTGGTGGCCAGAATTTCCCGGTCGAGGGGGATGTTCTCGGCGAGTCCGTAGAGGATCAGGTCGAGGTTTACTTCTCCGGCGATGATGAGATCGAAGTCGGCCATGGTGCTGTGCTTCCCGATTGTCTCGAATCCGGTTCTACAGAGTTTTTGGCCCGGTATGGGCGTGGATGTTTGAGATTCCGTATTATTACCATTCTTTTCTTATCGGACGCAACGGCTCTGAGCGAGATTCGCAGAACGCGGGTCTCACACGCACGGGATTCGCAGTACGGACGATGCCGCTCTGTTGCGTATTCATCGATCATTCTGCAGGTTGCGCGAAGGAGTTCGCTCTTGACAGAGGAAATTCCGACAGTCTACGCTTTCGTACTTGAACCGCATCGTCCGTAATAAAACGAAATAAGGCAAGGTCGCTTGGCCAGGCAAGCGAGGGGGACCCGGTGAAGCTCGGCGGATCGAAACGAGTCGGCAGCCATTCGGCCTTTGCGCTGGGAGTTTGCGTGCTGTTCGCGCTGCCGGTGGCCGCACAGGCGCGCGGACTGCACGTGGCCATTGGAGCCGACGGGAGATACAGCATCGGCGGGCCGGATGCGGCCGGTTCCGCGCTCACTGCGGGCGTGGCGGCCGAGGTGGATGGCCACTGGCTGCACTCCGCGGATTTTCCAAAGCATGCCGTTGTGCAGTCGGAGACGCAGGGAGACCTGGGCGCGGCGACCGAATGGCAGGTAACGAATTCGGGCGTGGCGGGAGAGCCGCAGCTTGTTTATCGGTTGCGCGCCTATCACGATGCTCCGTTCGCCGATGTTCAGGTGACGGTGGAGAATGGGACGGGCGCGGCGATGCATGTGGAGGCGATCCGCGTTGTGGATGCCGCCGGCGATGACGTGGTGAATCTTGACGGCCCGGCGGCAGCGGACCGCGTACTGTCGGACAGTTTCAGCGAAGACCGGCCTGCGATGCGGATTCACGACCTCGCCGATACGCAGGGCGGAATGCATCGCGGGGTGGGCAGCCAGCTGCTTTACAACCGCGAGAGCCACGAGAGCCTTTTTGTGGGCGCGCTCACGTCGGACAAATTTCTGACGATTCTGCGGCTGCATCTGGCACCGGGCGCGGGGCCGCACATTGCTGCCTTCGAAGTGGATTCGACGGGCACAACGGAGATGGAGAAGGAGAACTCGCTCCAGAACTCTCCGGCGGAAGATCAGATCCCGCTCCGTATTCCTGTCGCTCCCGGCGGCACGCTGGCCTCAGAGCGGGTGCTGCTGAGCGTCGACAAGGATTATCACGGGCAGCTGGAAACGTACGGCTCGCTGATTCGGAAGATCCACCACGCGCGCGTTGCTGCGCCGCCGCTGCTGGGCTGGTGGAGCTGGACGGCGTTCTACTTCGGCCTGAATGAAGGCGCCGCGCTGACCAACGCGCAGTGGCTCGCGGCGCACCTGCAGCGGTATGGCTACCAGGTCTTCCACATCGACGAGGGCTACCAGTATGCGCGCGGCGAGTACACCACGCCGAATGCAACGCTCTTCCCGCATGGTATGACCGCGCTCGAATACAAAATTCGCGGGCTGGGTCTGACGCCGGGTATCTGGACTGCTCCGTTTGAAGTGTCGGAGCGGTCGTGGGTGTATGAGCATCACCCCGACTGGCTGATTCACAACGCGCAGGGGCAGCCGATTCCGGCGGGGTCTGCGACCGATGGGAAAGATCGGCTCTTCATTCTGGACACGACGAATCCTGGCGCGCAGGACTATCTGCGCATGACCTATTCGACGCTGGTGCAGAAGTGGGGCATTCACTACATCAAGCTCGACTTCATGGACGACAGCGCGATCGAGGGCTATTACTACAAGCCCGGCACTACCGCCATGGAGGCGCAGCGCATCGGGCTGGGTATTATTCGCAGCGCCGTGGGCGACGATGTGTATCTGGACAAAGACGGCAGCGTGATGATGAACCCCGTGGGCTATGTGGACTACGGGCGCATCTCGCAGGACACGGGACACACCTTTGACGCGACGAAGGACGCGGCGACGGGGATTGCGGCGCGGTACTACATGGATCGCAATTTCTTCGTGTCGGATCCGGATGCCTTTACGGTCTCGACGCAGACCATCTCCGATCAGAGCTGGCATGAGAGCCGGACGCCGGCGACGCTGGACGAAGCGCGGGCCTCCATGGCTCTGGCTGCGGTTTCCGGCGGAATGCTGGAGATCGGCGACAACCTGCCGTCGCTGGAGCGGATGACGGACCGGGTGGCGCTGATCGAGAACCAGGATTTGATCGACATGGTGCGGCTGGGGCGGGCTTCCACGCCCGTCGACCTGATGGACTACCGCGAGCAGGATGGTCAGCCGACGATCTTCCTGCTGAAGGAATCGCCGCGCCAGAGCATTTTGACGGTCTTCAACTGGACGAAGCAGCCGGTGCAGCGGACGATTTCGCTGGAGCGGCTGGGCCTTGCGGCTGGCGGGAACTATGCCATCTATGACGTTCTGGACAGCAAGGACGTGGCGGGACCGGCGGGGGGCGCTGTGGAGATGGAGATTCCGGCACAGTCGGTGCGCGTGCTGAAGCTGATCGACCGCAGCGTGGTTCCTGAGACACCGATGATGAAGATCGAGCATGCCGAGGGAGGCACAGCGGGAGACACGCTTGCGTTCTCGGCGGAACAGACGGGAGGCGATCCGGTGGTGGGGTGGCAATGGGATTTCGGCGATGGCGTGACGGCGGAAGGCCGCGCGACGAACCACGCGTGGACTGAGCCGGGCGACTACGATGTGACGGTGACGGCGCAGGGGCTGAGCGGCGAGGACGCGCAGCAGCAGTTTCGGATTCACATTGCCGGATATATGTCGACGGTGTTCAATCCGGCGAAGATACAACGCCTTCCGTGAGGTTCGCATTCCGTTGGCACGGGCGGGCGCGGAGCAGCTATGATGCGGCTTACGCATCGAGGCCGCGCGCACGGCGCGCAGTGGAGAGGACGACACGGGAAGCATGGCACGGAAACCCATGAAGACAGCCCTGGAAACAAACGACAGCAGCCAGATGCTCATCGATGAGCGCCGCCGCCACATTCTGTCGCTGGTGCAGAGCCAGGGGCGCGTTTTGGTGGGAGAACTTTCGCGCACGCTCGGGATTTCGCAGATCACGATCCGCAAGGATCTCGAACATCTGCAGTCGCGGGGACTGATCCAGCGCACGCACGGCGGGGCGCTGCGGATGCAGTCGGGAGCGCTCTTCGATCCGTCGCTGCAGGAGAAGCAGAAGCAGCATTCGCAGGAGAAGCAGCGCATTGCGGACGAGGCGGCGAAGATGGTGCAGGAGGGCCAGTGCGTGATGCTGGACTCCGGCACGACGACTACGGCGGTTGCGCACGCGCTGAAGCGTTATTCGCAGCTGACGCTGATTACGAACGCGGTGAACATCGCCGCGGAATTGACGAATACGAACTTCGAGGTAATCCTGATCGGCGGGACTTTGCGGAAGAATTCGTTTTCGCTGGTCGGGCCGCTGGCGGAAGACGTGCTGAACGAGATGCACGCGGACATTTTGTTTCTGGGCGTGGACGGGTTCGATGTGGAAACCGGCATCACCACGCCGAACTTCCTTGAGTCGCGTGTGAACCGGGCCATGGTGAAGGCGGCGCGGAGGGTAGTGGTCGTGTGCGACTCGACAAAATTCAATCGCCGCAGCCTCTCGCGCATCGTGCCAACCTCGGCAATTCACTGCGTCATCACGGATAAGAACATTCCCCGCGAGGCAGAGGACGCGCTGCGGAGCCAGAACGTGGAACTGATCCTGGTGTAGGGCTGAGGCGCATGGATTCCGCGGACACGCAAAAGGAACAGGACAAGTTTGTCGCGCTGGTGACGGCCAAGGCGGAGGTGACGCTGCCTCTGGGAGAATTTCACCCGCGATCGATGCTGGCGGCGCCCGAGCACGAGATTCAGCGTCCCCGCTTCCCTGCCGTCGATTACCACAACCATCTCGACTCGATGGAGCCGGCCGACGTGCTGCGCGTGATGGATACGTGCGGCATCGAGAAGGTCGTCAACATCACGATGCAGACCGGCGATGCGGCGCTGCGCATGATCGATAAGTATCGCGCCGCGGACGCGCAGCGCTTCGCCACCATCGGGTGGATGGACTGGGCGGGCGTCGGCGAGCCGGACTTCGTGCTGAGGACCTGCGAGTTTCTGGAGCGGCTGGTGGAGCGCGGCGCGGTAGGCATCAAGTTCTGGAAGGACCTGGGACTGAGCGTGCGGGACGGCAGCGGGCAGTTGCTGCGCATCGACGACGAGCGGCTGGCGCCGATCTTCGACAAGGCCGCAGAGCTGGGCATTCCGGTTATGTTTCACACTGCCGACCCGGATGCGTTCTTTCTGCCCATCGACAGCCGCAACGAGCGGTTCGAGGAGCTGGCGGCGCATCCGGACTGGGGATTCTACGGTTCGCAATATTCGAAATCGGAGCTGCTCGACCAGCGCGACCGGGTCATTGCGCGCCATCCGGGGACGACGTTTGTGGCGGCGCATGTGGCGGAGAGCGGCGAGAACCTGGCGCGCGCCACAAAACTGCTGGAGACGTATCCGAACGTGTATGTCGACATCAGCGCCCGTGCGTCGGAGCTGGGGCGGCAGCCGTACACAGCGCGCGCGTTCTTTCTGCGCTTCGCCGACCGGATTCTCTTTGGCACAGACCTGCTGCCGGAGGAGAGCATGTACCGGCTCTACTTCCGCTTCCTCGAAACGGCAGATGAGTATTTTGAGTACCCTTCGCACGCTTCGCGCCAGGGCCGGTGGAATATCTACGGTCTATCCCTTCCCGACGATGTTCTGAAAAAGGTCTATCGCGAGAATGCCCTGCGGCTGCTAAGGTAGCGGAGAAGCATCAAGGAGAACCACACAGTGCATCCTGAATCGGCAACGCCCGCGGCGCTATGAGAGACGGAACTGGGTTGGGTTATCGGCGATTTTTGATGGGCGTCTCGGGGCTGGGCGGCCTGCTCTACGGCGCGGACATCGGCATCATCGCGGCGGCGCTGCTCTATCTGAGCGGCACCATCGATCTGACCATCGAGCAAAAATCGCTGGTGGTGGCCGCCGTGCTGGGCGGCAGCATGTTCTCTTCGCTGGCCGCGGGCGTGCTGGCGGACTGGATGGGCCGCAAGAAGATGACCATCGTCAGCGGGGTCATGTTCGTGGCCAGCATCGTGATCATCGTGCTGTCGCACGGGTTCATGAGCCTGTTTCTGGGGCGGCTGCTGCAGGGCATGAGCGGCGGAGTGATCGCAGTGGTGATGCCGCTGTATCTGGCAGAGTGCCTGAGCGCTAACGAGCGCGGGCGCGGAACGGCGATCTTCCAGTTCATGCTGACCTTCGGCATCGTGATCGCGGCGCTGATCGGCTTCCTTTATACGCGCCAGGCGGAGACGGCCATCGCCCACGCCGCGGGCAATGCCATTCTGATCCGCGCGGCGGAAAACCACGCGTGGCGCGGCATGTTCCTTGCGGTTATCTATCCGGGAATCCTCTTCTTTGCCACGGCGTGGGCGCTGAGCGAATCGCCGCGCTGGCTGTTTCGCAAGGGCAGGTTTGCCGAAGCGCGGGCCGCACTGCTGCGCGCAGCGCCTGCCGCAGAAGCCGATATTGCCTGGAAAGAGATGGAGGAGCTGGCGCAGGAGGAGCGCACGACCGCCGCTTCCGGCGTCCGCGACTCTCTGCTGCGGCGCAAATACGTTGTGCCCTTCGTGCTGGCCTGTATCGTGCTGGCCTGTACGCAAACCACCGGCATCAATTCCATCCTGAGCTTCCTGGTCATCATCCTGCGCCAGGCGGGGATGACGGCGCGCCACGCGACCCAGGGCGATGTGGTGGTGAAGCTGCTGAACTGCCTGATGACGCTGGTCAGCGCGGCGCTGGTCGATCGCCGGGGGCGGCGTTTTCTGCTGCGCATCGGAACCGGCGGCGTGGTGATCGCGCTAGCCGCGGCAGGGCTGATCTTTCTGCGCATTGAGTCGCACAGCGTTGACGCCCTGGCGCGCGTGCAGGCGGCGCAGACGGGCTCCAGCGTCACGCTGCCGCTCGATCGCGGCGCGTTTGCGGCCGGAGTCAACGGCCGTCCCATGTCGCTCACCGTGACTTACTCCTACGGACACGGCGACTACGTCGACACGGTGCTGAGCGACAGCGACGATCCGGTGCTGCGCATTGCGCCGGACTCGCAGCAGGCGAACGCAAGGCTGACCATTAAGCGCGCGCGCTACGGGCCGATTCCGGAAGCAGGCACGGGATGGCTGGTGGCGTCCTGCCTGGGGCTCTTCATTCTGGCCTATTCGTTCGGCCCCGGCGTGGTGGTGTGGCTGATGCTCTCGGAGCTGATGCCGACGCGCATTCGCTCCACGGGGATGGGCATTGCGCTGCTCATCAACCAGGGGATCTCCACGCTGATTGCCGCGTTGTTTCTGCCCGTGGTGGGCCGCTACGGCTACTATGCCATGTTCTTTTTCTGGGCGGCCTGCACGGTCGTCTATTTCGTGACGGCAACGTTCTTCCTGCCGGAGACGAAAGGCAGGACGCTCGAGGAGATCGAGAAATATTTCGAGGGACATGGGGAGATGCGCGTATCGCCGGCGGCGAGTGCCGGAGGGTAGAGCCAGGGCCGGGACCCAGGACGATCCGGCTCTACGACGTGCTTCTGTACTGCCCCGGCGACGAGACGGACGCGACATCGGCCGCGACGGAGAGGCGGTTTCTGCCGTTGCGCTTGCTTTCGTACAGGGCGCGGTCCGCCTGCTGCAGCAGCGATGCCGTATCCGTGGCGAACTGCGACGGCCATATTGCCATTCCGACGCTGATGGTGACACGGCCGAGCGGGCTGTCGATGTTTTTGATGGCCAGGGTGCGCACGCGGTTCAGCATATCGAGCGCCACTTTGCGCGCGCCCACCTCGTCAGTGTTCGGCAGCAGAACCGCGAACTCCTCGCCGCCGACGCGAGCCACCAGATCGGAAACGCGCCCGACGCAGGCCTGCAGTGTTTCGGCCATCCGCTTCAGACACACATCGCCTTCCTGGTGGCCAAAGCGGTCGTTGTACATCTTGAAGTAATCGACGTCGACCATGAGCAGCGCAAGCGGCTTGCCCAGCCGCGTATGGCGCAGGGCTTCCTGCTCGAGGGCCACGTTAAAGGCGCGCCGATTGGCGACTCCGGTGAGCTCGTCGCGTGCGGCCAGGTCCGCGAGGTACTGATTCTCCTGGGAGAGGACGGCTCGCTCCGCCATCAGGCTGTCTTCGGCTTCCTTTTGTGCAGATATATCGCGCACCGTCGCCACGTAGCCCGCGATGTCGACGGAGCCGGAGTGGCGATAGCCGCGAAGGTTGGCTTCCACCCAGCGGAACGCGACGTCTTTGCACAGCAGCCGATAGCGCAGCGTATGGTTCATTTTTCCGGCGGCCAGACTGGCGAGAATCTTTCGCGCCAGTTCCCGGTCGTCCGGGTGGATGGTGGCCAGTTGCCCCCGGGCAACAAACTCCTCCGGCGTCCAGCCGGTGATCTTCTCCACGGCCGGGGAGGCAAAGCGGCCCGCGCCATCGAGCGTGGAGAGAATGATCATGTCCTGTGTGTTTTGGATGAGGGTCTGGTAAATGGACTGGGCTTCCTCGGCGGCTCTGCCCGCGCCTTTGCGCTCGTCGAGCAGCGCGCCCACCGAGAGGGCGACCTCAGCCACCGCGGCGACAAAGACCTGGAAGCCAAAGATGCGAGCGTGCTGTCCCGAGCCGGCAATCAGCAACGCCGGGCCGTATCCGTGCGCCGTGGCGATGCAGGCGACGACGGCGAGCAACGGCACGGCAACGGCCGCACCCTCGAGCCCGAGAGCAAAGAGCACCAGCGTGAGCGGGGGAAAGATGAGAAAGAGCAGCCCGCTGGACGACTGCGCGAAAACCAGAACGGAGGTGGCCAGAAACAGACCCAGCGTGCCCGCCGCCGGGGCAAGGTAAGGCCGCAGCCTGCGGATGGGAAGGTATTCGCCTGAAAGCAGGAAAAGCAAAGCCGGCAACCCAATGGCCAGACCCAGGGTGTCGGCAGGAGCCATGATCTTCCACGTGGTGGAGACGGAACTGTGCGTGAGCGCAGCGAACGGATCGGCCACGATGCGCTCGAAGAGAGCGGGTACGACCACGGCCACGATGCCGAGCCGCAGCACATTCACGCGTTTCTTGAGGTCCTGGAAGCAGGTGACCGAACGGGAGAGAATCTCTCCGGCGGCCCAGACTTCCAGCGACTGCCCGATGGAGAGGCTGAGGCCGATCCACAGGGGAATACCCAGCGCCGAGCAGACGGCCAGCTCCCCCAGTGCGCTGCCTGCGAGCTGCAGGGAGCGATCCAGCCGGCTGTGCCAGCTGCCGAGTGCGAGGGCCAGCGGGACGGCGGTGAGCGGCCAGACATAGAGCAGCGTATGCCTCCCGCCGAACCAGGTCATCAGCACCCATGTCGTGAAGCCCGCTGCCAGGAATTGTGCGACAACTCGAACCAGGCGGGATTGCATGGCCGTTTTGGTTTCCATTGTGGGCAGTGTTCTCTTTGTGTGCAATGGAAAAAACACATGCGCGGCCGGTTTTTCCGGCGCCAGAGGTATGTGTTACGACAGGCACAAGGCAAGCCTGCCGGGTGTTCTCAATGCAATGCGGCCCGCTGCGGCGGGCTCTAGACAATCTATCAGACAGGCTGGGACATCGAGCCTGGAAATCGCTGCTCCGCTGCAGCCGTTGCACGGAAGCATGCGAGGCAACGGCTGCAGCGGCTTACTGGACGGTGAGATTCACCTTGTCGAGCCAGGCGTTGTAGGGCGTCTGATTCACGTTGCCGTCCATCTGGAATGCCACGTTGATCTGTCCCATCGACCAATCCTGCTGGGCCGCGTAATACAGATCGAGAGGATAGGTGTTGCTGTTCACCTGCAGGCTGATGTAGTGGACCTGCTGGCCGACGCGCTCGAAGGTCCACACGATGTGGTTCCACTGATTGGCGGGAAACGTCGGACACGGGGCGCTGGTTTTCTGCCAGCCCGTGTCCGGAGCGCCGTTCCAGACGTCCCACTCGCCTACGTTGGGATAGTTCCCGTTGAAGTTACATTCTGTGCCCCATGTCCATCGCGTGTCGTTGATGGTCTGGTTCACGTCGAACTCCAGAGCCTGAACCGCGCCGGGGTTGTCGACCATGATGTAGAAGTCATAGACGAAGTGTGTGGGAGAGTCGCCGCCACCGAGCGACATGGTGTACAGCTCGTTCGAGTAGCCAGTGGGTCCGCCGAGGGTGAAATGCGCGGAGGAGCCGCTCAGCGAGGGGTTGCTGACGCCCTCCGTCATGGTGGAAACCGCATTCCCTATCCCGGCGGCGCAGATTTGCCCGGCGCGCGGCGTGCCCGGCGCGTAGAGCGCCGAGCAGGGCTCCCAGTTGGGAATGTTCTGGATGCCCGAGACGGTGGGCGAGCCGGCTCCCGTCACGTTGACCGAAAAGCTGGTACTGACGTTGTTGCCGTTCGCGTCCGTTGCGAGCACTTCGATGTTGTGCGTGCCTGCCGGCATCCAGAAGAGCGCCGTGAACTGGTTGTAAAAGGTGAAATAGTCCGCGACGCCGTCGATGTAGACGCGCATGTACTCAATCGGAGCCTGGGTGAGACTGGCCACGGCGGTCATGCTCATAGGCGAGGTGACGCTGGCGCCGCCGGCGGGCGTCGGGACGCAGACCGATCCGAAGGCGCTGGAGCCTGGTGTGGGCGGCGGAAGCGGCGGCGCTGTGGGAAACGGCTGCGGAGCGGCTTCTGCGAGTTTGACGGTAGGACAGTTTTGCGAGCTCGCGCCGGAACCACCGCTGCCCGTTCCGCCTGAGCCTGACGTCTTCATGCTGGCCGAAGAACCGCATCCGACCCCGGCAAAAAGCCAGAGCAGCAGGGCGAATGAGGCGGTGCAACAGGCGACGCGGTGAAGCCGGGGCATGAACACCCTCCACTGGGAGTCTTCCCTGGGAGAGATGCGGCGATTGCGCGGGGCGTTGACGCCGGCGTTCAAATTCCGCCGGTTAGAGCGGACCAATCGCCGGGAACCTGGGCCTTCCGATCCCGGCGATCGTGCAACTTGTATCCTTTTCTTATGCCTTCAATCGCAATCCTGGAGTGTTCCCGTTGCCATCTGTCGATTTCCGCCGCTACCCCGCAAACGGTTTGCCCGGCATGCGCCGGATCGCTGTATGTACGCTACGATCCGGAGAGCTGGAAGAGCGCGCAAAAGCCCGACGCTGACGCTCCGCCCTCCATGTGGCGCTACGCCGCGGTGCTGCCGGCGGTCGAACCCGTCACTTTGGGCGAGGGCTGGACGCCGATGCTGCCGTCGCGGAGGCATCCCGGCCTTCTGGTCAAAGAGGAGGCGGACAATCCCACGGGCAGCTTCAAGGCGCGGGGCATGTCGGCGGCCGTGAGCATGGCGCGCCATTACGGGCTGAAGAAGCTGGCCGCGCCGTCGGCCGGCAATGCGGCCAGTGCGCTCGCGGCCTACGCCGCCGCAGCGGGCATCGAGGCCCACATCTTTATGCCGCGCGACGTGCCGATGGCCAACTACCTGGAGGGCGTGGCCTATGGCGCCCACGTGACCCTGGTGGATGGGCTCATCTCCGACTGCGGACGGATGGTGGCAGAGGGCGCGAAACGCGAGGGGTGGTTCGACGTCTCGACGCTGAAGGAGCCGTTCCGCGTGGAAGGCAAAAAGACCATGGGCTACGAGCTGGTGGAGCAGCTGGGCTGGGAGTACCCCGACGCGGTTTTCTATCCGACCGGCGGCGGCGTTGGCCTGATTGGGATGTGGAAGGCCTTTGAGGAGATGGAGCAGCTGGGGTGGGTTTCAGGGAAACGGCCGAAGATGATTGCCGTACAGGCCTCCGGCTGCGCGCCGATCGCGCGTGCGTGGAAGGAGGGCGCAGCTGTGTCAAAGATGTTCGAGAATGCATCGACCTTTGCTGCCGGCCTGCGCGTGCCGAAGCCGTACGGCGACTCGATCATCCTGGAGATCGTGCGCGAGTCGGGCGGGACCGTTGTCGATTTGCCCGACGAGACGATCCTCGCTTCCCTGCTCGACTGGGCGCGCAAGGAGGGGCTGCTGCTGTGTCCCGAGGGGGCAACGGCCACGGCTGCGTACGATCACCTGCTGGCGACCGGGTTCCTGAAACCGAGCGATCGCGTGGTGCTGTTCAATACCGGCTCGGGGTTGAAATATATCGACGCGATCGCGGACGAGATGCACCTGGCGCGGCCGGCTTTCAGGAGTTCCGATGCGAAGAACTATCCGCAGCGGACGCCGGTGGGGGGGATAATTACGCCGCAGTGAGATTTTCGCTGGCACTGACATGCTGCTGACACCACGCTGTCAGCAGGGGTTTCCTATGCTCCTCTCGTAGTCAAAATCCACTGCGAGAGGAACACCATGCCGACCCTGGAAGAAACCGTGACGTCCACCATCACCTGGTTCGAGATCCCCGCCTCGGACTTTCCCCGCGCCATCCGCTTCTACGAGACGATCTTTGCGCGGCCTCTGAAGCACGATGCATCGTGGCCGAACCTGGCCATCTTCCCCTACCAGCGGCCCGGCGTCTCCGGTGCGCTGGCGTACGGGGAGGGTCACCTCCCTTCGCCGGCCGGCGTTGTGATCTACCTGAACTGCGACGGCAAATTCGACGACGTGCTGGGGCGCGTGGAGGCTGCCGGGGGCAGCATCGTCGAACCGAAGAACCATGTTCCGAACGTGGGCTGGGTGGCGCAGATCCTCGATTCGGAAGGCAATCGCATCGGGCTGCATGCGGCCGTCTAGCTGTGCCTCTAGAATGCCGGTATGCGCCGTGCCGACCGTCTCTTTCGCATTGTCCAGCTGCTGCGTTCCGGGCGTTTGCTGACGGCCAGAAACCTCGCGGAGAAGCTGCAGGTCTCGCATCGCACCATCTATCGCGATGTGCAGGACCTGCAGCTCTCCGGCGTTCCCATCACCGGCGAAGCGGGCGTAGGCTACACGCTGCGCCGCGACTTCGATATCCCGCCGCTCATGTTCGATCGCGAAGAAATCGCAGCGCTGGTGCTGGGCGCCCGCATGGTGGAAGCCTGGGGCGGCACACAGCTGACTGAGGCTGCCAATCGCGCCCTGCGCAAGATCGAAGCGGTGCTGCCGGCCAGCCTGCGCGAAAACATCGACGATGTGCTGCTGTATGCTCCGGGCCTGCGCGCTCCTGTGGAGGTGCGCCGTAAGCTCGACCAGCTGCACGCAGCCGCGCAGCAGCGGCGCATCGTGCTAGTGGCGTATTCCCGCGAGGACGGACAGCCCAGCGTGCGGCGCGTGCATCCCCTGGCGCTCTACTTCTGGGGCGGCGTGTGGACGATGGCGGCCTGGTGCGAGATGCGCGTCGACTTCCGCAATTTTCGCGTGGACCGCATCCAGCACGCGGAGACTCTGGCGGAGACCTTTACGCCGACGGCGGGGCAAACCCTGGCCGATTATCTGAAGCGGGTGCGCGCACAGACCGCGGAGGGTTCGCGTCCTGGAGCGCAGAGCGAAGCGTAGGTATTCAGTAGCCGTTGGCGAGCAGATATTCCAGCGTTACGTCAAAACCTGACTGCGGCTGGCGGCGCCCCTCCACGGCCAGGCGGATCATCACATCGGCTTCGATATTGACGGGAGCGCCCGGCTTGAGCAGGCGGAGATTCGTGGCGCTCCGGGTGTGCGGCAGGATCGCGATCGTCACGACCTCGCCGTCCCAGGCGGCGACGGTCAGGCTGATGCCCTCGATCGCGATCGAACCTTTTTCCACGATGTAGGGCCGGACATTCTCGGGAATGCGCACGCGCAACCACCAGTCGGTCAGACTCGGATCGGCCTTGGCATCGACGGGTTCTAACGACAGCATCTCGCCGCGGCCGTCTACATGCCCCTGCACGATATGGCCACCCAGCGGAGCGCCTGCCGGGGTGGGCATCTCCAGGTTGACGATCGATCCGGGGCGCAAGAGGCCGAGAGAGGTACGGGCAATGGTTTCAGCCGCCAGGTCTGCATAGAAAAGCGGCGGCTCGATCTCGAGAGCCGTCAGGCAGGTTCCGCTCACGGCTATGCTGTCACCCTTGCGCAGGCGCCCGGCAAAGGCCGGCGCAGAGACTGCAATGCGCGTGGTGCCCTGCCGCGGCTCCAGGTTTGCAATGCTGCCGGTGGCTTCGATAATGCCCGTGAACATGCTTTCAGATTACGCCAAAGCCTCTACGCCCACGGGTCGCGAAGATACGCCTCCACGCGAACGTCCGGTCCGAAGCAGTCGACCCGCGGCGAGCCGGAGAGGAGGGGGCCGGGGATCGCGTCCTGGATGAGCGGCACGGCGCCCGGGCCGAGAAAGACCGGCGCATAAAAGAGCGTCAGCTTGTCGACGTGTCTGCCGCCCAGCGCGGAGCCGTTGAGCTGCGCGCCCGCCTCGATCATGACGGAGAGAATCTGCAGATCGCCGAGACGCTTGAGCACCTGGCCGAGCGAGACGCCGGCGCGGCGGGCCGGGTCGCCTGGACGGCGCGGGGCGTTGCCGGCCGGAGCTGTCTCAGGATCGACGCGCTCCACGCGAACGCCCATGGCCTCCAGCGTACGCTGCCGGTCCGTGGGGGCAATGGCGCAGAAGATCATCAGATCGTCCTTCGCCGTGCGCACCAGCCTGGCGTCGAGCGGAATGCGCAGGGCCGAGTCCAGGACGACTCGCATCAGGGGGCGGCGGCGGGGAGATCCCGACCGATCGGTCAGCTGCGGATCGTCCTGCAGCACGGTATTGATTCCGGTCATGACCGCATCGCAGTTATGCCGCATGCGATGGACCTCCGCGCGCGAACTCTCGGCGGTGAGATAAACCGGAGCGCCGGGAGGCGCGGTTCCGGGCGCAGGGGCAATGCGGCCGTCAAGGGAAAGCCCCGATTTCAGGGTGACGAAGGGCAGGCCGCTGCGCACGTGCCGGGCAAAGCCATCGTTGATCTCACGCGCCTCCCGCTGAAACATCCCGACGTTCACTTCGATGCCTGCCGCACGCAGCTGCTCGATGCCCTTGCCGTAGACGACGGGATTGGGATCGGTGGTAGCAACCACAACGCGCGATACTCCGGCGTCGATGAGCGCCTGGGTGCAGGGGCCGGTGCGTCCGGTATGGCAGCAGGGCTCGAGCGTGACATACGCCGTCGAACCCTTCGCATTCTTGCCGGCATTCTTCAGGGCGCCGATTTCCGCATGCTCCAGCCAGTCGTAGCCGTGGAACCCCCTGCCCACAGCGGCGCCGTCCCTGACCAGAACGCAGCCCACCGCGGGATTCGGAGACGCGAATCCCAGCGAGCGGCGCGCCAGATCCAGCGCTTCCTGCATCCACTCTTCAGCGGGAAGCCGGCTTTCGGATACTCTCCTCACATCAGTCCTTTCAACCCGCGGAACATTGCCGCTAGGCTGCCAGAAGCGAATTCACAAACGCCTCGCTGTCAAAAGGCAACAGGTCTTCCAGTGCTTCTCCCGTGCCCACAAATCTGACCGGCAGCTTCATCTCGCGTGCGATGGCCACGGCAATGCCGCCTTTGGCGGTACCGTCGAGCTTGGTCAGCACAATGCCCGTGACTCCGGCAGACTCAGTGAACTGGCGAGCCTGCTGCAGCCCGTTTTGCCCCGTCGTCGCATCCAGCACCAGCAGCACCTCGTGCGGAGCATCGGGAACGATGCGCTGCGCGGTGCGGCGCATTTTGTCCAGCTCCGCCATCAGCCCGCTCTTGGTGTGCAGGCGTCCGGCGGTGTCGACAATCACCACATCGTTCTGCCGCGACCTGGCCGCGGTCAGCGCGTCGAACAGGACCGCGGAAGGATCGCCGCCCTGCTTCGTGCGAATCATTTCCACGCCGCTGCGTTCGCTCCATACCTCCAGCTGCTCGATGGCGGCGGCGCGAAACGTATCGGCCGCGCACAGCAGGACGGTTTTGCCCTGGACGCGATAGTATGCGGCCAGCTTGCCGCTGGTCGTCGTTTTGCCGGTACCGTTCACGCCCACCATCATGATCACTTCCGGAGGGGCAGCCACCGCGGAGGGCGGCCGCACGTTTTCATCCAGCATCCTCTGCAGCTGTTCCTTCAGCAGTTCCTTCAGTTCCGCGCCGTCGCGGATCTGCTGCCGCTTCGCCCGCTCGCGCAAATTCCCGGCGATCTCCGCCGACGTGACGACGCCGATATCGGAAGCGATCAGGCTCATCTCCAGCTCTTCGAGCGCGGATTCGTCGACCGTGCGCGCCATCGACAGGACGTTGTCAATGCGTTCTCCCAGGCTGTCGCGCGTGCGCGAGACCGCCTGCCGCATCCGCTCGAAAATGCTCTTCTTTTCCGGCTCGTCGAGACTGCCGAACAACGTCTGAATCATGAGACAAAACACCTCAACCCGACTGAGTCGAGTGTAACGAACCCCCTCGGATGCAGTTTGCAGCGATCTGTGGTTAAACCACCTCGGCGGTCGGCCTTCTCATGCGGAACGAGACGGGAACCCGCATTTTTTTCACTTCCAGCGCGCCGCTCCGCACCAGGGCCGCCAGAGCATCCACCACCGCGGCATCGTAGCGCGTCCCGGAAAGTCGAGACATGACTTCCAGAACGTACTCAGGGTTCATTGCCGCCTGGTAAGGACGCGGCGTGGTCATGGCGTCGAACGAATCGGCGACGGAGATGATTCTCGCCATGAGGGGGATCTGGTCGCCTTTGAGCCCATAGGGGTAGCCCATGCCATCCAGCGATTCGTGGTGCAGCTCCACACCGGGAATCAGTTCGTGCAGCATTTCGATCGGGCGCAGGATGGCCGCGCCCTTGACGGTATGCGCCTTCACGATTTCGAACTCTTCCGGCGCCAGCGGAGCGTCCTTCATCACCAGATAGTCTTCAATGCCTAAGGTGCCGATATCGTGCAGCAGGCCGGAGAGCCGGACCCATTCAACCTTCTCCTCGTCCAGGCCCATCTTGCGCGCAATGGCTGCGGCATAGCGGGCCACGCGCTCGGAGTGGCCGCGCAGATAGGCGGCGCGCTCGTCCACGGCCTTGGCCATCATGCGGATCAGCTCGGCCAGCGTTTCGTAGGCGCGGCGTGCTTCTTCGTGCTTGGCCTGCCAGCCATCCTGCAGGGTTTTCACCGCATTCTGCCAGGTGATGATGAGCTCTGCGAAGAGGCGATCGGAAGTCTGGCGGATGAGCTCCTGGCCGTGCAGCGGCGAGCCCGACTCAATCACTTCCACGAGTTCCTGCAGGCGCTTTTCGAATCGCCCGCTCCACAGCGAGCCCAGAGCCACAGCCATGCCGAGGCCGGCGAAGCTCCCAGCAAACCCAAGAACCCACGGACTATGAGTCAATTGCTGGACCAGCAGCATCGCGGTCACCGTGATGGCGACCAGTCCCGCGAACACCACCATGAAGCGCGTGAAGACGCGCCGGCGCAATCGCGGGATTCCCGGCGACGAGCTATGCCGGGCAGCGGGTCTGGGAGCTTCCAGCATGACGATCCGCACTCCATGGCCGCACGGAGGCCGCAGAGCCTTTCGCTGTTAGTGTACGAAGTCTCGGGGCGCCCTACGCTCACACGAAGGTGGTAGGAAAGGGTCCGAACATGTTATCAGATAGATATTACTACGGTTATCCCTCCATGGAGGGGCATTTGTCATGCCCGGTAACCCGCCGGCGGGGCTATTCATCGCGCCCTGGCCGGACCATCAGTTCCGCTATGGCGCGCTCGGGAGATTTTCCGTGCATCAGGATGGCCTCCATCTGCTCGGCAATGGGCATTTCTACCCCATGCAGGCGGGCCAGGCCCAAAGCGGCAGAGGTCGTCCGGACCCCCTCGGCTACCTGCCCCTCGAGACCCGCCAGAATGTCGCTCAGTTTTTGCCCGCGGCCCAGTTTCATGCCCACCGTGCGATTGCGCGAGAGCGACCCCGTGCAGGTGAGCACCAAATCGCCCACCCCGGAAAGCCCGGCGAGGGTTTCCCTTCTGCCGCCGCAGGCGACGGCCAGGCGGGTCATCTCCGCAATGCCCCGGGTAATGAGCGCGGCATTACTGTTGAACCCCAGTCCCAGGCCCGCCACAATGCCGGCCGCGATGGCAATCACGTTCTTGAGCGAACCGCCCAGCTCCACCCCCACCACGTCGTCGTTGGTGTAAAGGCGCAGCGAACTGCTGGAAAATTCCCGCTGCACCCGCCCCGCCAGTTCGGCATCGGCCGAGGCAATGGTGATGGCTGTCGGCGCTCCCGCGGCAACTTCCTGGGCAAAGGAGGGTCCGCTGAGGACGCTGCAGGGCAACTGGAGCCCGCGAGTGGCAAGCACTTCCCCGATCACCTGGGTCATGCGCAGAAAGGACCTGTCCTCGATGCCCTTGGTCGCGCTCACCAGCAACTGGCCGGGGCGCAGATGCGGCGCAAAAGCGGAGTAGGACGAGCGCGTGAACTCCGATGGCGTGACGCTGACGACGATTTCCGCGCCGGCCAGCGCTTCGCCCGGATCGGTGGTGACAGCGATCGAGTCAGCGAGGAGGAAACCGGGCAGGAACCCGGCATTCTCGCGAGTCTGCCGCATGGTTGCCGCCACGTCCGAATCGTAGGACCACAGGGCAATGTGGTGGCCGCCGCGGCGCGCCAGGCTGATGGCCAGCGCGGTGCCCCATGCTCCGCTGCCCATGACCGCGATACAGCTCATGCCGCGGATGTCCTTGCTTTGCCGAAGCGGTATTCGGTCCCGTTCATCAGCCGCGCGATGTTCTGACGATGCCTGGCGATGACGATGAGCGGCACGAGGAAGAGCACGGCTGTTAAGAAGGCGCTTCGCGGCCCATGGGGCAGCAGAACGGCGATCACCGGAAACGCCGCGGCGGCGAGAATCGATCCCAGCGAAACGTAGCGGGAGATGGCGAAGACGACGACGAAGATGCCCAGCCCCGCCAGCGCCGCCCACGGAGCCAGCGCCAGAAAAACGCCGAATGCCGTGGCCACGCCCTTGCCGCCTTTGAAGCCCAGCCAGACTGGGTAGATGTGTCCAAGGATCGCGAACAACGCGGCGAGGGCGACCGCATTCAGACGCACCCCGGGAGCCATGCTGAGGTGCGCGACGGCAATCTCGCAGCACAGCACGGCGCAATATCCTTTGACGACATCGAGGACAAACGTCACCGCGCCGAGGCCCTTCGCGCCCGAGCGGATCACGTTGGTTGCCCCGATATTGCCGCTGCCCTTGCTGCGAATGTCTTCCTTGCGGAAGATGCGCACCAGCAGATATCCGAAAGGAACAGAGCCCAGCAGATAGGCCGCCACCGCGGCAACCAGATAGATGGTGAGGGGCATTGCGTTTACGAGTCTATCAGTTGTGCGCTGTCCTGCTGCGCGCCGTCCGGCGAGCAGCGCTCACGGCGAGGAAAGCGGCCGCTGGGGCAAAGCACTTCCCGATGCTCGGAACATCGCTCCCGTTCTCCCCTGAGTGCTGCCGCTCTAGTGAACGGGCTGCGCTTTGCCGTTCTGCAGCGTGTCCTGGATGATCTTCTGAACCTGCTGGTCGAGTTCCTGCGCCATCTTTCCCTGCTGCGCGCCCAGACGTCCCTGTTCGTCGCCGAGCCTGCCCTGCTGTTCGCCCAGCTCACCCATCCTGGACCCGAACTCACCCTGCCGCGCCGACAACTCCGCCTGCACGGCGCCGAGCCTGGCCTGCATTTCGGCCAGCCGCGCCTGCATCTCGGCCATGTTCTGCGCGTTCCAGCGGTCTTCCTCGGCCTTCAGCGTTGCCTGCAATTCCGCCATCTTCGCGGAACTAAGCTGGCTCTCCGCAGCCTTCAATTTGGCTTGCATCTCGGCCATCTTTTCCGGACTCAGTTCGCTCTGGTAAGCCTTCATGTCGGCCTGGAGGGCTGCCATTTTTTCCGGACTCAGCTCGCTCTGTGCCGCCTTCAGTTCTGAGTCCACTTCTGCCCTGATCTTGTCGTTCCACTCAGACTGCTCGGCCTTGATTTCGGCCTGCACCTGCGCCATCACCTTCGAGACGTCGGGAACCGAAATGTTGCGAGCCTCCTTCATGGCCTGCGCCATTGCCGCCTGCTCTTTGCCCAGGTTCTCCTGCGTTTGTCCGAGCAACTTCTGACGCATTCCCAGCTCCTGCATCGGTGCATAGAGAGACTCGATCTGCGCAACGATCGCCGGATCCGTCACGATGTACGACTTGCCGTCGTGGTGGAACCACAGGAAGGGGCCGTTTGTCATTTTGCGCGCCTTGTCGATTTCGGCGGCGAAGTTGCCCGACCAGTTGCCTGAGAAGGTGAACTGGTTGCCCGGTCCCTGCACCACCGCATACGAATCGCCGTTTTGCGAGAAGTGGAAGCCGAAGCCGCTGGCTGCCGCGCCATCGCTGAAGATGAAGAAACTGTGCGGTTCGTGCACCGTCACCGCGTTGCCGTTGCTGAGAAGGGCCGTTGCCGCGTGACCGTCGAGGTCGGGCGGCAACGCCGCGAGCGGCGGCTCGGGAGGCATGGGCGCAACGTTGTCCAGGGGAGCCAGGGGAGCGACCGCGGGGAGGACCGGTTCGCTGCCAGGAGCGGGCGGCGCCTGTGGCGGTGCGGCTTGCGGAGCCGCTGCGGGGGCGGGAGGCGGCGGAGTCTGCGGAGCTTGCGGGGTGGGCTGATCCTGTGCAGGGGCGCCGGTCGTCGTCACCTGGCTTTCCGGCGGTGTGGAAACGCCAGTCCGTGGCGCATCGGCTGCAGCAGGCGGAATCGCCCGCGGTGCGCTCTGGGATGCGGGAGGCGCGGTCTGGGCGGCAGCCGACGGCACGCGCACCAGCGCCGTCACAGCAAACAATGCCAGCGGGATCAGCAGCAGCGAGGCCAGCGCGCGCCGCCGCCCCTCTGCGAAGGCGCGGCGCAGGTGGTTTTCGTTCAGCATGGACTCGACGCGGCGCGAGAGATTGCCGGAGCATGCCATTGCCACTCCCGGCAGCGGCCTGTGCGGCAGTGCCGCGAATTCAAGAACAACCTGGGCGTATCCCGTTGGGCTGGCCGCGGCATTCATTCCCGCCCGATCCGAGATCGCTTCGCCCAGCGAAGACAACGTGCGCCGCAGCCACCACCCCAGCGGGCTGAACCAGAAGAATGCGGTGTAGATTCCGGCCAGCAGCTGCAGGTAAAAATCCTGCTGCCGGACGTGCGAACGCTCATGCGCCAGCACCATGCGCAGTTTCTTCCTGTCCCACTGTTTGTAAGCAGCCGGCAGAACAACACCCGAACCGATGGTGACGGGAGAACCGATGTTCTCACTCGCGCGCACGTGCGGCTCAGGCGCATCCAGCGGCGAAACTTCAAGGGCCGACGTCCACAGGCGCAGCGCGGCGGCCAATCCGAAGAGCAGCCGCAGCAACAACGCGCCGCACACCGCGAGATAGAGACCCACAATCATCTTTGCCAGCGGCGGCCACTGAACCGTATGGCGCGCGACCGAGTTCGCCACCGGCGTTGCGGTGACCGTTACATCCGCGGCGGACAGACCATCGAATGCCGCGGGTTCAGACGATGCGGAATACGCACCTTTGTCCGCCGTGTCTCGCGTAGGCTTCGGCGCGACGAGGACCGGGACGATCTGCGGCGCCGCAACCTCCTGCAGCGGAGCGACAACACGGCTCCGCTCGATGGGCAGCACCCAGGCGAATTTCCCCTGCAGGCCCGCCATCGCCGGCCAGCGCATCAGGGCAGGCATGGCCAGGGACGCGATCAGCACCAGCGTCCACGCGGCTTTGCGCACCGGAATATTGGTGACGCGGAGCGCGCTCAGGCCCAGCCCAACGATTGCGGCGAGCGCCAGCCCCCGCAGTGCCGCGTCGATCATCATCGCCGTCATGCTTTGCCTCCCTCCTGCTTTTTGGCCGCCGCAATGCGCCGCGCCAGCCGTTCCAGCTCGGCCCGGCTCACCACTTTCGAGTCCACCATGCCCACCAGAAGATCCTCGACAGAACCCGCGCAGAACCAGTCCACGATGCGCTGCACTGCGCGCCCCGCCACCTTTTGCGGGGACTCTGCCGGCCGGTAGACAAAGGTGCGACTGTCCACAGCGTGCGCGAGGTAGCCCTTCTCTTCCAGCCGCCGCAGCACGGTGCGGATCGTCGAGTCCTTCAGCGGACGCTCCAGCTCTTCCCGGACCTGATCGGCGGTCGCCTCGCCACGCCGCCAGACAATGCTCAGAATGCCCCGCTCCAGATCGCCCAGCTCCGCCGGATCGTGTCCCGATGATGTGTTACGCGCCATAGTGTTACCCACTGTAACACATAAGACGAGACGACGCGCAAGAGGGTAAGCAGGAAATCTTTCACGGGCTCAAAGCCCCCGGCAAAATATACGGAACCCGTGCCCGCCGATTGGCGTATGCACCTTCCAGGCTCCCCCCAAAGCATCCGAGTGGAGGCTGATTGCATGATGCGAGAGCGGATTTTGCGGGTGTTCCTTGTGGTGGAGAGCGTGTTTTTTCTTGCCGCCATTTACCCCATCACGACATCGTTGTGGAAGATGGCCGCACAGGGTGAAACGATGATGCTCAGCATTTACTTCGCGCTCGGCGTCTTCCTGCTGCTCGCCGTCCGCACGCCGTCGGAGCATCGCAGCCTCATCGCCTTCGCTGGCTGGGCGAACGTTGCCCATGGGCTGGTGATGTCGCTGATGGCCATCGGGATGCCCGCCGGCCGCCGGGAACTGCTGTTCGCCACCCTGCTTTGTCTCGTGGTCGGCGTGCCCCTCATCGTACTTACGCCTCCGCGGGCTTCCACGCGGGCAAAACTCACCGCGTCCGCGACGTAACGGAACAACAAGCCTCCACTGGCTTCGACCCAGTCGGCGCGGCCGTTACATCAGCCGGCGCCGCACCATGTCCAGCCCCTGCTGGCTGGCGTAGAAACGCACGGCAGCGCGGTCGCCGGAGAAGCGCTTCTCCACCACGTCGGTCCCATCCGCGTCGCTGACCGCGATATAGACCAGCCCCACCGGCTTCTCTTCCGTGCCGCCAGCCGGTCCGGCTATGCCGGTGACGCCCAGCCCCATAGTCGCGCCGCAGCGCTCGCGGATGCCTTCCGCCAGGGCGATGGCGACTTCCCTGCTGACTGCGCCGTGCGTTGCGATGAGCTGCGCATCGACGCCGGCCAGCTCCGTCTTCAGCCGATTACTGTAGACGACTGCGCCGCCGACGAACGATCTTGAGCTGCCGCTCACGCTGGTGAGCCGCTCGGCCACGAGACCTCCGGTGCAGCTCTCCGCCACGGCCAGGGTCGCGCCGCGCATTTCCAGAAAGTAGAGAACGATTTGCTCCAGCGATTCGCCCTGCGAGGAGTAGATGAAGTCCTCCAGCTCCTCTTCAATCTTGCCGGCCAGATCGTCGACCCGCGTCTGCGCCAGCTCGGCGATCGGCTTGGAGCAGCTCAATCGCAGCTCGATATCGCCCAGGTGCGCCAGGATGGTCGTCTCCACATCTTTGTACTCGGTGTAAATCGGAGCGATCCTCGCGTCGGCCAGCGATTCGCCGATCATTGCCGCCTTCAGCACGCGGGTTACGATTTGCCGTTTCGGCACAATATCGCGCAGCCGCGGCAGGCACTCGGCTTCGAACATCCCCTTCAGTTCGTGGGGCGGTCCAGGCAGCAGCATGGCCAGCTTGCGATGCTTGCCGACGACGGTATCCAGCCACTGACCCGGCGCGCTGCCCAGCGGATTCGGCAGCATCGTCGCGCCTTCGATCACGTCGGCCTGTTTCTCGTTGTTACGCGGTATCGTCATGCGCCGCGCAGCCGCGCGGGTGTAGAGATGGGCAATGATGTCGGGGTCGCGCCGCAGCCGGACGCCGAGGGCCTCGGCGGTTGCCTCGCGCGTCAAATCGTCTTCCGTGGGGCCCAGGCCGCCAGAAAGGACCACGATGTCGACGCGGCCCAGCGCTGTACGCACCGCGCCTGTCAGATGCTTCCGTTTGTCGCCGACGATGGTTTTGAATGCGACCGCAACGCCCAGCTCGTTGAGCTTTCCGGTCAGGTAGAGGGAGTTGGTATCCTGGCGGTAGGGCGTGAGCATCTCGGACCCCACCGCGATAATCTCCGCGTTCATCAATCTCCTCGACCGAATTCAACCGCCGATTTGCCAGGAGGAATCAGACCAGCCGCCAGCCTTCCACTCCCAGAGCTACATGATAAAGGGAGGTGCTGGTGGCGAGCAGCGCGCCGCCGCCGGGAACAAAGGTGAAGCCGACGAGGCCCGTCCCCGCAATCGCCAGCGATGCTTCGCCCTGGGGTGTCACGGCCACCACCCCGCGGCGCCCGCGCAGCGACGCTGCCACGTACACGTTGCCGGCAATATCCACGGCCAGGCCCTGCGGCCGCCCCAGCCCGCGATGGAGCACGTTGATATCCCCTTCGCGCGAGATGGCGTACAGGTTGTCGTAGCTCGAGGTGGTGGGTCCGGTGAGGAACAGGGTGCCGTCGGGACCAAAGGCCAGATGGTAGGCGGCAACGCTCGGCTCCAGCGTGGCGAAGACGAAGATCTGGCGGTCGGGGGCGATCTTGAAGATGGTTCCGCTGCGATCGCCCACGTAAAGATTCTGATCGACGTCGAAGGCCAGCCCCGTCGCTACACCCATGCCTTCGGCGTAGACGGCAGCGGCGCCGTTCCGCGCCACCTTGTAGACCTTGCCTTCGTGGCGCGAGGAAACGTAGAGATTCTCTTCGTAATCCACGGCCAGCCCGGTGGCGTTCATGATGCCGCGCACGAAGGGACGCATCTCGCCGTCGCGCTCGATGCGAAAGACCGAGACCGGCGTCTCCTGCCCGCGCTCCCCGGAGAATGTGAGGAACATGTTTCCCGAGCTGTCCATCACCGGGTTGGAGACCATGTGCGCGCCGGTCGCGATCAGGCTGGCCACGCGCACTTCCACCGCATTGCTCTGCGCTCCGTTCTGCAGAATGCGCAACCGCCCCGTCTCCGCCTCGTCGGGCACGCGCAGCAGCAGCCGTGCGGCGCGGCTGAGCAGCACCGGCGCGGCCAGTTCGCCCAGCATGGCCACGGGCCTGCGCCATTCGCCGCCGCCGACGCGCGCTGCTTCCGGCTTGCCTACCGGCACGCCGCCAAGGTTCGCGCCGCGGATCTCCACCTCGCCGCCAGGCAAAGCCGCTGCGGGCGAAACGGCGTCGATCCTCGGCGCTGTGCTCGGTTCGGATTTGAGAAGGCGCACCATTTCTGAAATCGACTCTTCTTCCTACCAAAAGTGCCGGATCGCCAGCATCGCCAGCACTCCCCAGGCGCCGGCTGCCAGATCATCCAGCATAATGCCCATGCCGCCATGCAGACGTTCCAGTTGCCGCGCCGGCCATGGCTTGGTGATATCGAACAGCCGAAACAGCGCCAGGCCGACGAGCGCGTGACGCAGATCCATGGACGCTGCCGCCAGCACCACCCACTGCCCTGCGACTTCGTCGATCACGACAAATCCGGGATCGACGCGCCCGGACTCGTTCTCGATTCGGCTTGCCGCCGGGATTCCGATCAGCGTAACGGCCAGCGCTGCTGCCGCTGTGACGCCAGCCAACTCCCAGCTATTCAGATGCGCGGCGCGCAACCCAAAATACCAGATAGCGGTGGCGGCAAGCGAACCCCACGTCCCTGGTCCCGGTTTCAGCAGCCCGGCGCCGAAGAAAGTGCCGGCCACCCAGGCCCAGCGCGTTTTCGCTGGCCGCGCGGGGACCACCTCGCTGGACGGGCCAGGCGCGGGTTCCGTTTTAGTCGTCATGATCGTCCTGCGGACGCGGTTCGCCGTTCAGCCCTTCCAGAACCTCAGGGTCGAGCACGGGCGACGAGATGCGGTACCCCCCGCTCGCCCACTTGCCCAGATCGATCACGCGGCAGCGGTCGCTGCAGAAGGGAAAGTTCTCGTCTTTCTCGGTGACGATGTTGCGGCAGGTCGGGCAACGCAGGATTTTGCTCTTCAGGCTCACAGCACGGCTCCTGCTTCCACGAGCAGCGGCGTCTCGGGCGCGCGGGCTTCGCCAAGCACGCGCGCGACCAGATCGTAATCGTGCGCTTCGGTCACCTCGCAGCGGTAGAAGCGTCCCGGCGTCAGTGCGTCGAAGGGGCCAAAGTCATTCAGATAGACGGTTCCATCGATCTCCGGCGCGTGATACGGCGTCCGCCCCTCCCACAACAGAGGCGTTTCTTCCGATTCGCCTTCGACCAGCACGTCGAACCGGCGCCCCACCTGCTGGCGCTTCGCCTGGCGGCTGATTCCCTGCTGCAGCTTCATGAGCGCCCGGCGGCGCCGCTCGATGACCCGCTGCGGAACCTTGGCGCCCAGCTCAAACGCGCGCGAGCCTTCCTCGTCGGAGTAGGCAAAGACGCCCAGCCAGTCGAACCTGGCCTCGACGACAAAATCGCAGAGGGCTTCGAAATCCGCGTCGGTTTCGCCGGGAAATCCGACGATGAACGAAGTGCGCAGGGCGATGCCGGGAACCGCGGCGCGGACTTTCTCGATGGTCCTGAGGAAAATGTCGGCTCCGCCACCACGCTTCATGGCCTTCAGCACCGGCGCCGAAGCGTGCTGCAGCGGCACGTCGAGATATTTGCAGATGTTGTCGTGCCGCGCGATTGTCTCCAGCAGGCGTCCGGTGATGCGATTCGGATACGCGTAGAGGAAGCGCAGCCACGTCAGGCCGTCAATCCTGGCGAGCCGGTCGAGCAGCATCGCCAGACCGTCCTTCAGGCCGAGGTCCTCGCCGTAGCAGGTCGTGTCCTGGCCGATCAGCGTAATCTCGCGCACGCCCTCGGCCACCAGCGCTTCGGCTTCGGCCACCACCGATTCGAACCGCCGCGAACGGAACTTGCCGCGCAGGTTCGGAATGACGCAGAAACTGCAGGGGTGGTCGCAGCCCTCGGCGATCTTGATGTAGGCTGACGCAGATTTGGTCGCGCGCAGGCGCGGCGTAGTGTGATCGTAAAGATATTGCGGCAACTGGGCCGTCGCTCCATCCCACTCCCGGCGCGAAAACCTCCCTTGCGCCTCGCGCCGGTCGCCCTCGGCGCGGAAACTGGCCGTCTCGTGCTGATGGGTTCCCGACAGAGCTTCGCGGCCTGGGCGCACCTCAGCGTGTCCGTTGCCAGACAGAATGGGAAACAGGGAGGGTGGGGCCGCGGGAGCCGGGCTCATCCCCGCTGCTGCGAGGATCGATTCCAGCTCGCCCGTCCCGACAACCGCGTCCACTTCAGGAATGTTCTTCTGAATCTCGTCGCGGTAGCGCTCGACGAGACAGCCGGCGACGATCAGTTTCTGCGCTGAGCCGGCAGTCTTTAGCCGCGCCATTTCCAGGATGGCGTCGACCGACTCCTGTTTGGCCTTATCGATAAAAGAGCAGGTGTTCACCACCAGGATGTCTGCGGTTTCCGCGTTCGCGGTGATCTCGGCTCCGGCGCGATCCAGCAGCCCCATCATCACTTCGCTGTCCACCAGGTTCTTGGGGCAGCCCAGCGATACAAAACCCACACGCGGGCGGGCCGGCGCCGCAGGAACCGCGGGAGCGTCTTCTATTGTCGATAGTGCCGTCACATCTCTATTTTACGGGATTGCGCCAGGCGACCCCGGTCGGCCAGGGATAATCGACCGCGGGCATGTTCGCCGTCCTCGATTGCCGCGCCACAAGGCGGTTCCCACGGCGCGTTGTCTGGCAATTACGTAACTGTAATCGGTGCAAAAATCCCTGCGCCTCACCAACCCTTCACCTCCCCGTTACGTCCATCCCGTAGGATAGCCAGCACCTCTTCACCCACAAAGGAGTTCCCTGCCCTTCCATGCGCCTCCGCATCCGCGCGTTGCATTGCTGCACCCTGGTCCTCGCATTGTCCCTGATCGCCCCGGCCGTTGCACTGGCTGCTCCTGTCGCTGTGCACCGCAGGCAGGAGCCGATGCACCAGGAATTTGTCCTCAGGTCCATGGACGGGAAAACCCTTGGCAACGGCGAAGAGATCAGCATCGACCAGGGGAATCAGACCCGCTCCGACCTCGCCTTTCGCTTTCTCGATGGCTCTATCGACGAGCAAATCACCACGTTCACGCAGGGCGACGTTTTTCGCCTGATCAACGATCACCACATCCAGAAGGGCCCATCCTTCCCTGCTCCTCTGGATATGACCGTCGATGTCCCCTCCGGCACCGTCACCTGGCACGAGTGGAAAAACGGCAAAGATCGGGTCCAGTCCGAGCACATGACTTTGCCCAACGATGTGGCAAATGGCCTCGTGCCCCTGCTCGCTGAGAACGTCCCCCCTGGACCGTCAGGCCTCGTGGTCTCCTGGGTCGCCATCGCCGGAAAGCCCCTGCTCGTTACGCTGACCATGCAGCCCGACCGGGCCCGCATCGAAGGCGTGACGCCCCTGCTGCACGCTCACCGCTATCTCCTCCACGTCGAGTTGCACGGCCTCGCATTTTTGGTCGCGCCACTCATCAACAGGCAACCGGCCGACCTCCGCATGTGGGTCACGGACGATGCACAGCCCTCATTCCTGCGCATGCTGGGCCCGTTCTATCAGGTAGGGCCGGTCTGGGTCGTCGATAGCCTCGGTCCGGAGATGCCCCGGTAAGCTTCGCATGGAGCGCCTCCCCGCACGCAGCCGATTTCCAACGCCCCCGGTGCTAGAATCACCTGTGTGCCGGGTCCTGCGCGACGCAATCCCGCCAACCCCGCCAGGTCCGGAAGGAAGCAACGGTAACGGGCCAGTGCGTGCGCAGCAGGTCACCCGGTGCACTAAGATCCCCCCGCACGAACCTCGCCTCCCACAGAAACCCGTCGATTCACGGAACTCAGAGATTGTTATGAAAGCGACTGGCGATATCGGAATGAAAATTACCGCCGCCCAGCGTGAATTCTTCCGCTATTCCGGCATTTCCGCAGAGTTGGAACGGCGCGGCTTTGGATCGTCGAGAGTCGATCTCTCCTGGGCGGTGCGCCATCCGCTGCAGAAGTCTGCGCACGAACCGCGCATCCATCCCGGCAAATCCGGCTGATAAGTTCACAGAAGCGCTGCGAGCCTGCCTGCTGCGATTCGTGAAGGCTGCACTTCGCACCCTGGGCGCTGATTTTCTGCGACAATACTTCTTCGCTCAGGAGAATCGATTTGACTCTTGCAGTTCGTTCGCATGTGCCTGTTCGCGCCAGGATCAGCGCCCTTGGAACCTACACCCCGCCGCGACTCCTTACCAACGCCGATCTGGAGAGGATGGTCGAGACCTCCGACGAGTGGATCACCACGCGCGTCGGCATCCGCGAGCGCCACATCGTCGAGCCCGGCCAGGCCACCAGCCACATGGCCGTGGAAGCCGCGAAGCGCTGCCTCGCCGCGCGCGGCATCGAGGCAGCGGAAGTTGAAGTCATCATCGTGGCCACGGTCACACCCGACATGTTCTTCCCCGCGACGGCCTGCCTGGTGCAGGACCGCATCGGCGCGAAAGGCGCGTGGGGATTCGATCTCTCCGCGGCCTGCTCCGGCTTCGTTTACGCCCTGCAAACCGGCTGCAAGCTGGTGGAGAGCGGCACGCACAAAAAAGTTCTCGTCATCGGCGCCGATACCATGTCGTCGATCATCGACTACACCGACCGCGCCACCTGCGTCCTGTTTGGCGACGGCGCCGGCGCGGTCCTCATCGAACCGGCTGCGGACGGCGAACTGGGCATGATCGACTTCCACCATGAGATCGACGGCTCCGGCGGCTGCTCCCTCTTCATGCCGGGCGGCGGCAGCCTGCATCCCTCCTCGCACGAGACCGTCGACAAGAAGATGCACTTCGTCCATCAGGACGGCCAGGCGGTTTACAAATTCGCAGTGCGCAAGATGGTCGAGGCCGCGGAGACTCTGCTGACCCGCAACGGCATCACCGCCGCCGACATCGCCTGCTTCATTCCGCACCAGGCCAACCGCCGCATCATCACCTCCAGCGCCGAGCGGCTGGGGCTGCGCGACGAGCAGGTCATCATCAACATCGACCGCTTCGGCAACACCACCGCCGCAACCATCCCGCTGGCGACAGAAACGGCCATCCAGGAAGGCCGCCTGAAGAAGAACGACCTGGTGCTGATCGGCAGCGTCGGCGCCGGATTCACGGTCGGCGCCGCGCTGCTGCGCTGGGAGATCTGACCCACGCGGTACTGCATGCCCCGTCCTGCCGCGTTCGTTCGCGCTTCGCGTGCTTGTTGCAGCGCCGCCTCCTTGCTACAGTCCCGACATGCAGCGCACCTGCATCATCGGCGGCGGTCCGGCCGGCATCATGCTCGGCTATCTGCTCGCCCGCGCCGGTTTGCCCGTAACGGTTCTCGAGAAGCACGCCGACTTTTTTCGCGACTTCCGCGGCGATACGATCCATCCCTCAACGCTTCAGCTTCTCGATGAGCTTGGCCTGTACGACAAATTCCTGCAGGTCCCCCACGCTGAGGTCACCGGCCTTTCCGCCATCGTGGGGGGCCGCAAGTTCGTCATGTCCGACTTTTCCCACCTGCCCACGCGCGCGAAATTTATCGTCCTGATGCCGCAATGGGACTTCCTGAACTTCCTGGCCGGCGAAGCCGCGCAGTACCCCACCTTCACCCTGCGCATGGGTTGGGAAGCAACCGGTGTCCTCGAAGAGAATGGCGTCGTCACCGGAGTCCGCGCCAGCACCCCGGACGGACCTCAGGAAATCCTCGCCGACCTCACCGTTGGCTGCGACGGCCGCCACGCCATCTCTCGCGCATCCGCCCAGCTCACCCTGATCGAAGAAGGCGTACCCATCGATGTCCTCTGGTTCCGCATCGCGCGCCAGCCCACGGACCCTGAAAACGCCCTCGGCTACACCAATTACGGCCGGCTCGTCATCCTCATCAATCGCTCGGATTACTTTCAGGTCGGCTATCTCATCGCCAAAGGCGACTTCCCGAAAATCCAGCAGGACGGCCTGCCTCGGTTCCACGAAAGCCTGGAGCGCATTGTTCCCTTCCTCGCCGGCAGAAGCGGAGAAATCGATGCATGGGAAAAGGTCAAGCTGCTCACTGTTCAGGTCAACCATCTCCAACGCTGGTTTCTGCCCGGCCTTCTCTGCATTGGCGATGCGGCCCATGCCATGTCCCCGGTAGGCGGCATCGGCGTCAACATCGCGTTGCAGGACGCGGTCGCCGCAGCCAACATCCTCACTGAGCCGCTGCGCGCCGGCGTCGCCGGGCCGTCTCATCTCGAACAGGTCCAGCGCTACCGCGAACGCACCGTCCGCAACACCCAGCGGATGCAGCTGGTCGCGCACCGCCTGCTCAATCGCATCCTCTGCGACCCGCGGCCGATGTCCCCTCCCTGGCAACTTCGCCTCGTCACCAGCGTTCCCGGCTTCCAGCGGCTCACCGCGCGCTTCATCGGACTCGGCCTGCAGCCCCAGCACATTGGCCGGCTCTGAAAGCCTGTGCCGACTCGGTTTACGACCGCGCACCCGCAACCACCAGCACAATCCCGCCCACCAGCGCAATCCCGCTTAATACCGGTGGAATGGGGACCGTTTTGTGCTGGCGATGCGAGATGTGCACCGGGCCTACATCGGCGTCATGCTTCCGGTGCGTGTAGTGAAATCCGCCAAACGCAAATCCAACGATGCCCAAAACGATCAGCACCAGACCAGCAACGGTGGCTGCCTTCAATGTGTCCTCTTTCTGTCAATGGGATTTCCTGCCAGTTTTCCTGCAGCTGATGGGATGCGGTGAGTCCCAGGCGCGCATATCCGCCCCTCTGGCACAATTCGCACACCAGAATCTGCCAGGCGGACGCTATTGCGCGGCCGTTCATTTCGTATCCGCAACATCGAATTCCTGTTGTGCGCAGGTCTGCGGGGAGCTATCGTGGTGACGCCATCCGAATCGCGCTCCCGCGGCTTGCGAATCCGTCCTGACTGCCGCCGGAGTGGGGGGATTTATATCTATGTCCGTCTTGCGGGCGCGCTCTTGTTCCAGCGCCTTTCAGGTTGCCCTGCTCGGTCTTCTCGTCCCGCTGATGAGCGCGCTTCCCGGCGCCGCGCAATCCTCGGCCGAGCCAGCGCAGCCTTCGCCGCAGCCTCAGGCAGCCGGTTCGCAGCCTCCCTCAGTACCGTCCATCGCCACCACGGTCGACGAGGTTTCCCTCGACCTGGTGGTGCGCACGAAAAGCGGCAAGCCGATCCTCGACCTGAAGCCCTCCGATCTCACCATTACGGACAATGGGTCGCCGGTAAAGCTCACTGACCTGCATCTGGTTCAGGGAACCACGGAATCCGACCATCTGGTTACGCTGGTCTTCGACCGGCTCGATCCTGGCCCGGCCAAAGCCGCACGCGATCTTGCCGCGAAGCTGCTCAAGGTGATTCCCGACCAGGGATATCACTTTGCCGTTCTGCAGATGAACGGCCGGCTGCGCCTGCTGCAGGCATGGACGACCGACCGCGAAACCGTGATGAAGGCGGTCGCCGGCGCCACCAGCACCGTGACCAACTCCGCGGCGCAGGGCAGTGTCTCCGAGCTTCTGCCCGCGGAAAAACAGCTTATCGCCACCACCCAGGACGACAGCCTCTCCACCGATTTCGCCGATCGCGCCCGCGCCCGGCTGCTGCTCTCCGCGCTCGAGGAATCGCAGCGCATTCTGGAAGATCAGCACACCTATCCGGCGCTCTCGGCGCTGCTCGCGCTGTCGCGCAGCGAGCGCACGATCACCGGACGCAAATTCGTTATCTATTTCGCGCAGGGGCTTTATGCGGACACGGACGCGCGCGACGCGGTCAAATCGATTGTCGGCCAGGCGAACCGCGCCGGCGTCACGATCTGCGCGATTGACACCAACACCATGAACCAGCAGGTTGGCGACAAAATGATGGGCGCCATGGCCATGGCTGGCCCCACGGGTCCGGGCGGCGCCATGGCTGCCGCGAATTCCCTGGGCGCCAGTGGTTACGGCCGCGGACAGTCCGGACCGCCCATTGGACAGGTGATGGACGCCGCGCAGAACATGTCCAGCTTTGAATTCGACAGCATGGACGAGGTCAAGAGCCCGCTGATCAACCTCGCTTCCGGAACGGGCGGAATTTATATCCGCGCAGGAGCGAGCCTCAAAAAGCCTCTGCAGCAATTCCAGCAGAGCCTCACGGAATACTACGAAGCCGCCTACGTTCCCGGAATCAAGGACTACAACGGCGCCTTCCGGCCCATCGAGATTCATCCGCTGCGCAAAGGGATTGTGGTCCAGTCGCGCGCCGGGTACTTCGCCGTGCCGCCGGACGACGGCTCCGGCATCCGGCCCTTTGAAGTGCCGCTGCTCTCGATCCTCGCCCAGCCGAAGCTGCCCACCGGCATCGCCTTCCGCACCGGGGTGCTCGACCTCGGCCAGACTCCCGACGGCAATACCGGCGTCCTCGCCGTGCAGGTGCCCCTGTCTCAGGTTCAGGTGCACGAAGACGCCAACACGCATTTGTCCACCGTTCACCTGTCCATCGTCGCGCAGATCAGGAACGAAAAAGGCGCGCTGGTGCAGCGCTTCAGCGAAGATGTCCCCCGCCACGAAGCCCCGGACATGCTGCGCCTTCCGGAAAACCAGTTCATCACCATGCAGCGGCATTTCTCCGCGGGGCCCGGCACTTACACTCTGGAAACTGCTGTGATGGACAGCATGGGCAACAAGACCGGCGCCGAGCGCTCGACCTTCACCATCGCTGCGACGCCGCATGGCCCCTCCCTGAGCGACATCGCCCTGGTCCGCCAGATCGAGCCCATCCATGCCGAAACCGCGTCGTTCGATCCAATGCGCTACATGAACGGGCGGATTGTTCCCGAGCTGAACGACGAATTGCCGGAAGGAACGAAAGACCTCTCCGTCTTCTTCCTCGTGCATTCCCTGCCCGCGGCCTCCGGGCAGCCGCAGCTCACGATGCAGATCGTCCGCAACGGCCAGTCGCTGGGCAAGATGCCGCTGGAACTGAGCAAGACCGATGGCATGGGTGCGCTGCCTTACCTGGGGACCATCAGCGGCCATGTTTTCCCGCCGGGAAGCTACAAGATTGAGGCCACGCTGACCCAGGACGGCCAGACGGCCACCAGCACCGCATCGTTCACCGTGGAAGGCAGCATCGCGGCGCAAAGCGCCCCCGCCGAAACGGCGTTCTCCGCGACCACCGGCTCCGCGGAGACTGCGTCAGAGCGGGCCGCCGACGAGCACCTCGTCACCTCCGCCGCCGAGGCCAACAGCGCGTTTATCATCGCCAGTTCGAAGGACCCGGTGCCGCCGCCCACGCCCAACCAGGTGCACACCATCGTCGAGGCGGCGCGCCAGCGCGCCCTTGCCTGGAGCGATGCGCTGCCCAATTTCTTCTGCATCGAGGTCACCGACCACTCCGTCGATCCCAGCGGCGAAGGCGACTGGCATCACAAAGACACCGCCATCCAGCTGATGCGCTACGTGGATCGTCAGGAATCGCGGACCACCCTCGAGCTGAACGGGCAGAAGAGCAACCTGGAGGCTACGGATCTCGACTTCGCGCACTCGATTGGCGAATTCGGGGGCATGTTCCGCCTGGTCTTCGATCCCTCGGCCAAAGCGCAGTTCACCTGGAAAGAGTCCGACGTCCTGGATGGACAGCCCGTCCAGGTATTCGCCTTTGACGTGGCTCTCGCCAATTCCGAGTTCAGTCTTGCCGGCCTGAACGCGCAGCAGATCCCGGTCGCCTTCCACGGTCTCGTCTATCTCGATACGGCCACGCACAGCATCCGCCGCATCACCATCACCGCCGACGACATCCCGGAGAAGCTGGGCGTCCGCGCCACCAGCATCTCGGTCGACTACACGTGGGTCGCCATCAACGGCCATGACTTCCTGATGCCCACCCGGGGAGCCGTCAGCCTGCGCGAGGGCAAGCGCGAGGCGGTGCTCAACGAGTTCGAATTCCGCAACTACCGCCGCTTCGGCGCCCAGGTCCGCATCCTCTCCACCGCCGAATCGAAGGGGATTTCGACCAATAACTGAGAGGCGAGCCGGTAACCGGACGTCTTACCGGGCGGGGAAAATCGCCCGGCCGTGACCCCTTGCGCCTGCTGCTATACTGGGGTTGATCGCCTCGGTATCCGCGCAACTCGCACCCCAGACCGGACCGAAGCGCAGGATTTCTGACAGCATGTCCATCCGCACCCGCCGCACCCTCTTTTCCCTCATCGTGTTCTTCTCTGTCTGCGCGCTGGGCGGCATGATCGTCAGCCAGCAGGTCGGCGCGCAGTCGGCCACCGACGAATCCAATTTCCGCGACAGCCTCAAGTCCTTCGGGGCGGTTTACGACATTGTCGCGAAGAATTATGCCGAGCCGCTTACCGGGAATATGCCCGACCGGGCCATCTACGACGGCGCCATTCCGGAGATGCTGCACACGCTCGATCCGCATTCGAGCTTCTACGATCCCGAGGCCTTCGCCAAAATGAAGGAAGATCAGCACGGCAAGTATTACGGGGTCGGAATGCTGATTCAGCCGCAGAACGGCAAAGTTGTCGTGGTCTATCCCATCGAGGGCTCACCCGCGTTCCACGCCGGCATTCACCCCGGCGACGTCATCTCCGGCATCGATGGCCAGTCCGCGGCCGGCATGAGCTCCGACGATGTGGCCAACCGCCTCAAGGGGCCGCGCGGAACCAGCGTCACGGTCACCATTACGCGCGTCGGCGCCTCGGCACCGCTCACCTTCCAGCTCACGCGCGATGAAATCCCCAATCCCAGCGTCGATCTGAGCTACGAGATTCGCCCCGGCATCGGTTACATTCATATCCGCCAGTTCCAGGAGACGACCGGCCGCGAATTTGACGATGCGCTCAACGCCTTCGGACCCAACCTCAAGGGACTGGTTCTCGATCTGCGCGGCAACCCCGGTGGCGTGCTGGTGGAAGCCGTGGCAGTGTGCGACCGCCTGCTGAAGCGCGGCCAGATCATCGTTTCCCAGCGCGGACGGGCGTTCCCTGAACAGGTTTACCGCGCCACCCACGGCAACGACGGCCAGGACTTCCCCATCGTTGTGCTGGTGAATCACAACACGGCTTCCGCCGCGGAGATCGTCTCCGGCGCCCTGCAGGATCACGACCGCGCCCTGATTGCCGGCGAAACGACCTTCGGCAAAGGCCTGGTGCAAACCGTCTACACTCTGTCTGACAACACCGGCCTCGCGCTGACGACATATCACTACTACACGCCCAGCGGCCGGCTGATTCAGCGCAACTACAACGGCGTCTCGCTCTACGACTACTACTACAATCACGACCAGCCGCAGGATCTGAAGGATCGCGAAGTCAAGCTCACTGACTCCGGACGCACCGTCTACGGCGGCGGCGGCATCACGCCCGACACGAAGATCGAACCTCCGAAGTCGACGCCTTTCCAGGACGTCCTGCTGGAGCACGACGCCTTCCTTGGGTTCACCGAGGAGTATGTCTCGCATCATTCGGTCAACAAGGACCTTCAGGTGGACGATGCTGTGCTGAGCGACTTCAAACAGTATCTGGCCAGCCAGAACATCGACTACACGCCCCAGGAGCTCGCCAACAATCTGGACTGGGTAAAAGTCAACGTGAAATCCAAGCTGTTCGCCACGCAGTTCGGCGAGACGACGGGGCTGCAGGTCGAGGCCAACTGGGATCCCATGATCCAGCAGGCAGTGGGGCTGATACCTCAGGCTGCCCAACTGGAGCAGCACGTGCTGCAGGTACTGGCCCAGAAGGACGCCGCCCTCAACAAGGGTCCGGTCTCGTCGCAATAAGCTGCAATACGCGACGTATCTCAGGGCCGGCGGCTACTGCTTCCGGCCCCTTTCGTTGTGCTAGTTGAGGAAATAGGCGCCATGGAATTTCGCTTCGCCGAAGAACGCGATCTCCCTGCAATCATGTCCCTGGTGAATGAGGCCTTCGCGCCGGAAACCTTCTTCATCCGCGGAGACCGTCTGGACACGGAGAAGACCCGCGGCTACTTCGATCGCGGGCGCTTCCTGCTGGCTGAAGAAGACGGCGCCCCCGTCGCCTGCGTTTACGTCGAACTCCACGGCGATCGCGCTTACCTGGGCCTGCTCTCGGTCGATCCGGCGCGCCAGAAAGGTGGCATTGGCCGCCGCCTGGTGGCAGCCACCGAGGAATTTGCCCGCGAAATGGGCGCTCGCCACATGGATCTTACCGTCGTAAACCTGCGTACCGAGCTGCCGCCGCTCTACCAAAAGCTCGGCTATTCCGTCGTGGGCACAGAGCCGATCCGCGAGGAAATGGTTCCGCGCCTCAAGCTCCCCTGCCATTTCATCCGCATGTCCAAACCGCTGGGCGGCGCGCCGAGTTAACGGCGGCTAGCCGACGGGAATGCGAGCCACGCCTGCCTTCCGGGCTGCAGACCGCCGGGCCAGCACAGGGCGAGCCAGCAGCAGAATCGCCAGCACTACGGTGATCGTGGTCGGCGTCTTCACCCCCGACTTCACGCCCCACCAGTAGTGGATAACCCCGGTAATCGCGGCGGCATAGGTGAGCCAGTGCAGCCGGTTCCAGTTCTTGCCGCCCAGCTTGCGAATCGACCAGGTGGTCGAGGTGAGCGCCAGCGGCAACAGCAGCAGCCACGCCGCGAGCCCCGCGGTAATAAAGCGCCGCTGGCTGATGTCGTCCACCATCGCCGCCCAGCTGAACCCCGCGTAGAGCCACACATACGTCATGAGGTGCAGGCAGGCGTAGAAGAACGCGTACAGCCCCAGCATCCGCCGAAACCGGATGAGCCAGCTTAGTTTGGGAATGAGCCGCCGGATGGGCGTGATGGCCAGCGTGACGACGAGCAGCCGCAGTGTGCCGCGGCCGGTGAAGAACGTTACCGTGTGGGTTGGGTCCGGGCCCAAAGCCGCGGGATCGCTGGTCGCCGACAAATACAGATGCCACAGCAGCCAGGCTACCGGCCCCAGACAGGCCGCGTGCGCCACCACCTTCAGCGCAACAATCCAGCGCTGCTTCATCCGCTTACGATCCTGTTCATTTGCCTCTCGAAGGCTCCTGCGAGGTTACCAGCATGCGCGCCCTCTGCCTCTTCGCTGCCAGGGACGCGATTTTGGCTCCGGGCTACCAGCTACCAGCTGTTTCAGTAGTTCTTATCCAGATTCATGCCCTGGTACAGGCTTGCCACCTGGTCGGCGTAGCCGTTGAACATCAGCGTCGGCTGCAGCTGCTTCCAGATCGGCGCGCCAATCACCCGCTCGCGCTTCTGGCTCCAGCGCGGATGATCGTGGTTGGGATTCACATTCGAGTAGAACCCGTACTCGTTGGGCGCCATCAGGTTCCACGTGGTCAAAGGCTGGTCCTTGACGAATTTCACCTTCACGATCGACTTCGCCGACTTGAATCCGTATTTCCACGGCACCACCACGCGCACCGGCGCGCCATCCTGGTTGGGCAGCACCTCGCCGTACATCCCGAAGGTGAGCAGCGTCAGCGGGTGCATGGCCTCGTCCATCCGCAGCCCCTCCGTATAGGGCCACTGGATTCCCGCATCCCACGGCAGCGGCTCCTGCTTCGGATCGTCCAGCGAAGTGAATTCGATGTACTTGGCCGAGGGGAGCGGATCGCACTGTTTGATGAACTCCGAGAGTGAATAGCCGGCCCACGGGATCACCATGCTCCACGCTTCCACGCAGCGGAAACGGTAGACGCGCTCTTCGATCGGCCGCAGCTTCAGCAGGTCGTCGATGTCGAAGGTCTTCTTCTTGCTCACCATGCCTTCGACCTTGATCGACCAGGGCCGCGTGCGCAGGCTTCCCGCATGTTTGGCCGGATCATCCTTGTTCACGCCGAACTCGTAGAAATTGTTGTAGTGCGTGATGTCGTAGAGAGGTGTGAGCGCCAGTCCCTGGGTGGAAAGCGGGCTCTTCACCGTCGCCAGTTGCTCGGCTGCATCCACCGGCGCTGCCTTCGCCAGGCCACGCAGCGCGCGTCCGCCCGCCACAGCGGCCACGCCCGCGCCCGCGGCAGCCATGAAGGCACGTCGATTCATGTACTCACGCTTCGGTGTGATCTCCGAAGATGGAATCTCGCTCTTTTGCCGGATCAGCATGGGAACTTCTTCCTTACTCTACCTCTTCTAAGCATTCGACGCGTTTCCCGTCAATCCGTCGCAGAGACTGTTCCCCGAGTGCGTTCTGGCAAAACCTCTCTCATGCCCGATCCGCCGGTTAGCGCCCACTTTTTCGCCTGGGAATACGGATGGTCCATTTTGGATAGAATGCACCGTGATCTGCAGGATTCCGCTCAAACGGAAGGGGGATGGACTTGCGGCTCCCCGCTGCTAGACTCAGGGCGAATGGCTCTCACGAAGACCCCACCTTCGTCCGCCGAGGCTGAGCAGACGGCTGGCTTCTGGACGCGGCACACCGCTACCCTGGTTGCCGCGGCGCTCTATGTCCTCTGCACCGCGGGGGTCCTCATCGGCTCCTGGGTCGCCTGCGAGCATCACTTTATCTATCCGCTCGACGACACCTACATCACCATGTCGATGGCCCGGAATCTCGCTTTGCACGCGATCTGGGGCGTCACGCCGTACGGATTCAGCTCGTCCAATTCCTCGCCCATTTTTCCGCCGCTGCTGGCTCTCTTCTACCGACTGTTCGGCGTGAACCGCTTCACGCCGCTCGTGCTCTCCTGGATTTTTGGATTCGCAACCATCTTTGTTGCTGAAAGAATCGTCGCGCGCTTCTTCGACCGCAAAGGTCAGACGCTGGTGCTGATTCTGCTCGTCCTTTTCGCACCGCTCTTCGTCGTCGGCGTCCTCGGCATGGAGCACTCGCTCCACGTCCTCTTCACGGTTCTCTTTCTCGGGTTCTTTCTGCGCGACTCGCTCGACGAGCCGCCGCGGGACCGCCTGTGGCAGCTCGGCATCGTCACCGCCATCATGGTCGCTGCGCGCTACGAAGGGCTCTTCTTCGTCCTGCCCGCAGGTTGCGCGCTGGTTCTCGAACGCCGCTGGAAATCCGCGTTCGCCATGAGTCTGGGAGCGGCGCTTCCGGTTGTGGCCTACGCTGTTTTCTCGCTCGCCCACGGCGGCTACTGGCTTCCGAATTCCGTCGCCGTCAAGGGATTGAACATCCACCACCCCGGCATCGTCGGCGCTATGCTGGACGCGCTCACCCGCTTCCGCATCAACTGCCACGACGGATTCGAGCTGCCCCTGATGCTGGCCGGCGTCGCCGTCGCTGCCATTGCCCTGCTGCGCAAATCGCCGCGTCAGGCCGTTCCGCTGGCGATGGTGCTGGTGGCCGGCTGCCTGCATCTGGCGCTGGCCCAGGTGGGCCTCTACTACCGCTACGAGCCGTATCTGTTCGCCGCCGGAACGCTCTGCGTCTGCTGCACCTTTCCCGCCCTCCGAAGGCTGGTGTCCAGGCCGGTCTTTACCACCGCGTATTTCATGTATCTCATCTCCGCCGCGGCCATGCTGATGCTGAGCATCGCGCAGCTCCATATGCTCCCGCTCATCTCAAGGAATATCTACCTGCGGCAGTGGCAAATGGGACGCTTCGTCGCGGCTTATTATCCTGGCGGCGTGGTGGCAGCCAACGACATCGGCGCCATCAACTACCTCAGTAATGTTCACTGTTACGATTTGGTTGGACTGGCGAACCGCGATGTCTTCCTGGCGCGCCGCTCGGGCCATTTCACCACGCAATTTATCGCCGAAGATGCCGCGGCGGCCCATGTGCAGATCGCCATTGTCTACGACCGCTGGTACGCCGATCCGCCGCCGTCGCCCATCGGCGGCCCATCCCTGCCCAAGACCTGGATTCGCGTGGGCCGCTGGAATATTCCCGATCCCTCGATCATCGACGACCACGTGGTCAGCTTCTATGCCGTCGATCCCCGCGAAGCCCCGGCGCTCCACGATCACCTCGAGCAGTTCGCCCCGCAGCTGCCGAAGGTGCTGCAGCTCTGGTGGCACTGAGGCCTGTGGACTTGTCAGGAGTCTGGTGGCGGCGGGTAGGATCGAACTACCGACCTTGGGGTTATGAATCCCACGCTCTAACCATCTGAGCTACGCCGCCGAAAGTTGGGGAGCAGTTCTCATCATACGAATGCGCCTTGCGATCGGTCAATCCGGGCTGCGCCCTGTCTTGCCAAATCGATTTACACGGGCCTTGCGTTGTCTTCGCACCTGTACACCGCCCTCCAATGGGGCGTACACTGCGTGCGGCGCTGTTTGCCACAAATTCCACAACATCCGAGCACTCATGAGTCGAAAGCTTTTCGCCGCAGGCCTGGTTTCCCTGTCGCTGCTCCCTGCCGGCAGCGCCGTCGCTCAAAAGCAAATTGTCCTCCAGCGCCGCGATGCCACCGTCACCCTCGAAGCCTACGCCCCGAACGTTGTGCGCATCACGATGAGCCTCAAAAAGGACGCCGCGCTCGCGCCCCCCGGCTATGGAATCACGGCTAAGCCCTCCGATGAGGGCTGGGCCTACGAACACACCGACACGATGGACACCTATAAGTCCGCCGACCTGACGGTGAACATGCCGGTGCCCCATTACAGCCCGCGCAACACGAAGTACACCTGCGACACCTGCCAGTATTTCTCCGGCTCCACGCCGTGGATTCCGCTCACCGTCACCGGCGCCGACGGCAAGACGCTGGTCGATATGGAAGGCTGGTCCATGGCCGTTCCGAACTATAAGGACGGCACGGAATACCTCCTTTCGCAGGTGCAGCCCTCCATCGCCTACGATCGCTTCGACCCGCGTCCTGCGGATGCGGCGTACTTCCAGGTAGGAGCCACCTTCCGCTCGGCCGACGACGAGCACTACTACGGCCTCGGCGAGAATCAGCAGGGGTATCTCGATCACCGCGATCATCAGATCCAGTGCTGGAACGATTACACGGCGGCGGCCGCTCCGACTTTCTGCGTGCCCTTTCTGGTCACCAACAAGCACTACGCCGTGCTCTGGGACAATCCTTCGAAAACCACTATCGACGCGGGCTTCAACGAGCGCACCACCTGGTCCTCGGAAATCGGCGACCGCGTCTCCTTCTTCGTCATTACCGGCAAAACCACCGACGAACTGTACGGGGGATACCGGCTGCTCACCGGCAGCACGCCCATGCTGCCCAAAGCGGCCTACGGCTATATCCAGTGCAAGCAGCGCTATTCGAGCCAGGCCGAAGTGATGGCTGTCGCCAATGGCTACCGCGAGCGCCACCTGCCGCTCGACATCATCGTCGTCGACTGGTTCTATTACACGAACATGGGCCAGATGGATTTCGACTCGCGTTCCTGGCCCGATCCCGCGGCCATGAACGAGAAGTTGCACCAGATGGGCATCCAGACCATGATCAGCGTCTGGCCGCGCTTCGTGCCCACCGACCGCTTCTATACCGAACTGCAAAACAAGGGCTGGTTTGAGCATCTGGCCGACGGCACGCCAACGAACGGCCTGCCCTACGATCATGCCGGCTCCGATATCGACACCACGAATCCCGACGCGGCGAAGTGGTACTGGAACACGATCAAAGACAACATTCTCAGCAAAGGTTTCAATTTTCTCTGGGCGGATGAGACAGAGCCCGACCTTGCCCCCAACGGCAGCTACTTCCACATCGGGCCAGGCACCGAGTACTTCAACGTCTACCCGCTCTTCCACACCGGCGCGCTCTACAACGGCTACCGCTCCGACGGCGACAAGCGCGGGCTGATCCTCTCGCGTGACGGCTATCTCGGTGTGCAGCACAACAGCGCCATCGTGTGGTCATCGGATATCTTCCCCACCTGGGACACGCTGCAGCGGCAAATCCCGACCGGCCTCGATGTTGCCGCGTCCGGCCTCAATTACTGGAGCAACGACACCGGCGGCTGGCAGTATCTGCCCGCGGTCCACCACCCCGACCATCCGCCGCTGCTCTCGCCCGACGACGCGCGCGACAATGTCGGTGGCTACGACGATTACCCCGAGCTCTACACGCGCTGGTTTGAGTACGCCAGCTTCCTGCCCATCTTCCGCACGCATGGCAGCCGCAGATACAACGAGGTCTGGTCCTACGGCAAGCAGGCCGAGCCGATCCTCGAGCAGTATCTGCGCCTGCGTTATCAACTCATGCCCTATATCTACTCGCTGGGCTGGTTCACCCACGAAACCGGCGCGCCGTTTATGCGCGCGCTGTTCATGGACTTCCCCGACGACCCTAAGGTCGATGCCATCGGCGATGAATATATGTTTGGCCCGGCGTTCCTTGTCGCGCCGGTCACCACCCAGGGAGCGACGACAAAGCAGGTCTATCTGCCCGCGGACGCGGACTGGTACGACTACTGGACCCACAAGCGCTATCAGGGCGGGCAAACGGTCACCGTCGACGCTCCGATCGACAAGCTTCCGCTCTTCGTGCGCGCCGGGTCGATTATCCCCATGGGCAGCGCCGTCGACAGCACCGAAGAGAAGCAGACCATCACGAAGGTCGAAGTCTGGCCGGGCGCCAACGCCGACTTCACCCTTTACCAGGACGACGGCCAGACGTACGCCTACGAGAAAGGCGACTACCAGCTAACGCATCTGCATTGGGATGATGCGGCGCACCGGCTGACCCACTCAGGGACGGTCGCGTGGAGCGAGCCCGACAGCCAGGTTGTCGAAGTGATCCGATAGATTTCAGGCCCCTGCCATGCGCAGGGGCCGACACTCGCTAGGCAGCGAACTTATTAATCAGCGTAATTGCCACAACAATCAGAACCACAGCCGCAACCAGCCCTGTAATCGCCAACGTTCCCAGACTCATGGCCTCTCCCTTATCCCATGTATCGGCGCGACCCGATTCCAGGATGAGGGGCCGCAGCAGATACCGAACGATCCCAGGATAGATTCCTGAGCCTGTCTTCACAGTGACGGCCGTCACGATCAACGGTTTCCCTCCGGATTCTTCGCCGGGGGCGGCTCTTAGCTTTCGCACGACCGGCGCTGGAGACCCATTCTTCTCAGTTCGGGGAGAGAGGAGCGGTTGTGCCTGGTTTGGCTTCCGCATCGTTGTGGAAGGCCAGCCCGCCCCCGAAAAGACATTCCGCGCCCATTCGCTCCAGCCGGGCCCTGTGCCTGGCTCGACAGACCTTGCATCGTGGCCCATAGTTGTTTCTCATGGCCACAAAAATCAGGCGCATCGGCATTCTTACGGCCGGGGGCGACAGCCCCGGTTTGAACGCAGCCATCCGCGGCGTGGGCAAAGCCGCTCTCGGCTACTACGGCTGGGAGATCGTAGGGTTTCGCGACGGTTTTCGTGGCCTGGTCGAGAACCGGCGGATCAATCTGGATCGCGCCGCTCTTTCCGGTATTCTCACCATCGGCGGCACCATTCTCGGCACCAGCCGCGACAAGCCGCATCGCATGGTGATGAACGGCGAAACAAAGGACATGACCGGTGTTATCCGGGACAATCTCACGAAATGGGGAATCGATTGCGTCGTATGCCTGGGCGGAGGCGGCACAGCGAAGAACGCCCTGCGCCTGCACCGGGCCGGCATCCGTGTGATTACGTTGCCGAAGACCATCGACAACGACGTGGCCATGACTGACGCCACTTTTGGCTACGCCACCGCTTTGGATATCGCCACCGAGGCGATCGATCGCCTGCACAGCACCGCTCACAGCCACCACCGCATCATCGTGGCTGAAATCATGGGCCATCGCGCCGGCTGGCTCACCCTCGGCGCCGGACTGGCGGGCGGTGCAGACGTGATTCTCATTCCCGAAATCCCTTACGACGTGAAGAAGATCGCCGATGCCATTCGCCAGCGCAGCAAGCGCGGCAGCAACTTCAGCATTGTGGCCGTAGCCGAGGGCGCGATGAGCTGCGACGACGCGCGCCTCTATGACAGCGCGGAGAAGGAACTGGAGCGCGCCAAAACCCTGAACGACAAAATCGAGGCCAAGCGCGCCATCGCCGCGCTGGATGCTCGGCATCAGGGCAACACGATGCGTCTCGCCGGACAGCTCGAGGAACTCACCCACCTTGAATCCCGTGTGACCATTCTTGGCTATGTGCAGCGTGGCGGCACGCCGTGCGCCGCAGATCGCATCCTCGCCACGCGCCTTGGCACCGCCTGCGCCGATCTGATCAACAAGGGGGAGTTTGGCGTGATGCTGGCGGCCCGCGGCGACGACACGGCGCCGGTGCCGCTGGAGAAAGTAGCAGGCAAGCGAAAGTCAGTTCCGCGCGATCACTCCTGGATCGAGACAGCCCGCAGGCTGGAAACCTGCCTTGGTGATTGAGACGAACGACTTGTGCATGGGGCAGGCTGTTCTTAACAAGTGAATGTGTCCGGTTTTTGCAGCAAATGAAATGTCCGTTTCTGGCAGATCTCCCGCAGCCGCCGGAGGGTGGACAAGTGGGAACCGCGGAGCGATTGCAGGGCGGAGCCACCGTTTTTTTCCATACCCCTGCTCGCTTTTTTGGTCGCTTTTTTCTTGACAAGAGCTTTAAGAGGTACTAGGCTCCCTCTGCCTTTGGAATCCCCACGCGTAAGGAGAAAGACATGGCAGCTCAGAAAGCTTCTATCGGCGGCACCGTTAATAACAAACCAATCACCCCGGAATTGGCGGCAAAAGTACAGAATGCCCTGAAGAGCACCGTAGAAAGTGAACTCTCGATTCGTCCGCCCTTTCACATCGAGATCACTCACATCGACATCACTTTCGATAAGGTGTAGGTCGACAGAACCCCAAATCTTTCTTATTCGATATTGCCGGTCCAGACAGCTGCTCTCTGAGCGGAGCGGGTAAGTGTTTGTCTTTTGACTTCGACCGTTGGCCATGCGGGAGAACTTGCATGAGTGAGGTTCGACAGTCCAGGGAAACCAGATATATCAGCCACGCTGTTCTGAAGGTGGCATCACGCTGCAATCTGAACTGCTCGTATTGCTACGTATACAACAAGGGCGACTCCACGTGGAAAATACGGCCGCCGCTGATGTCGGATGAGGTATTTGAAGCGGCACTCGAGCGGATTTGCCAGCAGTGCCACGCCACTCGCCAGGAGCGATTCCGCATAGCCTTCCACGGGGGAGAACCATGTCTTATTGGTCACGACACGTTTGACGCCTGGTGCGGAAGAGCACGCGCCGTCCTGGGAGAGATGGTGCATTTAGGTCTGGTCATCCAGACGAACGGAACGCTGCTGGATTCGACGTGGATCGATTTGTTCCGAAAGCACCACGTGGCCGTCGGGCTCAGCATGGATGGGCCCAGGGAGATCCACGATGCTGTGAGAGTCGATCATCGGGAGCAAGGCTCCTATGAACGCGTGGAGCGCGGCTTAAGGCTCCTGCAGGAAGGGGGTGTGCCGTACGGTATCGGTTGTGTGATTCCGCTGGGGGCCGATCCTCTGACCGTGCACCATCATTTTCTGAGGCTCGGCTGCACCCAGATTACTTACCTGATGCCCCACTTCACGCACGACACGATTGGGCCCATCCGGGAACGCTACGGTCCGACTCCCTGCGCGGATTTTCTGATCCCAATTTTTGACGATTGGTGGTTTGAAAGCACGATGGAGATCCAGATCAACGATTTGAAAGATGTGGCGCGCGTAATCATGGGCGGCAGGAGTCACAGTGAAGCGATCGGCAATTACCCTCCGCGTTACGTGTTCATCGAACCGGACGGGGAGATGGAGGGGCTGGACAATCTGCGCGCCTGTTGCGACGGACTTTCGCGCATCAGGCTGAACGTACGCAATTCCACCTTCTCCGATCTGCTGCATACCGAGACGATGCATTCCCAGGCGATATTCGAGGGCATGCCGGTCGCGCAGGCCTGCCGCAACTGCATTGAGGGGGAGACGTGCCGCGGCGGATATCTTCCCCATCGCTATTCCAGCGCTCGAGGCTTCGACAATCCGAGCGTCTGGTGCGCGGACCTGCTGAAGCTGTTTGCCCATCTGCGGAGCCGGATGGGCGTGAGCATTGAAGAGACTCATGAGCGCCAGCGTATGCTTGCGGCGAAAGACGCTCCCAGCCTCGATGCGGAGGGCATGGCCGTTTTTTGAGGACTAAGGGAAAACTGCAGAAACGTGAAAAGATCGGCTCCGCACCCGCGTCATTCGAGCAATATTCGGGGATGACCGCCGATCGGAGGCGGTTCCTGGCCGGACCCTTCGGCTCATTCAAAAACAACAGGAGCTGGTCTTCCGGCGAGTCCCGGAATCACGATGCGCCTGCGCCGGAAAGAACCGTCTCCTCTGCCGATCCTCGCCCGAATCCATTGAACCAGCATCCATTCATCCGGCGCGAGCCGCTTGCAACGGGCTGCCAATGACCGCGGCCTCTTCTACTTCGACGACCTAGCCGCCAAGGTCCACCAGTTCCACCCCGTCGATCGGTCGCCCCAGAAACCGGCTGCCCAGCGCGCGAAACTTCGCCACCGAATCCGTCGCGAAGAAGAGTGTCTCCGGCGCATCCGCATGTAACACCGCGCCATCCAGCGTCTTCGCCACCTGCTCGGCCGTCACTTCGGCCGAATCGATCACGCGCAGACGCTCCGGCACCGCCCGTTCGATCTGCGCCCGCAGCAGCGGATAGTGCGTGCAGCCCAGCACCAGCGTGTCCGGATCGAGCGCCGCGGCCCGCGCCTGCTCCATCAGCTCCGACAGGTAGACCCGCAGCACCTCAGCGGTCACCGGATGATCGATCCATCCCTCTTCCACCAGCGGCACCAGCAGCGGACACGCCTTTTCAAGGGCGCGCATCTGCCGCTCCTCGCACGCCGCTGCATACGCGTGGCTCTCCACCGTTGCCGCCGTGGCAATTACCAGCACGTCGCGCGTTGTGGAACTCCCATCTGCGGCATTCGCGCCGGTTTCCACCACTCCCAGCACCGGCACAGCGACCGCATCGCGAATCGCGTCGAGCGCTAATGCGCTGGCCGTGTTGCAGGCAATCACCAGATATTCGGCGCCCTCGGCCACCAGAAACCGCGCGCTCGAGGTTGCATAGCGCGCCACAGTCGCACGCGACTTCGCCCCGTAGGGCAGCCGCGCCGTGTCACCCAAGTAGATGTAGTCCGCGCCTGGAATGTGTTCCAGAAGCGCGCGCAGTACCGTCAGCCCGCCGAAACCCGAATCGAAGACGCCGATTTTCATCGCCCCGCCCCCACGGGCGTGGGCTCAGGATTCGCTTCCGCCGCCATATACGTCCGCGTCAGATCCGCATGTCCCGCCAGGGTATCGCGCGGCTGCCCATCCACCAGAAAGTGCACCTCGGTAATCTGCGGCATGTTGGCGTGCAGCGTCGCCATCACCGCCAGCAGCGTCAGCGTCTCCGGCTCAATGCCCGACGGCTGCGCAGCGGCCAGCGCTCCGCTCAGGTCCACCACCGCCTCCTGCCCGCCGCCGGCTGACTGCGGCACCGGCAGGAAATACACATCGTTCACGCCGGAAGCCACATCGATGGGGTGCGTCGATCCCGGCGCGTGGAAGGCCTCCACCAGGTTTTCCAGCAGCACCCGCGCTTCCGCGTTGTTGTCACCGGGCAGGGCGAGATTCCGCTCTACGGCAGTCAGCGAGCCGTCGAGGTCGTTCGGCACGTAGAGCGTCACCGCACGCGGCGGAGTGCTCGTCCCTTCTGCAATGGACGGCGGCGCGGCGCTGGCTTCAGCCTGCAGGCGGTCCTGGGCGCGATTGCGCAGCCGGATCAGCACCGCCGCCATGATGACGCACGCCAGCAGCATCACCAAAAACAGCATTTTGTGCGCGCGCGTGATCATTATTGTTTCCAGTCGCTGCGCCACGACTCCAGCGCGGCGCTCAGCGCGTCCACCACAGATTTCTGATAGCCGGCATCGGAGATGCCCCGCGCTTCGGTCACATGTCCGGCCACCAGCGGCGCCATCTCCACGGCGACCGCCGGACAGGCCAGGCTGTCCATGGGCTGCACATAGGCCCGGCCCAGGGTTACTGGAATCTGTGCGTGCGCCAGCGCCGAATCGATCTCCGACTCCAGCTTCAGGCTTTGCGTCACGTAGGCGGCCTGCGCCGTCTGCCACGGCAGCATCCGCGCCGGCGCCGCCTGCGCCAGCGATGAGGTAAACAGATGCACCCCGCTGCCCGTCGCCGTTGCATGGATCACGAGGCACCCGGCAGCCGCGGCGTGGTTTGCCGTCCCTGCGCGGTCGGCCATCGACGGATTCACGTCCCCATCGCGCGTGGTCACCACATCGATGCCCCGCGCGCGCAGCGCCGAACGCAGGCGATTCGAAAGGGCCAGAGTGACGTCCTTCTCCTGAAGATCGCTGCGCAAATGCGCGCCGGGATCGCTTCCCCCATGCGCCGCGTCGAGCACGACAACAAACCCCGGCCGCACCAGCGGAGCAGCGGGGGCGGGAACAGCCGGCATTTGCGGAGCCTGAGGCGGCGGAGTCTGCGCCTGCGCGCACCCGAGCAGGATCACAGCCAGCGCAGCTGCCTCAGTCCAGCGCATAGATGGCCAGGCCGCTGAGCAGCTTGGGATAGAAATCGGTCGATTTCTGGGGCATCACCTCGCCGGCAAACGCGACCTCGCGCAGCTGATCCATCGTGACCGGGTTCATCAGGAACGTTACGTTCGCCTCGCCCCGCGCCACCTGCGCCGCAGCCTCACCGGCATCGCGCAGGTAGCGCAAATGCGTTTGGTCGCGGATCGCCTCCGGCGTAATCCCCAGCAGCTTCTCCAGCACCAGGCTGTGCAGCTGCACGATATCCAGCTGTCGCTGCCGCGCGGGGGTCCCCTTGAGCGCCTCGGCTACCGGCCCGGCCTTTGCGGACATCAGATACCACCCGTCCGCTGTTACCGCCACAAACGCAGTCTTCGGGCTTGCTGCGGCCAGCCGAGCCATCGCCGTTTCCGCATCGCGCTCCGCCAGCTCTTCGATCTCGAAGTACGTCCTGGCGGCCTCGAGCAAACGCTGCGGCGCAAAATCCGCCAGCCCAAACACCACCCGATGCGTCGGCAGGATTACCAAACCCTCTGAATCCATATTGATAAACGTCATCATCGCCGCCGCTTCCGGATACGCCGGCTGCGGCAGCGCGCCTCCGGCCCGCTCGGAACTTTCCGCCGCCTGGCCCGGAGCACGTTCCCGGGAGTAGTTCAGGGCCGTCTCGTAGCGATGGTGTCCATCCGCAATGATCAGCTTCTTGTCTTCGAGCGACGTGGTCAGCAGGTTGATCTTCGCCGGATCGCTGAGCTTCCACACCCGATGCAAAACGCCATATTCGTCCGTCACTTCGATATCGGGCAGCGTCTCCCCGGCAGCGCCATTACCGAATAGCAGCGCTTCGGCGGTCCCCGCCGGGTCCGAATACAGCATGAAAATCTGCCCAAAGTGCGCCCGGGTCGCGCGCAGCAGGTTAAGACGGTCCGATTTCGGTTTCGACAGGGTCTGTTCGTGCCGGAAGACCACTCCCTGGCTGTAGTCATACAGCTCGCCCAGGGCGATAAAGCCCCGCCGCTCGCGCACCACGCCGGGCTGGCCGGGCACCGCAAACCGCTGGGCGTAGGCGAAAACGCACGGCTGCCGCTCCTGCGCCAGGATCCCGGACGCACGCCAGTCGGCGAAATCCCGCGCCGCGTTGGCGTAGATGTCCCCGTCCCGGTCGAAGAGTTCCGGTAGCCGCAGAACGATCCGGACCAGGTTGTACGGGCTGCGCTGGTAATACGCCTGCTGCATGGCAGGGGTGATCTTGTCGTAGGGCTGGGTGACGACATCCTGGGCGGAAACGTGCGCCGGATTGTAGCGCAGAGCGCGGAAGGGATAGATGCGGGCCATGAGTTTTCGTGTTCCCACCGATTTTATCGCAGCGCGTCAGGGCATCCCTGTGCACCACGCGCAACGCAATTTCGCGACAAGCCACTGCGTCACCGCGGTTACGCGCATCCCACGATCAGACGGCCCGATGGTGGAGCTTTCCGTGCGAATCCGGATGCCTCCGGTTTCGCAATACAGCAATTGGCTATTGCACAAGTCTACATATCGTGCCAGTATTTCCACACGTGAGGTACGGTCATGGCGTCCCTCTTCGGGCGCGAACTCTGTGTTGGCGCGCTTCCCGGTTCCCAGACAAGGATCCCCTTCCCACCGGCTGGTTTTTCCGGGTTTCGCATGGCCTCCTTCCCTGCCCGCCGCCGTGCCCTGCTCAGGCTCCTGTCTTTCGCGCTCCTGTCCCTCGTCGTCATTCCTCTGTTGCTGGCTCTGCCCGCCTTCGGGCAGGACGATGACCCCCTGAACCAGGTGCACATCGACTCGCCGGTGCCCGCGGCGACCACGGCCAAAGCGGACCCCTCTATTCCCCTCACTCCGGAAGCATCGCTGCGCGCAGGTATCCAGTTTCGCGTCAATACCAACCTGGTGCTGATTCCGCTCACCGTCACCGATCCCATGGACCGGCTGGTGACCGGCCTCGAAAAACAGAATTTCTCGATCCTCGAAGACAGTCACCAGGAGGCCATCCGCACCTTCTCCTGCGACGATGCCCCCGTTTCGATCGGCGTCATCCTCGATCTGAGCGGCAGCATGGGCAACAAAGTCGTCCGCGCGCGCGGCGCCGTCCTCCAGTTCATGAAGACATCGAATCCCCAGGACGAGTTCTTTGTCATCGGCTTTAACGACCGCCCCCAGTTGCTGAACGACTTCACCTCTTCGGTGGATGACATCGAGGCCCGGCTGGCCACCGTCGAAGTGGGCCACCGCACTGCCCTGCTCGACGCCATCTACTACGGCCTCGAAAAGATGAAGCAGGCCAAATACCCGCGCAAGGCTCTGCTCATCGTTTCCGACGGCGGCGACAACAACAGCCGCTATACGGAAAGCGAGGTCCGCTCGGCGGTGAAAGAGGCCGATGTCCAGATCTATTCCATCGGCATTTTCGACCCCGAAGCCGCCACCCCGGAAGAGCGCAATGGGCCGATGCTTCTCAATGACATCAGCGACGACACCGGCGGCCGCCTCTTCCGCGTCGACGACCTCTCCGAGATGGGCGACATCGCCACCAGAATCAGCGCGGAACTGCGCAACGAGTATGTGCTGGGCTACAAAACCGACAATGCGAGGCAGGATGGGAAGTGGCGCAAAGTGAAAGTCAGACTGACGCCGCCCCAGGGATTGCCTCAGCTTACGGTGCATGCGCGCGCCGGATACTATGCGCCTTTACAGTAGCGCTGCGTGGTTTCCGGGTACAGGAAGCTCTCCGGCCCCGAGGACGAATTCCTGCGCGGCTGAGCTGAGAGTCCGATTACGCAGAGACACACGGAAAGTGGCGTAAAGTGAAAGTCAGGCTGTCGCCGCCGTCCGGCTTTGCTCACCTGACGGAGCATGCGCTGTCTGGATACTATGCGTCTTTGCAGTAGCCTGGCCCTTTCCAGCGTTCTTCTCCTGATCCCGGGCCCTGTCGCTCTCTGGGCACAGTCTTCGTCTGCCCAGTCGTCCGCGGCTCCGTCCAGCGCTGCCCAGTCGGCGCCGGCCCCACCGGCGCATGTCTCGCCCCAGACCCCCGAGACGCAGCCTCCCCTCGACGTCGACCGCGACCCCATCGAATCGCCGGACGCTGCCGACAATGAGCCCATCAGCCCCGGCCATCCCAACGGCGGCCAGGTCGTGCAGCGCGACCGCGGTGTGTACACGTTGCGCCGCAACGTCGACGAAGTGGTCCTCAACTGCACCGTCGTCGATCCCGACGGCCACCTGGTCAACGACCTTGCGCAGGACGACTTTCACGTCTCTGAAGACAACGTTCCCCAGAACATCGTCTCCTTCCAGCACTCCGACATTCCTGTCTCCATGGGCATTCTGGTCGACAATTCCGGCTCCATGCGCGACAAGCGCGCCGCCGTCAATGCCGCTGCCCTCGACCTCGTCCGCGCTTCCAATCCCGGCGATGAGGCGTTTATCGTGAACTTTTCCGACGAGGCATTTCTCGATCAGGACTTCACGTCCGACATTAACAAGTTGCGCCAGGGCCTTGCTCACATTGAATCTCGAGGCGGAACGGCCCTCTATGATGCCGTGGCCGCCTCGGCCGATCAGCTCGCCCAGGGAGCCCGCCGTCCCAAGCAGGTTTTGCTCATCATCACTGACGGCGAGGACAACGCCTCCTCTTTGGACCTTGAGCAGACCATCCACCGCGTTCAGGATCTGCAGGGCCCGGTGATCTATTCGATCGGCCTGCTGTTCGGCGAGGACGCCCACGGCGGCGAGGCGCATCGCGCCCGTCGCGCCCTCCAGCTGCTCTCCGATGAAACCGGCGGGATGGCCTTCTTTCCCAAATCCCTGGCTGATGTCGACAGCGTTGCCGCCGAGGTGGCCCGTGACATTCGCAATCAGTACACCATCGGGTATCACTCCACCAAACCCATGAGCCAGGGAGGATACCGTGTTGTGCGCGTCGACGCCAGAGCGCCCCATCACGGGAAGCTTTTTGTGCGCACCCGCAGCGGGTACTATCCCAAGGCTGAGTCTCAGGCTGCCCACAAGGCCAGCGTCGCCGACACTCCGTAGAGCGGGCCGGCTGCTGCACTAAACGCGCAGGCTGCTGTCCGCGGTTACCACGCGATTGCGCCCCTTGTGCTTGGCTCCGTACATGGCCTGATCGGCGCTGCGCAGCAGTTCTTCCGGGTTCTCGGAGTTTTCCGGGAACATCGACACGCCTACGGATATCGTTACCTGGCGCAGCGACTGCCCGCGATAGCGCAGCGCCAGCTCGCCGACGATGCGGCGCAGCAACTCTGCCCGCTCGATGGCCGCGTGTGCACTGATTTCCGGCATAATCACAACAAATTCTTCCCCGCCGAAGCGGCAGACAATATCTTCGGAGCGGACCCCCAGCCGCAGGGTTTCCGCCACTTCGCGGAGCACGACATCGCCGGCTTCATGCCCAAAAGTGTCGTTGAACTGCTTGAAATGGTCGATATCCAGCATCATGACCGCAATCTGTTTACCCTGGCGGCCGGCACGCCCGACCTCGCGCTCCAGGGCAATTTCCATAAAGCTCCGGTTGAACAAACCGGTCATACCATCTCGAATCGATTGGCTTTCCAGCTTTTGCCGTAGCTTTAATCCGACAATCGCCATGGCTGCCATTTCCGCCAGCGAAGCCAGTGTGCCCTCCCGACCTTCGGCCAGCGCGGCACCGTCCGAGGTGGGGCATTCGACCGTGATAATGCCCAGGGTTTCCCCATGCGCCGTGAGCGGCAGGCACATGTAACGGTCCGGCGGTTTTCCGGCAAAATGGCTGCAGTGGACCTCCGACCTCTCCGGCCTCCGCCATCGCAGCCGTCCCGAGCGCAGGGCGCAGCAGCTGTCGGGCACGAAGCCGTCGAAGGTAACCGCGTCCGCCCCGCCCCAGGTCCCCTTGCTTTCGATGATCTGCCGCGAGTTGTTGATGATGCACAGGCTGCCCGCCGTCTCCGGAAGCAGCTGCTCGAGATAACGTACCGTGCATTCCTCCGCCTGCTTAACCTCCAGGCACAGAGACACTTCGTCGCGGGCCGAGATCAGCAGTCGGCTCGTCCATGCCTGCTCTTCCAGCCGCTGTACCGTCTGGCGCAGCCGCTCATTGGCGTCCGAAATCTGATCCTCGAAGCGGCCGCGGCGAACCACGTCGCGGATGATGAATCCAAACAAAACCAGAATCAGTATCGTCCCGATGACGATCACCAGCACCCGCCGTGCCAGCCCGTACAGGTTGTTGCGCTCCGCCTGCGCCTCGCGCGTGGTAAGCCGCGTCCGCTCCTCATCCTGCATCAGGTTCAGCACACGCCGGCAGTCCACCACCTGGTCCCGTATGGGACTGCCCCCGGGTTTTACATGGGTGACTGCTGCGGTGAGATCGGCTCCCGCATCGATGAGACCGGCAAGCCGGCGTTCCTGCACCGAGTCGCCCTGCAATTGCTCCTGCAGCCGCGCCAACAGCGTGTTCAGGGTCACCGTCGCGCCCTCGGCCAGGCGCAGCTGGTCCTCGTCACCGGTGATCCGGTACAAACGCACATCAAGCTCGATGCGATCCAGCTGCTGCGACACTCCGGCCAGGGTCAGCAGCACATCCTGCGTCTGGTTAACCGGGTTCTCCGGTAATCCCGCGCCCCGCGCATCGGTATAGATCACCAGCGCCACAATGGAGCCCAGGCAAATGAGGGTCAGAGCGAATGCGACAAGCATCCGCACGGCCCGGCGATTCCCGGGCGTCGAGTTGTCGGATACAGGGGTCACCGGATGCGCTTAGCCCAGGCAGTAGGAACCAGCGTCGGGTAGCCGGTATTTTAGCATCCCCGCATATTTCCCCGCAGCGAAACAGCCGGTTCCGCTGCTCGCGGTCTTCCTGCCTGATAGACTAGTCAGTCCTTATGACCGAATCCACCACCCTCAGTCAGCTCCGCGCGGCCACCTCCGTGACCGAGTTGATCGGGCATACGCCTCTTCTCCAGCTGCGGCGCGTGGTCCCCTCCGATGCCGCCGAAGTCCACGCCAAACTGGAGTTTCTGAACCCCGGCGGCAGCGTTAAAGACCGTGCCGCCCTGGGCATGATCCTCGAAGCCGAACGCCGCGGCCTGCTCCATTCCCGCTCCATCGTCGTCGAGGCCACAGCCGGCAATACCGGCGTCGGACTCGCCCTGGTCGGCGTCAATCGCGGCTATCGTGTCGTCCTCTTCGTCCCGGAAGGCTACGCCGAGGAGAAATGCATCCTCATGCGCGGTTTCGGGGCGGAGGTTCATCGCACACCTGAAGCCGAAGGTATGGCCGGAGCCATTCGCCGCGCCCTCGCTCTGGCCAAAACCGACCCTAATGTCTGGCCTGCGCTCCAGTTCGACAACCCCGCCAATCCCCAGTTTCACCACGACACAACCGCAGCCGAATTGTGGGAGCAGATGGACGGCCGGATCGATGCCTTTGTCGCCGGCATCGGGACGGGCGGCACGTTCTCCGGCATCGCCCGATTCCTGAAAGAGAGGAATCCACGCATCCGCACCGTTGCCGTCGAGACCCAGGGCTCGATCCTGCAGGGTGGCGAACCAGGGCCCCACAAGGTCGAAGGCATCGGGGTTTCCTTTGTCCCCAACACCTTTGACCGCGCCGTCGCCGATGAAATTGTCGCCGTTCCCGACGCGGAGGCGTTTACCATGCTCCGCGCCCTGGCCAGGCAGGAAGGCCTGCTGGCCGGATCCAGCGGTGGCGCCATGGTCCACGCGGCCGTGGAGATTGCCCGCCGGCTCGGTCCCGGCCGACGCGTCGCTACGATTATTCCGGATTCAGCCGAGCGGTATCTGTCGAAGAATATCTTCGACTGCGAGATTTGACCGGGTGTCATACTCATCCTACAGATATAACAATCGCATTATCAATTAGATATAGAAACAACTTCAATGGATAGTTGAACTGTGTTCGCTCGGCCTGCCGCTGCTTAAGTTCCGAAGCCGCGCTCCAGGGCCTGGCGGTCCCAGTTGCCGAGTTGTGCCGCCACGTCGTAGGTGCTCTGGCAAAACTCCAGCAAGGCAGCGGACGGAGCCGGCGCGCTGCGAACGTCCTCGTACTTCAGCAGGAACTCCCCAAGCTGCGTGTCGTAGCGGGCCGCGTCCGGCCGGACGTGCGCCGCGCTGAATCCCGGTGGCGCCGGGGCCGCGTAGGAATAAAATGCCGGCTCGGAAATGCCGCCGTTGCCCGGCCAGAAGCCGACGCTGCTCACCTCGTGGGAGTAGGCTTCGCGCGTGATGCTGTCAGCGCCCGGCCGTTCAGGCGCTCTCCGCCCGGAAAAGCGTGTGACCGCCAGGTCGAAGCTTCCCCAGAAGAAGTGCACCGGGCTGTCCTTGCCGATAAAGCCTGCCCGGAACCGCTGGAATACCGCATCGACCGACAGCAGGATGCGCCAGAACGTCTCCACGCGCTCCGCGTCGTAGGCAGCATGCTGCCGGTCCTGGTCGAAGGGAATGGGGTTGGGGATCTCCACGGGCATGCTCCAGATGCTGACCTCGATTCCCGCGGATCGCAGCAGTTCCATGCATTCCCGGTAGAAATCGGCCACCGATTGGGGACGCAGCGGCAGGGTTTTCACGGTTCCGTCATTCAGTTCCAGCACCAGCTGGTGAGCGACGAAGTCGAAACGAAGCTCAAACGCTCTGTCGCCGTACGGAATGCGCGAGGTCGTCAGTCCCCGTGCCGACACGTAAAGTGGGACGTTCCACCAGTGGTTGACCAGCGGCGTCAGGCGCAACCGTATCTTGCCGACAATCTGCGTCCACATATGCAGCGTGGCGCAGGTGTCCTGCCACGATTCCAGCGGCAGCGCGGGCCAGCAGCTCGGATCATCGCGAAGCGTGGGATCGGTCATGAAACCCCCTGAGCAGCGCAGGACAAGGGCTGCGCTGCTCAGCGATTATGCCCCTGCCGGCAGGGGTCGATCAATTGGGCTGTGTGAGGGTCAACCAACACCCATGTATCCGCGGGGAATTCCTCCATCGTCCAAAACGATGCCGTCTCCCTGGAATTGACGACATTGAGTGTGCGGCCCGTCCCCCTCGGGCTATGGGCTTCAGACCAAGAATCGAACAAACGATGGTTCACTCCGTTTGGGCCGTATTCTATCGATGCGAATTACTGGAACAGGCTCCCAGATGGAGAGGCTCCCGATGTTTCTGAT
>JASHNW010000114.1 GCA_030041435.1 Acidobacteriaceae bacterium
CAGGACCACGTCGTCGCCTCGCTCGCCCGCACCCTGCCATTGCGCGCCGGTCAGACCAGCGTTGATTCCTCCGTCGTCGGCGTTGCCGCGTCCGGTCAGATGCGCCGCGCCTTCCTGCGCTACATCGAGAATGAGCGTCCGCGCGCCTGGAGCCCCTTCCTGCACTACAACTCCTGGTTCGACCTGGCCTATGGCAAAGCCTACGACGAAGCCGGCGCCCTCGATCGCGTCCGCGCCTTCGGCACTGAGCTCTCCGTCCGCCGCCACGTCGAGCTCAACTCCTACCTCTTCGACGATGGATGGGACAATCCCAATTCGCTCTGGGGCTTCAACAGCGGCTTTCCCGACGGATTCACCAAAGTCGCAGCCGCTGCCGCGCGCTACCACGCCGGCATCGGTGTCTGGCTCTCGCCCTGGGGAGGCTACGACGAGCGCCGCCAGGAGCGCATCGCCTGGGGCCGCGCCCACGGCTACGAAATCATCAAAGATGGCTATGCCCTCTCCGGTCCCCGCTACTACCAGGCCTTCGAGAAGACGTGCCTCACCATGGTCGACCGCTACGGTGTCAATCAGTTCAAATTCGACGGCACCGGCAACGCCAACCGCGTCTTTCCTGGCAGCGAATTCGACAGCGACTTCGACGCCGCCATCCATCTCATCCAGACCATTCGCAGCCACAAGCCGGGCATCTTCATCAACCTCACCACCGGCACGTACCCTTCGCCCTTCTGGCTCTTCCATGCCGACTCCATCTGGCGCGGCGGCGACGACTCCGGCTTTGCCGGCGTCGGCACCTCGCGCCAGCGCTGGATCACCTACCGCGACGAGCAGACCTACCGCAACATCGTCCTCGGCGGTCCGCTCTTTCCACTCAACTCCCTCATGCTGCACGGGCTCATCTACGCGACGCAGGCACAAGGACTCAGCACCGATCCCGGCAACGATTTCCCCAGCGAAGTGCAGTCCTACTTCGGCAGTGGCACGCAGCTCCAGGAAATGTACATCACGCCGTCACTGATGACCTCCGCCGACTGGGACACGCTGGCCCACGCGGCGAACTGGGCGCGCCGCAATGCGTCGATCCTTGAAGACACCCACTGGATCGGCGGCGACCCCGGCCAATTGCAGGTCTACGGCTGGGCTGCCTGGAGTCCACAGGGCTGGATCGTCACCCTGCGCAACCCGTCGGATAAACCGCAGTCCTTCGCCCTCGACCTCGAATCCGCCTTGCAGCTTCCCGCCGGTGCGCGCATCGATCCGCTGGCCGGCAATCCCTTTGGCAAGCCCGACGCCACGCCCGTGCGTCTGGATCCCCGGCATGCGGCCATCGACCTGGCTCCGTTTGAAGTGCGGACCTTCCAGGGTGTGAGCCGATTGGCAATGGGGTCATAAGGCTGCAAAATGACGAACCCTCAATATTTCGAGTTGCATTGATCAATTACGCTTTGTTACGATACCCATGAGTTGCGCGGCCCTGTTGACCGCCTGAGGGGGAGTTCTAAATTCGTGGATCCCTTAGCGACACTGCTCCATCTTCCCGCGTCGGAAAAACTGGAGCGCGGCCTCATGCACACGCCGCGCGAAATCGCCCAACAGCCACAGACCTGGCTCCGCACCCTGCACTTGCTGCAGTCCCGCCGCCAGGAAATCCAGCGCTTCCTCGCCGCTGCCGGCATCGATGGCGATCCCGCACAGCGCCCCGTCGTCTACCTCATCGGCGCGGGCACGTCCGATTACATCGGCCACTCGCTCCAGCTTCTGCTGCGCCGCATGTGGCAGTGCGAGGTCTTTCCCGTTGCCAGCACCAGCCTGCTCACTGACTTCTCCGATTACGTCCGGACGGACCGTCCCGCGCTTTGGATATCCTTCTCCCGCTCCGGCGACAGCCCTGAAAGCATCGCGGTTCTGGAGCGCGCCCTCGAGGAGTGCCCGAACGTCGCCCACATCCTCATCTCATGCAACGCCTCCGGCCGCATGATGAAAACCGTCGAAGGCCGCCCGCGCTGCCTGGCCCTCGTGCTCGATGAAGCTACCAACGACCGTGGCCTCGCCATGACCAGTTCCTTCACCAACATGCTGCTCGCCGGGCAGTTTCTGGCCCACCACCGCAGCGTCGACACTTACGAGCCCATCGTGCATGCCCTCGCCGGCGCCGCGGAATCCCTGCTCCCCCGCGCTGCCACTCTCGCGTCAGAACTGGCCGAAGCTGCCTACACGCGCGCCTGCTTCATCGGCTCCGGGGGCCTGGCGGGAGCGGCGATGGAGTCGGCGCTGAAGATGCTCGAGCTGACCGCGGGCCGCGTGCTCACCATGTCCCAGTCCACGCTGGCCCTGCGCCACGGGCCCATGGCCGCGCTCGACGCCGGCACCCTTCTGGTTGCTTTCGTTTCCAGCCAGTCCCCGCGACGCAATTACGAATTGGATCTGCTCCGCGAGATCGGCGCCAAGGGCCTCGTCCGCACCCGCATTGCGGTCGCCACCGATCCGCACGGCCTTGGCGCGGAGGCATCCTGCGTCCTGAGCCCCGGCGAAACTGCCGCCGTCCCCGACGCCTGCCGTCCTGTGCTCGACGTAATCTTCGGCCAGTTGCTCGGCCTCTTCGCCTCCATCCACGCCGGACTCAAGCCCGACGTTCCCAGCCCCAACGGAGCCATCAGCCGCGTCGTGCCGGAACTGGGCGTGTACTAGCGATCGCGCTCGACCTGCGCCGCTGGATCAGAAGGTGAAGCGCGCACCGAACTGGAACTGGCGCGGCGTGTTGATCGTGTTGGTGATCTGTCCGAAGGGAAGGCCCTGTTGCACGGCGCCCACAACGCTGGGCACGCTCGGATACCCGAACTGCGGAGTGTTGGTGATGTTGTAGGAAGAGACATCGAATCGGAGGTCGCACTCCCCTAAGGGAATGGCCTTATAAAGGGAAATGTCTAAATCGCGTGCGCCTTTTGTGCGCACGTGGTCAAGGTACGCTGGAGCCGTTCCGGGAACAAACGGATTTCCCGTGCCACCGCTTTCGGTCCCGGGTATGGCAAAGCAGGTGTCGTTGAACCAGGCAGCCACACTATGGGGAGCACCACTTGCCGGATTGCAGGTCTGGTCGGCCCGCTGGCTGGGGAGATACCCGATCGGAGTTCCCGACCCCGGTGAGGCGATAGGAACGCCGGTACTGAGATACAGTATGCCGTTTGCGGTCCAGTCACCCAGAACTGCCCTTGAGAATCCTGTCACGTTGATGGCCCGTCCCTTGCCAACAGGCAAGTCATACGACGCGTCTCCGCTGAACTGATACTTCACGTCCTGCGGGCTGACCGAGTGCTCGTATTGCAGGTCTCTCCAGTCCTGAGCAGCTCCGTAATGGGTCCCCACGAAACCCAGCGGAGGATTCCCGTCGTCGGTCATGATTTTTCCCCAGGTAAACGTGGCGAGGGTCATAAAGTGGCTTGCGAGTCTCTTTTGCACCTTGGTCTGCAAAGAGCTGTACTCGGAATCCCCGGCGGCGTAACCGTTGACCACGACCCCATTTCCGCTGCCGTAGCTGCCATTGCCGAACTGCGGAAAGTTCTGCAGCGAAACCCACAAAGGAACTGTGCTGGCGCCGTAGTTGGCATTGGTGGAAGGCTGAATGGCAGCCCATTGATTTGGCACATAAACGCAGCTCGCCTGCGAGGGATCGACGCACAACGAATAGTTGTATTTCTCAATAGCAGCCACATCGAGAACGTTCAGATCGACGCCGGCAAAGGGCAGGAAAAGACCCCGGCTGCCAACGTAGCCGGCCGTTACCACCACCTGATGCGGCAGTTCGTATTCCATGGCGAAATTGAAGTCATAGGTGGTGGGCGTGCGCTGCGAGCGCAGGACCGTGCTCAGGCCCACCCCGAGATTATTGGCCAGACCTGGTGGCGGGCTGGTGAAGGTCGGGACAAGCCCGTTGGGAAATGGGTTGCTCAATGAATAAGGGCCGGTGAAGGCATCCAGCGCACTGCCCGTATTCACTCCGCAGGAGGTGCCATTGAATACGGTATTGCCGTCTGCGTTGTAGCAGGTGGGATTCCATGTGGTCTGCGACGAGAACCCGTCGGTATTCTGCAGGGCGCTGGCGACATTATGCGTGCTGGGCCCGTAGTAGAAACCCCCTCCGCCGCGCACCACGAAGTGCTCGACCGGCTGCCAGGCGAAACCCAGGCGAGGGCCCAGGTCGTGCAGATTCGTTGTAAAAGGAGAGCGGTTACTGCCGTTGACGTAGATTTCGGCTCCGGTGTAAGAAACGCCATCGAAAGTGTTGGTGACGGTCGGGTTGAAATATTCCTGGCGGTTAAACCGCTCGTTGCGCCCTCCGAAGATGTCCCAGCGCAGGCCGGCTGAAACAGTCAAACTGTGCGAAGGACGATAGGTGTCCTCGATGAAGGCTGCATAGTACGGGTTGGATTCTGCGGCGAAGACGTCTTTGCTGAAATTCGGATAGCCAGTTACGCCAGGAGATTCGTTGCCGGGAATCATTCCCATGCCCACGAGGAGGGAGGCGAAATCGCTGCCTCCCGCAACACTGGCGACGGACTGGTCGGTAGCGCTCACGTCGAAAGTGTACGAACCCGCGGGCGCAGGAGGCTGACCGACATTCAGATACCGCTTCATCCACTCGAAGCCGGTCGACAGCTCGTGTTTGCCCAGAACTTTATTGATGACGGCGCTGGCGTCGCTGTTCTCGCTGGCATAGCGGAAAAGGTTATAGTCCGCGGTGCCCCCGACACCGTCGCCCAGATCGCTGAAGTCCATGAACGGCAACTGTTTGTAGATCACCTGAGAAGCCAGCGAGGCGGGAAAGCCCAACGAGGCAATATCCGTGCTGCTGTACGCCGGATTCCCCTGATTCTCATAGTGCCGCGTAAAGGAGTAGCGCAAATTCAGAACCGTGGTGGCATTCAGCGCCAGGTCGTCGCCCACAAGGACGTTTCGCCCGTTGGTGGTGTTCTGGGCATAGCCTGTATCCCATCCGCTGGGAAATACATTGGCTGTGGAGAAGATCAGTTTGTCGTAGGAAAAGCGGCTGAAGATGCGCTGCCTGTCGCTCTCGGCCCAATCCACACGCACGTCGAAGCGGTGAGCGTGATAGGGGTCCAGCCCCGGTAACCCGTAGTTATTCACGACGTCGCTCGTTGCCGAATCGCACGTGGTGGGAGACGGCAGGTTGCACTGCGGCATCTTCGACAGAAATAGCTTACCGATAGGATTCGGGTTCGGGATAATGTTCCCGGGAAAGGGTTGCCGATTTCCATTCGCCAGATCCGGTTGCGTGGGATCGTAGATGACCACCGGAGCGGAAGGATTGTTGAGAAAGGCCGAGAAGTCGCCATTTTTTTCGGCGCTGGTGGGAACGGTGAAATAATCGATGCCCTCGAACTCCACCTGCTGCGTGTCTTCGTAGTCGCCGAAGTAAAAAAGCTTGTCTTTCTTAATCGGCCCGCCGATGGCTGCTCCCTCCTGGTAACGATGGAAAGCGGGAGGCGAGTTGCTTTCCCCGCTGCTCAGCTGAGTTTGTTTGTTGAAATATTCGTTCGCCGCCAGGACGTCAGGCCGGAATACGCCGAAAACGTCGCCGTGCAGGCTGTTGGTGCCGGACTTACTGACAAGGCTGATCACGCCCGCGCCCCCGCTTTGGTAGGAGGCGGGCGTGTTCTGGGTTTCCACGCGGACTTCCTCGATGCCATCCTCCGGAATATTCATCGCCGGAATAATTGCAGCGGCATTGTTTTCCGCGATTCCGATCGGGCTGCCGTCGAGCATGTAGTACACCGATCCGACAATGGCTCCGTTGATCGTCGCCGAGGAGATGTCGACCCCCGGACGCCCGACCGAGATGTTTTGAATCGAAAGCACCGAATCCTGGGAATTGGGCGAACCGTTGGGAGGTGTAACCCCTGCGCTCAGCTGCGCCAGGTCGTAGACGTTGCGGTAGAGCAGCGGCACACGGTCGATGGTCTGCGCGTTGATCAGCTGGCCTGTGGTGGAATTGGTGGGTTCGATGAGAGAGGTTGACTGATTGACGGTCACTACCTCGGTCACGCTGCCCACCTGCAGCTTGAAGTCGACGTTGGTCACCTGGTCGACGCTGACAACCGTGTTCGCCTTCCGCAGCGTCTGGAATCCCTTCCCGCTGGCGCTCACGTCGTATTCACCCGGCGCCAGGGAGACGAAGGAGTATAAGCCTGCCGCAGTCGTGGTGGTGGAAAGCTTGATGCCGGTGGCATGCTCCTGCGCAGACACGGTAGCCCCGGGAATGACCGCGCCGGTTGGGTCGGTGACCAGGCCGCTGATGCCGCCGCGACCCGCCTGGCCGAACGCCTCCGCACCCGCGCAAAGAAGGAGGATCGCGCTTACGCAAAGGAGGCTTTGTAAACCCGGTAACCCCTTGATCCTGCGTCTCATTGTTTCTCTCCTCCGCAAATAAAATGCCTGTTTAAAACGTTTGAACTATCGGTGCGTTATGTTAGGATTTGTCCGTCCGGCTGTCAAGCGGAAATCGCCGCGGTTCCCGTTGCCGAAAACTCCGGCCGCAACCGCGCCGACGCTGTGAACATATGCGCCACCGCCGAACCTGAGGAAAGGAAGCGAGAGCCGCCAACGTGGTTCAGCGAAAATCAGGTCACGTCACTCTGGTGGATGTCGCCCGCGCCTGCGGGTTTTCCGTTTCCACCGTCTCCATCGTCCTCAGCGAGGCGCCCCTCTCGCAGAACATCGCCCCCTCCACACGCGAGCGCGTCCAGGTCGCGGCGCGTCAGCTCGGCTATCATCCCGACGCCTACGCGCGCTCCCTGCGCAGCCGCCGCAGCCAGACCATCGGTGTCCTCGCCTACGATCTCTCCGACCCGTTCTGCGTCCCCATCGTGCGCGGCATTCAGGCGGCTCTGCAGCCTGCCTGCTTCCTGCCGCTGCTCATCGATGCGCAGACGAAGCGTTCGCTCTTCGACGCCTGCATGACCATGATCCTCGAGCGGCGAGCCGAAGGCGTCATCGTCATCGCCAGCTGGGTCTTCGAAGAAACAAACCTGCTCGCCGACGTCCGCAAGAACGGCGTCCCCATGGTCATCGTCAGCCGCGATATGACCGACCGCGGCATCAGCTCCGTGCTGGTCGACAACGAGGCCGGCGGCGCGTTGGCCCTGCGCCATCTCAGCCAGCTCGGCCATCGCCGCATCGCCGTCATTCGCGGCCCGGAGAAAATGTTCGACAGCGAGCCGCGCTGGGCGGGCATTCAGAGCGCGGCGCGCAAGGCCGGCATCCGCTTCGACCCAAAACTGGTCTTTCAGCTTCCCGGCCTCGCTGGTCCCGACTCCGGCTTCGAGGAAGGTCTGCTCTTTTCCCGCCAGATGCTTGCCTGCGGCCGCCCCTTTACCGCGGTTCTCGCCTTCGACGATCTCACTGCCCTTGGCGTCGTCCGCGGACTCACGGAAGCCGGCGTGCGCATCCCGGATGACTGCTCCGTACTCGGCTTCGACGACGTCTTTCCCGCCGCCGTGGCCACGCCCGGCCTCACCACCGTTCGTCAGCCGCTGCGCGACATGGGCATGCAGGCCGCGGAATGGTTGCTCCATGCCATTGAATCGCGCGATCCCGGGGCAGGGAAACCACTCCGGAAGTCGCCGCTGCTCTCCAAAGTTAGGCCCGAATTAGTCGTGCGCCAGTCCTCGGCTCCTCCACCGCGCAACCTCGGAAAAAACCAGAAAGGCGCTCTGCCGGCTCTTGACACGCCGCTCCGGCAGGGACGATAGTTCCACTATTCAAACGATTGAATCAGGCCGCCGAACCTAACGCAGCACTTCGCAGTTTTCGCAGCAGATTGAGGTCCCTGTGCTCATGAAAGCAAAATTCCTCCTGTGTCTTTTGGGGCTGCTGTTGCTCGCCCCCGTCGCCCTTGCAGAATCCACAACGCCTCTGCATGACGGCTGGCGCCTGCAGTCGGCGTGCAAACTGAATGCCGACGGCGCGGCAATCTCGGTGGGCGGCTTCGCTGTGGACGACTGGCTGAAGGCCACCGTCCCCACCACCGTCCTCGCGGCGCAGGTCGCCGACGGCGTCTATCCCGATCCCTACTTCGGTGACAATCTGCGCAAAATTCCCGGCACTGAGTATCCCATCGGCCAGGATTTCTCCAATCTCCCCATGCCCGCCGACAGCCCCTATCGCTGCGGCTGGTGGTATCGAACGGAATTCACCGCGCCGCACCCATCGCAGCCGCATCCGCATTTCTGGCTGCACTTCGGCGGCATCAATTACCGCGCGGACATTTGGGTCAACGGCCACAAGGTGGCCGACTCGTCCACCATCGCCGGCGCCTACCGCACCTACGACATCGACGTGACGGAGTTCGTCGAGCCAGGCAAGCAGAACGTGCTGGCCGTCGAAACCTTTGCTCCCACCGAAAAAGATCTGGGCATCAACTGGGTCGACTGGAACCCCTGCCCGCCCGACAAGGACATGGGCCTCTGGGGCGCGGTCGATCTTGCCGTCACCGGCGCAGTCGCCCTGCGCTCGCCCATGGCCGTCACGCACTTTGAAGACGGCTCGCTCAAAACCGCGGACCTCACCGTCTACGCCGAGTTGCAGAACGCCGGCGATCAGCCGGTGAAGGGAACTGTCTCCGGCTCTGCGGCCGGCATCCAGTTCGAGCAGCCCGTCGAGCTCGCGCCGCACCAGCAGCGCACCGTCGCTTTCACGCCGCAGCAGTTCCCGCAGCTCCGTATTCAAAATCCAAAGCTGTGGTGGCCGTACCAGATGGGCGAGCCGCACCTCGAGCACCTCACCATGAGCTTCACCGCCGACGGCCAGACCCTGGACTCGCAAAGCGTCGACTTCGGCATCCGCGAAATTACATCCGAGCTCACCAGTAACGGCAGCCGCCTCTTTCGCGTCAACGGCAAACGCATCCTCATCCGCGGCGGCGGCTGGGCCTCCGACATGATGGTGCGCGAAAACGACCATCGCCTCCAGCAGCAGTTCCGTCTGGTCCGCGACCTGCACCTCAACGCGATCCGTCTCGAAGGCAAGCTCGAAACCAACCAGTTCTTCCACTTCGCCGACCAGCAGGGCATCCTCGTCATGCTCGGCTGGTGCTGCTGCGACCACTGGGAGCGCTGGAGGACCTGGACGCCCGACGACCTCACCATCGCCACCGCCTCGCTGCACGCGCAGATGCTCCGCCTGCGCTACCACCCCAGCCTGCTCGTCTGGCTCAACGGCAGCGACAATCCTCCTCCCGCGAATGTGGAGACCGCCTATCTGCAGGTCGAGGCCGACACGCACTGGCCCAACCCCATCCTCTCCTCTGCTACCGCCGCGCCCACCACTGTCACAGGCGAAAGCGGCGTCAAGATGACCGGGCCCTACGATTACGTCGCGCCCAATTACTGGTATGAGGACCATCGCTTCGGCGGCGCGTGGGGCTACAACACCGAAACCAGTCCCGGTCCCGCCATCCCGTCGCTCGCCAGCCGCGAAAAATTCCTGCCCGATCCCCAGGCGTGGCCGCCCTCGGCCGACTGGAGCCTCCACGATGGCGGCGGCGAATTTACCAACCTCAAAGTTTTCGACGAAGCCATGGACGCCGTTTACGCCACGCCGCAGTCGGCCGCCGACTACACCCGCATGGCGCAAACCATGGAGTACGACTCCGAGCGCGCCATGTTCGAGGCCTATGCCAAAAATAAATACGACTCCACCGGCGTCATCCAGTGGATGCTGAACAATGCCTGGCCTTCCATGATCTGGCACCTGTACGACTACTACCTCGACGCCGGCGGCGGATATTTCGGCGTGAAAAAGGCTTGCGAGCCCCTGCACATCCAGTACTCCTACGACGACCGCTCCATCGTCGTCGTGAACAGCACGTACCAGGCCGCCCTCGGTCTTCACGCCACCCTCGCCGTCCATGACCTCGCGTGGAAGCAGGTCTACGCTGCCGAAGCCAACCTGAATGCCGGCGCCGACAGTTCCCAGCGCGTCTTTGAGATCCCCGACAGCCTCTACTCCGGCGCCGAGCGCATCTTCTTCATTGACCTGACGCTGCAGGATGCCGCCGGCCACGTCGTTAGCCACAACTTCTATTGGGTCCCGGCCACGCTCACTTCCTTTGACTGGGAAAGGACCGACTACACCCACACCCCAGCCGAGCGCCACGCCGACCTCACCGCGCTCACCAGCCTGCCACCGGCCAAAGTCCTCGCCGCTGCCACGATTGAGTCCACGCCCCGCGGCCGCGAAATTCGCCTGAACCTGCAGAACACGTCATCGACTCTGGCGTTCCAGATCAGCGCCGCCGTCCGCACGCCTTCCGGCGAGCTCATTGCGCCGGTCTTCTGGTCCGACAACTGGATCGAGCTGCCTCCAGGCGAATCGGCCACATTGACCGCTTTGCTCCCGGAGGACGCGCCCGCCGCCTCCGTCGTCAAGGTTGACGGCTGGAACGTTGCCGCCATGACCCTGACGCCCGAATCGGCCGCAGCCAAATAATGGACAACTATATGAATGAGCTCGCAGTGGTAACGCGGGGTGCGTTGCCGTGAAGAGGCAGGTTCCGCGCTAGGGGGTATAGCCTTGGCAACCTCCCTCCCCGTGCTGCGGGAGGCCAGCCCCAAACCACGGTATACTAAGAGGCGTGACTGCCATCACACTCGACACCCCCGTTGCTACCGAGCGTACCGGCGCGACCCCATCCGAAAGGCGCGTTCTCCTCCTCAAGCCGCGCGGCTTCTGCGCCGGCGTCGTCCGCGCCATTGACATTGTCCGCATCGCGCTCGAGACCTTCGGCGCCCCCATCTACGTCCGCAAAGAGATCGTTCACAACCGCTTCGTGGTGAACGAGCTGGCGGAGAAGGGCGCAATCTTCGTCGACGACATCCATCAGGTCCCGGAAGGCGCGCGCGTCATCTACTCCGCGCACGGCGTCTCGCCGGCGGTCCGCGAGCAGTCCAAAGAGCGTCGCCTGAAAGTAATCGACGCCACCTGCCCTCTGGTAACCAAGGTCCACGTCGAGGCCGTCAAATTCGCGCGTCAGGGCTACTCGCTGGTGCTCATCGGGCACCGCGATCACGACGAAATCGAAGGCACCCTGGGCGAGGCCCCGGACGCCACCCAGGTCGTCTCCAGCGTTGAGGAAGTGCGTACGCTCGAGGTCCCGGATCCGGAACACGTCGCCTACCTCACCCAGACCACGCTGTCGCTGGACGAGTCCCACGACATCATCCAGGCACTGAAGCAGAAATTCCCCAAAATCGTTGGCCCCCACTCCCAGGACATCTGCTACGCCACAGAAAACCGCCAGGTCGCCGTCAAAAACGTCGCCCACAGCGCGGATCTGGTCCTGGTCGTTGGCTCCAACAACAGCTCCAACTCCAACCGGCTCGTCGAAGTCTCGCGGAACCTCGGCACCCGCGGCTATCTTATTGATAATGCTGAGGCAATCGACCCCCAGTGGCTCAGCGGAGTCACCAATGTGGCGGTGACGGCGGGTGCGTCAGCGCCGGAGATCCTGGTGGAAGGCGTCATCAGCTACTTGAAAAAGAACGGGTTTGGCACCGTCGACGAGGTCGAGGTGATGCCTGAAAATGTCCGGTTCGGCCTGCCGCCCGAGATTGTGCAGGCCATCCAGTCGGCTCCTAATTCGGCTTCCGGATCGGCCCCGGCCAGTGTCTAACCACCCCTTTGGGGCATCGCATTAGACAGGGACTACTTTTCGAGAAGGCATGAGTACACCAGAAACTGCACGGCCGAACGCATCGGTTTCCTGGACGACCCGCACCGGGGCTGTCGCCAAACCTGGACCCTCCGCTTTACCGGCCACCGGCAATCTGAAATTCGGCCGCATCGATGCCGCCCTGGAAGATGTCGAACAGGCGATCGACCGGGCCCGCGAGGGCGTGCTTTCCCGCCAGCACCCGGAAGGCTTCTGGAACGGCGAACTCGAGGCCGATTCCATGCTGGAGGCCGACTACATCTTCCTCCACACCCTGCTCGGCACCGGCGACGAAGGGAAGATGCGCCGCGCCCTCACTGAAATCTTCCGCTTCCGCAACGAGGATGGCAGCTGGTCCCTCTACCCAGGCGGCCCCGGCAACATCAGCCTCACCGTCAAATGCTACTTTGCCGCCAAGCTCATGGGTATGAAGGCCGACAACCCGCTCCTGGCGCAGACGCGCGAGTGGATTCTTGCACATGGCGGCGTTACTGCATGTAATACCTTCACAAAAATCTATCTCTGTTCGCTCGGTCAGTACGAGTACAATTCCGTTCCCGCCATCCCGCCCGAGATCGTCCTCTTTCCAAGCTGGTTCTGGTTCAATATTTACGAGATCTCGTCCTGGTCAAGAGCCATTCTCGTACCGCTTTCCATCGCTTATGCGAAGAAACCGTTTAAGAAGATCCCGCAAGAGCAGGCAATCAGTGAGCTTTTCGTTGGCGGGCGCGAGAATGCTGATCTAAAGCTTCAATGGGATAAGACTAAAGTCCTGGGCTGGCGCAACTTCTTCATCCTGTGCGATCGCCTCGTCCACTGGCTGGAGCGCGTCCACATCCGCCCGCTCCGTTCCATGGCGCTGAAGAAAGCCCAGAAGTGGATGCTGGAACGGCTCGAAATGTCCGACGGACTGGGCGCCATTTATCCCGCCATTCTGAACTCCATCATCGCCCTCCGCTGCCTCGGCTACTCGCTCGACGATCCCCAGGTAATTCGGGCCATCGACGAGTTCGAGAAGCTCGGCATCGACTGCCCTAAAGGCAGCCCGGACTATCCCGAGCCGACCTTCCGCATGCTTCCGTGCATGTCGCCCGTCTGGGACACCGCCCAGGCCGTCTACGCACTGGGTGAGGCCGGCCTCGAGCGCAACGATCCTCGCCTGCTGAAGGCCGCCGACTGGATGCTCTCCAAAGAGGTCCGCCACAAAGGCGACTGGGCCGTAAAGGCCCGCAAGGCAGCGCCAGGTGGTTGGTACTTCGAGTTTAACAATGAGTTCTACCCGGATGTCGACGATACAGCGCAGGTTCTGCTTGCCATGAACAAGGTCGACAATCCCCGGGAGCGCTATCAGTACGACGTGTGCCAACGGGCCATCGAGTGGATGTTCTCCATGCAGTGCCGCAACGGCGGCTGGGGCAGCTTCGACAAAGACAACACGAAGATGATCTTCCAGCACATCCCGTTCGCCGACCATAACGCCATGCTCGATCCGCCAACGGTCGACATCACCGGTCGCATTCTCGAGGCACTGGCCACCTACGGCTACACGCGCAAGGATCGTCGCGTCGAGAAGGCCATCAAGTTCATCTACTCCGAGCAGGAAGCCGACGGCAGCTGGTTCGGCCGCTGGGGCGTCAACTACCTCTACGGCACCTTCCTTGTTCTGCGTGGCCTGGAGGCGATCGGCGTCTGGAACCACGAGCCCCAGATCCAGCAGGCGGCCGAGTGGATTCGCATGGTGCAGAACGCCGACGGCGGCTGGGGCGAGAGCTGCGGCAGTTACGACGACCCGACCACCCGCGGAGTGGGCGTCAGCACGCCCTCGCAGACCGCCTGGGCGATCCTCGGACTGCTCGCCGCCGGCGACACCCGCAGCGATTCGGTAGCCAAGGGCGTCAAATGGCTATTGGCTCGGCAACTGGTCGACGCAGCCGGGCGCGGATTCTGGGACGAGAGCCTGGGAGAAGGGAAGACCCGCCAGGCGATCTATACCGGCACCGGATTCCCGCGCGTGTTCTACCTGGCTTACACGCTGTACCGCGATTATTTCCCGCTGCTGGCGTTGACAAACTACAAGCGGGCGATGGAGAAAGCAGAATAGCGAATCTGATCCTGAAGGCTTTTATTATCAGAAGCGTAGAGCGTAATGCTGGATTGTTACTTTCTGAAACACTGGTAATCGACAGTAAATAAAGTGCTTATAATTCAACAAAGAAGCGGTGGCAAGACCGCTTCCATCCCATCGATTAATTCTCGGCTTGGTTGGAAGCGTCGATATTTGAAAGATATAGGGCATCTTCTTCGATGAACGGTTGTAAAAATGATTGCAATACGCTGGTTAATAGCAGCTTAGGCTGATTCCAAGGAGATTGCCGCATGGCCGTTCCAATTTCTCAGGCGTGGACCGTGGCGACCTACGTCCTCTCGCAGAAGGCGAAGGGGCGCAAGCGCTTCCCGCTGGTCACCATGCTGGAGCCGCTCTTTCGCTGCAACCTGGCCTGCGCCGGCTGTGGCAAGATCCAGTACCCGCCGCACATCCTCAAGCAGGAGCTGACGCCTGAAGAATGCTTCCGCGCGGTCGAAGAATCGGGTACGCCCATGGTCGCCATTCCCGGCGGCGAGCCCCTGCTGCATCCCCAGATCGACAAGATCATTGCCGGGCTCGTTGAACGGAAGAAGTACGTTTATATGTGCACGAACGCACTGCTTCTGAAAGAAAAACTTCACCTTTTTAAGCCCAGCAAATACTTCTCCTTCTCCGTCCACCTCGACGGCCAGCGCGAGCACCACGACTTTTCCGTCTGCCGCGAAGGCGGCTACGACATCGCCATGGAAGGCATCAAGGCAGCCATCGCCGCCGGCTTCCGCGTCACCACCAACACCACGCTCTTCGACGGCGCCGATCCCAACTC
>JASHNW010000115.1 GCA_030041435.1 Acidobacteriaceae bacterium
GAAAAACTTCACCTTTTTAAGCCCAGCAAATACTTCTCCTTCTCCGTCCACCTCGACGGCCAGCGCGAGCACCACGACTTTTCCGTCTGCCGCGAAGGCGGCTACGACATCGCCATGGAAGGCATCAAGGCAGCCATCGCCGCCGGCTTCCGCGTCACCACCAACACCACGCTCTTCGACGGCGCCGATCCCAACTCCGTGCGCGCTCACTTCGACGACCTGATGGCCGTCGGCGTCGAGAGCATGATGGTCGCTCCCGGCTATACCTACGAGAAGGCGCCCGACCAGAAGCACTTCCTCGGACGCGCCCGTTCGCGCCGCTTATTCCGCTCGATTCTGTCGAATAGGAAGAAAAGCTGGAAGTTTAACGCGAACTATTTGTACCTCGAATTCATCATGGGGAAGCGCGACTTCCAGTGCACCCCGTGGGCCATGCCAACCTACAGCATCTTCGGCTGGCAAAAGCCCTGCTACCTGCTCCAGGATGGCTATGCGGACACCTTCCAGGAGCTGATCGAAGCCACCGAGTGGGAGAACTACGGCACCGAGAGCGGCAACCCAAAATGCGCCAACTGCATGGTTCACTCCGGTTACGAAGGCACTGCAGTCAACTACACCTTCAGCTCGCTCAAGGGTCTGCTGCAGACGGCGAAGGCTATGATGAATCGCTATCGCGACCAGGGCGCGCTCGATCTCCTGAACGAGCCGGCCAAGCCTGTGCATAACTTCAATCCGCTCATTCAGATCGAGACCAGAGTTGAGGCGAACCTTGAAGTCGAAGAGGGAACTCGCGCATGACCAGCCACGCCACCATCCGGCACGAAGGAACCCCGGCCGTCGATCCGAATTCCGTCGAAGTCATGGAGGGGCGCCAGCGGGAGCAGCTCGAGGGCTGGATTCCCTCGCTGGCCACCGAAAACGATATCCGCGAAGCCTTCGAGAAAGCCTTTGACTATCGCGGCGATGTGACTCTGACGCTGAAGGATGGCCGCGTGGTCCAGGGCTACGTCTTTGATCGCCGTCCGGGACCGACGCTGGAAGAATCCGCCGTCCGCGTGATTCCTGCCGGCGAGCGAACGAAGATCAGCATCCCCTATTCCCAGATCGCCGCCCTGGCCTTCACCGGGCGCGACAACGCCGCCGGCAAAACCTTCGAGGCATGGATTAAGAAGTACTGGGAAAAGAAAGCAGCGGGAGAGAAAAACATCGGCATCGAGGCGGAAGCGCTGTAAGGACTGGCCGTCCAGGCCATCGCGCTTCGCGCAACAGATCAACGTCGAATTTCTATCGGAGCTGGAGCTTCTCCGTAGCGTCCAATCCTATCGGCGCGCGTGGTAGTTTTCAATCTGCATGTCCTCCCGCTCGACACGCATCCTCTACGGCGCCGCCATCTTTCTCGGCGCCTTTCTTCTCTTCGCTGTCGAGCCCATGGCGGCCAAGCAGCTGCTGCCCGCGCTGGGCGGGTCCTCGGCTGTCTGGATCACCTGCCTCGTCTTCTTCCAGGTAGCCCTGCTGCTCGGCTACCTGTACGCCCACGCACTTGGCCGCCTGCCCCGAACCCGCGCCGCCGGCTGGCTGCACATCGTCCTGCTGACGGTCGGCGTGGCGATGCTCGCCTTCGCCGCACGGCCGGACCTGACCGGCGCCTTCACCCATCCGCTGACGGCCATCTTCGGCGCTCTCACCCTGACCATCGGCCTGCCGTTCCTCCTGCTGGCCTCCACCAGCCCCCTGCTGCAACTCTGGCTGGCGCGCGCCGAGCAGGGAGGAGTTCCGTGGCGGCTGTTTGCTCTCTCGAACGCCGGATCGCTGCTCGCCCTCCTCCTGTATCCGTCCGTCATTGAGACGCATCTTGCCCTCAGCCGGCAGCGCATCGCCTGGGCCTGGGGCTTCGCTTTTTACGCCATCCTCTGCAGCGTGCTGGCGTGGCGAGCCCGTATAGGCCAGGCCCCAGCGGCCAAACCGGAGAAAGCCAACACCCCTCCCACTCCGCTCCGCAGCAGGTTACTGTGGTTCCTGCTGCCGGCCGCCGGAGCGACCCAGCTCTGCGCCGTCACCGGCCACCTGAGCCAGAACATCGCCGCCATTCCGCTGCTCTGGATCCTGCCGCTCGCCGTTTATCTCCTCACCTTTATCGTTGCCTTTGAGACGCCGCGCCTCTACCGCCGCTGGGTTGTCGTGCGCCTGCTCGTCATCCTGCTGGCCAGCCTCGGCTACATGCTGTCGAAAACCGATGTGAGCCTGCCCATCCTGGTCGGCATCGGCTTCTTCCTGGTGGAGATGTTTCTCGCCTGCCTCTTCTGCCACGCGGAGACCTACGCGCTGCGCCCCTCGAACGCGGGCGAATCGACTCTGTTCTATCTGCTCATCGCCGCCGGCGGCGCCGCGGGGACGCTCTTCATCGGCATTATCTGCCCGCTCGTCTTCGACGCGAATTACGACATCGCCCTGGCCTTTCTGGCAACCGCCGCTCTGGCCCTCGTGGTCACCTGGGGCAGCGGATGGGGCCCGCGGCTGTTGTGGTCGGCCGCGACTGCGGGCATGCTGGCGCTGGCCATCATGCTGCACATCGTGTACGCGCGCAGCGCTCTGGTCGAGATTCGCAACTTCTACGGCTCCCTGCGCGTCAAGCAGTCCCACTGGCCGCCGCAGGCGCTCACCGTGCGCACGCTGCTCCATGGCACCATCGAGCACGGGACGCAGTGGTTTGCGCCGGATTTCCGCCGCACGCCCACCACCTACTACGCCGAGGATTCCGGCATCGGCCTCGCGCTGCGCCTCTGCTGCCAGGGGCGGGCGCGGAACATCGGCGTCGTGGGCCTCGGCGCCGGCACCCTGGCGGCGTATGGAGAAGCCGGCGACCGCATCCGCTTCTACGAAATCAATCCCGCCGTCGAGCCCATTGCCGAAAACGTCTTTTCCTATCTGCGCGAATCACCCGCACAAATCGCCATCACGCCGGGCGACGCACGCCTGTCGCTCGCCGCCGAGCCGCCGCAGCACTTCGACGTGTTGGCCATCGACGCTTTCTCCGGCGACGCCATCCCCATGCACCTGCTCACCACCCAGGCCATGCAGATCTACCAGCGCCACCTCGCTCCGGGCGGCATTCTCGCGTTCCACCTCTCCAACCAGTACGTCGATCTGCCGCCCGAGGTGGAAAAGCTGGCCGAAGCTGCCGGCATGGAAGCCCGAGTCGTCGAATCGTCTCCCAACGACGGCCGTGGCGAGTATCGCGCCACCTGGGTGCTGGTGACGCAGAATGCGCAGTTCCTCTCCCAGCCCGAGGTCGCAGCGGCCTCGCTGCCCATCCGCGACCGGCCTGGGTTGCGCGCCTGGACCGACGACGCGTCCAGCCTCCTGCCGCTCCTCAATTGGCGGATTCCAGGCCTGCGGTGAGCGGCGCGGCGGCACACTCGCCTTCCCGCGCCAACTCTCTTCTCATCGCGGCCCTCTGCGCCTTTCCACGGCTTTCTTTCGTCCAACTGTTGGCACGAACTTCCCTCAATCCCCCAGGAGTTGTTGATTGCGTCTTTTTCTTTTCGCAGGACTGGTCCTTTCTTTTGCGGCCGGCGGATCCTTTGCGCAGCAGAGCAGTAATTCCTCCGAGCCGTCTGCCGCGTCGCAGAGCAGCCCCTCCAGGTTGCCGGACGCTCCAGCGCCCGCGCAATCGCAAACCAAACCCACAACACCGCCTCCCCAACCCAAGCGCATTCTCGGCATCATGCCGAATTACCGAGCGGTCAGCGCGGGAGCGATCCCGCCGCCCCCTGCGCCGAAGGAAGCGTTCATCATCGCCACAGACCAGAGCTTCGACTATTCGGCATTCATCTTTGTGGGAATCACCTCGCTGCTCGCGGAAGGGGACAATTCTCATCCGCAGCTGGGCAAGGGTGTGGACGGCTACTGGGGCTATTACTGGCGCGGCTTCGTGGATAAGACCGACGGCAATTATCTCGTGACCTTCGCGCTGCCGACTGTGCTGCACGAGGACGAGCGCTATTACGCGAAAGGCAAGGGGAGCATTCTCGGGCGCGCAGTCTACGCTTCCTCACGCATCCTGATTACGCCGAATTACCAGGGCCGCAATACTTTCAACGCTTCCGATGTTTTCGGTCGCGGCATCGCGCAGGCAATCTCCACGGAATATTACCCCAGCAAAGACCGCAGCGCCGGCGATATCGCGGTCAAGTACGGCTGGGCCATGGGACGCGACGCGCTGACGAATACTTTCCGCGAATTCTGGCCGGATATCGCGACGCGCGTCCTGCATCGCCATCCATAGGCGCAGCCTCATCCCCATTGCTTCAGCTGCGGCCAAAGCGCGCGCAGGTCCCAGTGCAGTCCGCGGCACAGCCAGATGGTGAAGTGCTCGTCCTCGCGTGACCACGGATTGTCGACGGTTCCGGCGGCCATCACGCTCTGGAAGTGCTCGCGGTCGCCCGTGCCGTCGCTGCCCAGCACGATCACGGTGCTGCCGTCATAATCGCGCGGACCCCAGAACCAGTAATTATTGTGTGGACTGATCGCGCGCGGCAACCCGTAGCGCGGTCCGAAGAAGTCCACAGCCGCCGCTTCGCCCCAGTCATTCGCGAAGATGGCGGTGCGCGCGCGCTCGGCGGGCGGCAGGCTCCAGTACACCGCCGCGGTCTGGCGCACCATGTCTTCCCATCCGAATTCGTCGGCAAAATACTGCGGCAGCGGACCCGTTTGCTGGTTCTCCGCTTTGGGAATGCCGATGTGCAGGCTCTGCTGATAACGCAGGAAGGTTTGTGGCGGCAGCAACGGCAGCGCGACCGGTGCGAGCACCATACCGGAGACCGCCAGCAGCGCCGCGTACGTGCCGCGCACCCAGGCATTGCGGACCAGCTCCGTGAGCCCGACCGCACCGGCGGCAAACATCATCGGATAAGCCGGCGAGACATAGTAGTTCTTGCCCCTGGCCGCCATCAGAACGACGAGCACCACGACAAACGTCCAGCCCAGAATCCGCCACCGCGCCCCCGCCCGCCTGAAGAAGAGCCAGCAGGCGCCCGCGATCCAAACCGGCGCGGAGACGGCGTTGAGAATCGAAGCCTGGTCCAGCAGGAAGGCAATGGGGCCGCGGCGAATGTCCCGCGGCGTCAGGCGCACGTTGCGCTCGTATTCGAGAAAAGGGAAGTGATGGCGGATGAGCCAAACCAGGTGCGGCAGAAAAATCAGAAACGCCGCCAGCATTCCCAGCCAGAACCATTTCGCCCCGAGCACCCGCCGATGCGGCGTCAGCGCCAGCCCCACCATCAGTCCCAGCGCAAACAGCGCAATCGAATACTTCATCTCCAGCCCAACGCCGCAGAGCACGCCGATCAGGAGCCACCAGCGCAGGTCCTCGGTGTGGATGTAGCGCAACACGCACCACGCGCAGGCCATCCACAGCAGCGGCTCGAAGGCATTCATGGTGAGCCAGTGCTGCATCAGCATGTAGATGGGCGCCGTCAGCACGCAGAGCGCCGCCAGCGCCTGGGCGAAGCGTCCGCCGCCCATCTCGCGGGCCATCGCTCCGGTCAGCCACACCAGCGCCGCTCCGGCCAGCGCCGGCAGCAGGCGCAGGCCAACGAGCGATGTGCCGAACAGCAGACGAGCCAGCCCTGCGATCATCGGCATCAGCGGCGGATGATCCACGTATCCCCACGCCGGATGCTGCGCGCACGCCAGGTAATACATCTCGTCGCGGAAGATGCCGTAGTGCGGCGCGGCACAGAGCTGCAACGCGAGCTTCACCGCCGCAATGGCCGCAACGATGGCAGCCCCGGAGAGATACCAGGGCCGCGTACCAGCCGCTGCGCTCGGGGCGCTCACCGCAGACGCATTCACAGGGGGCTCCTCGGCAACGGTCGAAGATACGCAGCGGCAGGCCCGCCGGTTCCGCGCGGCCGCAATGTTACTTGGCTAACTTAGCCAAAGTGGCGTAGACTGACGCTGTGAAGACGGTCAACATCGGGGAGCTGCGCAACCAGCTCAGCGCTTATCTGCAGTACGTGCGCAACGGAGAGGAAGTTGTGGTGCGCGACCGCAGCGTGCCTGTGGCGCGCATCCTGCCGGTCGCCGGTACTCTGGCTGAAGAGGAGGAAGCCGCGCTGGTCGCTTCCGGCGCCATGAAACTGCCCGAGCACAAAATGGACTGGGAGCGGTTCTTCTCTGAGCCGGCCGGGAAGGTACCGCGCGAAGTGGCCATCCAGGCCGCCCTCGAGAGCCGGGGCGACCGGTGACGCCGGCCTTCTGGGACTCGAGCGCTCTGGTGCCGCTCTGCGTTCGCGGCCAGGCAAGCCCGGTCGCCGCCAAACTGGTGCGGCAGCATCCCATCGTGGTGTGGTGGTCCACACCGGTGGAGATGCGGAGCGCCTTCGAACGCCTTCTGCGCATGGAGCAACTGACGCACGCCGAACATGCCGGCGCAGGGAAGCGCCTGGATCGGCTCCGCAAAAGCTGGCGTGAGATGCAGCCCTGCGACGCCGTGCGTTCTGAGGCGGAAGTGCTGCTGGCCAGGTTTCCGCTCAAGGCCGCGGATGCTCTTCAGCTGGCGGCGGCGCTCGCCTGGGCCAGGGGACGTCCGAAATCCCGCGCTTTTATCTCTGCAGACGCGCAGCTCCTCGACGCAGCACGGCAGCTTGGTTTTCACACGATCGAGGCGTAAGGCAGCCGAGGCGAGCTGCCGGCGGGCAGCTCGCTAGTTTTCCAGCAGGTGCAGTTCTTTGCCCGGCTTGAAGCGAACCGCCTTGCCGGGCGTGATGCTGACCTCGGCGCCCGTCCGCGGATTGCGCCCGATGCCGGTCTTGCGCGGGCGCACGTTGAACACCCCGAAGCCGCGCAGTTCGATGCGCTGGCCCTCGGCAAGCGCGCGCTTGAGACTCTCGAACACCGTGTCCACTGCCGCTTCCGCCTTGTTGCGCTGCAGGCCGGTCCGCTCAATCACCTGATGAATGATGTCCTGTTTTATCAAGGCCTTCCCCCAGGCGGCGCTATGTCCGCGTGCAAGGCTAGCGTAGAAACCTTTTGCGCCATTGTCAATGCGCCGGGGCTCCCGTAAGATGCAGTCTTTACGCCTCATTCTTCTTTTTGACACCTTGCGTTCGTGCGCAATGGCGGGGATGCGGGGCAACTTAGAATCAATTCAACCGCCAGGCGACCGTACCGGGCGGCAAGGAGGGGCATGGCGATCAAGAGCGACCGCTGGATTCGGGAACAGGCGCTGAAGGGCATGATTGAGCCGTTCAGCGAGAAACAGGTGCGGGAGGGGGTCGTCTCCTACGGCCTGTCGTCCTACGGATACGACCTGCGCGTCTCCGACGAGTTCCGGATCTTCACCAACGTCAACAGCTCCATCGTCGACCCCAAGCGCTTCGACGAGCGGTCGTTCGTCACGGTGCAGGCGGAGTCGATCCTGGTGCCGCCCAACAGCTTCGCCCTGGCGCGGTCGGTGGAATATTTCCGTATCCCCCGCGATGTCCTCACCATTTGCGTAGGGAAATCCACCTACGCGCGTTGCGGCATCATTGTGAATGTGACCCCCTTCGAGCCGGAATGGGAGGGTTTTGTGACCCTTGAGATTTCCAATACCACGCCGCTGCCGGCGCGGGTCTACGCCAATGAGGGGCTGTGCCAGATTCTCTTCTTCCAGTCGGACGAGCGCTGCGAAATCAGCTACGCCGACCGGAAAGGGAAATACCAAAAGCAGCAGGGAATTGTTCTGCCGAAATTGTAGGTTCCGGGATGGCAACGGTAAGCGCGGCAACGGGGCATATCCGAATCGGTCTCCTGGACTTTGAGCCGCTTCGGGTAGCCGGTCTGGGCGAGATCCTGGCGTCACGCCCCGGTTTCGAGGTGGTGGCCACCGAAATCTCCGCGGCCTTCCTGATGCCCGACTTCGACCTGGTGCTGTTCCTGGCGCGGAAACGGGTGGAATCCTATGCCATGCTGGCCAGGCTGAAGCACAAGGCTCCTGAAATGAAGGCCATCGCCATGGCCGCCGAGGGCGACGACGAGGCCATCATGACCGCCATTTCGGCCGGCGCCAAGGGCTGGCTGGAAGAACGGTCCTCGCCGGGCCAGGTGCTGGAGGCCATCGACGTGGTGCTGAGCGGGTCCATCTGGGCGCCGCGCCGCGTGCTGTCGCAGCTGGTCGACCGCGCCCTGGGCAACGGGGGCGTCCTGCAGCGCGCGAATTTTCCGCGCTTCACCGAGCGCGAGGAAGCCGTCCTGCAGCAACTTGTGATGGCTCGCTCGAATCGCGAAATCGCTCTCGCGCTCCGGATTCGCGAGCAGACCGTCAAGTCCTACGTCGCCCGCCTCATGCGCAAGATGGGCGTCGACAACCGCATCGCGCTCTCCATGCAGGCCGCGCAGGGCGACTGGTGGCGCACGAAGGAACTGTAACCTCCGGCCCCTCGGCCAGAGGATCGCCGCACAGCCGCAAGTGGGGAAGCTGAGCCGAAAATGCGGTCGCAGCCCAGCCAGGGGCCGAGCGGACCCCGATGAGCCAAAGGATCGCTGTCGTTTGGCGGAAAACAGACCGAGTGAACAGAATATCTGTTATCAGACGTAAGAAGTCGGATCCAGTCAACCCCGGCCAATCCTTCATCGGACGGCAAGCAGAAATACCATGTCTGAGAGCAAACTCAGAAGCATGACGAACCGGGCAAAGAGGACCGTCTCTTTTGAGAGCTCCTCCTGCCTCCAGGCCATCCGGAAAACTGCCACGATCACGGGGAGTTTGAACCACTCCATCGTAATCGCCTCCCACCCAAAGGGATGCCTCACGAACCTGGCAGTCACACCAAGGATGCCGCACAGCGCCGCAAAGGTGAAGCCCGCCAGCACGTTCCGCAGCATGGATCGCTGTTGCTTGACCGATACGTGTTGTGCTCCTGCGAACATGGCTGCCTCCTTTTAGTCCTGTAACCGCCCGGATTTAACGTCGCGCTCGATTCGCTTCACCTACGGTACACACAACAAAACCAGCCTGGTGATGTGAATCCTGCTTGCCGCGTTCACTACCCTGAATCGAGCGCAGGAATACGCTTGCGCCCAACAGCGGCATCCGGCTTGATCCGGCAACCGAGCGCAGGAATATGCTTGCGCCCAACAACGGCATCCGGCTTGATCGGATGGGCTTCCTACTGGTGCTTCGCCTTGATCTCGTCGATCTTGTCCACCTGATAGGTGAACGCCACCAAAGCCTTCTTCTGCTCCGGCGTGAACTTGCCCGGATCGGTGCGTTCGATGCGTTCGATCACCACGCGCAACGCGTCTCCAATCCGCCCCAGCTGTCGACCGTACGTGCCGACATCTTCGAGGATATCCTTCTCAACCTCGGGATCTGCTGAGCTGCCAACCGTGAGATTCACTAATCCGAACTGACTACCGGTCGCACGAAAGAAGGAACTCCAAAAATCAAAGGCCTGATTCACAGCCCCCGACAACGGAAAATTGACGTTGGACATAACGCCTCCTGAGCCGCGGCTACCCGTCGCCTGGTCAGCTACGCTACGCTCGTCCGTTCCCTCCCGCAACCGGTTTTCAATCGTGCGAACACCAAACCACTCGGCCCCGCCGCGCTCGCGGCAGACACCGCCGCCCTGCGCATCTTCGACGTCCATCGTTGCATCTAGTGTTTGTTCCATCACAACAACAAAGGGGGCATCGGGGTGCCGCTTGTTCGTATTGATCTCTCCATTGGAAAAGGCAGCCAGTACCTGGCATCGATAGGCGATGTCGTTTATCGCGCGATGCGCGCTACGCTGGATGTGCCGGATCATGACCGTTTCCAGATCGTCACCGAACATCCGCCCGAGCAGCTGCGCTTCGATCGCGAGTACATGGGCATTCACCGCTCCGACGATTGTATTTTTATACAGGTCACCTTAAGCCGCGGCCGCACCGTGGAAAGGAAGCAGGCTTTCTACAAAGCCGTAGCCGACGGCCTGCACGGTGAATGCAATGTGCGGAGAGAAGATGTCTTCATCAATCTCGTAGAGGTAAACCCGGAGGATTGGTCCTTCGGCAACGGCGAAGCGCAGTACGTTTCCGCACGGCAATAAAGAAACCAACGCCGGTTCAGAAACACGCGCCAAACACTTCACGCGAGATCAACAGGAAATTGGCACTCAGGAGCTGAAGCGTATGGAAAGTTCTGTGACGCCCCTCGGGCTGGATCGCAAGGCACGCGCGGAGCTCTGGAAAGTGGTCGCCGAGACGATTGAATCGTATTGGCAGGCTGTGGAACAGCTGCCCGTCTCCCCTTCCCTCGATCTCAAGAGTATCCGCCAGTTTGCCGAGTCCTTTACCTTCGAAACTCCGCTCGAAGCAAACGCGGCTTTGCGCACCGTCGCATCCGAACTGGTAAAGGGGCAGGTCCACACCGCCCATCCACAGTACTTCGGGCTGTTCAATCCAGCACCGGCAGCGATGAGCATCGCCGCCGATGCCCTGGTTGCGGCGCTCAACCCTCAGCTTGCGGCATGGAGCCACAGTCCGGCAGCCGTCGAGATCGAGCGCCACGTGGTGCGGGAGCTTGCCGCAAAGCTCGGTTTTCCACGCGAATCCTCTGACGGCGTTTTTGCCGGTGGCGGGGCCGAGGCGAATCAAACTGCAGTCCTTGCGGCGCTGGCACATCGCTGGCCCGAGATCAACGCAGGCGGTCTGCGGAGCCTGCAGGAGGAGCCCGTCTTTTACGTCTCCGCGGAGGGCCATCATACCTTTGCGAGAGCCGCCCGAACCGCCGGACTCGGCTCCAACTCCCTTCGCGAGATTGCGGTCGCGGACGACCTGAAGATTGATCTCAACGCGCTTGAGACCGCGATACAACAGGACCGCGCCTCCGGATATTCCCCGTTCCTGCTGGTTGGCACGGCGGGAACGACCGCGGCGGGCATCGTAGACCCGCTTCCGGCCCTGGCAGATTTCGCCCGCCGGCAGGGCTTGTGGTTCCACGTGGATGCGGCCTGGGGAGGCGCAGCAGCGCTGGCCCCGAAACTGCGGCCCGTGCTTGATGGCATCGAACAGGCTGACTCCATCACCTTCGACGCGCACAAATGGCTCTCCGTGCCCATGGGCGCCGGCATCTTCCTCACGCGGCATCCGGAGATTCTGCATCGCGTGTTTACCATCGAAACCGCCTACATGCCCAAAGAAGGCCCCCGGATGCAGGTTACCGATCCCTACTCCCATTCGATCCAGTGGTCGCGCCGCTTCATCGGCCTCAAGCTCTTCCTGACTCTCGCCGTCGCCGGATGGGATGGTTATGCCGCCGCTATCGGGCATCAGGCCGAGATGGGCGATCTGCTGCGCAAAAGGCTGCTCGAAGACGACTGGAAGATCGTCAATCGCACGCCTCTGCCCCTGGCTTGCTTCACCGACGCTCGAGCTGAATGGGACCTGGCCGCCTGCCAGAGGATTGCCGATGCCGTGGTCTCTTCCGGCCAGGCATGGATCTCCACGGTTCAACTGGGCAGGCAAAAGCGTCCCGCACTGCGCGCATGCATCACCAACTACCGAACTGAACCGCGCCACATCGAAGCGCTGGTTACCGTGCTCAATCGGGAGCGAAGGTCGATCGCCGCTTCGTAGAGCGTTACCCGTGCAGCGCAATACGACGTGCTAACTCGCGACGCGAGGCAGTGCAACCGGCCGCGTGCCTGCCACCGGTGCGGCTGGAGTTCCGAGACTGGTTGTTGAGGGACCGCGGCCCGACCCGCAAAAAACGCCACCCCTGCGGCGTACAATTCAGTCGGCTCCATTTCAGAGAGGAATCCCTCCGTGCATCAGATCCTGGACGGTCGCGCGCGCCGGTCGCGCCTGAACCGTATCGTCATTTTCCTGCTTACCGCCATTTTCATCGTCGTCATCGGCAGCAACACCGCTCTTTCCTGGTACGTCGATGCGCTTTGGTTCGGTTCTCTTGGCTACGTCGACGTCTTTTGGAAGAGCTGGGGCCTCAGCTGGGGCACCTTCGCCATTTTCTTTGCCGCCACCTTTCTCCTCCTCTACGGCTGGTTCCTCGTCCTGTGGCGCATGCATCAGCCGGATTTGCCCCACGACCGCACCATCTTCGTCGGCCGCCAGAGTGTTCCCCTCCCGCTGCGCCGCGTCCTGCGCCTGCTCGGCGTGGCGCTGTCTCTCCTGGTTGCCCTCATCAGCGGCGCGGCCATGATGGCGGAATGGCCGACCTTTGCGCTCTGGTGGGAAACGCGCCGGCAGCCCGCCGCCCGCTTCGACCCTGTCTTCGGCCGCTCCCTCAGCTTCTACCTCTTTTCTCTGCCTGCCTGGCAGATTGTCGTAGGCTGGCTCATGGCCCTGGCGGTGATTGCCTGCGCCGCCGCCATTTGTTTCCTCATCCTCGGCGGCGCCAGCCACGCCATGATCCGCGACAAAGACAGTGTTCCCCCGCCGCCCCTCGCGTGGCGCGGTTTCTCCATCGCCTTTGCGTGCTTCCTCGCGGTTCTGGCCGCGCAGGTCTACCTCAACCGCTTCAGCACGCTCCTCGACACGCACACCATCTTCAGCGGCGTGAATTACACCGAGGCGCACGTCACCATCGGCGGCCTGCTGCTGGTTGCCCTGGCGCTGCTGCTGGGCGCAGGCATCGCGGCCGCCAACTCCGGCCGCCGCGCGCGGGCCAGCCGCCTTGTGGTGGCCGTCATCCCGGCAGTCGCCTGCTTCCTCATCGTGCAGGTGGTCGCCTGGTACGTCACCAACTTCGTCGTCAAACCCAATCAGCTCGATCGCGAACGCCCTTACATCGCCCGCAACATCGAGTGGACCCGCCAGGCCTGGGGACTGGACCGCGTCGCGCAGCAGGAGTTCCCTGCCGACACTACCGTCGCCTCCGCCGACGCCGCCAACAACCAGGCCACGCTCAAAAATATCCGCCTGTGGGACTGGCGCGCTCTCCAGGACACGCTGCGCCAGATTCAGGAAATCCGCACCTACTACGACTTTCCCGACATCGACATCGACCGCTACACCATCAACGGCGAAACCCGTGAGGTGATGCTCGCCGCCCGCGAGCTGAACATCGACAAGCTGCCCGACAGCAGCCGCAACTGGATCAACGAGAAGCTGATCTATACCCACGGCTACGGCATCACCATGAACCCGGTCAACGGCTTCACGCCGGAGGGCCTGCCCACGCTCATCATGAGCAACATGCCGGTGCAAAGCACGGTGCCGAACCTTACCGTCACGCAGCCGGAAATCTATTTCGGCCAGATGACCAACACCGACGTCTACGTGAAGACGCACCAGCAGGAATTCAACTACCCGCAGGGCCAGACGAACAATCTCACCTCGTACCAGGGAACCGGCGGCATCGTGCTCGGCGGTTTCCTGCGCCGCGTCCTCATCGCCGCCGATCGCGGCGACCTGGGCAAGCTGCCCTTCAGCGACGACATCACCGCGCAGAGCCGCCTGCTCATGCGCCGCAATATCCGCGACCGCGTGGTTGAGCTGGCTCCCTTTCTCACCTGGGACGCCGACCCCTACATCGTGCTCGGCGACAACGGCCGCCTCTACTGGATGATGGACGCCTTCACCACCTCAGACAGCTATCCCTACTCCAGCCACTACCCGCTCGGCGACGGCACCATCAACTACATGCGCAACAGCGTCAAGGTGGTCATCGACGCCTACAACGGCGCCACAACCTTTTATGTCTTCGACCAGAAGGACCCGATCCTCGCCGCCTGGCGCCGCATCTTCCCTTCTCTGTTTCGCGATGCCTCGACCATGCCCCAGGACCTGCGCCGCCACGTGCGCTATCCGCAGCTGCTGCTGGAGGAGCAGGCCGCCGTCTACGGTCTCTACCACATGAGCGATCCCGAGGTCTTCTACAACCGCGAGGATCTGTGGACCGTCGCCTCCGAGCTCGGCCTGAGCGACACCGGCGACCAGCAGGCCCAGACCATGGAACCGAATTACGTCCTGATGAAGCTGCCCGGTGAGTCCTCCACGGAATTCGTGGAGATTCTGCCCTTCACGCCGGCGAACCGCAACAACCTCATCGGCTGGATCGCCGGCCGCAGCGACGGCGCGAACTACGGCAACGCCATCGTCTACGACTTCCCCAAGACTCGCCTCGTCGATGGCCCCATGCAGATCGAGGCGCGCATCGACCAGAACGCCCAGCTCTCCGGCCAGCTCACCCTGTGGAACCAGCAGGGCTCGCACGTGCGCCGCGGCACGCTGCTGGTCATTCCCTGCGGTCAGGCGCTGCTCTACGCCGAGCCCATTTACCTGCAGGCGCAGCAGAGCCCCATGCCGGAGTTGCGGCTGGTGGTCCTCGCGCTGCAGGATCGCCTCGCGTACGGCCCGACCTTTGAGGCCGCCATGCAGTCCCTCTTCGGCGGCGAGACGTCATCGCTGACGGCGAACGCCTCCACAGCGGAAGCCCCGCAGGCCCCGCCCACCACGGCGCCCGGAGCCAAAGCCCCGGATCGCGAAGCCCTGATCAGAAGCGCCGCTCAGGATCTGTCCGACTACCAGAGCCTGACCGCCGCCGGCAAACTCGCCGAGGCAGGACAAAAACTCGAAGATCTGAAACAAAAACTTGAACAATTGCAGGCTAACCGACAGTAAATACGGCAAGAGCCAGGGGGGGGCATGAAAGTCAGTACGAACGTCGGCGGATGGGTCGTTGAATTGATGTACGGCTTTGGGGCCTTCTATTTGTGGCGTAGCGCGCTGCGACCCAGAGCAACGGAACCGCAAGGGGCAGTCAGTCGATCAATACGAGCGATTGGGGCGATTCTGTTGTCGGCATTGGCGCTGTATTTTCTTGGCTATGGCTTGGGTTTTTATGGACCCCTCTCGAGATGACGGTGCCGAAAAGAATCGGATCGAATGTTTTGTAAATGGCTCGATGTAAGTCGTTATATATGGGCAGCTAATTGGGGATAACCTCATCCATTGTGCTACGTCGAATGGGTATCCCGATGAATAGAAATGCCTAGCTGCCATCTGGATAGCCGCCCCGGTGCGTTACCAGCGGAAAATGCGGCAGCAGCGCCGGCTTCCGGACCTTTGCCCGCCATCCCTCCGGATACGGCTCCAGCCCCCGAAACAGCGGCGACTTCTCTGCTGTGCCATCCTCGACCATCGGCTCCAGCGCCGTGCGCAGAGCCTTCACCGCGGTCGGGCTGAAGCTCTGCTCCCAACCCTTCTCGATCTCTGCCACCAGCTTGCCGTAGCGAGCCTGCGCCAGCAGCCCCTTTTCGCTCAGGCGAATTTGCTTGCCCCTGCCCGGCGCCGGAGCGGTCGAGAGCACCGCGTAACCGTTGCGCGCCAGCCATCCTGTCGAGACCGCGACCAACTCCGTCGAGATCCCGGTCAGCTCCGGAACATCGCGCACCCGCGTCGGCATCTCGTCGAGCACCCGCAGCACGTTGGCCGACATTGCCAGCGAAACTGCGGACTCCCGCTCGAACTCCTTCGCAAACGCACCCAACGCGCGCGCCAGCAGCGCCGGCAGCGGGAGTGCGGCGACAGCGCCAGGCTCGGCAGCGGCTGCGGCCTGCTCCCTGCGCGGCGCTTTCTTCACATGGGGCTCGAAGCTGAACAGGCCATAGCCCACGATGGGCAGGCAGTCCGGCAGATCGCCGTCAAGCTGCGCGGCGATCGCCGCCAGCGCCTCACGCAGCTTGTCGATCGCCTCGGGTCCGAACCGCTGCCGCCAGCGGCCCTCGATCTCCGCAAAAAGAGGCTCCCAGATCTGCCGCACCATGCGCCCGCCGGGCAGCGCGCGCACCATCCAATCGGCCTTCGGCGGCTTCGGCCGCGGATCCGCGGGGTCGGGCTCGAGGTAGACATAGCCCCATCGCTGCATGCCGTTCAGGTTGGTTTCCGTTGCGGCCAGCTGTCGCAGTTCGCGCAGCGCGATTCCCTGCTCGCCGACAAATCGCATGCAGTTGAACCACATCGCCATCGATGCCAGCCACGGAGCATGGAGGGAGCCGGGCGTCCGGCCGAAATCCGTGGTGCGATGCGGCAGCCGACGCTCCGCCTCGTTATCGAACTCGATGGTGAAAGCAACCAGCGTCTGGGAAAGCAGCGTTGACAGCGGTGCGCGGCCGGCCATGGAGGCAATATCCCACGACGGCCGTCAGTCGCGCAAAAACAGCGACGCCGCCCGAAGGCGGCGTCTGGTGCTGCGATGCTGGTAAGTAGACCCTACAGCGTCGACTCGATCTCGAAACCCCACGCTTCGAGGAGCGATTCGGGAATGTACTTCGAGTTGCGGTTCCGGCGAGCCCATTCGCGCAGACGGGTGGAGCGGACGTACTGGTCCGGGGTGAGCTTGAACTCCTTGACCACCTGCTCGAAGGAAGTCACTGTGGGCACAACCGGACCGATGGGCTCCGGCTTGCCCCAATTGGGATTGCCACGACGCTTTGCCATGTAAGAATTGTCCTCTGCAATGAAAGTGACGTACAGATAGTCCGGCGGCCCCATTGCATAGGACGCCGGGAGGTCACAAACCTTTATTATTCTACGGATTTTTTCTATGAAAATCAAGAGGAAAGTGATGGCCGGCGCGAACAATCCTTTCCCGTAACCAATTCGTAATCAGGTATTTCCCCATTTTGGTCACGGTCCCAGCGCCTCCAAAAATTCCTCCGCCGTCGCTACGGCCGCACGGCGCGGACACACCTTGTCGAGCAGGCAGGCGTGCACTTCGGCGTCCTGGTCCGCGCAGCAATCCCTGAGCACGATCAGCCGGTAGTCAGCATCGCTGGCCTCGAGCAGCGTGGAGAGGACCACGCCGCTGGTGGCAATCCCCCACAGCACGAGCGTGTCGATCTCCTGCGCCCGCAGGATCATATCGAGGTCGGTTCCCGTGAATGCGCTCACCCGGTGCTTGGTGATCGCGATGTCGCCGGGCTCGGGGCCGAGTGCGGGATGAATGGCTCCCGCCTCCCCCTGGAAGAGCTGCTGATGGCGCTCGGAATTCCTGATGGCGCCGAAGAGCGCATTGCGCGGACTGACCTCAGGCAGGCCGGGACGAAATCCGACCTGGATATGAATCACCTTCAAGCCCCGGCTGCGGGCCTTCGCCAAAACAGCCGCCGCGCGCGTCACCAGCTCCGGCTGATCACCCGCGTAGATCGATACGATACCGTTTTGCATGTCCATGTTGAGGACTGCCGTACGGGCCGGATCAATGGGTCGTTCAATGCTCATAAGTTATTGTTTTCTGGTCATATACAGCCATTCATTAATCTTTAATTTCAGCAACGGAACGGAAAATTCGCCCGAGAATAAACCCTTTCTATTTATCGAGTGAGAACTGCCAGGCAATAATCTTCTTTAACTGATCGTAGGGAACTGCAAGCATCGGAACGGCCCGGCCATCGATGTACAGCATCGGGGTCTGATCGACACTGAGGTCAATCCCGAGCTGCATCGACTTCTGGACGGCATCCTTTCCTGGCGCCGAGTTGGCGCAGGCGGAAACCTTGTCCGGATCTTGCCCTGCGGCGATAACCGAGTTGCGCAGGGCCTGTTCGGCGCCCTGGCCGGCAAGGTCATTCTGCGCGGCAAAGATCGAGTCGGCGTACTTGAAGAAGGCGTCGTTGCCGCCCTGCTGGAAGACGCACGCACCCCAGGCCGCCGCGGTGAAAGCCTCAGGATGGATATTCACCAGCGGAAAAGCCTCAAACACGTAGTGCGCCTGGGGGAAATCCTTGAGCAGTTTCTCCACCACCGGCTCCGCCTCCTTGCAGTGCGGACACTGGAAGTCGGCAAACTCCACCAGCTCAAACTGCTTGCCCGCCGCCCCTTCGGAGGGCCCGTCCGCCCGCTGCTGCAAAACCCGGTAGTTGTTCACGTAGGGCTGGGGGCCAAAGTCAAGCACCGAATCCTGAGAGATCAGGTGCTTCCCGTCGGGGGTAACGAAAAACGTAAGGTTGGCGATCTGCCCCGGGTTCTGCTTCTCGGCCAGCAGCACCTGCACCTTGCTTACCCCAGGCGCGTTCGTTTTCTGGATCGCATAGACCTCCCACACGCGGTTCTCGTCGTAGCCCCACGAGGTCTTCAGGAACGCTTCCACCTCGGCCCGGGTGGGCGCCGCAGCCGTGAAATTGGCCGCCTCCACCGGGGGGAACTGCGGCTGTGTGGGCGTGGCGGATGGAGCATTCGGAACGGTCTGAGGGGTCGGCGCCGAAGGCTGCTCGGTCTGCGCCAGGCAAACTGGGGCGCAGAGCGCGGCAGCGGCAAGCATGCCTGCGAAAAACCTGCTTTGCATACAATCCTTTCAGGATAAGTTCTTAAAGTAATACTTCAATAGATTTCCTCAAGTTTCACTTGAAGAATTTCCTTAAACCTGTACTTTAACTGCTATGGGGAATCTCCTTCCCATACCAAAGGCTTTCGGTGTCACCTTCAGCACCGGCGCCGCCTGCTGCCGTTTGTACTCGCTGCGCTCCACCATCCTGACCACGGAACGCACGGTTTCGAGGTCGGCGCCGCTCTCCGCCGCGATCTGCTCCGGCGTCTCGTAGCGCTCCACATAGGCTTCAAGAATTGGATCGAGAACCTCGTACGGAGGGAGGGAATCAGTGTCCTTCTGCCCCGGCCGCAACTCCGCCGAGGGCGGTTTCTCGAGGATCGCCCGCGGGATCACTTCCCTTTCCTCGTTCAGCTTGCGGCACAGGTCGTAGACGCGCGTCTTGAAGACGTCGCCGATGACCGCGAGGCCTCCCACCATGTCGCCGTAGAGCGTGCAGTAGCCCGTCGCCATCTCGCTCTTGTTCCCAGTAGTCAGGACGAGAGCATTGAATTTGTTGGAGAAGGCCATCAGCAGCGAGCCGCGGATGCGCGACTGGATGTTCTCCTCGGTAATGTCCGGCTGCACCCCCGCAAAGATGGGCGCCAGCGCGTGGTTGAATCCGGAAAAGATCTCGCTGATAGAGACCACTTCGTAACGGATCCCGAGGTTGGCGGCCAGCTGGCGGCTGTCGTCGATCGACCCGGAGGAAGAATAGGGGCTGGGCATGCCCAGGGTCGTCACATTTTCCGGGCCCAGGGCCCGCACCGCAATCGCAGCCACCAGCGCCGAGTCGATGCCCCCGCTGAGCGCGATCACCGCCTTCGAGAATCCGCACTTGCGGACGTAGTCGCGCGTGCCCAGGGCCAGGGCCTCCAGCATGGCTTCGTCTTCGTCACCCGTTTGGGGCCGCAGATCGCCGCTAAACGTATCTGAATCTGCACATAACTGCACAAAGATCAAGTCTTCCTCGAAGCTTTTTGCCTGGGCGACCACCTCGCCATCCGGCCCCAGCACCAGGCTCGATCCGTCGAAGATCAGGCTATCGTTGCCGCCAATCTGGTTCACCATCACCACGGGAACATGGTGCCGTCGGGCAATGGCGGCCAGCATCTCGCGGCGCAGCTCCCGCTTGTCGCGCCACCAGGGCGACGCAGAGATGTTCAGGATGAGCGATGCCTGCTGCTTCGTCAGTTCTTCGACCGGATCGACCGAGTAGAGCCGGTTCTCCCAGAAGCTCTTGTCATTCCAGGCATCCTCGCAGATGGTGAGCGCGATGGCCTGCCCGTCGAGGTGCAGGATGTGCTGGTGGCGTGCAGGGGCGAAGTAGCGCTGCTCGTCGAAGACGTCGTAGTAGGGCAGCAGCATCTTCGACTGCACGAACTCGACGTGCCCATGGCGGACCAGCGCCGCGGAATTGCTCACGTGCTTCCCTGCCCCGTGCTCGGCCGGAGTCACGTAGCCGGCGATCACCGCAATGTTGTCGCGCGCTGTCGCGCGGGCAATCTCGCAGAGCGCCTCGCCGCAGCGGGCGACGAAAGCAGGCTTCTCCAGCAGATCGGCCGGAGGGTAGCCGCAGATGGCCAGCTCCGGAAAGAGGACCAGCTGGGCGCCACCCTGCTGAGCGCGGCGCGTGAAGTCGATAATCTTTGCTGTGTTGCCCCGGAAATCGCCGACGGTGGGATCGATCTGGGCGAGCGCGATCTTCACATCCTTAGTGTAGCAACGGCGCCCGAATGTCCGTCGCGTGGTGCATGTGGTTTGCACGCGACTATACTGATCGCATGTCGACCATGGTCCAGATCCGGAATGTCCCTCCGGAGGTGCATCGCGCCTTGAAAGCGCGGGCCGCGCTCGCAGGCATGTCTCTGTCTGAATACCTGCTGCGCGAGCTGCGGCTCTCGCTGGAGCGTCCGACCGTCGAGGAAATTCGTCGGCGCCTCGCGCAACGCGGGCCGGTCCGTCCGCGTCCGGCCCCGGCCGCCGCGGTCCGCGCCGAGAGGATGCATCGTTGATTGTGGTAGACGCCTCCGCCGTTCTGGAGGTTCTGCTGCAAACGCCGGCGGCCGGCCGAGTGAGTGAGAAGATCTTCGCTTCCGGCCAGGCGCTGTGCGCCCCGCACCTGCTCGACGTGGAAATTGCCCAGGTGCTGCGCAGGTACGTCCGCTCCGCTGCCATCACGCCCGAGCGCGGCGCAGAGGCCTTGCAGGACCTGGCGGACCTGCCTCTGCAGCGCTATCCGCACTTCGTTTTGCTGCCCCGCATCTGGGAACTGCTAAACACGCTCACCGCGTACGATGCGGCATACCTCGCGCTGGCCGAAGCGCTGGATGCAACCCTGGTCACTCGCGACCGGGCGCTGAGCACCACGGGCTCCGGCGCCCGCGTCGAAGTACTGTGAAAACGCTGCACGGTAAACAGGGCACGCCCGAAGCGTCGTCGAGCCTGGCCGCTATACCTGCGGCAGCACCAGCTCATCGAGTTCCAGAAACTCGCGCAGCACGGGATCTTCGGTCTTCTTCATCTCTTCCACGGTGCCAAAGAACTCCGCGCGCCCCTGGTGCAGGAACAGCACGCGGTCGGCAAGACGCTCGGCAAAGCGCATATCGTGCGTCACCACGATGCTGGTGAGGTGCAGCTGATTGCGCAGCTTGCGGATCAGATTGCCGAGCAGCTTGCCAATCAGCGGATCGACCATGGTGGTCGGCTCGTCGTAGAGGATCGCTTCCGGCTCCGCGGCCAGAGCGCGCGCAATGGCGACGGAGCGCTTCATGCCCGTCGAAAGGTCCGACGGCAGCATATCGGCCATTTCGGCCACGCCAACCATCTCCAGCAGGCCGCGGACAATCTGCTGAATCTGATCGTCGGCCAGCCCGCGGCCCTCGCGCAGCGGGAACGCGACGTTCTCCCCCACCGTCAGCGAATCGAAGAGCGCGCCGTTCTGGAAGACCATAGTGACCTTGCGGCGCACCGCCTGCATCTGCTTCTCGGTGTACTGGGTGATGTCCTCGCCGGCGATCAGGATGCGCCCTGAGTCCGGCTTCAAAAAACCCATGATCTGCTGCAGCGAAACGGATTTACCCACGCCGGAGCGGCCGATAATGCACAGCGTTTCGCCGGGCAGCACGTGGAAGCTGATGTCCTTGAGAACGTGCACGTCGCCGAACGACTTGGAGACGTCTTCGAACGCAATGTACGGCTGACGGTCGTGGCCGTTGCTCTCTGCCTTCACTTCTATGGGTATGTCGGGAGTGCCGGCCACGGTTCCTTCGCCGTCCTTGAGCTGCGTTCCGTTCTGCTATCAGCTTATTGGATGGCGGGCATTTGCTCCAGATGCTCCGCCGGCAACGCCTTGCTCGGCCCGCAGCCGCTCGTAATCCTCCGGCGTATTCACGTTGCGGAACCAGCGGGCAAGCGGCGGACTGGCCGGCCAGGATTCCGGGATGAGGGCCGCGGCGACGGCTTCCACGTCGAACGTGTCGATTTCCTCTCCGGCGGCCGCAGCGGCAGCGGGAATCGCCACCATGATCTTGAAGTCTCCCGCAGCCAGCGCGGCGCGCAGCCCCGGCAGCAACCGCCGGCTGTAGACCGCGCACAACGGCTGCGGACGCCCACCAAAGCGAGGGATCGTCGCGACTGCGCCGCTCGTCTCCGCCCGCCGCGCCATCCAGCGGAGAAACGTAACGGGAATCTCCGGAACATCGACCGGAAGAAAGAGATTCTGGTCGGAATCGCTCACGGAGAGAGCCGCTTCCACGCCGCCCAGCGGCCCGCACCCCGCGAAATTGTCGGGGATGGTCTCTGCGAAGCGGGCGAGATCGGGCCGCGAACCGCAGATGCGCGGGACGAATTCCAGCGCCTGCAGTTTCTCGATGGCGAGCACAATCAGCGGCCGGCCGGCGACCTCCAGCAGCGCCTTGTCGCGCCCCATGCGCGAGCTGGCGCCGCCGGCGAGAACGAAGCCGTTCATTCCGCTAAGCCTGCGGCAGCGCGGCCTGGAGCATCTGCACGGCGGCGTTCGGGTCCGCCACTTCGACAATCAGCTCGTTGTACTGCTCGTCGCGCAGTTCGATCACCACGGTGTTATCCGGGTGGTGAACATCCCAGAAGATGCGCTGCCCGTGCTGGTAGAACGTTCCGGCCGTCAGCACGCCGGGGATATTCGTCCCCGGCAGCTTCACGCCATGCCACCAGCCGCGCGCGACGCTCGGGTCGGCGCGGACACCGGCGATGTGCCGCAGCGGAATCTCGAGCGTGGTCTTCAGCGCCCACAGCTTGTCGGCGCCGCGCACGTGCAGCACCAGCTTGTCTTCCACAATAGAGAGATCGACCATGAATTGCCTCGGTTCAGCTCTCATTCATCTTAAACGGCCATTCGCGGCGCACCCGCGCGCGCAGCATGTAGAGCGCGGTTCCGGCCACGGCGACGACGACCGCCCAGAGAAATTCGCGTCGCGCATTGTGCCGCGATACCAGAATGAAGACGAACCCGGTCAGAGCAAACAGCGGCGGCAGCGGGTAGAGCCAGATGCGAAACGGCCGCGGCATCTCCGGCCTGCGAATGCGCAGCACGATGACGCCCACCTGCTGCAACAGATATTGCAGCACGATGCGGATGACCACCAGCGCGGCAATGGCCTGCGCCAGCGAGAGAAAGCAAAAGGCCATGGCCACGCCGCCCATCCCGACCAGCGCCACATCGGGAAAATGCCGCCGCGGATGCAGATGCGCGAAGATGCGAAAGAAATTGCCATCCAGCGCCGCCGCATAGGGCACGCGCGAGTAGCCCATGAGCAGCGCAAACACCGACGAGAACGCCGTCCACATGATCAGGCACGCAATGGCGACGCCCGCCTTTGGGCCCAGCGTCCGCGCCACCATATCCGCCACCGCGGTGCGGCCCAGCTCGTGCGCTGGAATCACCCCCAGCACGCTCACGTTCATGGCGATATACAGCGCCGCAACCGCCGCAATCGAAATCAGCACCGCGCGTGGAATCGTCCGCCCCGGCTCGCGAATCTCCCCGCCCAGGAAACAGACGTTGTAGTAGCCCCAGTAGTCGTAGGTGGCAATCAGCGTCGCCGATCCCAGCCCAGCGAAAAACCCCGGCGAAAAGCTGAACGCGTGCGGCGACATTTGTAACAGTGACGGGTGAAAATGCGTGAACCCGGCGACCAGCACGATCCCCATGGCCGCCATCACGCCTGCCCACAGCACCCACGCCATGCGCAGGATGGCCCGCATGTCCTGGTAGAGCATGACGACGATTGCCGCGCAGGCGCCCGCCGCAAGAATGCTGGTCCAGTGCGGCCCGCTTGGCCACGCGGACACGAGCGGCAGCCGCAGCCGCGGAAACAGGAACGACGCAAACTCCGCGAAGCCGATGCACCCGGAGGCCATGGACAGCGGCGCGCTGAATCCGAGCTGGAAAACGTAGAGAAACGAAAAGTACCGTCCCGCTCCTTCGCGCCCGTAAATCTCGCGCAGAAAGGTGTACGACCCTCCCGCCTCCGGCATGGCTGCGCCCAGCTCCGCCCACACCAGCCCGTCGCAGCAGGCGATCAGCGCGCCGACGATCCATCCCAGCAGCGCCTGCGATCCGCCCATCGCCGCCACAATCAGCGGCAGCGTGATGAACGGCCCCACGCCGATCATGTACATCATGTTCAGCGAAACGGCGCTGGGCAGCCCGATGCGGCGTTCCAGCTGCGGCTGCTCCATCGACGCGTTCGGCGGCGAGCCCATGTCCTGCCTTTGTATCAGAATCGAGCAGCAAAACCCGAAACCAGCGTTCGCGCCCTTGCTGAACCCCGGCCGACGCGGCCGAGAGCGAGCGCCGACGCTCCAGAGCGATCCGCGAAGGCATGGCGTCCCTGGTGTTGCCTGTCACGATACACTGGCTTTTTCAGATACGATGCTTCCCTTCTCCTGCTCGCCTGCTCTCCGAGTTCGCTGCGCGTCCGCGCTGCTGCTGGCCTTCGCCGTAACCGCATCGGCTCAGGTGGTGCCGTGGCGGACGCAGATTGCCGCCTCGCCCGACGCGCAAACGCTGGCGCAGGATCGCGGCGCCGACGGCCTGGCGCAGACACTGCGCAAGCTCGACACCTGGGGCAGCCTGCTCTTTATCGTCGCCCATCCCGACGACGAGGACGGCGGCATGCTCACCTACGAATCGCGTGGCCAGGGCGTGCGCACCGCCATCCTCACGCTCAATCGCGGCGAAGGCGGCCAGAATGCCATGTCCGGCGAGGAGTACGACGCGCTGGGGCTCATTCGCACCAATGAGCTGCTCATCGCCGATCAGTATTCCGGCAGCGAGCAGTACTTCACTCGCGTCATCGACTACGGCTTCTCAAAGACCATCGACGAGGCGCACCAGCAGTGGGGCCGCGACCGCGTGCTGTGCGATGTGGTTCGCGTCGTCCGCATGGACCGGCCCCTGGTTCTGGCCTCCACGTTTACCGGCAACATCACTGACGGACACGGGCACCATCAGGTTTCCGGCGAGATGAACCAGGAAGCGTTCCTCGAAGCGGGCGATCCTAAAGTTTGCCCCGACCAGATCGCCGAGGGCCTGCGGCCGTGGTCGCCGCTCAAGGTCTACGCGCGCGTTCCCTTCTTCGGCGCCAGTCCGCGCGGCATCTTCGATTACGCGACGAACAAATGGTCGCCGGTGCGCTTCTACGACTATGTGACGAAGCAGTGGGTCGACAGCTTCCCCACGCCCACGCTTGAGATCCCCGAAGGCACGTGGGACCCGCTGCTTGGCGAGTCGTACGTGCAGATGGCGCGCACCGGCTGGGGTCTGCAGAAATCGCAGAACGGCGGCGGCACGCTGCCGCTGCCGGGTCCGAGCAGCGTCGGCTATCACCGCTACGGATCGCGGGTCCAGACGGCTGACCACGAGGACTCGTTTTTTCAGGGCATCGACACATCGCTCGCCGGCATCGCGTCGCTGGCGCACTCCGGGAACACGGCTTTCCTCGTCGACGGGCTGAAGGAGATCCAGCAGCACGTCAACAACGCACTCTTCGCCGACCTGCCCGCGCACGAAGAAAAGATTGCTCCCGAGCTGGCCGCCGGATATAAGGCGACGCAACAGCTGATCGACGCAGTGAACGCCAGCGCACTGAGTGCGGACGACAAGGCAAACGTCAACCACGAGCTCACCATCAAGCTGGCGCAGTTCAACACCGCGCTGGCCGAGGCGCTGGGCCTCGAGGTGAACGTGCTGGTGATGCCGCGTACCGCCGTCGACGCAAACCCCACGCCGTCGCTGACGCCGGAAGACACGCCGCCGACCGTAACGCCCGGCTCGGAAATCGACGTGCGCGTGCACGTCACCGCCGCAGGCGAGTGGGGGCCCTCGCCCGACGGTCTGCAACTGACGCGCACCTGGCTCGATAATCAAAACGGAGACACCTGGGAGATCACGCGACTCGGCGCGCCCGGTCTTGACCAGGTGACGAGCAACGCCGGCGACGCCATCTTTCGCGTCTATGTCCCGCGCAAAGCCCAGCTCACGCGGCCGTATTTCACCCGGCCCAACACCGAGCAGCCGTATTACGACATCACCGACCCGCGCTGGCTCAGCCTGCCCTTTGCGCCCTATCCGCTGGCCGGCTGGGCCGAGTTCCGCTACATGGGCGTGCCCATCCGCGTGGGCCAGGTGGTCCAAACCGTGCATCGCGTCCACGGCTTCGGCGGCGTCTATCACCCGCTGGCTGTGGTGCCGCAGCTTTCCGTCAATCTGCCCGCCGCAGCCGGCGTCGTACCGCTGGGCACTACGGCGATTCCCTTCTCCGTGACCGTCAGCAATCAGCAGCAAAGCAACGCCGACGGCGCCCTGCACCTGAACCTGCCCAGCGGCTGGACTGCCGATCCCGGCGACGCGCCGTTTCACCTCGCGCCGGAAAGCAGCCGCGCCATCCTGTTCACGCTCCATCCCGGCCAGCTCACCGGCCAGGATTACAACATTCAGGCCGTCGCCCAGAGCGGCAACGATCAGTTCACTGAGGGGTTCACGACGGTCGGCTACCCGGGGCTGCGTCCTTACTATCTGTATGCGCCATCAACCTACCGCCTGCGCGCCGTCGACGTGCACGTTCCGGCCGATCTGAAGATCGGCTACATCATGGGCACCGGCGACGACGTGCCCGCCGCGCTCGAGGAAATCGGAATCCATCCCCACCTGCTCTCGGCAGAGGAACTGGCTCAGGGTGATCTTTCCGGCTACGACGTCATTGTCGTCGGCATCCGCGCCTATTCCGCCCGGCCCGATCTGGCCGCAGCCACCCCGCGTCTGCTCGATTACGCTCGCAACGGCGGAACCGTCCTCGTCCAGTACCAGAGCAACCAGTTCCCCGCTCCGTATCCCTTGACGCTGCCCTTCAATCCGGAGAAGGTCGTCGACGAACAGGCACCTGTAACCCTGCTCGATCCCAACAACCCCCTCTTCACCTGGCCCAACCGCATCACCTCGGCAGATTTTGACGGCTGGGTGGAAGAGCGCGGCCATTCCTTCCTCGGCTCGTGGTCGTCGCAGTACACCCCCCTCACCGAAACGCACGATCCCGGCCAGGACCCTCAGCGCGGCGGCCTGCTCTACACCCACTATGGCAAGGGCAACTGGATGTACATGGCCTATGCCGTCTACCGGCAGCTGCCGGAAGCCGTGCCCGGAGCCTACCGGCTGCTGGTGAACCTGATCGCAGCGGGCAAAAACCCCTCCCTGCGCTGATCATCGCCGCTGCGCGTAATCTGTTGAAAATCCGGTACTTGTCCAGGCACACGCCAAAGTTTTCCCCGAACATTCATCGCAGGTTCTCAGAATATTCACAAACCGCTGAGACCATGCCCATTGGGTAGCTGGGGCTTGTTCGGACGGGTTGCGATTCCCGCTGCTTCACTCCGGTCATGCCTGCCAGCCCCTCATTTGTCCCCCTAATGGCAATCCTTCTATCACGCAGCACCAACTGAGAGAGGCTGAATGACCAATCAACTCAAGGCACTTGCCACCCTGGCGCTCGCCCTGGCTGTCGCCACCGGCTACGCACAGTCCACGGCCAGTTCCCCCGAATCCACCCCGAAAGCGCACCACCACCGCCGTGTGGTTGAGAACAAACCCACCGTGGAATCGCAAATCGAGGAGCTGAAGAGTCAGATGGACTCGCAGCGCGGCGAGATCGACTCGCTGAAGCAGCAGCTCTCCGACCGCGATCAGCAGCTGCAGCAGGCCCAGCAGGCCGCGCAGTCTGCCCAGCAGGCCGCCGAGGCCGCGCAGGCAGCGGCAAACCAGGAACAGCAGACGCTCTCCGCGAACAGCGCGGCGGTTTCGAGCCTGCAGACTTCTGTCACCGATCTGAAAGCCAGCACCAGCGCCTCCATCGCGACCGTCCAGACGCAGACCGCCGAAGTGAAGAAGGCGATCGAGAATCCTGACGCCGTCCACTTTAAAGGCATCACGCTCTCGCCGACCGGCAGCTTCATCGCGGCCGAATCCGTGTGGCGCCAAGGCGCGACCGGAGGCGACATCAACACCGCTTTCACCAGCGTTCCGCTGCAGAATTCCGACGACGCTCAGCTCAGTGAATTCCAGGGCACCGGCCGTCAGTCGCGTCTGGCCCTCAAGGCTACCGGCAAGCTCGACAGTGCGACGCTGACCGGCTACTACGAAATGGACTGGCTGGGCACCGGCATCACCTCCAATAACAACCAGTCGAACAGCTACGTTCTGCGCCAGCGCCAGTTGTGGGCCGATGCGCGCTTTGACAGCGGTTGGGACGTCTCCGGAGGCCAGGGATGGTCGCTGGCGACGGAAACCACTCAGGGCGAGACGCGCGGCAGCGAAATTCTGCCGGCCACCATCGACCCACAGTACGAAGCCGGCTTTGTCTGGACGCGCCAGTACAGCTTCCGCGTGACCAAAGATTTCGGCAACAAGGTCTGGCTGGGCGCTTCGGCAGAAAATGCGGAGACCCTCAACCCCGCCGGCAGCGGTCTGCCGACAAATCTGCTCATCGGTTCCGCGGGCACTGGAGGCGGCCTTTACAACGCGACCGCCAACTACTCCTTCAACTACTCGCCTGACTTCGTGGCCAAGCTGGTCTTCGAGCCGGGCTGGGGCCACTGGGAAGTCTTCGGCATCGAGCGCAATTTCCGCGATCGCATCTATCCCAACGACTCGGGCAGCACACCCACCTCAGCGGGCGCCTTCAACGATAAGGTTCCCGGCGCAGGCATCGGCGGCGGCTTCCGCGTCCCGATCGCCGGCAAGAAGGTGTCCGTCGGCCTGAAGGGGCTGTATGGGAAGGGTGTTGGCCGGTACGGCTCTTCTACGATCGCAGACATCACGCTGCGGCCGGACGGCGTCATCGACCCGCTGAAGGCCTTCTCTGCCCTCAGCACCCTCGAGTTCAACCCCAGCGGCCGCCTGATGGTCTACCTGAACTACGGCGGCGATTACGTCTATCGCGACTACGATGGCAAGGAGGGCTACGGCTCGCCTCTCACCAATATGTCCGGCTGCAATACGGAGCCGGTGCCCAGCACCGCGTCAGCCGGTGCCTACGGCGGCGGCGGCACGGGCTTCGATCCGGCCACGCCCAGCAACTGCGGCAACCAGAACAAGGACGTTCAGGAGTTCACCGCGGGCGACTGGTACTACTTCTACAAGGGACCCAAAGGCGGCCTGCGCTTCGGTCTCCAGTACAGCCGCTTCGAGCGCGATCTCTGGTCCGGCGCGGGTGGCACCACGAACCCGGGAGGCGGCGCCAGGGGCATCGACAACATGTTCTGGACGTCGTTCCGCTACTACCTGCCGTAACCCAACCGCAGCCTAAAGAGAAAGGACCCGCTTCGGCGGGTCCTTTTCGTTTGTCGCCTTTGAACCGGGGCGGCGTTGAGTTGCTCTCGCCGCGAAGGCGCTAACCTAATATCACTCTCATCGCTTGCCGCACCTGGGCTTCGTCGTCCGCACCCAACTTCCCCAACCGCTTCAGGATCAGCTGCTGCTCGATTCTCGCAAACACCGGCTTCACCGCTGAAGGCTTAAGAAGATTCGCACCGGTCCAATCCGCAATCTGCACCTCGCCGAATGCGACCGTGGGATGCAATTGACTGGTGATCGCCATAATGATCACGTCCGGCTTTGTATCGTTGTAGGTGCTGCTGCTTACCACCACGGCGGGCCGCTGTTTCAAGGCCGTCTGGCTGGTGAACGGAAATCGCACCAGCACAACCTCCCCGAATTCAAAGGGCATCGTAAGCGTCGTCTTCCGGATTGCTCCAGATGGCGTCGAATACCGGCGCGCTGAGCTCGCTCGCAGCCCGAGCAAACATCTTTTCTTCGCTGCGGCGGCGAAGGAACTCGACGAAATCCTCCACTTCGGCGATCTGCTCAGGATCGAGGGAGAGGATTCTCTCAGCCAGGTTTTGCGGGTTGGTCTTCATCGCGCTTTGTCTGCTTCCCACGGATTCTATCTTCCCTCGCTCCGGCCCATTCTTCCACCGTTATAGCAGTTTCGGAATTGGTGTAGACCGAAGGCACACGCTTAGGTGGCTTTTTAATCAAGAAAAAGCCACCCTGTGCCAGCCTCAAAAAGTCGACGTGTATTCCGAAACTGCTCTAAATCATGCAGAGGGTCACTCTGCTTGTTCCTCCGGTCCGACGCACCGGCTGACTGGCTGACCGGTCTTCTGCTGACAGCCGGATCGCTGACCGCTTCTCATCTGGCCGTTTTTCAGCTGCTTTCACGCCACCGGCTGTTCCTGCTCCACCACCGGTCCGTGCGTGGCAGCCGTTGGAACAGCGGCCTCGGCGGGCGCCGGCGCATCGCCGATCCGTTCCGAGAATCCGCACGCGACAGCGTTCTGCGGCTCCTCCACCTTTTGCCCTTTGCGCGGACGACGGCGCGGCATCATCTCCTTGTTGTTCGGGCAAACCAGGTAGAGGCCGCCATCGAGCGTACGCTCCACCAGGTAGGGCGAGTTGCACCGCGGGCAGGCCTGCGCGACCGGCTTCAGATTCGAAGTAAAGTCGCACTTGGGATACCGTGTGCAGCCCCAGAAGACATTCCCCGTGCGCGCCTTGCGCTCGGCGATGTCTCCCTCGCCGCACTTCGGGCACCTGAGGCCCTCAATCAGGTTCTGCTTCACATATTTGCACTTGGGATATCCCGAGCATGAGACAAATTCGCCGTAGCTCCCGGAGCGCAGCACCAGCTGCTTGCCGCACTTCGGGCAGTACTCGTCCAGCGGGACAGCCGGTTTCTGCTGCTGCTTCTGCGAGAGCCGGCGAATCGTCTTGCACGGCGGATCGGCGTTGTAATCCGGACACGCCATATACGCGCCGAACGGCCCGCGCCGCAGCACCATCACCTTGCCGCAGTTCTCGCAGTACTCTTCCGCAGGCCCGCTCTGCGCGTCGGTGGCCTGCAGGTCGGGTTTGGCCGCGTGATTTTCCTTCGTGAACCCGCAGCTAACCTGCTCAACCGTTACTTTCAGTCCCGTCTCTAAAGCGCTCTCAATGCCCGACTTCAGTTCCGCCTTCGTCTTCGCTTCGGCCACCGTGTTCGATTCGTCGTCCTGCGTGGTCTTCACCAGCATTGGGTACTTCAGCTTCGACTCGACCTTGGCGACGACCTTCTTCGCATCCTTCTTCCAGGCGGTCGCCGAGACGGCCACCGGCTTTACGTTGCCGTACGCGCTGCACGCATAGAACGACCCGAACTTGCCCCACTTGAGGATCAGCGGCGAGCCGCACAGATCGCACGTCTCGTTGGTGGACTCTTCCATGCGCTTGATGTTCCGCATGTGCTTCTCGGCGTGCTTCAGTTCTTCCTCGAAGTGGCCGTAGAAGCCCTTCAGCAGATCGGTCCAGCGCTCCTTGCCTTCCTCAATGTCGTCCAGTTCCTCTTCCAGCTTCGCCGTGTACGCCGTGTCGAAGATGTAGGGGAAGTTGTGCACCAGCAGATCGTTAACCACCGCGCCGATCTCCGTCGGGTAGAAGCGCCCGCCGCGGCCCGTGGGCGGGACCTTGGTGACGTACTCGCGATCCTGGATGGTGGTGATGATCGAGGCGTACGTTGAAGGCCGCCCGATGCCCCGCTCTTCCAGCTCCTTCACCAGCGACGCTTCGTTGTAACGCGGCGGCGGCTCGGTAAACTTCTGCACTCCGTGAACAGCCGACGGCCGCGACGCCACCTCAATCTGTGGTTCCTCAAACGCGGGAATCTCCTCGGTCTTCTCACCCGGACCGGTTTCCTCGTTGCGGGCCTGAATCCTGGCAACCTCGGAATCATATTTCCGGCGTGCGTGCGCCAGTTTGGCCGAGCGTTCCTGGGCCGCAATACCCAACAGATGTTGCGGCGTGGCCAGTGCCAGCTTCGCGCCCAGGGGAATCTCCGGCAGATCCTCGTCGTCGTCATCCCCGGGATCGTAAATCTTCAGATACCCATCGAATTTGAGCACCGATCCGGAGACGCGGAAGTTGTAAGTCCTCATGTTCTTCGCGTCGATCTCGACCGTAGTCACGTCGTAAATCGCCGGGACCATCTGCGAGGCGACGAAGCGCTCCCATACCAGCTTGTACAGCTTGTATTGCTCGTCGCTCAGGTAGCGGCGAATCTTGTTCGGGTGCAAGCCAGGATCCGTCGGGCGAATCGCTTCGTGCGCGTCCTGCGCGTCCTTCTTCGAGCGATACGCGTTCGGTTGTGACGGCAGGTACTGGTTCCCGATTTTCTTGCCGATGTATTCGCGTACCGCTGTGATCGCTTCAGGCGCAATGCGCGTGGAATCGGTACGCATGTAGGTGATGAGGCCGACGGATCCCTCTGCGCCCAGATCGACGCCTTCATACAGCCGCTGCGCCACGCCCATGGTGCGCTTCACGCTGAAGCCGAGCCGTGCCGCAGCCTGCTGCTGCAGCGTGCTGGTGATGAAAGGTGGATACGGATTGCTCCGGCGCTCCTTCTTTTCTACCGACGCTACACTCCAGGTGGCTCTCGTGGTCGCGTCGATGATCGCCCGCGCTTCTTTCTCACTGCCCACCGCAGGCGCGCTGACGCCTTCAACTTTCGCGCGCTCTCCATCGATCCCGATGAAGCGCGCTGTGATCAGTTGCCGCTCGCTGCCGGCTTTCGTCTCGCCCTGAACTTCGAGAATCGCGTCGATCGTCCAGTATTCGACCGGCTTGAACGCCTGGATTTCGCGCTCGCGCTCGACGATCAGCCGCACGGCAACCGTCTGCACCCGTCCCGCGGAGAGCCCGCGCCGCACCTTGTCCCACAGCAGCGGCGAAATCTGATAGCCCACAATGCGGTCCAGCACGCGCCGCGTCTGCTGCGCGTCCACCAGGTTCTCGTCCACGTCGCGCGCATGCTCAAACGCCTGCAGCACCGCCTTCTTCGTGATCTCGTTGAAGGTCACGCGGTGAATTTTCCGCTTATCCTTAATTACCGGCAGCAGCTGCCTCTGCAGATGCGCGGCAATGGCTTCGCCTTCGCGGTCCGGATCGGGGGCCAGGTAAATTGCGTCGGCCTTCTCGGCCAGCTTGCGCAGGTGGTGCACCACCTTCTCTTTGTCCGGCGTCACCATCAGCGTCGGCTCAAACGTCCGATGCTTCAGTTCCACCCCGATTTCCCGTTTCGGCAGATCCATGATGTGGCCGAACGAGGCTTCCACCTTGAAATCTCGGCCCAGATATTTATTGATCGTCTTCGCTTTTGCGGGCGACTCGACGATAACCAGAGATTGACTCATCTTTTCCTTTTCAACTGACAGCAATCGCCATTTCTGGCGCACAGCTCTCCGCTTCCGGTCCGCTGTCGTCCTTCCGGGAAGCTACCACGTCCTGACCCTTTGAATCTACACGGGGACAACGCGGCGCAACCAGCGGCAACACGCTGGAAACGCGCAAGCCTCAGAAACTCCTGACGTAATTCTTGCCCGGAAGTTGTCGTATGCGTCCCGCAAGTTCCAGCTCGAAGAGCGCGGTGAAGACTTCTGAAGAACTCAGTTCCGGCTCGAGCTTCTCCAGGATTTCATCCATCTGGAGCGATTCGTCCTGGCGAAGCACGCCGAACACGCGCGCCTCCGTGGGGGGAAGCGGGCTTTCCTCGAATAACGATGCCTCAGATGTGCCTTCGGATGCAAATCCCTCGCTCTGTTCGAGGCCCATCCGAATGCTCGTCGGCAGCTCTTCCCAGATGTCTTCCCAGCACGAGGTGAGCTTCGCGCCTTGTTTTATCAGCAGGTTAGGTCCCCAGGCATTCTTGTTGGTCACATTGCCGGGAACCGCGAAAACTTCGCGATTCTGTTCGAGCGCACAACGCGCCGTCACCCGCGTGCCGCTGTACTCCGCCGCCTCGATCACCAGCACGCCCACGCTCATACCGCTCAGGATGCGATTACGCCGGGGAAAATTCTGCGGCGCAGGAAACGTGCCCAGCGGCAGCTCCGACAGAATTGCGCCACCCCCCGCAACGATCTGCTCGGCCAGCGACTTGTTCTCCTTCGGATAGATGACGTCGACCCCCGTGCCCCACACAGCAACAGTCGGCCGCTTCGCCGCGATCGCGCCTTTGTGCGCCGCTGTGTCCACGCCGCGCGCCATGCCGCTCAGTACGATGATGCCGCGCAGCGCCAGGTCGCGCGCCAGCTTCTCCGCCATGCCGGTGCCGTAGGGCGTGGGATGCCGCGTGCCCACCACCGCGATGATCGGGCGCGACAATAAGGATGCGTCCCCGCGCACCCACAGGAGCGCTGGCGGATCGAAGATCTCCCGCAGGCGCTCCGGATACGCTTCGTCGCGCCAGGTCAGGATCGTCACGCCGCTGCCGGCCAGCTTCTCCAGCTCCTGATCGGCTGCATGCGCCGCCTCGCCCGACGCGATGAACTGCACGGCCTGAGCAGGAAACTGCAGCGCTTCCAGTTCCGTCAGCGGCAGATGCAGCACGCGATCCGCGCAGCCGCAGCGCTCCACGGCATGCAGAATCCGGCGCGGACCGATCCCCGGCGTCAGCGCCAGAGCCAGCCACGCATGCCGCTCCTGGAACGATGCATCGCGGGGAACGGAAGCGGCAGGCGCAGCGGGAGTCATCGCGGGAAAGCATCCCCACGCGCGCCACTCGCTGCTCCCCAGGCTGTGCGCATGATTCTGCCCGGAGAGTAACGGCCGATCCGAAGCGGGTCAAGCGAAACAAGCCGCGCGCAGGTTACTGAAGCCACGTCGTGCAGGCTGCGCGCGTCGAACCTGATGCTCCAGGCGTTGATAGACTGGCGTGTGAGTTCCGATCTGCTCCGCGTCTCCGCCATACATTTCCTCAATCCCGCTCCGCTGATGTGGAGTTTCGAGCACGAGCCGGACCGCTCGCGCTTCGCCCAGCGCTACACGCTCTCCTCCGACACGCCAGCCGAGTGCGCGGCCAAGCTGGCTTCCGGCGAAGCGGACATCGGCCTCGTCCCCGTGGCCGCGCTGGCCTCCACGCCCTCGCTCGCCGTGATCCCTGGCTGCACCATCGCCTCGCGTGACCGCGTGCGCTCCATCATCCTCGTTGTGCGCCCTGCCGACGGCATCGCCGGCGTGTGCCGCGTGGCCCTCGACACCGCCTCGCGCACTTCGGCAGCTTACGCGCGCATTCTGTTTGCGAAGTTCTGGAAGCGCTCGCCGGAATTTCTGCCCCACGAGCCCGATCTCGAAGCCATGCTGCGCGTGGCCGATGCTGCCCTGCTCATCGGCGACCCCGCTCTGCTCGCCCTCGAAGACCGCGAGGCGCGCGAGTGCCGCACCGGCGAGCGGCTGCTCTATCTCGATCTCGCCCACGAGTGGCACAAATTTACAGGAACGGTCTGGGTCTCCGCCGTCTGGGCGGTGCGTCCGGAAGCAGTCGTCGCGTCCTCGATCGCCGCTGCCCAGGTCGTCGAAGACTTCCAGCACTCCCGCGATCAGGGCCTGGCGCACATCGACGATCTGGCCAACGAATGGTCGGCGCGCATCGACGTGCCTCGCCGCACCATTCACACCTATCTCTCGAAAAATATCTGGTACGTGCTCGACGAGCCCTGCCTGCAGGGCCTTGAGCTTTTCTACGGTTACGGCGTGGAGTGCGCCGGGTTGCCCGAAGCCCCTGCGCTGCATTTTCTCTAAAAGTCGAGCATCCGGGGGGTCTCCAGGCGCTGCATTGGCGTCCAAAGATGGTGCCTTCTGCCGCGGCTCGCAGCGCTCACCACCGGATGCTTCTCCACTGGGTCCTCCATTTCGGAGTCGCCGGGGTCTTTGTCGTCGCGCTGCTCGATGCCTCTCCGATTCCCCTCCCCATCCCCGGCAGCACCGACATTCTCATTTTGGTGCTGGGCGCCAACGGCGAATGGCCGTGGCTGCTGGCGCTGGCCGCTGTGGCCGGCACCCTCATCGGCGGATATCTTACCTGGGAAACCGGCAGGAAGGGCGGCGAGAAAGCGCTCGAGCGCTATGCGCCGCGCCGCTTCCGTGCGCACATCGCTCGCTGGGTCAAAAGCCACGGCATCGTCACCGTTTGCCTGGCCGCCCTGCTGCCGCCACCCATCCCGCTGCTGCCGTTCCTGCTGGCCTCGGGCGCATTCGGTGTCACGCGCCGGCAGCTCTTCATCGCCATCGGCGTCGCGCGCGCTGTGCGCTACGGGGGCGAAGCGGCGCTGGCCGCGTATTACGGCCGCAGCATCCTGCATTTCTGGCATCATTCGCTGGCGCCGTGGTCTGCGACCATCCTGTACAGCTTCCTCGGGCTGCTCGGCACAGCCATCCTGTTCGGAATCTGGAAGTACCGGCACGATCAGCGCGGCAGCCGGCCCGTGGAGAGCCGCCAAAAAGTCCGCGCCGCGTAGCGCATTCTCCTCCGCAGCGGAACCAGCCGCAGGCACAGCGCCTTTGGCTCCCAGCCCCTGGCTCCTGGCTCCCAGCTCCCGGCTCCCAGCTATCCGCTAACCGCTACCCGCTGTCCCCTATACCCTGGCCCCTATACCCTGCCTTTAAGTAATGTCCTCCGTATCGAACGGCGTCTTGACCGACACGCCGTGCACCTGGCTGACCAGATCGCGAACCACATCTTCCAGCTGCCTCTGGCTCTCGATCACCGCGTTCATAGTCTGCAGGCTGTCGGTATCGTCCACCCGCTCCAGCAGCACCACCGCATGCGCCTGCGCCACATGATCGGCATTCAGCCCCTCGGGCGTCTTCGCCTTGATGCCGACGTTCGCCGGCAGAATCCCCAGCAGGTCGGCCACGCGCTCGCGCATCTCGCCGGAAATCGGCCCGATCCGCGGCGCATTCAGCACCAGCGTGGTGTCGACGTTGACGATGTGGAAGCCCGCATTCTGAATCTCCTCCATGGCCAGGTTCAGAAAGATCGACGAGTCGGCGTCTTTCCAGCGCGGATCGCCCGGCGGGAAGAAGCTGCCGATATCGCCCGCGGAAACCGCGCCGAGCAGCGCATCGGTAAGGGCGTGCAGCAAAACGTCGCCATCGGAGTGGCCGGCGAGGCCCTCCGGGTGGTCGATGGTGAGCCCGCCGATTTTCAGCGGCACGCCAGCCTTGAATGCGTGCGAGTCGAAGCCGTAGCCGATGCGGATGTCCATGAGCGTTCCGTGGGGGTTCAGGATCGAACCAGCAGTCTGCGGTAACTCAATCGAGCGGTCTGCCAGTTCAGAGTAAATCAGCCGAGCCGCAAATCAAGCCCAAACCGCAGGTCCTCGGCGCTCTCCGTGTTCTCCGGGCTGAAAGATCTCAGTGAGTCGCCGCGCGCTGTGCCAGGTAAAACTCGGCCAGCTCCAGATCGCCCGGCTGCGTGATCTTGATGTTCGACGGCGACCCCGGCACCACGAAAACCTGCGTGCCGGCGCGCTCCACAATGCTGGCTTCGTCCGTGCCCGCAAAGCCGTCCGCTTCCGCTTCGGCAAAGGCCTTCCGCAGCAGGCCGCAGCGGAACCCCTGCGGCGTCTGCGCCTGCACAATATACTCGCGCGGAATCGTCGCCGTCACAATGGCCCCGTCAGCCATGCGCTCCACCTGCTTGATGGTGTCCAGCGCCGGCAGCCCCACAATGGCCGCGCTGTGCTTCTCAACGGCTTCGATCACGCGGCGAATTACGGCCGGCTCGATCAGCGGACGCACCGCGTCGTGCACCAGCACGATGTCGTCGGGATCGCATTCCAGGGTGCGCAGCGCGTTGTACACGCTCTCCTGGCGCGAATCGCCGCCCTCCACCACGGTGACTCTGCTCGCATAGCCGTGTTCCGTCACGTGGGCCGTCAGCCGCTCCCGTTCGGTGGCGCGCACCGCAATCACGATGGAGGAAATCTCCGGCACAGCGGCAAAGGCGCGCAGCGTGTGGATGAGAATGGGAACGCCGGCCACTTCCAGAAACTGTTTGGGCGCCGCCTGCGATGTGTGGCCCGGCGCCATCCGCGTGCCCAGCCCCGCGGCCGGCAGAATGACGAATACCCGCATAGAAACTGGAGTATACCCCAGGACGACAGCGTATAGGGTGTAGGGTGTAGGGGACAGAAAATCGGCGCTTTGCTGAACTTCGAATTCGGGACGAAAGAAAAATGCGATACGGGGCAGTCAAAGTTTTCCTTCCGGTGATCCTCGCGCTGGCGGCCATCGGCGTCAGCGGCTTCTCATCGCGCGAGGACGCGAGCGAGCTGACGCAGGCACCTCCCATGGGCTGGAACAGCTGGGACTCGTGGGGCCTCACCATCGACGAAGCGCAGTTTCGCGACAGCGTGACCTGGCTGCACAACCACCTGCAGCGTTTCGGCTACCAGTACGTGGTCGTCGACGAAGGCTGGTTTGCGCAGCATCCCGAAGCCCCCACCGGCCACCAGGATTACACCATCTCGCCCGACGGCCTCTATCTGCCCGCACTCGACCGCTTCCCTTCCGCCGCCAACGGCAAAGGATTCGCTCCCCTCGCCGCGTGGGTCCATTCGATGGGCTTGAAGTTCGGCATCCACATCGTCCGCGGCATTCCCCGCTCGGCTGTCGAGCAGAACCTGCCCATCGCCCACTCGCATTTCCACGCCGCCGAAGCCGCCGACACCAGCGATACCTGCAGCTGGAACCAGGACAACTACGGAGTGCGCGATAACAAAGCCGGCCAGGCCTGGTACGATTCCGTCGCCGACCTCTACGCAAAGTGGGGCGTCGACTTCCTCAAAGTCGACTGCATCTCCAGCCCGTACCACGCTGCGGAAATCCACGCCGTCCGCCGCGCCCTCGACCAGAGCGGCCGCGCCATCGTGCTCAGCCTCTCGCCCGGGCCCACGCCGCTCGCCGATGGTGACGATGCATCCGCCAGCGCGCAGATGTGGCGCATCTCCGACGACATGTGGGACGTCTGGTCCACCCCCGCCAACGCGCCGCAGTTTCCCTCGTCGATGACGATGCACTTCCCGCTGATGGCGAAATGGGAGACTTATGCCGGCGCCGGACACTGGCCCGATGCCGACATGCTGCCCATCGGCTATCTTGGCCCGCATCCCGGCTGGGGCGAGCCGCGTGCGACGCGCCTCACGCACGACGAAGTCCGCACCATGGTGACGCTGTGGTCCATCGCGCGCTCGCCGCTCTTCCTCGGCACGAATCTGCTCAAAATGGACGCCTTCACCGAGTCCGTTATCACGAACCCAGAGATCCTCGCCGTCGATCAGTACTCTGAGAACAATCGCCCGGTGATCCAGCAGCCGGACACCGTCGTTTGGATGGCCGCAGCCGCCGAGCATCACGGCGACTACATCGCCATCTTCAACCTCGCGGACAAACCGCAGACCCTCACGTACACCTGGCAGGACCTGGGCATCACCTATGGCAAATGTCCCGTGCGCGACCTGTGGGCCCGCCAGGACCTCGGCATCAGCAACCAGATCTCCGTCACGCTGCCGCCGCATGGCTCCGGCCTCTACCAGGCGGAGCATCGCTGAAGACAACCTGTGGAAAACTTTCTGTTACCCATTGCAAAATAATGAGTTAATGCCCCCAAAAAATTATTTGCGAATTGTCGGCCGCGGCAGCCAACCTTCGCCCGCTCGCTGCATCTATATAGGCAACACAAGAGGCAACTTCAGGCATTTCCGAACCTACCTGAGCTGTTGAGCATCACTTCCTGTTGGAACTCTTGCGGCAACCTCGTCGCAGGACCCTCACACGACTCCCTGGTTTCTCCTCCCCACTGCCTCTGAAGCGGGCCCGCTGGAAAGCGGGCCCTTTGCTTTTCGTGGCGCAGTCGCCTGTCGCCCAGATTGTTCCGCAACAGGCTGGTCTGCCAACGTGAGATCCACCTGTGACGATCGGTCAGGATCTGGCCGAGGCGCTCCTCTCAGTTCCAGTTGAGCGCCCGCACCCTTACAACTCGTCGCGTCGCGCGATCTCTGCACGCTGCAGCCTGAACGCTGTACCCTGTACCCCATGAAGATGCTCGCCGCCGCCCTGCTCCTGCTCCCCCTGACCGTTGCCGCACAGCAGGGGACCACCGCCGCGCAGGCGCCCAACACCGACACCAGCTACATCGACGCCAATGGCACCGCGCACATCACTCGCGTCATCCCCATCCCGCCCGACCTCAGCCCGGAAGCGAAGAAACACCTCGCGCGGCCCGCCTCCGACGCTGCCTATCCGCAGACGCTGGCCCAGCGCCGCAGCGGAACCGACGCCTGGCAGAGCCGCGCCGGGGAGTTCTCGCGCAGCCTCTATCCCGCCAACGTGGCCGAAAGCACGATCGCCGGCGTTCCCGTCCGCATCGTCACGCCGATCTCCGATATGGACCCTGACAACGTGCTCATCAACCTGCACGGCGGCGGCTTCAACTCCGACTCCGGCTCGCTCACTGAGACCATCCCCATCGCCAATCTCACGAAAATGAAGGTCGTCGCCGTCCTCTACCGCCTCGCGCCCGAGCATCCCTTCCCCGCCGGACTCGATGACGCTGTGGCCGTCTATAAAGAGCTGCTGAAGACCTACCAGCCGGCCCACATCGCCATCTACGGCACGTCGGCCGGCGCCATTCTCACCGGCGAAGTGGCCGTCGACCTCAGGAAACTCGGCCTGCCGCTGCCCGGCGCGCTCGGCATCTTCTCCGGCCACGGCGACTTCTCCCGCTACGGCGACTCCTGGGCCATGTACTCCCTCGACGGCCTCTCCGGCCATCTCGACCCGCCTGGCGCCACCTCCGACGCGCCCGCTTACGTCGGCTCGACGGACCCCCGCGACCCCGTCCTCTCGCCCCTTTTTGCCGACCTCAGCAACATGCCGCCCACGCTCTTCATCACCAGCGGCCGCGACATCCTGCTCAGCGGCACCACCATCCTCGACCGCGCCTTCCTCCGCGCAGGCAACGATAACGACCAGCTCATCGTCTTCGAAGGGTTGTCGCATGCCTTCTGGAACGACGCCAGCCTGCCCGAGTCAAAGGAAGCCTGCGGCTATATGGCACACTTTTTTATCAGGAACCTACGGCATTAAATTCATAAGTCTGCAACGATAATCGGAGCCCATGCAGATCACCGACCTGCTCTTTGGACGACCGCTGGCATCCTCGGAGGAGCGCGCCGAGTGCATCGGCCCCGCGGCCGGCATTCCCATCTTCGGCCTCGACGCCCTCAGCTCCGCCGCCTACGGCCCGGAAGCCGCGCTGACGCTGCTTATTCCCCTCGGCCTCGCCGGCATTCACTACATCGTGCCGGTCACGGCGGCCATCCTCGCGCTGCTCATCATCCTCTACTTCTCCTATTCGCAGACCATCGAGGCGTATCCGCACGGCGGCGGCTCCTTCACCGTCGCCGGCGAAAACCTCGGCGATCGCGCCGGTTTGCTCGCTGCCGCAGCGCTGATGATCGACTACGTGCTCACCGCCGCGGTCGGCATCTCCGCCGGAGTGGGCGCGCTCATCTCTGCCGTGCCCTCGCTGCAGCCGCACACGCTCGGCATCTGTCTCGCCATCCTGGCCCTGCTCACGCTGGTGAACATGCGCGGCGTGCGCGACACCGGCGTGGCGTTCCTGCTGCCCACCTATCTCTTTCTCGCTACGCTCCTCGTCGTCATCGGCGTCGGCCTCTTTCATACCATCGCCAGCGGCGGACATCCCACCGCGGTGGTTGCGCCGCCCCGCCTGCCGAATATTGCCCCCATGGTCAGCCTCTGGCTGCTGCTGAAAGTCTTCTCCAGCGGCTGCACCGCCATGACCGGCGTGGAGGCGGTCAGCAACGGCGTCATGGCCTTTCGCGAGCCCACCACCAAAAATGCCCGGCGCTCGCTGACCGTCATCATCGCCCTGCTCATCGTTCTGCTGGCCGGCATCGCGCTGCTCTGCCACTTCTACCAGATCGGCGCTACCAATCCCGACGGCTCTGGCTATCAGAGTGTGCTCTCCCAGCTCACCAACGCGGTCATGGGCCACAACTGGTTCTACTTCGTCACCATTGCCTCCATCCTGCTGGTGCTGGCGCTCTCCGCCAACACCGCCTTCGCCGATTTTCCCCGCCTCACCCGCGCCATCGCCCTCAAAGGCTATCTGCCCCACGTCTTCACCTTCCGCGGACGCCGCCTGCTCTACTCCTGGGGCATCTACGTCCTCGTCTTCCTCACCGGCAGCCTGCTCATCCTCTTTGGCGGCGTCACCGACCGGCTCATCCCGCTCTATGCCATCGGCGCATTCATGGCCTTCACGCTCTCGCAGGCGGGCATGGTCGTGCACTGGAAGAAGCAGGGTGGCGCAACCGGGCGCATGCTGGTCAATGGCATCGGTGCTGTCGCCACCGGCATCACCACCTGCGTGGTGCTGGTGACGAAGTTCGTCGCAGGCGCCTGGGTCACCGCGCTGCTCATTCCCTGCATCATCCTGGTGATGGTCGCCGTGAATCGCCACTACCGCCGCGTCGGCCGCGAAACCGCGAACCCGCATCCGCTGCGCACCACGAATATCCAGCCGCCCGTGGTCATCATTCCCATGGACCGCTGGAGCCGCATCACCGAAAAGGCCTTCCGCTTCGCCATGTCCATCTCGCCTGACCTGCAGGTGGTCCACGTGGATACCCCCGATATCGACCACGGAGAGGACGAGCTCGTCAAAATGTGGATGGAGAAGATCGTCCTGCCGCTGCGCGCGGCCGGCCTGCCCGAACCCAGGCTGATGCGCCTGCAGTCGCCCTACCGCTACGTTCTTGTGCCGCTGCTGGACTACGTTCTCTCTGAAGAGAAAAAGAATGGCGACCGGCATATCGCCGTCCTCGTGCCGGAGCTGGTCGTCCGCCACTGGTGGGAAGCACTGCTGCACAACCAGCGCTCCAGCCTGCTGAAGCTGCTGCTGCTGGTGCGCGGCAATCAGCGCATCGTGGTGATCAATATTCCGTGGTACCAGGAATGATATCGCCGCAAAAATAAGAGGCGGCCTCGCGGCTGCCTCAAGGGATTACAGGACAACAAGTAACTTCGCAGTTATGGAGGAGGACCTTACACAGCCAGCCGCTCCAGCGCCTGTGGTTGCAGGACGGTGAGCGCCGCGCCCCGAATCTGAATCAGGTTGTCGCGTTTCAGCTGTCCCAGAACCCGGGTGACCGTCTCGCGCGTGGTCGCCGTCATCGAGGCGATCTCTTCGTGCGTGAGCGTCATCATGCAGCGCCCCTGCGGCGCATTCGCCGGAGCCTGATCGCGGCTCCAGTCCAGCAGCAGCCCGGCTACGCGGCCGGACGCTGTGGCGGGGAGGGCTAACCGGCGCACTTCAGAGAAAGCAGCTTTGTATTCCTGGGCGACGGTGCGGGCCGCGCGCATGCTGGCATCGGGGTTGCGATCCAGAAAGTCGAGCAGCGCCTGGCGGCGGATGGTTTTCAGCCGGCAGGGTTCCACCGTTTCGGCAGTTACTTCGTAAGGCTGGCCCGCCAGCGCCGCGGACAACCCCAAAACTTCACCGGCGCGGGCAATCTTCAAAATCAGCGTCCGCCCTTCGCGGCTGGTCGCCGACAGCTTCACGCGCCCCGAGCAGAGCACGTGCACCGATCCGCAGGAGTCGCCTTCGCGGAAGATGATCGCACCGCGGGTAAACTGCACCGGCGTTCCGATGTTGTCGAACTTCTCGATCGCGGAATCTTCCATCTTGCAGAAGAGGTGCTGGCCGCGTACTGGGCAGTTCATACATCCCTGGCTACGTTCCATTGGCTTATCTCCTGGGGACTGACGCCAGGGAATAGAGCACGGCGCGTGCCAAACTTTCGTCACACTGCCATGTGATTGAAATCACAATTCTTGCGGTTTTGTCCTCATTCGGCACAGCTTGCGTGAGACTGTGCGCGCTGCGTCACCACACATGGTGCAACTGCGCGCTTTGGCGCAGGCGCGGGCTGCGGCGATTCAATGCGCCCCTGCCATCCGCCTCTCCGCTGCGTGCGTCCGTGTGCTCTCCGCTGGCAGCAGCGCCGCCAGAACGTCGGCCGCGCTGTAGCTCATGCCGCCTGCCGGCAAAAACCGCGCAATCTCCGCCAGGTCGTCGCCCGCCGTCACCAGCGGCGGCTCCACGCGATGGCTGCAGCGCACCTGCTGCTGGCCGATATTTGCCACCAGCGCGTTGCACAGGCACTTGCGCCCCGTTGCGTCTTCGGCCTTTCCGCCTTTCGACAAATAAACCGGCAGCGGCTCCGCCGGGCAGCGATACGCAACGCGCCCGTCCTCGCCGCGATAGAGTTCGCGCAAAAAGCCGAGATCGCAGATGCGCGGGCGCGCCGCGCACACGTTCTCTTCTGAAGCGGTCCCTTCGAGCCGCGCCACCTTGAACGGAAATCCCGCCGGCGATGCCAGCGGATCCGTGAACACTCGCGCCTCGTGCCGCCGCGCCCGTTCCAGCAGCGCCTGCTTCAGGTCCTCGCGCAGCGCCGATTCCCGCGTGAACGCGAAGGCCGTCCCCACCTGCACACCGGCCGCGCCTGCCTCCACAGCTTCGCGCAGCTTCTCCGGCCGGCCGTATCCGCCCGCCAGCCAGAACGGCGCTCCCAGCTCGCGGATCTTCTCGAGGTCCACGGCATCGCGCTCCCCGTAGATCGGCTCACCCTGCGCGTCCAGTTGCAGCTTGCCGCGTGGCGGCGCGTTGTGCCCGCCCGCCGTCCTCGTCTCGATCACCAGCCCGTCCACTTTGCCGTTGGCCTTGCGCAGCATGGTGGCCGCGAGCGTGTTCGACGAAACAATCGCCAGAAAATTCGGCCGCTGCAGCGCAGGCAGATCGCGCTCCATCCACTCCCGCGGATCGAAGCTTAGCGTGAAGTCGTCGCCTTGCTGCGCACCGCTCACATGCAGTGCATACTCTGCGGGCTTGTGCTCGGACAGCGCGTCCAGCACACCCGGCACGTGCAGCGGAATCCCCGCGCCCATCAGCACAGAACCCACGCCCGCCAGCATCGCTCCGTACATCGAAGGCAGATGCGGAATCTGGATCTTCTCGAGGTAATTGATGCCCACCGGGTGCGCGTGGCCCTCGCGCGCCAGCCACACTTCGACGAAGTTGCTCACCATGCACAGCTCCGTCAGTTCGCGCGGCTCCTCGTGCGCGTGCATCGGCAGGGTGCGATACGCGGCGTTCGCAGGTTTGCCGCCGCACAGGTAATACGTATTCCAGATGCGTTCCGCCATCGCCGGAAAAGGAAACGCATCGAGCCCGCGCCGCATGTGCCCGCCCGGATCGCCGTCCTCCAGCCGCCGGACGAAGATCGCGTCCAGCGCCGTGCCGGAAACCACCCCCAGTTGCCCCAGCCGCGATACCGCCTGCGCCAGGCGCCAGCCGGACACACCCGCGCCCATGCCGCCCTGAATCACCCTCGGATATGGATGCATGTTGCTCTGATCGTTGCACCGGCGCCGGGAGCTGAATGTCGCAGTTTTGTAATCGCCCGGCTTACGATGCCAATTTCCCAAACCTTAGTAACGTGCGAGCCAGCCACGAAGGGGAAGCCTCGGCGGATTTTCCCGCGAGAGGGTCCTGCATTCAGAAAGGCGCAGGGCGGTCACCCCATCCCCGCCTGGCGCTCCCGCACTCACAGCGCCACCGGGCTGGTTTCCATGATGCTTCGGTAGCATGCCCGAATGTTGGCGGCGGCTGCGGCTGTTGGATGCGACATAAGTCACAACTAACCGAACCACTAATAACTCGATAACTGCCGTAACTCTGTGGTATCGCGCGACCGGCCGGAATAATCGCAACAAACTTGCTTCCGATAGCCCCCGGTGAACCAGACTCCCGCCGGATCGATTCTCTTATTCCTCTCGCAAGGTGCGTGCCGGGTCGATAGCTGCGATGCGCAGAGTAGGGACGAAGGCAGCCAGTACGATCACCGATCCAAGGGTGCAAACAACGAAGAGGATCGTGGGAACGTCATAGACACCCACTCCATAGATCACGCTGTGCATGGCTCGCAGCACGCCTGCACATAACATCAGGCCGAGGACGAGTCCCAAAGCCGAGGCTCGCACGCCCGGCACGCCAATCTGGATCATGGCCTGGCGCACGGTCGAGCCCAGTGCGATGCGGATCCCGATTTCGCGAGTTTTCTGCGCCACGATATTGGCCACCAGAGAGAAGATTCCAACCGCACTCAGCAGCAGAGCCAGAGCCGCCATCACGCCGAGCAGCGCCACTTCGACGCGCTGCGTCGCGAGGGTTTTCGTCAGCAGGTCGCGCATGCTGTAAAAGCCGGAGAAGGGCAGCCCGGGGTCGATGCCGGCGAGGGCACGCTGCATCTGCGCGGTGAGCCCTTCAACCGGGCCGGCGGTGCGGACGATCCAGCTGGGCTGGACCCAAACGTGCACCACGGTGAGTTGGGGCGCCTCGATTTGAGCGGCGGGAACATAGAGGGTAGCCTCGCCGCTCAGGGGCGCGATGGGGTCGATACCGGGCTCCATGGGAACGTCGCCCACCACGCCCACGATGCGCGTGTCTTTGTTCAGCATGCGGCCGATGGGATTGGCGCCCTGGAAGTACTGTTGAACAAACAGATGGTTGACGATGGCGACGCGCTGCGTTTTGAGGCCGTCTCCGCCGGTGAAGGAGCGGCCGGCGAGAACGGGGATTTGCAGGGCGTCGAAGTAATCGGGGGTGACGTAGACCTCGTCGGCGGTGGCGGCGTGCCCCGAGTCTTTGCCATCGAGAATGATGCCGCCCATGATGATGGAGCGCTCATAGGGCAGACTGAGGCCGACCGCGGCCTGCTCGACTCCGGGAATCCTGCGCATCGCGGCGGTGCTCTCGTCGAGCAGCGTCTGGAAGGCCGCGGGGTCGTGATAGCGAACGGTGTCGAGAGAAGCCTTAGCGGTCATGACGCCGTTGGGGCTGAAGCCAGGCGGCAGATTCTCCAGATGGATGAGGGTGCGGATGAGCAGGCCGGATGCAGCCAGCAGAACCACGGTGAGGGCGACCTCGCCGCCGATCAGCATCTGGCGGAGACGAAGGTGGTCGCCTCCGGTGGCGGAGCGGGTTCCCATCGCCGAGCGCAGATCGAATCGGCGCGTGATGAGAGCCGGAAGCATTCCGAAAAGCACGCTGGTGAGCAGCGAGACGAGCAGGGTGAAGGCCAGAACGCGGCTATCGAGGGGAATGCTGGCCACCGGCAGAAGTTGCTCGGGCAGCAGACGCAGCAGACCGCGCAGTGCCAGGAAACCGACGCCGATGCCGGCTGCTCCGCCGGCGGTTGCGAGCAGCAGATTCTCCATCCAGAGCTGCTTTTCAATTTGCCATCGCGATGCGCCCAGGGCCAGGCGTGTGGCGATTTCCGGAGTGCGGCGCAGAACCCGAACCAGAGTGAGGCCGGCCAGATTGGCACAGGCAATCAGCAGAATAAGCGCCGCCGCCAGCATCAGCGCCAGCACCTGCGGACGCAGCGGAGCCGTTTCTCCCCTTTTGAGCGGCACGGTGTAGTAGCTGACCTGCGCATTGGGATTATCTGCGAGCTCGTAACGGTTGGTGCGCAGAGACCACGCGCGGTTGATCTGGGCATCGGCCTGCTGCCAGGTGGCGCCATCACGCAGCCGAACGATATCGACGAAATTCGTTCCCCCGCCCTCGCCCGTGCGGCCGGCCTGCAGCGGCGTATAGAGCGCGGCGTTCTGAGGAGTGACGGCTCCCTGGGGAAGCACCCCAACCACCGTGTAAGGCTCGCCTTTGATCAGAATCGCCTGGCCGAGGATGTCCGGATTCGCGCCCAGAATGGAGTGCCACAGACCGTAGCTCAGGATCGCGGCCCTGGGTCCGTGAGGACGATCTTCGGCCTCGGTGAAATTGCGTCCGAAAAGGGGATGGATCTCCAGGACATCGAAATAGTGAGCGGAGACGCGGGCAGCCTGGAGATACGCGACATGCGATCCGGCCTGCAGATCGACACCGGCGCCGCGGATGCTGGAGATACCGGAAAGGAGAGCGGGAACCTGGTCGCGCAGCAACTCCCATTGCTCGCCGTTGATGTGGTGCCGTTCGCCGGTGAGGCCGGTACCGGAGATGCGTGTGAAGATGGTGCCCAGCCGTTCCGGATGCGCATAGGGCAGACCGGTAAGCATGAGCGCATTCACAATCGAAAAAATTGCCGTGTTTGCGCCGATAGCCAGAGCCAGAGTGACGACGACCGTGAGGGCAAACCCGGGATTGCGACGCATTTGCCGCCAGCCGTAGCGCGCGTCTTGCCACAAGAGCTCCACACCGGCGCCGGCTCGGCGGTCGCGCACCGCCTGCTTCACCTGCTCCATGCCCCCGATTTCCGCGAGAGCGGTGCGCCGGGCCTCCGCCGCCGGCATACCCCCGGCCACGCGTTCGTCGGTCATCATGTCCACACAGGCACTCACCTCGTCGTCGAGTTGAGCCTCAACTTCCTGCTTACGGACGAGATTGCGGAGAGCACTTCTGAGGCGGTTCCAGAGTTGCATGGATTACCTCTAAACTGCCTTCAATGCATTGGCCATCGCCAGAGCGACTCTTGCCCATTGCTCCCTCTCGACTTCCAGCTGGGCCTTTCCGGCTTTTGTGATCCGGTAGTATTTGGCGCGGCGATTATTTTCAGATTCGCCCCAGAAGGAGCTCAGCCACCCTGCCTCCTCCAGACGGTGCAGTGCGGGGAAGAGCGAGCCTGGTTTCACAAGGAATGTCCCCTGAGTGATTTGCTCGATGCGGCGCGAGACCCCCAGGCCGTGCAGTTCTCCCGTGCTGAGCGACTTGAGGATGAGCAGATCGAGCGTGCCCTGCAGCAGACTGGTTGGTTCGGCGCTCACGGAATCTCCCCTATCGAATCTCTATAGGAACTGTGGACCTCTTCCTGCAGATTGTCAATAGGAGAGAGACTGCGCCTGCACGAACAACCCTGGTCCGAAGCGAGGAACGCAGCGGGGCTTGCGGCTGATCCTGTTTTGCGTCGTATACTGGCGTCGCCTCAAAACACGGGCCCCGCGATATCAGCAAACCAATGCCAGTACCCTGCTCGCCGGACTGGGTCCGGTAATCGTTTCAGGAGGAGAAATGAAACCGGTATCACGCCGCACCGTTCTCAAGTCCAGCCTCATCGCTCCCGCCGTTGCCGCTGCCGCCGCCCACGGCATGGTGCCCATGAGCGCCGCCATCTCTACCCTGAATCCCGCATCGGATCCTGAACCCGAGCCTTTCTCCCCCGGCTCCGGCGCCTCTCCCCTGCCCGGCGCGGGGCGCGAGCGCCTGCTCCTCGACTTCGGCTGGCGCTTCCACTTCGGCAATGCCAACGACTCCGCTCAGGACTTCGATTACGGCAGCGGCCGCGCCGGCAACTTTCAGAAGACCGGCAATTTTCTCCCCGCCTGTTCCCTCGCCTTCGACGATGGCGACTGGCGCGCCCTCGACCTGCCTCACGACTGGGCGATCGAGCTGCCCTTCACCAACGACCCGGCGCTGATGAGCAAAGGCTACTATCCTCTCGGCCGCAATTACCCCGACAGCAGCGTCGGCTGGTATCGCCGCATCTTCGACGTGCCAGCAGAAGACGCAGGCAAGCGCATCACCATCGAGTTCGACGGCGCCTACCGCGAGACCATGGTGGTGTGCAACGGCTTCTACATCGGCCGCCACAGCGGCGGATACGACCCCTTCAGTTTCGATCTCACCGACTTCCTCAACCCCGGCGGCGCCAACGTTCTCCTTGTCCGCGTCGATGCCACGCTCAGCGACGGCTGGTTCTACGAGGGCGCCGGCATCTACCGCCATGTCTGGCTGGTCAAAACGCACCCGGTGCACGTGAGGAAGTGGGGCGCCTTCGTCTCCGCCACGGTCAGCAATGGCGACGCCGCGCTTGCCATCCGCACCGAAGTCAGCAACCACAGCAAAGACGCGCAGACCGTGCGCGTCACCTCCACCATCCTCGATCCCTCCGGCAGCGCAGTGGGCAAATCCACCAGCACGGCTGCGGCGATTCCCGAAGGCGAAGAAAACACCTTCACCCAGCAGATCTCGGTTCGCCAGCCGCTGCTGTGGTCGCTCGAAGAACGGCACCTCTACAAGCTGGTGACGGAAGTGAGCGCGGGGGGCGCTGTCCTCGACCGCTGCGAGACTCCTTTCGGCATCCGCACCATCGCGATTGACCCGCAGCAGGGCCTCTTCCTCAACGGCAAACACGTCAAGGTCAAAGGCACCTGCAATCATCAGGACCACGCGGGCATTGGGGCGGCTCTCCCCGACGCCGTGCAGTACTACCGCGTTCGCAAGCTGCAGGAGATGGGCTGCAACGCGCTCCGCACCTCGCACAATCCGCCCACGCCGGAGCTGCTCGACGCATGCGATCGGCTCGGCATGCTGGTCTTCGACGAAACCCGCATGATGTCCTCCAATCCCGAGGGCATGAGCCAGTTCGCCGATCTGGTTCGCCGCGACCGCAACCGCCCCAGCGTCTTCATGTGGTCCATGGGCAATGAGGAGCCGGTGGCGAATACCGAGCGCGGCGTCGCGATCCTCTCCGCCATGAAGGCCCTCGCCACCGAACTCGACGGCTCGCGGCCCGTCTCCATCGCGCCCACCGGCGCCATCGGCAGCGGCGGCCTCGCCGAGTGCGACGTGGTCGGCTACAACTACATGGACCCCGGCGCGCTCGCATACCACAAAGCCCATCCTGAGAAACCGGTCATCGGCACGGAAACGGTGAGCGCCGTCGGCACCCGCGGCATCTACGTCACCGACTACGAGGAGGGCTACGTCGCGTCCTACGACCCCTACACCACTACCGGCCGCGCCTCCGCCGAGGGCTGGTGGCGCTTCTGCGACGCGCAGCCGTGGCTCGCCGGGGGCTTTATCTGGACTGGATTCGACTACCGCGGCGAGCCCTCGCCCGATGAATGGCCCAACATCAGCTCGCAGTACGGCATCATCGACACCTGCGGCTTTCCCAAAGACTCCTTCTTCTACTATCAGTCCTGGTGGACGCCCAATCCGGTCCTCCACCTCTTCCCGCACTGGAACTGGTCGGGCCTCGAAGGCAAAGAGATCGCCGTCTGGGTCTTCTCCAATCTCGATAAGGTCGAGCTCTTCGTCAACGGCCAAAGCCTCGGCGCCAAAGACGTCCCCAAAAACTCGCATGTTGCCTGGAACGTGCCGTACGCTCCGGGCGCGATCGAAGCCCGCGGCTTCAAAGACGGCAAGCTCGCCATGACCACGCGCCGCGAAACCACCGGCTCTCCCTCCAAACTCGTCATGTCCGCCGACCGTACCACCGTTTCCGCCGACGGCGAAGACGTCGCCATGTTCGCCGTTGCCGTGCAGGATGCCCAGGGCCGTGTCGTCCCCATCACCGACAACCGGGTCACCTTCCGCGTCAGCGGCGAGGGCAAGCTCATCGGCGTTGGCAACGGCGATCCCACCGACCACGACTCCGACCGAGGCGCGGTGCGCAAGGCCTTCTCCGGATATTGCATGGCCGTCGTTCAGTCCACGAAGAATGCCGGCAGGCTGACCGTCGAAGCCAATGCGCCCGGTCTCACCTCCGCGACCGTCACCATTCCTTCGAGCGCTGTCACCCTGCGCCCCCAGATCGCCGCCTGGGAACGTCCTGTCCCTGCCGGGTCCGGCCTCACCGGGCTGTGGCGGCCCGTCTCCATCGCGAGCGAGGCGAACGGCATGCTGGCGTATTTCATGGGCAATGGCAACTCCGTCTTCACCCTGCATCAGTCGGGCAATACTCTCACCGGAACCATGGAAGGCGGCGGCGGGTACTTCGGCAGCGATCAGCCCGTGCCCATTGAGGATGGCCAGGTCAACGGCGCCAACGTCACCTTCAAGGTGGGCAACAGCACGTACTCAGGAAGTATCGAAGGCGGCCAGATCGAGCTGCAGCGATCGTTCAATCTCCCCGCGCGCTTCTTCTCCCATCCTGAAGAGCCGGCCGGCCCGCATCCCGCCGTCGGACCGGCGCCGGATGGATCCGATCCGTCGCGCAACCCGAACTTCCACATGCCGGGGAGCATCCCGGTGGTTCTGCGTCGGGTCCAGCGCTGAAGCCGTGACGCTTCCACGTCCGCACTGCTGTTACGATTTCGGAGAGCCGTTCCCAGCGCTGTTTCCCGGCACTCTATGGACCTTTCCATCGTCATTGTGGACGACAATCCCGGCAGCCTCGAGCTGCTCTCCACGGCGCTCTCCCGCGAGGGCGTCACCATCCATATCGCTTCGCGGCCTGGCGCCGCGCTCGAGCTGGTGCGGCAGGTTCGCCCGGCGCTGGTGCTCACCGATCTGGTAATGCCGGAGATGACCGGCCTCGAACTGCTCAGCCGCATCATGGAATTCGCGCCCGCCACCGACGTCGTTCTGATGACCGCGCATTACACGACGGAGACCGCCGTCGAAGCCATCCGCAAAGGCGCAGCCGATTATCTCGAAAAGCCGATCCGCCTGCCGGTCCTGCGCGAGCGCATCGGCCGCCTGCTCGAAGACGCGCGCCGCCGCCAGACGCTCACCGCCGACGATGCCGCCGAGTTCGAAGGCCTCATCGGCCAAAGCCAGCGCATGGCGGAGATGTTCGCGCGCATCCGCCGCATCGCGCCCCACTACCGCTCCGCGCTCATCCAGGGCGCCACCGGCACCGGCAAGGATCTCGTCGCGCGCGCCCTGCACGCGCGCAGCGGAGTCAAAGGCCGCTACGTCGTGCTCAACTGTTCCGCCGTCGTCGAGACCCTCTTCGAGAGCGAGCTCTTCGGCCACGTGCGCGGCGCATTCACCGGCGCCGACCGCGACAAGCCAGGCATGTTCGAGGCCGCCAGCGAAGGCACCCTCTTCCTCGACGAAATCGGCGATATGCCCCTGGCCACCCAGGCCAAGCTGCTGCGCGCCCTGCAGAACCAGGAAATCCAGCGCGTTGGCTCGCTCGAGTCGCGCAAGGTCAACGTGCGCGTCATCGCCGCCACCCACCGCAACCTGCGCCAGGCCGTCGCCGACCGCCATTTTCGCGAGGACCTCTATTACCGCCTCGCCATGGTTGAGATTCCCGTCCCCACGCTCGCCGAGCACAAAGAAGATCTGCCCCTGCTCATCCGTCACTTCATCGAGAAATTCGCGCTGCAGTACGGCAAGACGGTTCGCGGCCTCACCCCGCGCGCGCGCCTCGTGCTGGAGCGGCACACCTGGCCCGGCAACGTGCGCGAACTCGAAAACGCCATCGGCCACGCCTGCATGATGACCGAATCCGAAGAGATCGACGTGGCCGACCTGCCCTCGATGCTCTTCGGCGAACCCGCGCCGGATGCGCCTGTCGCCCTGGCATCTCCTGGAGCCCCCGAGTCCGACGCCTCGTTCGCCGAGCACGAGCGCCAGCTCGTGTCGAACGCTCTGGAGCGCGCCAAAGGCAACCAGTCCCAGGCCGCGCGCGCCCTCGGCATCGGCCGCGACGCCCTGCGCTACAAGATGAAGAAGTACGGCTTGCTGTAGGGTGTGTCGATCTGCGGAAGCGCGCAGCGTCGAAACCTCCGAAGAACGTTCTCGATCTTCCCATGGAGGACTGCGCTCTGGTGGTCTTTTGTTCGGCCGTCAGAAAGGCCAGAGCCAAACATCGGCTGTTTTGTAACCTATTTCAGATGTGGAAGATCGCTCGCATTGTTGATCTTTGAGCTGAAAAGTTCCACCGACGGAATCACGGCAAGACAGCTCGTTGCGCCGGCCCTCGAACACCTTCACCCTCTCCGATGAAAACATCTCGATTGTCACCATAATGGTGATAGAATTGGTGTCTGGAGGGATCTATGAGAGCAACCGTTTCCCTCGACGACGATCTGCTGCGGACTGCCCAGGAATACAGCGGCGTGTCGGAGAGGACAGCTCTTCTTCGGGAAGCACTGAAGGCTCTGATTGAGCGTGAGGCCGGCCGCAGGCTCCTGGCTCTGGCCGGAACCATGCCCAATCTCGAGGACGTGCGCCGCCTGCGCGTGGACGAGCTGTGATCCTGGCCGATGCGACCATCTGGATTGATTTCTTTCGTCGCGCCGCACACAAAGCGGAGATGGAAAAGCTGATTCACACCCGGCAGCTGGTCATGCACCCGTATCTGATTGCCGAGCTTGCCCTCGGATCTCTGCAGGACCGGCTTCGGACGCTCGCCGATTTGGAAAAGCTCCCGCAGGCGCGGGTCGTCACCCTGAGGGATGTGCGTCACATGATCGAAGCGCGCACCCTGTACTCCAGAGGGATTGGCCTGACCGACGCGCACCTCGCTGCATCCTGCCTGGCAACACCCGGCACTCTGCTGTGGACTCACGATGTACGGCTGGATAAGGTCGCGGCTGCGCTGGGCATTCGCGCCAACCTGCCCTGACATCGTACATTACCGCGTCATGCAGCAGTGCTCACCGCCGCGCAGCGCATGCGCGAGCATCGCGCGGTCCCTGTCAGTCAGGCTGATCGGCGCCGCTGTTCCCCAGCAGCCGCGCCACCGCCGCCCGCAGCAAATCCGGCCCCGCCGGTTTCGACAGGTAGTCCGTAAATCCCGCTGCCATGATCTTTTCGCGGTCCCCGCGCATGGCGCTGGCGGTCAGCGCCAGCACCGGCAGATCGCGAAAGCGCGGATCCACACGCAGCTGCGCCATGACGCCGTAGCCATCCAGCCGCGGCATCTGCAGGTCGAGCAAAATCAGATCGGGATTTCCGCTGCGCGCCTGCTCCAGCGCGGCCTCGCCGTCTTCGGCTTCGATCACATCGTACCCTGCGCGCTCCAGCACCGTGCGCAACAGCTCGCGGCTGCTTGGCCGGTCGTCCGCAATCAGGATCAATGCTTTCCGCGGAGGTTTGGACATGCGCGTGTTCCGTTCCGTCGCCTCTGGAAATGCCACTGCTCGCTGTTCTTCTGCGACTGCCACTGGGTCTGGGGGGAAATCTTCGGTTATGGTAGTCCTTCGGCTTGCGGTGTGGGAAGCGTAAAAGCAAACTGGCTTCCCTGCCCGGGCTTACTCACTACTTCCATCCATCCGCCGTGCATCTGCACCAGCTCCTTGGTAATGGAAAGCCCCAGCCCCGTGCCTTCGCGCACGCCGCTGGTGGTATTGCCCACCTGATAGAACTTGTCGAAGATGTTCTCCTGCTCGTCGGCCGAAATGCCGATCCCCGTATCCCCCACCGTGATGCGCACAAAGCCGCTCTGCTCCAGGGCTTCGATCCACACCTTTCCGCCCTGCGGCGTGAACTTCACTGCGTTGCTCAGCAGGTTGTACAGCATCTCCTTCACGCGCAGCGGATCGGCATCCACTTCCACGTCCGCGTTGCCCCGCTCCTCCACCGCAATCCCTTTCAGCGCCGCGCCCGGACGAATGCTGTTCAGCGCCTCCTCGATACTGCGCCGCAGTGGGTACGTCTCCCGCTTCAGCACCATCTGCCCGGCTTCAATCCTGCTCAGATCCAGAACGTCGTTGATCAGCTCCAGCAAATGTTCTGAGTCGCGATGGATATGCCCCAGGAACCGCCGCTGCGCCTCGTTGAGCGGCCCCTCGTGCCCCTCCTGCAGCAGCTCTGCGAAGCCGATGATGGTGTGCAGCGGAGTCCGCAGCTCGTGGCTCATGCTGGCCAGAAACTCGCTCTTCAGCCGGTTGGCGCGCTCGATCTCGCGGTTCCGCGCCTCCAGTTCCGCGGTGTAAATCTGCTGCATCCGGCGCACTTCCTGCTCCGCGCGCTTGCGCTCCGTCACGTCGCGGATCACCGCCGTCACGTGGATTTTGCCTTCCGTCTGGATCGGGCTCAGGCTGATCTCCACCGGAAACAGCGCCCCGTCGCGCCGCCGAGCGTGCAGTTCGAGGCCGCTGCCCATCGGCCGCGTGCGCGGATGCTCGAGATAGTGGTCGCGGTGCCGATAATGATCCCGTCGCAATGCGTCAGGCACCAAAACGTCCACGGACTGCCCCAGCAGCTCGTCGCGCGTATAGCCGAACATCTCTTCGGCGATGCGATTCGCCATCACGATCTCGCCTTCCGCAGAGACCTCCACAATCGCGTCCGGCGCCGCCTCCAGCAACTGGCGGAAGCGCCGCTCCAGACGCGTCTGTTCTTCCAGCGCCAGCCGCTGCTGCCGTTCCGACAGATCCACGTTCGTCTCCAGCACGTGCGACTGCGCCACCCCCAGCTCGCGAATCCACCGGCTCAGCACCGTCACCCGCTGCCCGCTGCGCGTCCCATGCACCAGCTCGCCTTCCCAGTGGCCGTCTGTCTCCAGCCGCCGGGTCACCTCTTCCGGCGGCTCGGAGAAGACTGTCCCCAGCAGCTCGTGGCTGACGCGACCCTGCGCCTCCGCCGCCGTCCAGCCGTACAGCCGCTCCGCGCCTTTGTTCCAGTAGACGATGCGATCCTGGTGATCGCGGACGATGATCGGCTCGTACGCCTGGTCCAGCAGCCGGGCCTGGCGCTGCGACAGCTCCTCACGCTCCTTCTGCTGCGTGATGTCGCGGGCGATCTTCGATATCCCGATCAGCTTCCCTTCCCCGTCGCGCACCGGCGACAGCGTCACAGACACCACCAGCCGCCGCCCGTCCTTGTGCCGGCGCATCGTCTCGTGATGCTCAACCGTTTCTTCGTTGCGCAGCCGCCGCAGCAGCTCGCGCATATCGTCTTCGTAGCCCGGCCACGCCAGCATTACGATCGGCTTCCCGATCGTCTCCTCCGCCGTGTACCCGAAGATCGCTTCCGCGCCGCGGTTCCACGTTGTAATCAGGCCGTCCAGCGTTTCGCTGATGATGGCGTCGTGCGAAAACTCGACGATGGCCGCCAGCCGCAGCCGCGTCTCCTCGGCCTGGCGCCGCGCCGAAATGTCGCGGCTCACGCTGGCAATGCCCAGCAGCTGCCCATACGCCCCAAAGATCCCGAAGGCGCGCATGTCCACCGTGATCAGCGCGCCGCCGCGCGTGCGCAGGCGAAACTCCCCAATCCACGGATCGCCGCGCAACAGCGCCGGCAATATCTCTGCTCCCACCAGCTCCCGCTGATCCTGGAAGTCGGTTTCAAACACTGGATAGCCGCGCGCCTCCTCGCGCTCGCCCAGTCCCAGCATTTCCCGCCCGGCGCGATTGATGAAGACTGTCTTCAGCGACGCATCCGTCAGGCTCACGCAGTCGGGCGTGTTCTCCACGATGGCCAGCAGGCGCCGCTGGCTTTCCGCCGTCTGCTTTTCTTCGGAGATGTCGTGCCAGGCCAGCAGCGCTCCCGCCGGCCGGCCCTCGGCGTCGTGCAGCGGACGCGCCCGCACCGCGATCCAGTACCCTTCCTTCGATCCCGGCGGACATACATATTGTTCCGTCTCAACCGTCTGCCCGCGCAGCGCCGCCGCTCCCGGCAGGTCCTTCGCCGGCCACAGCGTGCGGCGATCCGGCATGTAGATCCCGTACGCGTCGCTCCAGCCCGCCAGCGCCGGCCCAGTCTGCGAGATGCCGTACATCCGCTCCGCCGACGCGTTCACAAACTGCACCGATCCGTCCTGCCCCAGCATCACCACAGCCTCGTCGAGGTTGTCGACCAGCGACCGCACGGTGCCCTCGGCGACCGGCGGGCGCGCAGGCCCCGGTGTCCCACTCACCGGCACAGCAGCCGAGGCTGCCGCCGGCTGCGCCGTCTCGTCCGGACGTCGCTTCATCGCAATCCTGCCCTTGCGTCGTCAAAATGCATGGGGTAACAGGATGGGATTGTAACTGCTGTCCGCCCACAAAGCCACCACCGCCCTGGCGCAGGTAACACACGAAAGGGGGCGTACTTTCGCGCAGCTGCGCCATTTGGCGCAGTCTTTGCGCGACGTTCCCAGCTTTCGGAACCCCTTGAAGTACCAGCAGATTACGTCAGATTGCGCCAAATCGCGGAAATGACGCAGCTGCACGCCGGCTCCGTCGAGTTGGCAGCCGACGTGCTTTCACAGGGTGTTCCCTGAGGTCGTTCAAGTGGAAATCACCCTGCAGCATGTGGAAGGCGCCCAGTTTGTCGCCGAGGCTCGCCAGCACCGCGTCCTGGTCGACCAGCCGGCTGAAGACGGGGCTACCGACCACGGTATGACTCCCGCTGAGCTTCTGCTGGTGGCGCTGGGCAGCTGCGTCGGCCAGTACGTTGCCCAGTATCTGAGCCTGCGCGAGCTTCCCACCGAGGGCCTGCTGGTCCGCGTGGAAGCGGAGCGCACGGCGCGGCCCCTGCGCCTGAGCGGCTTTCATATTGCCATCATCGCCCCCGGCCTCACCGAGCGCCAGTTGCGCGCCCTCGAGAAGACGCTGCCCTCCGGCCTCGTCCAGAACGCCGTCCTGCGCGACAATCCCCTCAGCGTCTCCGCCACATCCATGTACAGCGGCGACCTCGCGCCCTGACCGACCGCCGGTTCTCTTTCTGCACTGCGGTGACACCGGTCACCATCCACCGTGCTATCCATCACCGGCTTCCGTGCACCTTGCCCCTATGCTCCCAACATGGCCGGAAAGAGCCATCGCGCTTAGTGTCGTCCGATTCTCCCAACTCGGCCGCTGAAATCCTTTTTGCCACTGACTTTGCCGAGCCTTCCCGGCGCGCTCTCTCCTGCGCCAAACAAATCGCTCGCCTGCGCAACGCGTCGGTGCGCGTCTTCCACGTCATCGACGTCGCCGGCGCCGACCAGCACTCGTTCTCCGCCGCCCGCGACTCGGCCGAGCGCCGCCTGCGCGACGTGCGCCGCGAGCTGCGCCTGGCCGGCATCGCCAACACCGCCACGCTCATCACCGGAGGCACCCCAGTCCTGGCCATACAGGCCGCAGCCGTCAAATACAAGCCCGAGCTGCTCGTCCTCGGTCTCCACGGCGAACGCATGATCCTGGGGCCGTCGCTCGGCGCCACCGTGCTCGGCATCCTGCGCAAGTCGCGCCTTCCCGTCCTCACCGTCGGAACCAGATCTCCTGAGCACGTTCCCTCCTCGGATCAGGCCGCAGCAGATTTCGCGCGCGTGCTGTTCGTCACCGACGTGCTGCGTCCAAGTCTCACCGCCGCGCTGCGAGCCTGGCCCGTCGCCGAGGGGCAACGCGCCCCGCTGCTGGCCGCGCTCCCGCCCAGCCGCGTCAATCCCAACTTTTCCCTCGGACTGCGCAGGCAGTTTGCTTCGGTCCGCCTGCTGCCCCATGATGAGGCCGCGGAGACCATCCTGAGCGAAATCGCCTCCGCCCCGTTTCACCTCCTCGTCCTCAGCATCCGCGCCGGCCGCTATCTGGACTCGCTCCTCGCCGGCAGCGTCATCCACACCCTGATCACGCATGCCCCCTGCCCGGTCCTGACGGTGCGAACGTAGCGCCGAGGCGGGCGGACAGGGCGCGAAGGAGCGCCGATAAGGTGTCGGGGAACGTGGGAGGGATTGGCAGGCGAGGCGGGAATCGAACTTGAGCCGTCTTGCGGGTGTCTGAGCCCGCAGGCGAAATCCCGAGCACAGCGAGGGACCTCGCTGCGTAGACTCCCGGAGAAGTGAATGGTAGGCGAGGCGGGAATCGAACCCACAACCCCCGGCTTAGAAGGCCGGTGCTCTATCCGATTGAGCTACTCGCCCGTGGTGTCTGCGCCTCACTCATTGTAACGGCGACCGCTGCCCGCAGGATCGCTTCCCACGCGGCTTCCGCGGCGGCGGCATCGGCCCCGCAACCGGTGGCGTACAGCGTGATGCCGAAGCCGCCGCTCTCCTCGCCCAGGGCTGCCCGAATCACCAGATCGGCGCGTCCCCTGGCGAGCGGCAGCGCGCGCAGGCGCAGCACCGCCTGGCGCGCCCACGCTTCGTGGCCGTCGAAGGAGGCAAACAGCTCCGGATCCCGCGCCACAATGTCCACATAGCTGGCCGCCCCCACGCGCGCCGTCTCGCGGCTCGCCTCCAGCTCGTACGGATCCAGCTCCTCGGCCGGCACCGCCCACCGGTCGCACTTGCAGGTCAGCACCGGCGACTCCGGAGCGTTCAGCGCCGCCAGCGCCGCGTGCAGCGCTGAGCCCGGCGCGGCTTCCGCAATCCCCCCGATTGCCCCCGGGTCCGCGCGCAGATCGATGAACCCCGGCCAGTCCATACAAATCCGGTCGAGGCGCGGCCCGATCTCCGCGGCCCAGTCAGCTTCCATGGCTCAATTCCCTCTCGAGGACGTCGGCGCGCACCGGCCGCAGCAGAAACGCGAGCAGCGTCTTCTCCGCCCAGCGCCCGTCGTCCACGCCCCTGGCGGGATGCGACAGAAATGCGCAGTGCCCTCCCTGCTGCGTCTCGACAAAGGTGACGTGCGGATTCGCCTTGAGCGCCGCGCGCGTCGGCTCCAGCATGCGAATGAACGGATCGTCGGCAGAGTGCACGATCAGCGTCGGCCTCTCCAGCAGCGCGGCGTACTTCGAGCTGGCTACCGCATAGTAATAGTCGTCCGCGCCGCCGAACCCCCCGTAGCGCGCCACGATCTCCTCGTCGAAATCGCGCAGGGATCGGATCCCACTCACCCGCGCATCGCCGTAAATGCGCGGATACAGCGCCTTCCGCCGCCGCACCCGCGCCAGCATATTCCTTAAAAAGTGCCACTCATAGATACGATTTTGCGGCTCATGCAGCGCCGCCGACGAAACCGCCAGATCCATGAGCGGCGAGACCCCCACCACCGCCTTCAGCTCCGCCGGCGCGGCGCTTCCCTGCTCGCCGGCGTACTTCAGCACCAGATTGCCGCCCATCGAGTAGCCCACCAGCGCCACCGCGTCCAGCTGCTGCCGGGCGACAATCGCCTCCAGCACGCGCCCCACATCGCCCGACCGCCCCGAGTGATAGATCGTTGGCGACAGCTCATCTGTCCCACCGCACGAGCGCATATTCATCCGCACCACGTTCAGCCCCGCCCGCAGCGCGCGCGCCGTATTGCCCAGAATGTACTGCGAGCTCGACGAGCCTTCCAGCCCATGCACCAGCACCACCGTCAGCCGCTCCCGCCGCACTTCCGGCGGCTGCCAGTGACAGTGGCACAGCACCTGCGTCGTCCCATAGCCCGCCACCGGCCCCTCCACTTCCACCAGCAGCGGCTCCGGCTCGGGAATTTGTAACCGTCGCGGCAGAAAATTCCCCGCCAGCGTCTGCAGATGCCCGCTGCGCAGCCAGCGCCGCGGCACAAAGGCTTCCGGCCAATCCTGAATGGCTTCCGCCGAACGCGCAGTTTCCGTCACGACGCGCGCCCCCGCACCCGCTCCAGCACCGCCGCCGCCCGCAGCGCCCCCGTCGGCTCATCCTCATGCTTGAAATAGGCGAACGCATCGCCGCGTTTCGCCTGCTTCGTTAGCAAGTCGGCGACCTCCGTCAGCCGCGCCTTCGAATATCTGCTCTTCCGCAGCCGATAGCAGCTGAACGGAGCGGTCGCCACATCCGGCGTCTCCAGCTCATCGCTCTCCGCCACGCACAGTGCCGCCTTGCTCCGCTCCAGCAGCTTGTAAATCTCCGCATCGAACCACGACGCATGCCGAAATTCAAACGCCAGCCGCAGCCCCAGCGTCTTCGCATCGTCCAGGAATGCCGCCAGCCGCTCCGCATCGGCCTTCATATTCGGAGGCAGCTGAAACAGCACGAGCCCCAGCCGCCCCGCCTGCGCCACCGGGCGAATCGCCTCGGCAAACTCCGCCAGCGCCGCGCCGCACTCCTTCAATCGGCGAATATGCGTGATCCGCTGCGGCGCCTTAAAGCTGAATCGGAAGCCGTCGCCGGTCTGCGCCAGCCACGCATCCACCGTCGAACGGCTCGGCAGCGAGCGAAAGGTATAGTTCACCTCAACGGAGTTGAGCCGCGTCGCGTAGTGTTCCAGAAATTTTTTCGAAGAGACGCTGGCCGGATAGAACCCCGGCTTCCAGCTTGGATACGCCCACCCTGAGCACCCCACGTACGCGGCGCCGCCGGATGTCCTGCCTGTCGGTCGTTTCACTGGAGTGTGCGGATTGCCGGGGCTGCGAAGATCTGGTTTGGGGCGGCTAGTGGGGATCGAACCCACGACATCCTGAGCCACAGTCAGGCGTTCTGCCGCTGAACTATAGCCGCCATTCCCACCTCGATTGTAGCATTGGCAGCACAGCGATCCCGCGCCCCGCCGCATCGCGTTCTCTCGTGGCCGACCGTCCCAATCCGGAGATTCTGCCCCCGCCGCGCCGCTTCGGCCCAGGCTTGCGCGCGCGCGCCGAGCAGCTCTTCTCCGACGAAAATCTCGACCTGCTCGCGCATCTGCTCGACGACTGGTTCCGCATCCCCGGCACCTCCATCCGCCTCGGGCTCGACGGCCTCGTTGGCCTCATCCCCGGCCTCGGCGACATGCTCGCCGGCATCGCCTCGTCCCTGCTCATTCTCGCTGCATGGATTCGCGGCGTCCCGTACGTCACGCTCGTCCGCATGGTCGTCAATCTCGGCCTCGACGTCGTCGTCGGAGCCATTCCCTTCTTCGGCGACATCTTCGACATCGCGTGGAAAGCCAACCGCCGCAACTACCGCCTCATGATCCGCCACCTGCAGCAGCCGCATCGCCACACCTGGCGCGATTATGTCTTCCTCCTCTGCCTCGCCGGAATCATCCTCGTCATCCTGGCCACGCCCGTCATTGCGCTGCTGCTCATCCTCATCTGGCTGCTGCACCGGCTGTGAACCGGTTCCATCGGCGCAGATGCTCGTGTCCCCCATCCGACGCGATACAATCGCTCCTTCGGGCGCGGATTGATTCGCCTCTCTCCGTCCCGCCTTTTGCCCTATGGATCTCGGCCTCAAAGACAGTGTCATCATGGTCACCGGCGGCGGCGCAGGCATTGGCGCGGCCATCTCGCGCGCCTGCCTCGACGAGGGCGCTACCGTTGTAGTCGTCAGCCGCGCCTCCGACAACGTCAAAAGATTCCTCGCCGAGATGCGCGACGCCGGGCGCACGTGCGACTTCGTCGAAGCTCATCTCGCCGACGTCGCTCAGTGCCGGGACGCCGTCGACTACGTTCGCGGCAAATACGGCCGCATGCTCGGCCTGGTGAACAACGCGGGCGCCAACGACGGTGTCGGCCTCGAGTCCGGCTCGCCCGACCGCTTTATCGAGAGCCTGAAGCAGAATCTGCTGCACTATTACGCCATCGCGCACTACGCTCTGCCCATGCTGAAGGCCTCGCGCGGCTCCATCGTCAACATCAGTTCCAAGGTCGCGCTCACCGGCCAGGGCGGAACCTCCGCCTACGCCGCCGCCAAGGGCGCGCAGCTCGCTCTCACCCGTGAATGGGCCGCCGAGCTCGCCCCCTTCGGCCTGCGCGCCAATGCGGTCCTTCCTGCCGAAGTCATGACGCCCCTCTACGCGCGCTGGATTTCCAGCCGCCCCGACCCCGAGCAGGCCCTGGCGGAAATCGCGCGCCGCATCCCGCTCGGCCATCGCATGACGGAAGCCTCCGAAATCGCCGCCATGACCGTCTTCCTGCTGTCGCCCACGCAGAGCGCCCACACCACCGGCCAGCTCATGGTGGTCGATGGCGGCTACACCCACCTCGATCGCGCGCTCACCTGAGGCGAACCCGCATCGGCACGGCTCGAAAACCGATCCCCTGCGATACAATCGCACCATCGGGACCCTCACCACGCCGCTGTCGGCAAGGTGGGGTCATGAGTCGGGGCGTAGCGCAGTCTGGTAGCGCATCTGCTTTGGGAGCAGAGGGTCGGGGGTTCAAATCCCTCCGCCCCGACCATTGGAAGCCTCTGCTTATCCGACGGAACGCTGCCATTCCGCCAGCGCATTTGTTTTTTTCCGCTGCAAAGGACGAGTGGGCCCTGCAAGCCCTCGATTGCCTTGCCTGGGCGCATGCCCTCGGTCAGCGCACCAGCGGATTCGCCGTCCCCGCTCCCGGCTGGATCACCGCCGAGCAAGTCTGCTGCGGAGCCGCCGGTGGGTTCGCTGCATGTACCGCTTTGCTGCGAGCTTCCACGCCCGCGCGCTTCACGGGTTCCACCGGGCCTCCCGTAATCGACAGCGTCAGCGTGGTCTTGCACGTCTCCACGCTGTTCGTTACGCTCACGGTGGCGCTCGAGATCCCGGCGGTGGTGGGCGTTCCCGAGATCAGGCCGGTCGCGGCATTGATTGACAAGCCGGGCGGTAATCCCGTCGCCGCAAAGGTGGTGGCCGAAGACCCCGTCTCCAGTACTTTGCTTCCCGGCGCAGGCAGCCCGGCCGCGTCGTCGTCCAGCACCAGCACCCAGTCATTCGAGTCCGGCGGCGTGAAATTCTGGCTCCCGCTGCTGCTGAAGGTTCCCAGATTGGTCGCAGCGCCCGTCTGCGGATTGAACCACCAGGCCTGCGCCGTGCCGGCGTTGCTCACGATGCCCGCCATGTTGATCGTGACGGATGTCGCGTTCCCGTTGGGGATGTAGGCGATCATCGTTTGTCCATCCGAGCTGCGGGATAACACGGAGATGCTTGTCCCGGAGCCGTAACCACCCGTCAGATAGTTATTGTTGACGTCGGCCTGCATCTTCCAGAACTCGCGAGAACGCAGCAGAGCCCCTTCCCACGCCTGATCCACCGAGCCCTGCGAACTGAGCTGGCTCTGCCACGTTGCTCCCATCGTGTCGGAAGGGCCGCCCATCGTCCAGATTGCATTGTTGCCGAACAAATTCCCCAGCGGACACCCGGAAAGGATTCCCCAGTAACCTTCCTCGCGGACCTGTAACTCCGACAGGCCGTGCTCGCCCTCGTACCACGTTTCCCCCAGCAGATTGGGCAGCGGATAAGTCGCAGCGTTATAACCGCATCCGAACTGAACGCTCTGGTACTGGTTGTAAGTCCAGTCCACGTTGAGCCACGAAGCGCAGGTGGACGTGCAGTAGGCGTACCCGCTGGACGATTCTGTCGGGCCGTCGTCGGCCTGCGGCGTGCCTTCCATGGTGATCAAATGCACTGCGTCCACCGATCGGATGCCCGTGGCGATGTCTGCTACCTTCGCATAGAACGGGGGCAATGTATCTCCGCCCAGGGTCCAGACAATATTCGGGTAGCTTTGATACCGGCTGCCAAGCCATGCGCCATAGGCAATCAGGGTCGCGTCCGAGCTGTTCTCGTAGGACGTGTAATAGCCGCCGTTGGGACTGTCCCCAACGAAAGCCGGCGACGCAAATGCAGTCAGTCCATACGTTGCCATGCGGCCCAACACGTAATCTACGTGCGCCCAGTAGGTCGCATCCTCGTTCGTAAAGTCCGCCCCGTCAAACGGCGAATTTCCGTAGTAATCCTCCGGCGCGTTTGTCTGATATGTGTTGTCCGCCAACGCCACCCAGATACAGTTATAGCCGCGCGAGGCTCGGTCGGAGAGATACGTTTCCAGGTCGGCGTTCGATAACTCGACGATCAGATCCCACGCGTCCTCGCCCGCGCAGAATTGCGGCCGATCGGTCGCTGTATTCATCAGGTACGTATGGGTCGGGTCGAGCCCAATGTATTGCTCGCCCGCCACTGTCACCTGATAGTAGAAGCCCGTTCCCACCGTTCCGTTTGCAGTGGGCACGCTGGTGATTTCCGGTCGCGTTGCAGCCACTGCTGCGATGGGAAACAAAAAAAAGATCGCGGCAAGAATCTCTTTGTTTTTCGCAGATTTTTGTATCAAGATGCGTCGCCTCAAGCCAACTGAGAGATGTGGCCCCTCTTGCGCGCGTTGCCTCGTGGGCGGGAACAATTGAGCTGAACGGCGACTGATGGATTCTCTCAGTCAGCAAACCTGGGGGAACCATTTTTCAGCGTAGAGCGGACCGATCTGGCGGGCAAGCTAACTTTAGTACTCAGGCATTCTTGACGTTACCCCTCTTTTTGCAACAAGGTAACGAACCGGCCGCATGCCTCCGCATCTCTCGGACTACAGCAGTTTCCCAGCCGGCAATTTTCGGAGGGAAGGACAGGTCCGCCATGCGGTATGATCCGGCGGGCGCCGAATCGCGTCACGGATTGCTGCAGGCTCCCCTGCAGCCGCTCGTTGCCGAGGCGAGGCCTCTACCGACGATGTTCCAGTTCCCCCCGCTGCTCCACCACCCACCGCACAAACTCATGCCCCGCCGCGTACTGGTCGTAGATCGCCGGCAGCTTCTTCCCGTCGGTGTACTCGTTATAGAGCCACGGATCCGTCACCGCGACCACCAGCCCGCGCCCATACCGCGCATCGGCCATCAGCGTATCGCCCTTCCACACCAGCAGCGCCGTCGCACCCTTTGACAAGGTGAGTGAGCACGTGTCCTTCATATAGATCGTGTGCGGATGCGTGAACGGCGGCACAGCCGCGACGTCGATGCGCCCCGCCGGAAAATCGTCCCCCACCACGTGGTGCACCAGCACGTTGTTGAAGTGCAGCCCAAACCGGTCCGCCAGCACATCGAAATGCACAATGTCCGCGTTCCCAGGATCGTTTTCCATCGTCAGCAGCACTCCGCCGCGCCGCACCCACTTCTCAATCTGCCTCGCATCCTTCTGCGTCATGAAATGTGGATGCGGATTCCGGGCCAGGTTATCCGGTGACACGATCATGTAATACTGCGCACCCTTCAGATTGTCGAGCGTCGGCGCGGTAGTCAGTGTCTTCGTTGTGACTCCCTCGCCGCGCCATATCTCCCCAAACAGCGAATACCCCGAGTTCGTCGTGTCATCCCACTTATAGTGGTATAACTCTATCTCCCCCGCCGCATTCTTCCGCGTCTGGCTGTTGAACCACGCGTCCAGCAGGATTGTCCCGTGCGATGCGTAGAGCGACGGCGGCTGCTCCTGCGCCCTCGCCGCGCACGCCGTCCACGCCCCGCACACGACCGCCGCCACGACTGTGGCGCGCCATTTTGCTCTGCTACGCAATCCCCTCCAACCCGCCAGAACCTCTGGCCCCGATCTCCGCTCGCTCAAGTCTGTACGCTCCCTGGAGGCTGTTATTAACTTTCGCACGACCGGCGCTGAGAGCCCATTTTCCTCAGTTCGAGGAGCGAGGAGCGACAGATACCGAGTGTATCTTAGCGACGAGCGACGACGAAATGGGGAAAATGGGCCCCAGCCCTGCGGGTTGCGGGGGAAAATCGGGCCATACTTCATTCTCGCCCTCGACAGTGGACCCGCCACAGCCTTCGGGCTCGGCTTCGTCTGGCCCGATTTTCCCTCGCAACGCCGGCCGCGGGAAAGTTAATAACAGCCTCTAGCGGTCCGCCTTCTCCGGCAACCCCGCCGTGATCATCGGCAGCCCCGTCACCGGCCAGTGGCTCACCTCCGCGTCCACGTTCGCCGCCAGCGCGCAGTCTGCGTTCACCACCGGATCCACGTCGACGTTCCAGCCATCCACCACCACCACCGGTTCGCCGCCCTGCAAATCGCTCAGCGCCGCATCGATGTGGATCGTTCTGCTCTCTCCCGGCGCCAGCGAAACGTAGTTATCCGAATAGAACACCGGCAGCACCCGCGGCGCCCCCAGCGCCTGATCCTCGAGCCCCGCCGCGGTCACCTCCGCGCCCGCGCTCAGCCGCCGCAGCTGCACGTGCGCCAGCAGCGCCATGTTCCGCCCCGGATTCGTCAGCGTCACGTCCAGCCCCAGCCTTCCGTTGGCATCCTGCCGCGTAATCGCCGCCGTCAGCTTTTCCGGCGGCATCCAGTCCATCCGCGTCAGGTCCTGCCCCGCCGCGGGACTCGGCTTCCAGTACAGATTCCGCGACACCACCTTCCCCTGCGCATCCTTCAGCTGCAGATCCACAAAATAAACCGACGGCACGTACCGCGGCATCGGCACGCCCCCCAGATCGATGGCCGTATCCGCCGGCCCGCTCACCGGAATGTCCTTCTGCACCATCGCCTGCGCCGAGTCGCTCCAGTAGCTCAGGCCCCACACCGTCACGTGCGCTGTGTCTCCCTCAATCGCCACCGGCAGGTTGTTAATCACCTGCAGCTCGTCGTTCGCCTCGTCCATCTGAATGTGCACCGGCTCCGCCGCCTCTTTCACCGCAAACAGCGACGCATTCGGCTCCAGATCGTACGCGTAGAGCTGCCACACAAAGCTCGGCTGCGCCGGATTGCTCATCCACGTAATGATCCCCGTGTCCGGCCTGAACAGATACGCATTCCGCCCCTCGTACATGGCGCGATACGCCTCGTAGTTCATCATCTGCGCCTTGCGCACAAAGTCCGCCAGGTTTGCCACCCTCCCGTATCGCGCCCGCAGCGCATACGGATACCGGTCGCCCTCCGACGCGCCCTTGGCCAGATCGTGCGCGCCCCAGTCGTCGTCGATCGTCTCCCAGTCCTTCTCCGGCATCATGGCGTGGATCGACTCGATCGTCGGCACGCTCACGCTCCCCGTCTCCGTCTTGAACGGCGCATCCTGCGCGTAGTACGCCTCCGGATCGCGCCAGTCGTACGGCCCGCCGCTCATCACCCCGCGCCCCGCCGTCGAGCTCGGCTGGTAGAGCCGCGCCGGATCCAGCTCCGGAATCATCTTCGACAGCGCATCGTGAATCGCCGGCGGCGGATATCCCTCGTTCCGCGCGCACCACAGCGCAATCGACGGATGATTCCTGTAGCGCAGAATCTTGTCCTTCACGTTTGCCAGATAAATATCCAGATCGTCCGGATTCGGCCCGTCGCTCGGGTTCGGCTGGAAAAATTCATCCCAGATCAATATCCCGTACTGGTCGCACAGCTCGTAGAAATCCTCGCTCGTGCTCTGCCCCACCCAGTTGCGGATCATGTTCATGTTCGCCAGCGCGTGCATGTGGATCTCCGCGTCCAGCCGCGCCCGCGGAATCCGCTTCAGCGCCTCGTCCAGCCCCCAGTCGCCGCCGCGGATGAACACCTTCACACCGTTCACGCTGATGGTCAGCGCATCCATCCCGCCATAGGTAATCTTCCTGATGCCAAATTGCGTCTCCGTCGCGTCCGAATCCCGCCCATGCTCGACGAAATGTAAGTGCAGCTGATACAAATTCTGCGGCCCGTACCCGTTCGGCCACCACAGCTTCGGATTCTCCACGTGCAGCGCTGCCGCCGTCTTCGCATCGAAGCTCACCGCCAGCGTGCTCACCGGCTTCAGCGTCACCGGCTGCCGAAACACAATCCCCGGCGTCCCCGGTTGCGACGGCAGCGGCTCGATCTCCCCCACCACCTCGCCCTTCACCTCTTTGCCCGACGTGTTCTCCAGCGTCGCCTTCACCGTCAAATCCGCTGAGTCCGTCCGCGGCAGCGGCAAATCGGTAATCACCAGCGGATCCTCCACCAGCACCGGCCCGCTCGCGCTCAGCCACACCTTCTGCCACAGCCCGGTATCGCGGTCCCGCACCGCGTTCAGCCAGTCCCACCCAATCGTCGAGAGAAACGTCGGCCCGTCAATCGCCGTAATCCCGCCGTTCTTCCCCAGCCCGTTCGCAATGTCGTGCTCGTGCGGCACGCCCGGATGCGGCTGCGGGCTCACCTTCACCGCCACCACCGCCGTCTCCCCCGCCCGCACCAGCTTGGTAATGTCGAACCGGCCGCGGATAAACGCGCCCTGGATCGTTCCCACCTGGGTCCCGTTCACCCACACCTCGCTCGTAAAATTGGCCCCGTCAAAGTGCAGCCACACCTGCCGGTGCCCGTACGCCCGCGGCACCGTCACCGTCGTCCGATACCACCAAGCCGTCTTGTTCAGGCTCTCCGGTATCGAGCGGTTGTTCTCGCCGTACAGCGGCTCCGGATACACCCCGTCCGCCACCAGATTGGCCTCCACTGTCCCCGGCACCGTCGCCGCATACCACCCCTCGGGCGTGAACGCCGCCGTCGACACCACCGACGGAGCCGCGCTCACCTTCGCGCTGTCCTGCAGTTGCCACCCCGACCCCATCTCCACCACTGCCGGCAACGCGCCCCTGGACGTATCGTGCGCCGACCCGACCTGCGCCCACGCCCCGCTCGCCGCCGCCAGCAAAACCGCCAGCCCCGCCCAAGTTCTCTTTCCTGTGAACACTCGCCCTCTTTTCCGAAACCAAAAGATTCCCTGCCACAGCAGGGCGTAAGTCGCTTTAAAACGGCACGACTTCAATCCGGTGTCCCCGACGAGCATCCTCGTTGGGGTGGTAGTCGTGCCGCAACGTCGTACCGCGCTTTGAAAGGGCACGGTTTCAGTCGTGCCGTAACGTCGTACCGCGTTTTGAAAGGGCACGGCTTCAGCCGTGCCGTAACCGCCGCCCCAGTCACTCGGGCTTTAGCCCCTGAGGGATGGTTTTCAGCCATTCCCGACTTTGCGCAAGCTGGATATAGACCCCATCCAGTATTCACATCCAGACGCGAAACAACAACCACGCGGCGCCGCAAACAGCACGCAGCGGGTGCCCCATTCAAGCCTTCCGTTGGCTTGAGTGGACCTGCTTCCGCGGTTTTCCAGATAGAGCCACTGATCGCTGATCGCTGAGCTCTGAGCTCTGAGCCCTGAGCCCTGAGCTCTGAACGCTGAACGCTGAACGCTGATCGCTGATCGCTGTTCCCTGATCGCTGATCGCTGTTCCCTGAACGCTGAACGCTGATCGCTGAGCCCTGCGCTCTGCGCCCTGCGCTCTGCGCCCTGAGCCCTGCGCTCTGCGCCCTGATCGCTGGTCCAGCCTACGGCGTCCCAGCTCCCGTCGCCGGCTTTCGGTTCTGCAGGAACTTCGCCAGCGCGTTCACCAGGTCCTGGCCCTGCTTCCTCTCCGCATCGCCCTGGTTCTGCACCGCGCCCGTTGCGCCGCTCGCGCCCCAGAACGAGGGCTGGCTCTTGATCTGCTTCGTCCACACCGCCGCTCCCGTAGCATCGTGCAGCGTGTACTCCATCACCAGGTGCGCGCGGCCTGCGCCCCAGCCCACCAGCGTACGCGCCGCCGCGCTGCCGCCGCCGAAGTCGATCTCTTTCGCGTTGAGCGTCCACGCGCCCGCCGGCGCCGCCGGTACGGTCGCAAACGACGTCACCCCGGCGAACAGATTCGCATACTCGAGCGCATTCAGGTCCGCCTGCTGCGCCATCGCCACCGCCTGTGCGGCCTTCGTGTCGCACTCGAATTTCGCGATCCAGAGGTTATTCGTAACGGTTGCCGTTGCCTGATCGGCGCTTTTCGCGCCCCCGGCGCCTGCCGGATTCTGCGCCCCCACGGCAGCTCCACTCAACACAAGGATTCCAGACAGAAATAACTTTCCAATTCGGCCCATCGTTCTCTCGTTCCCGGCTCAGGATCGAGCCCAGCCAGTGATTTTCGGCTTCCGCTCAGAAGACGGATGAAGTTCGAGGTTAGTTCCCTGCCGCAGCGACCGAAGAACACCGGTCCGGGTTCCCCACCCTCGTCCGCGGTTGTCTCGCAGACATCAGAACGTCACAAAGTGACGGGATTCCTGATAGCGAACTAGTCCCCAGGGCACAAGCCAGCTTAGACGCCGAGGCCACGCCACCCCACGACCATGCGATCCCGGCCGGACACGATGGTAACGCGCTCCCACTCAAGCCAACAATAGGCTTGAACGGGACACCCGCACGTATGTCAACAGGAAGATATCCGAGCCCTCTGCTTTACGTAAGGTGAGAGCAAGTGAGAGTATTTCGGGTATGGGAACGCGCTCGCGCAAAGGTAAAACTCGGAAGCCTTTGGCTTGGAAAACTGAAAGATTACTCACGGTATCTGGCCTTGGACTTGGCACCTCTCTTGCTCTGGTTGGAACGCTAGATATATTTCCCATCTATGTCAACTTGGTGGTTTATGCAGCATCTTTAATCTCCATCCTTTTCGGGTTTTGGAAGTGGGAGTGGATTGCGCACTGGGGGAAGCTACAAAAGACTGTGACCCTGTTTATCGTATCTCTCGCATCCGCATGGGTGCTGTCATATCCAGTTAGGGAGCAATATGAGCGGGAAATAATGACGAATCTGGAATTCAAAGAGTCCAGCGAGCTTAGTTTTTGGAGGCAACAAATTATCCGGTATGATCTTGGTGGTTTCAGAGCTTATCTCACCTCTTTAGGGATTGCTGTTCCTTCTGACCTTCCCCCGTTTTCAATTTCTGGGCAAGGAATTGTAGGGACCCACACGCCCCCCGAAATGCCGATCTATCGAGGCGATCTGACGATAGGCAAACAGCAATTGGGAGACCGAACGGCCCCGACGATGGTTTACGGGAGCTTTGTTATAGAGAAGCTCTTTGAACATTCTCAAATTGCCCGAGGCGGCCCATCATGGTTCCATCATTTCCTATTTGGCACGCAGATCGAGATGGCCACGAATCTCTATTTCAATTGGAGTTATTGGGGCAAGCGATCGCCCGCAATACCCAATCCAGAAACGGGAATTTTGTGGGAGGTCCGCCAACAACTTGGCCAGGAGTATACGGACAAATTGATAGCCTCATTGTTGCTTGTAACCGCGGATACTCCAGATGAAGGGATCGCGACCGTGGGAGAGAACTTTTCAGTGGAGTTCAAAAGAAAGTTGGCCATAGCAGATAGCTTGGTTGAAAGTGATAAAGCGAATTGGCCCGTTATTCAAAAACTAGCGGAGCCGCTTCAGTAAGTATCATCCGGCAAAGCCGAAACCTTTACGGTTGCTGGCCCCTCAAAGGGGCCTGATCGCAACCGCTAAAAGCAAAAACAACGGCAAACGATTGAACGCAACTGAAGATCGAAACTGCAAAGACAAAAAGCAACTCCAGGAAGCGTCAAACATCTGCTGCCCCCCGGCAGAGCCGGGGGGCCTCCCCGCTTCGCTAGAGCCCGCTATTAACTTTGAGCGAGCATCCTGAACAGAGTGGCCGAGCGGCCCATGCAAGCCCTCCTTTGGCCTGAGCGGGCACGCCAAGCCCATTAACCTTCGTAGCCCCGCGCCCGCACAGTTCCCCGCGCCCGCACCCCTCCCGTCTCACCAGACTCAGACTCCTGGGGGATTGTCCGCCTGGCGGAGAATCCCCCTTCGCATTTCCGGGCGCAGTGAGTCCAACCGCGGCCCACGCAAGCCCTCTGCGGGCTTCAGTGGGCTCCCGCCCCCAAAAACTGTCAACCCCCACACCTCTTCACCAAAGTAACCCCTCCTCATAACACAACACTTACACGCCAATAACCCCCAAAATAGTTGGCATACTTACTCGCTGGATCTGATATTCTGAACTTATAGAGTAGAAATTGAGAAAAGGACCGTCGCCGCGGTCCTTTTTCTTTGCCGGGAGCTTCCCATGGTCGCTGAATGCGCCTTCTTCTATCCCGACGGCCGCAGGTGCCGCCGCCTCCCCCGCCGCGGCGAAAGGTTATGCCGCGACCATCGCCATCTCACCTCGGCCCGTCCCAAAAACGACGAAGAAACCTTCGATCGGGAAATGACCCAGGCGGCCGGCGAGATCGCCGCCATGCCCCTCGACCAAATGCTCGATCACCTTCAGCAAGGCCTCATCTCCCTCCACTGGCTCATCGAAAGCCGCGCCTCCACCGCCGAGCGCAACGCCTACACCCGCGCCACCATCGCCGTCTCGGCCGCGATCGACTGTGTCCTCGAGCATCCACGCGTTCTCGCCAGCGTTCTGCCCAGCGCCCCACCCGAACACATCGAGTACCTCCTCCATCTGCTCCGTTTCGCCGAGCCCCAGGTCCCGCCCGATCCCCGGCTGCCCGATGAATCCGCCGGTCCGGCGGAGGAAACGCCGTAAGCAATTCAAAACAAAGTGCATGCGCCAAGCACTGAAGAATCAAATGCTTACGGCGAAATCCTTCCAGTCAGATCTCATAGAATCAACTGCTTACACAACCCGACCCACCAGCCGCAGGATCTCGTCCGCCGCGACCCTGGTGTCGGGCCGGAACCCCCGGTAGCACCGCGCCCCCGCCACCGCGCGGCCGAAGACCCCCAGCAACTCCGGCGACTCGGCCAGCACATGCGGGGTGTTGCGCAGCAGCGTCAGCAGCCCCTCGCTCTGCGGCACCGCGGCCACGTCCCACTCGCTCTCCGACCGATAGGCGAGCGCCAGGATCCACCCCACCGCCGCCGGCGCCTTCCCCGTCGCCGCGCCGCACGCCTCGGCCGTTACCGCCACCTGCTCCGGGCTCCCGTCCCGCAGCAGCAGCGGCCGCGGATAGGCATGCAGCCGTCCTTCCCCGTCGATCAGCGCATACTCATCGGAGTAGTAAGTCGCTCCCCGCCGCAGCAGCTCCGCCACCAGCGACGACTTCCCCGCATGCGTCCCGCCCGGCAGCAGCAGCCCTCGACCCGCCCACCCCACCGCGCCCGCATGGACCGCCCGCAGCCCCGTCAGCCGCCCGATCACCGCCTCATCCACCGCCCGGACGATCTCCGGCACGAGAAAATTCGGGTCCGCCGCCGACGCGACCACCCTCTCCCCCACCAACAGCCGCACCCGGCCCCCGCTCTGCTCCGCGCGCAGCACCACATCCGGCTCGCCATTGGTGGGGCTTCTGGTGAAGGAAGGAAAGATGCTCCTGTCGAGCAGATCGCAGCACTCGCGGCAGTCGGCCGCCGCTCGAATGCTGCATCCGAAGGCCTGCACTTCAAACGTGTAGGTGTCAGACATAGGGGGAGGCGCCATTCCAGCCCGGAATGGCAGTGTCTCAGTTTACACGCATCTCCAGCCGTCGCCGCAGTTGCGGTTCACACAGACACAGGCATCAGGCCTGGCACAGCCCGCGCCGATACTCATCCAGTTCCTGACTTATGCCGCGATCAATAAGAAGCGTGTGGAGGGGCCGGATCCTGTGGAGGCTGCGGCAGGTGCTCCACGGGCGGCTGCGCGCACGAAACGGACTGCACCGCGTAGGCCCGCTGTTCCGTCATGGTCAGCGAGACGACCAGCGGCAGAGCCGCCGCCGCGCTCAGCTTCCCGATGAACGCACGCCGCGAAGACTGCGGCGCCGCTCCGGAAGTCTTCACCAGGTTCTGGTCGCGCAGTTGCCGAATCGCCTCCTCGGCGAGTTCGGTCTCGATGCTCGGGTCCAGCGACCGCCGCATTGTTTCCGTCACTCCGGAGAGAGTCGTCGGATCGCTGCACGCCTCCCAGGCCGCGCCAGCGGTTGCGTTCATGGCAACGATCGTCTCGTTGCGTTCATCGACAAGGATTCTCGATCCGTCGGGCAGCTTGCTCTCTACAAGTCCATCCATCGGCACGCGCTCAACATCCATCGCTACCTCCCACTATCGTGGCCCTGACGCTGGGTCATGCGACGCGAGCTGGGGTTTGCTCACCTCGTGCCTGCATGGTAATCGTCAGTCTAGCTTCCCGGCTCCCCGCGTGGATATGAGCCGATGGTAATAAAAATGGCTTTCTGGTAACCGTGATTACTGGGTACCTATGTGCAACTTTCTTCACCTCTGCTCCCGGAGACATTTCTGGATGCACATGCAGCGGTAAGCTAACATCCGCGCGGCGGACCCACTTTCGTGGGATAGCCACCGTATCGTTACTAAAGTCAAAATGACGCGGAATCGCCCTGTGCAGTTCTCGAGGGCTAACACTGGAACGATGACTCCACTCCCCCCATTGCCCGCTCGCTGCCTGCCGCAAGCCATCGCAGCCGCACGGTGGCTGTTCTGATGCCTGCCGATCGCGACTGCTGCGCGCTGTTGCTGGCGGTTGCCCGCTATTCCGCTCGCGGAGACTCCGCGCAGGTCCGCACTCTGGCCGCAAAGGTCTCCGACTGGGACGCTCTTCTCAATCTGGCCCAATGGCATCGCGTGATGCCGATGCTATACCGCGTTTTCGCGGAGACAGACGCTGTGGTACCGGCCGCCGTGCAGGATCGCCTGCTGGCCGAGCACCGGCGGAATGTCTGTCAGAACCTGGCCAATGCGGCAGAACTTATCGCCGTACTCCACGCGTTCGACCGGGAAGATATCCGGGCTATGCCCTTCAAGGGCGTTGTGCTGGCAGCATCCGCATACAAGGACCTCATGGCGCGCCCGGGCGGCGATCTGGACATCCTGATCCGCCTGGAGGACTTCTCGCGAGCCATGCCGCTTCTCCTCGCTCGCGGCTATCAGCCGATGCGGGAGTCCGGTGTGGAAGGAATGACGGCCCCGCCCGACTGGTGCGAATATCCTTTCGTCCGCCCGCGCGACGGTATGATGCTCGAACTTCGCTGGCGACTCAGCCTGGTTCCGGGAAGGTACTCACGCGCTCTCGGCCTCGACTGGGCATGGCGCCACCGCCGCACGGCTGTGCTGGCGGGCGCAGAAGTTCCGGACATGAGCCCCGAAACAACGCTGTTGATGCTCTGCATGCATGGCAGCAAGCACATCGTCCAGGGCAGCAAACATATGTGGTCCCGGCTCATCTGGATCTGCGATGTCGCGCAGTTGCTGGCTGCCTGCCCCGGCCTCGACTGGAAGCACGCAATAGCGGAAGCCAGGCGCCAGGGGTTAGGTCGCTCTCTGGCTCTTGGGGTGCTGCTGGCCCATCGCGTCGCCGGCGCCGAGATCCCCCGGAAAGTTCTCCGTTCCTTTGAGCGCGATGCAGCCGCGACCGGGCTGGCCACCCACTTCGAGAAGAACCTGTTCGAAATGCCCGGCGCGGTACCTGCCGGCCGCGTACCGTACAGCATCCAGTTACTTGCCTGGCGCGACCGCCTGAAGATCTTCCTGTCGCGGGATTTCCTGCGTCCCAACGAGCGAGACCTTGCAGCGCTCAGGCTGCCGGCCCCGCTCTACCCTCTCTACTATCTCGTCCGTCCGCTGCGTATCTTCCGCGATCGCTCGGCGCGATAGGCGCGCGATAGCCTCTGGCCCCATCCCGGACGTAAATCCGGTAACCAAACGGCGGCGCCGGCTTGCCCATCCACTCCGCCGGGAGGGGCGGAATGCGGTCGGCGTATAACGAGTAGTTATTCGCGAGAAAGCCATCGAATGCCGGCCACTGATGCAGCTCGCAGTATTGATAGTTCATTGGCGAAGTACCGCACTGGTGACTGGTGACGACAAAGACACGAGGGGGATGTTCCGTAATCTCGGCCCAGAACCTGTTGCGCAGCTTTTCCACCGCCGGGTCGTCCACCGGCATAAAGAAGTAACAATCGTACAGAACGCCGGTCGCCTGTTCCAGCTGCATGCGATAGAGAACATTCAGGCAGCCCGCAGCCATATCGAGGCATTGCACCTGGCCGTCCAGGCGCTGTCCTCCCAGCTGCTGCAAATCGGCCTGCAGCATTGTGTCGAAGGCATCGTCGCGCCAGTCAAAGCGAATTGCCTTCGCCGCTGAGCCGATGCCAATCACGAAGACTCCATAACACAGCGCGGTGGCCGCAAACAGACGCGCTGTTCCCGGCCAGCGAGAATCCGCGGATTTCAATGCAGCCGTGCAATCGATACCCACGATGAGGAGCAGCAGCACCTCGGACGGATATCGGTGATAGGCATATCCCTTGCCCTGCAGAAAGAACGAAGCAAATCCCGCGAGCACGCCGATGCACAAGGCCGCTCCCTTCCAGGTTCGCCAAAACCCGGTTGAAAGCGCCACCGGAATCCATATCGCAATCATCGGCAACAGTACGGAAGATATGCAATGAGAGAGGAGATACGAGCTCGACTGACGCCGGAGCTGGGCGTGTTGTGAATCCAGATGGAGAAGGATGGTGAAGAACGCCGATGCCGCATGTTCGTGCAGCAGGTAACCCATGGCAATGCCCCACGGCAGCGCCAGCGACACGGCACCCGCCACCAGAAGCCACACCACTGGAAGGCCCTTTTTCATCCGATGAAGGCATGCCAGCGCCAGCAAAGCAGGCCCGAGTGGCAATATGGTGGGCTTGACCGCCGCGGCAGCTCCGATACACACGCCAAAGAGCACGACGGCCCCTATACATTCGCGGCCCTCCTCGGTCGCGCGAAAGTACCGGAACAGGAAGATATAAGCTGCGAGAACCAGGACCGCGACAAAAAGATCGCGCTGGCCCAGGTCGATTAGTCCGTCGCGGCCATGGATCAGCGTGAACAGTATCCCTGCAAACGCCCCCCCCGCAAACCGCCCAAGGGCCGGGCGAGCACCATCATCGCCGCCGTGGCCAGTCCGCACAAACTCAGGTCGAACAGGCGCCAGGCCAGCGCGCCGCCGCCGAAAAGGTGAATCACCAGCCCCTCGATCGCATACGTGCCCGGCATATTGATGTCCACAATATCCCGGTACGGAACCAGGCCGCGGCCGATCAGAAATACGACGTAATGCATGAGGGGAGCATCGCCCACCAGCGGCCAATGCCATGTGCGCACCACAAAAACAATGACGCTGCACGCAAGGACGCCAAGAAGGCTGGTCAGCAGCCAACTGCTGAAGTTCTGCCTGGAAGGCATTTGCTGCAGTCTAAGGCATAAGTCCGAAGTTTGACAGAGAAATTTCTATGAAGCGCAGGTAAGTAACCCTATAACTGCAGGACGCCGGGGTATCTGCTGACTCAGCCTTCCTAACTCGGCCTTCCTTACTCAGCCTTCAGCACTTCCGCGGGATCGACTCCCGCCGCTCGGCAAGCCGGCAGATAGCTGGCCACTGCCGCCGCCGCCGCGAGGACCAGCGGGATCGTCACATAGGTCAGCGGATCGAATGGGCTGATGCCAAACAGCAGCGACTTCATCATCCGCATCACTCCCGCTGCGGTGCACAGGCCGATGACCACGCCGATTCCGGTGAGCACCAGCGCAGAGCGGACGATCATCCAGCGCAGTTCGGCCTTTTGCGCGCCCAGTGCCAGGCGAATGCCGATTTCGCGCCGCCGCTGCGAGACTGTATACGAGATGACACCGTAGATGCCGACCACCCCGAGCAGAAGCGCCATCGATCCCGCAATCGCCAGCATCACCAGCGTGAACGAGGTGCGGGCCATGGAACGGTTGCTGAGATCCTGCATCGTGTACACCGACGCCAGGGGCAGGTCTCCGTTCACGGACCAGACCGCCTGTTGCAGACGGTCGATGAAGTCCTGCTGACCGGCGCGGCTGCTGCGAACGGCGAAGGTGGCGGAGTTCGGTCCGTCGACGGCCGGTGTCGGCGAGTACGGATCCTTCAGCATCGCTGGCCAGTAGATGACGGCAGGCGCTTTTTCATCCACACCGTGGACGCGCACGTCTTCGACCACGCCGATAACCTCCAGCCACGGCGTGCTGGAGAACTGGCGAACCCGTTTTCCGACAGCGGCGGCAGCCGAACCCCACGATTCGCGCGCAAAGTTCTCCGATACCATCACCATCGGCCGCAGGCCGTAGATGTCGGCCCAGGTGAAGTCGCGGCCCGCCACCAGGCGCGTGCCCATGGCGCGGAAATAACCGGGTGAGACGTAGTTGAACAGGCGCAGGGGTGGTTCGCCCCCGTCGTAGGTCTTCCCTTCCACGCGAACCTCGTCCCAGTTGGGGTCGTCGCCATCCATGGGCACGGCCGCTGCGAAGCCCACCGCGGTCACTCCGGGGATGGCTGCGATTTGAGCGGCGATGTTGTTCTGCGTGTGGGTCACCAGCAATGGATCGGCGATGAGCGTGTTCGGAATCGAGATCGTCATCGTCTGAAGGTGGGCTGGGTCGGAGAAGCCAGGCTCGACGCTGCGCAATGCGGCAAAGGTTCGGATCATGAGCAGCGCGCTCACCAGCAGCACCAGCGCCATCGCCGTCTGCGCGATGACCAGCAGGTTGCGGGACCGCTGGGGCGCGCGGCCCACGGTGGCCGTCCGGCTGCTGCCGCCCATGGCCAGCGTGGCGCCGCCCCTTGCGTACTTCCATACCGGGATGGAGCCAAAGAACAGCCCGCAGAAAACGGAAAGCAGAAGGGTGAAGAGGAGCGAGCGGGCGTCGAGCGAAACCTCGCTGAGGCGAGGAAGGCTGGCGGGGCCGGAAGCCACGAGGAAGCGCAATCCCGCATCGGCAACGCCAACCGCGAGTGCGCCGCCGGCAATCCCGAGCGCGACGCTCTCCAGCAGCAGTTCGCGGGCGATGCGCGCCCGCCCTGCGCCCAATGCTGCGCGGATGGACAACTCATGCTGCCGCGACTCCGCGCGGACCAGCAGGAGGTTCGCAATGTTCGTGCACGCGATCAGCAGAACGATGCCAACCGTGGCCATGACCACCCACAGCACGCTGCTCACGTTCCCGATCACCTGCTGCCGCAGCGAGAGAAAATTCGGACGAATCCTCCAGACCCTGTAGAAGTGCGGATTGGTGCCTGGGCCGTTCGTCCAGGAGTCCATCCAGACAGGAATGAGGCGCGCGATGTCGGCATCGGCCTGCGCCAGCGAGACGCCCGGTTTGAGCCGCCCGATGCCGTCATAGCCGAAGGGGGCGAGCTTCTGATGGACCCGATCCAGGGCCATCGGAAGGAGGAGATCGAAATCCCGGTCGGCCACGCGGAAGCCGCGCGGCATGACGCCCACGATCTCGCGCGACTGCGCATCGACGTGGAGGATGCGTCCTATCACGCCCGGATCGCCGCCAAACCGGCGCTGCCAGTAGCCGTAGCTGAGCATGACCGTTTTGGCGCCGCGCGGATCCTGCTCGCTCTGCGAAAACCAATGGCCCAGCTGGGGCGGAACCTCAAGGGTCTGCAGGATGCCGTCGCTGACGAGGTCGGTGCGCACCTGTTCGGGGTGGGCCACACCGGTGACATTGGCTGTGCCGGGCGCCCAGATACCCATGGACTGGAAGGTCTGGTTGTGCTCGGAAAACGTGATGTACATCGATGGTGAAAGCTGAAGACCGTTGGAAAAATTCGCCAGCCCTCCGGCGCCGGGAGCATCGAGCCAGAGAGCGGCGATTCGGTCGGAGTGCGGATATTGCAGCGGCCTCAGAACAACGCGATTGAGCACGGCGAAGATGGCCGTGTTCGCGCCGATACCGATCGCCAGCGTAATCAGGATGGTCGCCGTGAGGCCCGGAGACCTTCCCATGCGGCGAAGGGTCAGCTTCAGGTCGGTCAGGAGAGACTCGAGCGCAGACCACTGCCACGCTTCGCGGCTGCGCTGCTCAATCAGGGTGACGTTGCCGAACGCGCGGCGCGCGGCCTGCTCCGCCTGAGCCCGCGGCATGCCCTCTTCCATCAGCTCTTCGGTTTTCTCCGCGATGTGCTCCTCGATGGAGATGGAGAGATCGTCGTAGCGCCGGCGGCGCGAGAAGGAGCGGCTTACGCGGGAAAAGTTGAAACGGGGCATGGCGGGCTCCTACGTTCTCGCAAACGCTAAGACGCGGCTGATGCCGGTTGTCATCTGTTCGAAGCTGGACAGCTCCTGCTCCAGATGGCGGAGTCCGGCGCTGGTCAGCCGGTAGATTCGGGTGGGGCGTCCCTTGGCAGAGATCCCTGTCTCCGCCTCGAGCCATCGCTCCCGCAACATCCGCTGCAGGGCCGGATACAACGAGCCCTCCTCGATCTGGAGCAGATCGTCAGACACCTGCTGGATGTGTTTCACCAGCGCATAGCCGTGCATAGGCGCGAGGCGGAGCGACTGGAGGATCATCATCTCCAGCGCGCCGGGAAAGAGGTCGCGGCGTTCGGATTTATTTGCCATGCCAGGGAGGTTAGCACAAATAGCTATTTGTAAAATAGCCTTTTTGCAAAATTAATCGGGGGAGGATCCGAGCACCGCCGAGGTCCGGATGGTCCACGTTTCTCGTCCCAAGTCGCGACTGGCGGTGTCGAAAGCGCGACAGGCAGGCAAGCGCTAGTGTCAAGAGAACAGATGCTAGATATACGCTGTAATATCAATAAACTACACGCTTTTCCTCAACATTTACATGAAGCTTGCTGAGTCGACAACTCAAGCCAGATTTCATGCAGATTCAATAAGATGGAGAAATCTCCGAAGGTTTTCCTTCGCTGGAAACGTGTAAATCGCTGACCCTACACACCGTACTGTCTATACTGCGCACGCTGGCAAGCCTTGATTCAATAAGATCGCCTAGTTTCTGCAAGCGTTACTTCAGGAATGCCGCGTATCCTACTGAAGCCAACCGCTCATTTTGTCCAGCTTTTCGCGGACAAAAGCCAGCCCATGCATACACCGCTCGAACTCCTCCGACAGCCGGGCAAACAGCGGCGCCTCCAGCTTGTACTCGAACAGGTCGAACTGCGAGACGATGTAGTAGCTCTCTTTCCCGGTCTCCACCATCTCCAGGAAGCTCGATTCCCCGCTGTGCCGCCACAGCTGCATCGACTCCGGATACATACCGGTGGCAAACAGGGCGTAGTCGCCGATGTGCCGCCGCACCTCCCGCTCCTCGTCGAACGAGGCCGCCGCACCAAAGATCGGGTCCGATGCCGCCACCATCTCCCTGACCGCCTTCACCGGCCTGCCATCGGCATCCCGGATCCGGTACAGCTTGTCTGCCGCCGCGAATTCGGTCAAGAGATCGCCCACGTAGCTAGTTAGCTCTGGATCGTCAATCTCACAGTGGGTGGCATAGCAACCGGCAACAATCTCATGGAAAAGCTGGCGCAAAGGGTGGCGTTCGGGAATCATGGGTCTTTCCTCCGCGCTTCCTCCCGCGCCGGTCGGAGAGATTGGATCGTGCGCTTCTCCCTCGTCCGGCGGAAGAAGCTGTCTATATGACACGGAAATCTACAGCATTTGTTGCACCAAACAAGAGCCTCTCTGGATACCGGCGCACCTTTCCTGGCAGTCTCCGCGCCCCTGTGCCAAAGCTTGCTCCCACTGCCGCCGCCACGAACCTGCGCTCCTGCCTTCCTTGACAAGGCGCAAAGCGGGCCGATATTTTTGAGCTACCGGAAAGCTGTCCAACGCACATCCCTGCAACGCTTTCTCCCTCTCAAGGCAGGCTCCTTGCGCATTCTTCCAACCGGTCTCTCCCGCTCTGCTCCACGGCGCAGATCATGCTGTTGCCGTCTCCCATTCCTCCGGACCCTTCCCGTCCTGGCAGTGTTGCTCCTCGGGGCCTTGACCGCACGCTCCCAGGAGGATCCTCCTGTCACGGTCAGCCGTCCCCTTCCACCCCATGAGCCGGTAGCCAGCGCCGTTGTTTTCGAAGGACTGGCTTCCTTCGGCAACTACAATCTCTTCGCCAGCGGCAGCGGCTGCAAACTCTACACCGGCGGTGTCGAATACGACCGCAACTCCTGGGGACGCTTTCTGCGATCGCAGGTGGATTACGTTGCCGAAGCGCTGCCCCTGGTGCTGCTGCAGGAGCCGACCCAGTCCGATTACCACGGCTATCCAACCACTACCCGGCGCAGGATCGTTCCCGGACTCGGCTTCAGCCCCGTTGGCTTTCGCATGCTGTGGCGGCAGGGCCAGTTGCTGCAGCCGTATCTGGAGGAGAAGGGCGGCATCCTGGTTTTTGACCGCAAGGTCATCAATTCCAACGCCACCTATGAAGATTTCAGCCTGCACTCATCGTTCGGCCTGCTGGTGAAGGCTTCGCCCAGCTACGATGTGCGGGTCAGCCTCTATAGCGACTTCCATATGTCGAACGCGTTCATTGTCCCCGTCAATCCGGGCCTTGATGTGATGAACGTGAGTTTTGGCCTAAGCTACAACCTCGGCCGGCATCACCCCGTCTCGCGATAGTGGAGCTGCCGAAATCGGCAGATTGTACAGACGGCCAGCCGACAGTGGTTAGGTCAGTACTCCCCATAGTGGTTATGGCAACCTGCCACCCGACTGCGCCAAACTCCTGCAGAGAGTTTTCCAGAGAGGTATCCCTATGCGGAAATCCCAGCTGGCCGCTGCTCTTATTCTCGCCCTGGCAGGAATGCTCGTTTGCCCGGCTCATCGTGCCCAGGCTGCCTCCGCGTCACAAACTTCCCCGGATGTGACCCTGGCCTCCATGGCGCCGGAGCAGCGAGGCGACCTGCTGATGGCGCGCGGCCAATATCTGGCGGCGATTACCGCCTATCGCGAGGCTCCGCAGGACGCTCAGGTTCTGAACAAGATGGGCATCGCCTACCATCACCTGGAAGCGATCGACCTGGCGAAAAAGGACTACGAGAAGGCGCTGCTCATCCGGCCGAATTACCCAGAAGCCATCAACAACCTCGGCGCAGCCTATTTTGCCCAGCGCAACTACAAGAAGGCGATTCGCCTCTACCGGCGCGCGCTGGTGCTGCTGCCCGACTCCGCGGTGATCGCAGCCAATCTGGGAACAGCCTACTTTGCGCGGGGCAAATACAAGCCCGGCCTCGAAGCCTACCGAAAAGCCTTTGCGCTCGATCCGGATGTCTTCAACAACACCTCTCAGATGACCGTGGGGGCCCTGAGCACAGCCGACCGCGCTCGCCAGGACTACTGCATCGCTGAACTGTTCGCCCAGGCCGGCATGCAGGACCGTGCCATTGAGTATTTGCGCAAAGCTTTCGGGGAGGGCTTCAGCGATCGCAATAAGCTAATGGAGGACGCAGTCTTCGCCAAGCTGCGCCAAACCGCGCAGTTCGCGCAGCTGATGGCCGAGCAGAAGCTGCACTGATACCCCCAGTGGACGAGCCGAGCCTTTTCTCCGCAGATGATCCTACCGTTCCGGCCCGGAGTCGCGGTGCGCAGAAGTTCCAGCCGCACTCCGGCCGCTTTTTCTCTGCGGCGACTTCCCTCGCTTGGCCCGAGCAGTCTTCTTCCGGCACAATGACCTTCCTCCGGCTGGGCCGCCTGTTTGTAGGTGTTTCCATGGTGGCATTCGGAATCCAGGAACTGCAGACCTCCGGGCACATCGGCGATCTGGGGCTGTTGGCGGACTGGATGCCGGCGCATGCCGCCCTGGCGTGGCTGGCAGCGGGGATTTTTCTCATTGCGGGCCTCGCGACGCTGACCAGCATTGGCCTGCGCAGTGTTGCAACCGTGATGGGCGTGGTCTTCGCCGTGGCCGCGGTGCTGCGGTTTGCGGCGCTGATTCCGCAGATGGGACATGTTTGGCCCTACCGGGGCGTGATGTCGGAGCTGTTCGCGTGTGGCGCGGGGATGTGGATGCTGGCGGCGCAAGTGGAAGGCGCGTGGCCCGGCGACGCGGTGGTGCGGCGTTTGGCGGCGGTGGGGCTGGCGGTGTTTGGCGTGACGGATGTGGTGTTCGGGTCGATCCATTTTCAGGTGGCCGCGTTCATCGCATCGTTGATTCCGCACTGGATGCCGGCGCGGCTGTTTCTGACGTACTTTACGGGCACGGCTCTGGTCGCGGCGGGCTTGGCATTTCTGGCGCGGCGGTGGGTGCGAGCGGCGGGATTGTGGCTGGGCCTGATGTTCTTCCTGTGGGTGGTGCTGCTGCATGCGCTGCGCATCGCCCATGCGCTGCACGACAGCGATGAGTGGAACAGCGGGTTTGTGTGCCTGTGCATGGCGGGCTGCGCGTTGCTCGCCGCAGCCCTCCCCCTGCGTGCCGCGCGGCGAAAACCCGCGGACGCCTGAGAGAATCGCGGCGCGCCCCGCCGACACGGCGCCCGCGATCTTTCAGATCCTGGCGCTGTTCTCGCTCCTCCGTAACCTTCGCCGGTACTCGCGTACCCCTTTTCCTCATTCCCGCGTCCAACGCTGTGAAATGATGCTTCCCATTTACCCTTTTGGATGGTACAGGTAGGTATGAATTCGGTCTCAGCCTCCGCAATACAGGCCGGCCAACCCGGAACCCCGGGATCCAATCCCGCGTGGCAGCCTGCTGCGAGTCCTTTGCACCCCCCTGGCCATCCAATTGTTGTCAGCGTCAGGAGTCTCCGCAAAGAGTATCTGACGGGCAGGGGGCGTCTGGTCCTTTTTGACGATCTGGACCTGGACGTTGCCGAGGGCGAAATGCTCGCCATTGTGGGCCAGTCCGGGGCTGGAAAAAGCACACTCCTGCACATGCTGGGCGCGCTTGATACCCCCTCAGGGGGTGACGTATACTGCGCCTCAATTCAATTGCGTTCTCTAAGCCCCCGGCAGGCCGCCTCCTTTCGCAATCGCGAGGTCGGCTATGTCTGGCAGTTTCATTATCTTCTGCCGGAATTTACGGCGCTGGAGAACGTGGCTATGCCTCTGCTGGCGAGGGGCGAAACGAAGGCCGAAGCATTCAGAAGTGCGGAGCAGTGGTTGAACGAGGTCGAACTGGGGGATCGGGTCGGGCACCGGGCCGGAGAGCTCTCCGGGGGCGAACAGCAGCGGGTTTCGCTGGCCCGCGCCCTGGTCACGGGTCCTCGCGTGCTTCTGGCCGACGAGCCGACAGGAGACCTGGACAACCGTACCGCTGAAATGGTGTTTAGTTTGATCGAACGAATGCATACAACGCATCACCTCACCTCGGTCATCGTTACGCACAACACGGCGCTGGCGCGCCGGTGCGGCAGGGTCATGCGGCTGGAAAAGGGCCGCCTGGAAGAAGTTTCTCCGCAGGTGGTTTGAAAGCGGAGGTTGGCAGCAGGTTTGCAGGATACGAAGCGGGCGCCGCAGGCGAGGAAGTTCGCGGCGCCGGTCCTCGGGAAATGGGATGGATGCGGACGTTTGCACCAGCCTCAGGGGCCGCCCACATTTGCCCTCGATTTCAGGCACGGGTGGCAGTCAGAGCCTGAGCAGTTGTCAGGCTCACACGAACGAAGGGGCCCGATTCCACCGGCAACGCCCGGCACGCATGACCGGCGTTTCCAGCGGCAAGCGGAGTCTCTCAGAGGGAACATGTTCGAACGCTATACAGAAAAAGCGCGGCGCGTCATCTTCTTCGCACGGTACGAAGCCAGCCAGTTCGGATCTCCTTACATTGAGACCGAACACCTGCTTTTGGGCCTGCTCCGCGAAGATAAAGCCCTCACCAATCGTTTTCTCCGCTCGCACGCATCCGTTGAATCCATCCGCAAGCAGATCGAGGGTCACACCACGATCCGCGAAAAGGTCTCCACCTCCGTCGACCTGCCGCTCTCTAACGAGTGCAAGCGCGTGCTGGCCTATGCCGCTGAAGAGGCCGAGCGCCTTTCGCACAAGCACATCGGCACCGAACACCTGCTGCTCGGCCTGCTGCGCGAAGAAAAATGCTTCGCGTCGGAGATCCTCCACGAGCGCGGCCTGAAGCTGCTGGCGGTGCGCGAAGAACTGGCCCGCGCCACGCAGGAGAAAGCTCCGCAGCAGCAGCGCAGCCGCGAGTCGAGCCTGCTGGCCGAGTTCTCGCGCGATCTGACCCAGGCCGCGATGGATTCGCAGCTCGATCCGCTGGTCGGCCGCGACCAGGAGCTGGAGCGGGTGGTCCAGATCCTCTGCCGCCGCACCAAGAACAACCCGGTGCTCATTGGCGAGCCCGGCGTGGGCAAGACGGCCATCGTCGAGGGCCTCGCGCAGCGCATCTCCGACGGCGACGTGCCCAGCTTCCTTTCCGACAAGCGCGTCCTGGCCCTCGACCTGTCGCTCATCGTGGCCGGCACGAAATACCGCGGCCAGTTTGAAGAGCGGCTGAAAACCATCATGAAAGAGCTGATGGAAAACCAGAATTCCATCATCTTTATCGACGAGCTGCACACGCTGGTTGGCGCGGGTTCGGCAGAAGGTTCGCTCGACGCGGCCAACATCCTGAAGCCGGCTCTCTCGCGCGGCGAGATTCAGTGCATCGGCGCAACCACGCCCGCTGAGTATCGCAAGTCGATCGAGAAAGACCGCTCGCTGGAGCGCCGCTTCCAGGCCGTGAAGGTCCCGCCGCCGAACGAAGAAGATGCAATCAAGATCATCATGGGCATCAAGGACCGCTACGAGAAATTCCACGCGGTCAGCTATACCGACGATGCCATCACCTTCGCCGTGGCGCACTCCAACCGGTATATTTCCGACCGCTTCCTGCCCGACAAGGCGATCGATCTGATCGATGAGGCGGGCGCGCGCGTGAAGCTGCGCCAGACTTCCCTGCCCGAGGAGATTACCGAGGTCCAGAAGCGCATCAAGTTCATCGTGCACCGCATGGAAAACGCCATCGCGAATCACGAGTTCGAGAAGGCGCGCTTCTACTCCGATGAGGAGCGCAAGGAGCGCGACAGCCTGCGCGCCCTGCGCGACAAGTATCATCTCGACGATTCGACGGCCGGCATTGTGGGACGCGAGGACATCGAAGACGTGGTAAGCCGCTGGACCGGCGTGCCCATCACGTCGATCAAGGAAGAAGAGACGCAGAAGCTGCTGCGCGTGGAAGAGGAGCTGCACAAGCGCGTCATCAGCCAGGACAAATCGATCTCGGCTTTGGCTCGTGCGATTCGTCGTTCGCGCGCCGGACTGAAATCGCCACACCGTCCGATCGGGTCGTTCCTGTTCCTGGGGCCTACCGGCGTCGGCAAAACGGAAATGGCGCGCACCCTGGCGCAATTCCTGTTTGGCTCGGAGAAGGCGCTCATCCGCTTCGATATGTCGGAGTTCATGGAGAAACACTCCGTGTCGAAACTGATCGGTTCCCCTCCGGGATACGTGGGCTACGAGGAAGGCGGCCAGCTCACCGAGCGCGTCAAACGGTCGCCGTACTCTGTCGTGCTGCTCGATGAAATCGAGAAAGCGCACGCCGACGTCTTCAACATTTTGCTGCAGGTATTTGAAGACGGGCAGCTCACGGATGGTTTGGGCAACACGGTCGACTTCAAGAACACGATCATCATCATGACCTCGAACATCGGCGCACGCCATCTGCAGCGCAAGCAGGGGCTCGGCTTCCAGAGCGACCGCGAAGACCTGGTCATGGAGAAGATCGAGGACCTGGTGAAGAACGAGGTCAAGCGCACGTTCAACCCTGAATTCCTTAACCGCATCGACGAGATCATCCTCTTCCAGTCGCTCACCGATGCCGACCTGATCCAGATTCTCGAACTGCTGGTGCAGCAGCTCAACACGAATCTGGCGCAGAAGGCCATTACCATCGCCGTCACCGAAGACGCGAAGAAGTGGATCCTTGAGAAGACGCTGGTCGACCGCAGCTATGGAGCGCGTCCGCTGCGCCGCGCCCTGCAGCGTTACGTCGAGGATCCGCTCTCCGAGGCGCTCATTGCAGGCGGCATCAACGAACGGCCTGCTTTCCTTGAGGTCTACCTCGACAACAATCAGCTCTTCTACCGCCCCGTCGCAAAAGAAGGTGTGGAGAAAACCGAAGGGGTGCTGCTGGTGAGCTGAGCGGCGGACTGAACAAAAGCGAAGAGGCTGCGAGCGATCGCAGCCTCTTTTGTTTTGCCAGCTGAATCTGCGCTACTGCGGCTTCGGCGCAGTGGACGAGGAGCCTGCGGGCGGATTGGCAGGCGGAGGCGTGGTCTGCGAGTTGGGCTTTGCCGCTTGCGGTGCGCTGGTTCCCTGCGGCGTTCCGGTTGGCGGATGCAGTGCGCCCGGAGGCACCGGACGTGGCATGGGCGCCGGACGCGGTGGAGGCGCGTCGCTCTGGCTTACCAGCTCCACGTCGAAGATGAGCTCCGACTTGGCCGGAATCACCGGCGGCCGTCCTTCTTCTCCGTAGGCCAGCTGGTACGGAATATACAGGCGGCGCTTCCCGCCCACGCGCATCCCTTCAAATCCCGTATCCCATCCCGGAATGACGCGGTGCTCTCCGTGCGGAAACGTAATCGGCTCCGCATTCGGATGGTCGTACGATGAATCGAACTTCGTTCCCTGGTCCGCAAGGTACCCTGTGTAGCGCACCGTGTAGAACTTATGCGCCGCCGCCAGCTCGCCGTTGCCGATCTGCGTATCGACGTAATCCAGCGAATAGGTTTCAGTTTTCGGGGCGAGATCTTCGCGCACAGATTCGCTCACCAGCGGCGACGCGTAGTCGAGGCGGGTGGTGGGAATCCGGGTGATGGTGTAAAGCGTCCTGATGCACGGCGCGCCCGCGGGAAGCGCGGGGATCTTCGGCGAAATTACCGGTGGGTGGAGGGCGCAGCCCGCTGCGTGCGGCACAGCATGGTGCGCCGCGGTTGCCGTCGCACGATGCTGCGCAGATGCGGTGGACGTGGAGGCTGTCTGCGCCGCAACGGGCACAGCGGCCAGAGCAAAGGCCAGAAAATAACTGCAAAGTTTGGGCTGATTCATATCGCCCCCCAGTGTAAGCTACGCGCGCCAAATTTTTCCGCCCCCATCGGCCCAGCACCCGCCGGGGAGAGTTCCCTGCCCGCGTCCATCCCCGGATCGCTTGCTCTTTTGCTACAATCCAGATACGGAATGGTGACAGTTCCGCGCAGTAAAAATCGGTCGCGGTCGCCGCGCAGGCGCAGCCGCTGACCGGCAAAATAGCCGGCAAAGCGCAATGCTTTGCGGCTCGGTTTCGCAAAAGGGCATAGGGGACGTAGTTCAGTTGGTTAGAATGCTGCCCTGTCACGGCAGAGGTCGCGGGTTCGAGCCCCGTCGTCCCCGCCAGATTCTAAATCGTGGGCCTCGGTGGCAATCGCGCATGTCGGGGAAAAGAGACCCCAAGCCCCGGCCGCCAGGGCGCGAGATGCAGTTGAACGGATCGGCTAAAGCAACCGGCAGCTCATGCGCAGCTGATTCCCGATCCCCGATGGATCATCACCTCATTTCTGCACCACGTCGGCAGGCTCATCGAGCTCTCACGCGGGCTGCGCCATGGATGCTGGCACTGGCGCTGGCGCTGCTACTCGCCTGGTTGCCGCAGCGAGCGGCCGCTCAGAGCGATCCGCGCGCGGCGGCGTTCGCGCTGGAACAAGCAGGGAAAAACGCCGAAGCGGAGGCTGCCTGGCGAAAGCTGGCAGCGGAGTCTCCGTCGAGCGCGGAGCCCCTGGCTCATATCGGGCTTCTCGAGGCGCGCCAGGAGCACTACGCGACCGCTGTCGCTTTCTACCGCAAAGCTCTGGCGCTCGATCCGGCCATGCCTGGCCTGCGCCTGAACCTGGGGCTGGCGTACTTCAAAGGCGGCGAGTACCGGGAGACCATTCACATCTTCGAGCCGATGCTCAAGGCGCAGCCTGCCCATTCTGCCGAGACGGACCGGCTCACGCTGCTGCTGGGCATGTCGCACTACGGCCTGGGCGAATATGGAGCGGCAACGCCGTACCTGATGCGGGCGTCCGCATCGGATCCGCAAAATCTGGAGCTGCTACTGACCCTGGCGCATAGCTGCCTGTTGTCCAGCCAGTTCCAGTGCGTGCTCGACGCCTGGCATCGCATCGTCGCTCTCAATGCTGAATCGGCGGAGGCCGATATGCTGGCGGGCGAGGCGCTGGACGCCATGAAGGACAGCGACGGCGCGATCCGCGAGTTTCGCGCGGCGGCAGCGGCCAATCCCAAAGAGCCGAACGTGCATTTTGGACTTGGCTACCTGCTGTGGACGCGGAGCCAGTATGCGGAGGCCGCGCAGGAATTTCAGGCTGAGCTTGCCAATGATCCGGGTTACACCAACGCCATGCAGTACCTTGCGGATTGCGAATTGCAGATGGGCCAGCTTGATCCGGCACAGTCGCTGCTGGAGAAGATCGTGAAGAGCGATCCTTCGGTTTTCATGGCGAGGCGGGACCTGGGCATTCTCTATGCGAAGAGAGACCGGCGCGAAGATGCGCTCCGGGAGCTGAAGGCGGCCGCGGCGATCAAGCCGAACGACGTCAGCGTCCACTGGCAACTGGCCAGGCTGTATCGGACCATGGGTGATATGACCGAGGCCAGGCGTGAATTCGAGAAGACGCGCAGCCTGAACCAGGCCGCCGATGCCGCTCTGGTGAACCTGATGTCGCATGCGCCGCGGAGCGGGGCTGCAGCTGCGGCCATGCCGGACGCCCCGCAAAAGTAAAGGCCGGAGCTTACGCCCCGGCCTCTCGCTTCGCCGCAGCCTCTAGAAATACAGCTTGCTGCTGAACTGCATGATTCTCGGCTCGTGCGCGCTGGTGTCCTGGCCAAACGTTCCATCGCCAAGGCCGTTGTCGACGCCGTTGAAGCTGGTGTGATTGAAAACGTTGAAGGCCTCTGCGCGCATCTGCAGATTGACCCGTTCGCCAAAGTTGAAGTTCTTCATCAGGCCCAGGTCGACCTTCTCCAGACCGGGCCCCAGAATGTTCCCAGCCGACTCGCTGCCAAAGTGCCCCACGGCCGGCGCGAAAGAGGAGGTGTCAAACCACATCCGTTGACTCTTCGTCTTCACCAGGCGAACGGGGCTCAGCTGATCGGGCCGAGCCAGAATGTCGTAGTTGGGGCCGTCGATCCCCAGCCCGCCGGGATACGTTCCCGCCTGGCATCCGTTGGCAGTCGACGAATCGGGCACGCAGCCGAACGGATCCGGATACTGGAACGCGTTGAAGGACGATCCGGATTCGAAGGTCGTGATGCCGGAGAGTTCCCAGCCACCGAGCGTATGCCCCGCCAGGCCATGCTGCTCGCTGAAGAATGGCTCCTTGTAAACAAAGTTGGCAATGAAGATCTGCGGCTCATTCAGACCGGAGTTGCCATAGTCCAGATTCGGATCCCACGTATAGGTGTTGGCCACGCCGCGATCGTTGTACTGATCCGACAGGTTCCTGGACCACGTATAGGCTATGCCGGCCTGCAGATCGCGCGAGCGATGGTTCAGCGAGATCTGCAGCGAGTTGTAGTTGGCGGTAAAGACCGGAGTGCGAGTGTGGAAATCCGAATACCCCAGGTAATTGCGAATGTTGTTCAGCGGGGCCGATGGATTGGCTTCGCGCGTGGCCAGGGTGGGCATATTCAGATCCAGTTCGCCCAGCAGATGCCGCGATTGAGAGCCGACGTAGGCAATCTCGAGCGTAGTGTTGCGGTCCAGTTGTTGTTCGCCCGAGAGGTTGAAGTCCGCATACGAGGGAACCTTGAAGGTTGGGTCGCCGGTGGTGGTGAGCGGATTCGGCGCTAAATTGGGAGGCGCGGCGGACCCGGCGCCGAGAGGATTGTCGAACGACGTATTGACGATTGTGGTTGTCTGCACCAGCGGCGGGTCGCCGAAGGCATTCTGTTCCCAGATGCCGTCGAGAACTCGATCGTAGAAGACACCGAAGCCGCCGCGCAGCACCGTCTTGCCGTTGCCGAAGGGCGTCCAGGCGAACCCCACGCGAGGCCCGAAATTCAGGTTGCTGTTGGGGTTCACGAGCGCTCCGTAAGGCGAGCAGGTAACCTGGCTGGAGATTGCCTTGGCCGCGGAGCATGCCGCGCCCTGAGGAAAGATGAGCCCGTTGGCGTACGTGGCGGGCGTGAAGGCCTGGCCGGGGACGAAGTTTCCGTTCGCGTCCAGCGCCGGAGCCGCGCTCGCGCTGAAAACGAGAGGATCGAAGTTCGTCAGTGTGTTCTTCACGTCCCCTGGCGACGGAAAGCGCGACCAGCGCACGCCCAGACTAATGTTGAGGTTGTGACTGACCTTCCAGTTGTCCTCCGCATACGCTTCCGTATTCCAGAAGTGCAGATCGGGAACGATATCGCGGCTGGCCTGGCTGTACTGCACCGCATCGCCCAGCAGAAAATCGCCCCACGTGTTGAAGTCGAAGCCGGGGTTGCCTTCTGACGCGTCTTCGGTCTTCAGCATCTGCTGCGCCGTGAATCCGGCGCGCAGCGTGTGCTGCCCCACGGTGTAGGTGAAGTTGTCGAAGATGTTGCGATCGAGATTGCGCTCGAAGTACGGAGCGCTGCCCTGGGAAACGACGGTGACGGAGCCATCCAGAACCGACACGCTGGGGATGCGCCCGTAGGGATCGGTGTAAGCATATTTGTTGGTCAGGGCGGAAAGCAGGCTGGGCGAGTTGGCGGGCCCGGAGAGCGCGCCCTTGATGGTTCCCTGAGAATAAGCAAACTCAACCTCGTTCACCATTTTTGGCGAAATGGTCCAGGTCAGGTTGGCGACCACGTTTTTCCCGGGCGCATTGATTGCCACGTTCACCACATCCGGATAGTTGGACCCGCCCCACAAGCCCGTGGGCAGGGTTTCCGGAACGTCGTCCTGCATCCCGCGCGCGAAGAAACGGAGCTTGTCGTTGAAGTAGTGATCCACGCGCACCAGGTCCTGGCGGAAGTTATTCAGTGTCGAGTAGCCGGCGAGGTTATAGCCGTAAGTGAAACCATTGTTCTGCGAGGTGAGGTTGGCCGGGTACTTGCTCACGATCTGGGCGACATAGACCTTGGAATTAGCGCTGTAGCAGGCAGGATTGGCGGTGGCATATCCGACGGGACTGGCGCCAGTGGTCAATGGCGTATAGGCGCTCACGCACCCGGACCCCACCGCCGCCAGTGTGGCCGCGTAGTTGGTGGGGTTGGTGGCAAATGTGCCGGCCAGTTCGGCCGGCGTGGCCGCGGGCACGTCGTTGCTGGTCGGCTCCGACGTCTTGCGCCACTCCTCTGACCAGAAAAAGAAAGTTTTCTTTCTGTCGGTGTTGTAGGCGTGCGGGATCATGATGGGGCCGCCCAGCGTGAACCCGAAGTCGTTGTAGTGGTCGGGCGAGCGTGGCAGGCCCGCCACCCCGTTGAAGTAGAGATTGGCATTGGAGTTTTCGGTCCGCACGAATTCATAGGCGGTGCCGTGGAAATCGCGGGTGCCCGACCGCGTGGCTACTACAATCTGGCCGCCGCCGGACCGGCCGAAGCTGGCGTCGTAGGAGCTGCGCTCGAGCGTGAACTCCTGAATGGCATCGATCGACGGAATATTCAGCAGGGTCGCGTTCGAGCCGCTGTCGTTGATGTCTGCCCCGTCGACGGACCAGTTGTTGGCCGTTTCCCGCGCTCCGTTGACGGAGATGGACGACACGCTGTTGAGGCCGAACCCAGGCTCATCCCCGAGATTGTTGACCACGCCGGGTTGCAGGGTGACCAGCTGCTGGAAATTGCGGTTGATCAGCTCCAGCTCGCGCACCTGGGTTCCGTCGATGGTCCCCGCCTGAGCGCTCGATGTGGTGTCAATGGCTACCGGGTTTTCCTGCACGACAACGGTCTGCGTTGCCGATCCCGGCTTGAGCACCACGTTGACTGCCCGCTGCTGCGCCACGTTGAGGACTACGTCCTGCTGCCTGACCGTCTCGAAGCCCTGGAACGCGACCGTGATGGTATAAGTGCCGGCCGGCAGATTCGTCGCCGTGTAGTTTCCGTCGGCATCGGTTTCCACCACGCGTGCCTGCGTGCCGACTCCGCTCAGAGTGAGAGTGACGGTGGCATGCGGAATGACTGCTCCGCTGGTGTCAGTGACCGTTCCTGTGAGCGTCCCCTGCAACTCCTGTGCTCGCACGCACAGCGGAGCGGTCAGCAGGGCGACCAGGGCGACGATCAGCGCAGCAATCCGTCTCCCCCCGTGCCGTAAATGGAAATCCTTTTGTTGCGATTGGAGCGTTCCCTGCAAAATCGATTCGAGCAGCTTCATGGCGTAGCCTCCTGAAGAGAAAGTTGAACGAGCATCGCGCAGTTCCTTCTCAACCACAGTCGGAAGTGAATCGGCCCTGAATCAATCACGGGAGGCGTGAACCTCTTTTGGATCGGTTGACACGCCTGCGCCTGCTCAGTTTCACCTATGATCAGCAAGAATAGGACGGGGATGGAGGCACGGCAAGCGAAAAATGAACAAATCGGCCAAAAATGATCAGCTTGATGAGGAAAAACGGGCGATATCTTCGACCAGCACTCCGTCGCCGGACACGGATGCCTGTTCTTTCAGACTCTTACGATCCGGATGCCCTGGCGCTCGAAGGGCGCCAGCGCGTCGACCGGCGCACCGGTGTCGGTAATCAGGGTATGAACTTCGTTGATGGGGCAAATTAATGCCGGGCTGACCTTGCCGATTTTGCTGGAGTCGGCGACCACAATCACCTGCTTCGACTGCTTCAGCATTTTGCGATACACCGTCGCCTCGTCGGTCTCCAGTGTGGTGGCGCCGCGCTCGGCATCGAGTCCGGTTACGCTGAGAAAAACCTCGTCCATGTACACATCGTCGAGGAACGCAAGCGCCGCGCTGCCGGTGAGGGAAAAGGACCATGCCCAGGGAACAACCCCGCCGGTTACATAGGTGCGAATGCCGGGCTGATTGCACAGTTCCATGCCGATATTGATCGCATTCGTGATGACCTGAACCTTTTGCCGGTGACGCAGGCTGCGTCCAATGTGCGTGGTCGTGGTCCCTGCACTCAGACCGATCGTATCTCCGGCCTGCACCATCTCGGCGGCTGCCAGGCCGATGCGGCGTTTCTCCGCCGCATGACGCTCCTCGCGAGCCAGGAAGGAGCTGTCGTAGCGAAAGGGCTCATACAGAAGAGGCTCAACCAGTTCGGCGCCGCCGTGCGTGCGGCGGATCAGCCCTCTGCCTTCCAGCCGGACCAGATCTCGGCGGATGCTGGGAGCGGAAGAACCCACGATCGCGAGGAGCTCTTCGATGGTGGCTGTCCCGGTGCGGAGAAGATGCTTGATGATCTGTTCGGATCGATGATTCAGGCCATCGTTCATAGCGCGGCGTTCCGGTTCCGGCCCGGTCGATTCCCTGCGCCCAGCCATCGAAGAAGATCAATCACGAGTTTGGCGGGAATTGGCCAGGAAAGTCCGATAGTACACCCTTAGCTTGATCATTCGCCCATAAATTGATCAAGCATCGCCGAAGCCAAGTCATTGGCCGCTGAAGTTCGGCTGGGCTCTCGGCTGGTGCCAGCCCAGCCAACGCGTTGCGTGCTGTCACGGCCGTGGCCGCGGGTTCGAACCTCGTCGTCCCCGCATAAACCACAAGAAATGCAAGGCTTATGGCTTCCCATCAAAAGAGCAGATTCCATCCCGCGGTACGCTGCGGCACGGAAAAGTTGAGCTGCGCCTGATGCCAGCAACGACTCCACTTGCCTGAGGCTCGCGCTCCGTTTTTCGGTGAGGGTCAGCGATCAGCGCAGATTGAGGGGTCTTTACAGTTCCGGATACCAGCGGATGCCGTCTCGCTGTTCCTTTTCTGCCTCCTTCAATCTGGCGAGCGTGCGATCGGTCCGATAGTTCGCGACAGCGCTCATGATTGCATCCAGAAGAGCCATGGGAGCCACGTAGGATGTGAAAGAGGGCGTTTCAATGGGGACAATGAAGGCTTCGTCAGACGCTCTCGCAAGCGGGGAGATCGAGGTGTCGGTGATGGCGACGGCATAACTTCCGTTTGCCTTAGCCTGCAGAAGGCCCTCCATGGTCTGACGCAATCCCCTGCGGAAGCTGATGGCGACGATCAAATCTCGTTTGGTGCTGTGGCGCATGAGATGGGTAATGTGACCGGCTCGGGTGGCGGCAATGGCGTCAAACCCAAGCAGGATGAGCAGGTAGTGGAGAAAGGACACCAGGCTCTCCGCCAGGTCCCCTCCCAGAATGAAAATCCGCTTCGCTTTGTAGAATCTGGCTGCCAGATTCCTGAGGCGATCGATCTCCAGGCTGTTCACCACCCTGTGGACATTGCTGTTGGCGCTGTCCAGTGTCTCTTTCACTCTGCTGGAGAACGTGCTTGTTTCTTTTATGGTCGCCTGCATCTGGTCGAGCGCCGTGGTATGCGCGATGGAAAGCTGATGCAGGTAGCGCCGGAAATCTCTGTAGCTGGGAAACCCCATGGCCAGAATGGTGCGGGATACTGTCGCGGCGTCTACCTGCCGCCTGGCCGCAAGCTCATGGATGCTGAGCAGCACATACTCCCGGGGCTCCTCCAGCACCGGACGTATCATGTCCTGGCGGCTCCGGTGAACGCGGCTCAGCATGGCATTCAGGCTGTTCGGCACGAACTCGGGCTGGCGTCTGGACATAGGAACGAGGACGATTGGCATCCAGAACATAGCCGCAGATTCAGGTGCCGTCAAGTCCGGCGCCTGCAGCTACTCTCCGATGCATTCGCCGGCAGATGCAATATCTGTTGTATTGCAGCATTGCCAATGCATCTCCTTGATAGGCATCATTAAACCCACAAACACAGCGTTGACAGCGGTTGAGGCGCAGGGCTATAGTGTCGCGATGTTGCATTTCCCCGCTGCCTGCGGCCGTTGAATCCGCCCTATGCAACGACAATTGCAAGTCTGAATAAGACACTGGAATCAAGATTCCTGCTCGTTATCCGGTTTCCGAAGAGAGCGCATGCGAGACCGTACTTGTGTCTTCTCATCGTGCCGGGGTACATCCGGGATGGTCCTCGTTTTTGCGTCCCGTCTGCAGATGCAGTTCGCGCTGAAGGAGTATTGATAGAACCGTCGGGTGCGCTCCGGGGAGCTTCCGACAAAGACGAAAGACATAGCTCGATTGGAGGCTGCGCATGCGTCGGTGGTGGAGATGCAGGACAGGTGTTGTGGTGGTGACCGCCGCGTTTTTCGGCGTATGGATCGGTTTTCCCGATCCCACGCCCGCGCTGTTCGCGCAAACCGCGGTCACGGGCGGATTGAATGGCGTTGTCGTCGATTCGACAGGCGCGGTCGTAGTGGGCGCTACCGTCACGGTGGTTGAAATCCATACCGGCGATACGCGTGTACTGACTACGAATGACCGTGGCCTTTACACCGCTCCATTCCTGAAGCCAGGCACCTACAGGGTTTCAGCCTCGGCCAGGGGACTTCAGTCAACGACAACGTCCGTTGAGGTTCTGGTCGGCCAGCCGTCCGAGGCTAATCTGACTGTCACGCCCTCTGCCAGTAAGCAAACCGTGACGGTAAGCGCCAACAATGCACAGTTGATCCAGACGCAGGACGCCACGCTCACTACGACCTTTACCACCGAGCAGTTTGAAAACTTGCCCAACCCGGGTGGCGATATTACTACGTTCGCCTTTACCGTACCCGGCGTCGTGATGAACACAGGCACCGGTGGTAATGGCAACTTCAGCACCAGTGGGCTGCCCGGCATCTCGAATCTCGTTATTCTGAACGGGGCCGACCAAACGGACTCCTTTTTCAACGACGCCACCACCGGCGCGTCCACGCTCAGCATCGGTGCGTCGGAAGTCGCGGAAGCCTCCTTCGTGCAGAACGGCTATAACCCGGAGTGGGGCCGCCAGGCAGCCGGCGTGGAAACCTACGTTACCAAAAGCGGCTCCAACCGGATCCATGGCCTGCTGGATTGGACGTATAACAGCGATGGGCTGAATGCTAACGACTTTTTCTATAACCTGAATGGCATACCGCGCCAGAAGGCGGTATCCAATCAATACGCGGCGCAGATCGGCGGGCCCATCATTCGCGACAGATTGTTCTTCTTCGCCGATACCGAGGGGATTCGCTACATCGAACCGTCGCTCAGCTACGTTAATTTCCCCACCCCCGCATTTCAGAACACGACCCTGAACACCGTTCCAACGGCCAGCGTTCCGTTGTACACAACGATGTTTAATCTGCTGGGTGGCTCGCCGTTGTATAAAACATCGGTGCCTGTCGCTAACGGAGGCGGTCCGCTTCAGGACGCTTCAGATACGCTCGGATGCGGCAGCTTCGCAGGTACCCCGGTCTATGGTCAGCCCAACGCATACTTCGGCGCTGTGCCGACCGGCGCCACCGGATCAGCCATCCCATGCATGACGGCGGCGGCAGGCGTGACGCGTGGCGCGGTGATTGAACACATGATTGTTGGCCGCGTCGACTGGAACCTGAGCGAAAGGCAAAAGGTCTTCGTCCGCATTAACGACGATCACGGATCCAAACCGACCTACGTCAGCCTTGTCAATCCGGTGCTGAACGTCGAGACCACGCAGCCAATTTGGAATGGCCAACTGAACCACACGTACGTAATCAAACCTAATCTGACCAATCAATTCATCGCCTCCGCTTTCTACTATTCGTGGCCTTTTGGCCCAGCCAATCTGCAGCAGACGCTGGCGGCCTCGCCCACGCAGTTCAACAATGGCTCCGATGGCGGCACCAACTTTTCAATCGGCCTGGGTCAGGAGGGCACGGTCGGTTTTAACTGGGGTGGGAATCCTACAACCACCAATTCCGTTCAGTATCAGTTCGTGGACGATCTTTCCTGGCTGAAAGGCAATCACAACCTCAAATTCGGCGTCAACTTCAAGCGATACGACGTGACCGATGGCTATCCCACGGTGAACACCTACGGTGGCTTCTATACTTTCAACTCCCTGGGAGATCTGGCCGGCGGCGTGTTGCCAGGATCGGCCGGTTCGAACTTCCAGCAGACCTTCGACCAGGCAAAAAAGATTGCGATCGCCGGCTACAACTACGGCGTCTATGCGCAGGATGAATGGCGCGCCACTCCGCGGCTGGTGCTGGATTACGGTGTGCGCGTCGACCGCGATGGAAATATCACGTGCAAGACGAACTGCTTTTCGCGCCTTGTTGGCGGCTTTCCCCAGGCCAATGCCACTCTGGACAGCCCGTATAACCAGCTGCTGGCCACCGGGTATACACACGTCTTCTCCTCGCTTGAGACCGCAATTATTCAGCCGCGCTTCGGATTCAACTGGGATGTGAGAGGGAACGGGAAAACGGATCTTCGTGGAGGCTTTGGGCTCTTCGCAGACGCGTTTCCGGGGGCGCTGATCGAGAACCAATACCTGACGTTCCCCGATAACTACGGCGCCTTTGTCGAGGCCGGCAACGTGGCCGAGGGAGCGGGCAGCGCGGCGGCCTTCGCGCAGGCATCCTACAACGCTTTGACAGCCGGGTTCGCCAATGGGCAGAGCGCTAATCAGATTGCCGCGTCGCTGCCCGCCGGCTCACCATTCTTCGCGCCCGCCCACTACATTTCCCCGCAGCATATGATCACTGCGAAATATGCGGAGTGGAGCCTGCAGTTGCAGCAGCAGCTCCGCCCCACAGATGCTTTGATTCTTGCCTATGTGGGCAATCGTGGCTACGACGGGATCAGCTACGACTACGGTATCAATGAGAGCCTGGCCGGCAACGCCTACACCGCTTCTTCGGCATACTCCAGTTTCGAAGACGTTCCCGTCAATCCGACCGACCCGCCATTCGGTCAAATGGGGATCATCAACGACGACGCAATCTCCAGCTATAACGGAGCTTACATTCAGTACAAACATATCGACCGCCGCGGTCTGACGGCGGATATCTCGTACACCTGGTCGCACGCGCTCGACGATGTTTCGAATCAGGGCCAGGATGAGGTCTTCAACGGCAACAGTCTTCCTTTCCAGATCGTGCCGAACCATCCTTCACTGCTGATGTATTCGAACGCCGATTACGACATTCGCAGCAATTTCCTTGTCGATTTCACCTATGTTGAACCGTATCGCTTCAAGAAAACATTCAAGGAGCTTGGAGCCGCCGGCTGGACCATCGCCGGCAAGACCTACTGGCGTTCCGGCCAGCCATTCAGCGTGTTCAATAACGCAGCAGCGAACGATCTGTATAACGGCACGGGCAATTATTACGTCCTGGCCGATGTGCTGAACAGTCACTTCAGCCACCTCTGCAACTCGTTCTTCCATCCCTGTTTTCAGGGGCACGATTTTAACGGTTCCGGGGCATACCCCGGACCTAATGGCGATGCGGACGCCTATGGCGATCCGCCACAGACGGATTTTGGCAACATACCGCGCAACGCCTTTTACGGACCCCATTACGCAGACGTCGATCTGAGCCTCTACAAGAACCTCTTTCAGAACGAGAGAGGCATCCAGTTCAAGGTCGGCGCGCAGGCCTACAATCTGTTGAATCATCCTGCCTTCGGTGCGCCGCAAAACAACGCTTCCCAGTCCAACCTGGGTCTGATCGAGAGCGATGTGGTTCAGCCCACCGGCCCCTACGGCTCCTTCGGGTCCACCAGCTTTGGCCGCATCGTCGTGGTCACCGGCAGACTGGTCTTTTGAGATCCTGTGACTGGCTTCGCGCGCCGATTTTTCGGGCGGCTCGTTCTGCCCGGTCCGTGGGCGAAAACCTGGTCGCGGATCTGAATTCCGGTACGGGCGGGCAATCCTCATGGAAGCTTTGTGTTGTCGAGCACGTTATTTCAGGATGGGACGCATGAAACGATGGTTCTTACTTCTGGGCACTGTCGCTCTCGTGGCGTCCGCGTCCTGCGGCGGTCAAACGGATGCGAAGGGTCCGGCCGGCCCCGTTGCCTTAACGGTGCGATTACCCAATCCGCAACAACAAATTCTGTATGTGGATGAGGTGATGCCGGTCAGGCCGGGACCCCTGACGCTCTACTACCCGAAATTCATCCCCGGCGATCACGCGCCAGACGGGCCGGTCGGCGACATGATGGGCCTCGAGATCACAGCCGGCGGCAAACGGATCGCATGGCTCCGGGATGAAGTGGACATGTTCACGTTTCACCTGACGGTGCCGGCGGGCGTCGACCGGATCGACATCCGCTTCCAGTTTCCCGAGCGCGAGCGCGTCACACCGAATCTCATGGGTTTGGAGTGGAATGAGGTAGCGCTGTACCAGGCGGGTTATCCGACCAAAGTGCAGATGTATGAGCCGACACTCGTCATCCCCGCTGGCTGGCGTTACGCCAGCGCCCTGACGACAGAAGAGAGCAGTGGCGGGCGCATCACGTTCAAGTCCGTGCCGTTCAATACTCTCGTCGATTCACCCGTCATTGCCGGGAGATATTTCCGGGAGCTTGATCTTACCCCGTCCGGCTCCTCGGTGAATCGTTATCTCGATATGGTGGGCGACGATGCGGCGGCAGTTGATATTTCTGACGCACAGATCGCTGCCTATCGTCATCTGGTGGAGCAGGCACAGGCCCTGTTTCACGCCCATCATTACGATCGCTATCACTTCCTTCTGACCTTGAGCGACTACGTCTCGCGGGGCGGTCTGGAGCATCACCAGTCAAGCGACGACCGCGCGCGCAGCGGCGCGAAGACGTTTGCCGACGCTGACCGTTTCATGCTCGATGCCTCGCTCCTGCCGCATGAATACACGCACTCGTGGAACGGCAAATTCATGCGTCCGGCAGAACTGTGGCAGCCCGATTTCGAGAGCCCCGAACATGCCCGGATGTTATGGGTGTATGAGGGGCTCACGGTCTACCTCGGCGACATGCTGACGGCGCGAAGCGGGTTGTGGTCGCCGGAGACATGGCGTGACGTGGTCGCCTACCGGGCGGCGGCGATGGCGCATCAAACCGGCCGCGACTGGCGGCCGCTGATCGACACCACGGTCGGTGCGCAATTGGTCTATGGCTCGCCGAGCGCATGGTCGAACTGGCGGCGCCAAACCGACTTCTATCGCGAAGGCCAGCTGCTCTGGCTCGCCGTCGACATGAAAATTCGGACGTTAAGCCATGATCGAGATTCGATTGACGATTTCGCCCGGCATTTTTTCGGCGACGACAACGGCAGTTTCATCACGCACACCTACACCTTCAGCGACGTCGTCGCCGCGCTCAATGCGGTGCAGCCGTACGACTGGGCCAGCTTCCTGCGCAACTGGCTGGACGGGGTGGGCCAGCAGGTGCCGCTGCTCTCCGGCATCGAGGCCAGCGGCTGGCGTCTCGTTTATACCGATGAGCCCTCGCGATACCAGAGTGCGATCGAGAACGTGGGCGAGGGTGAACTGGAGATGCATGGTGTCAACGCAATGTTCTCGGTGGGCTTGTTCCTCGATGGCCAGGGCAAGGTCGAGGACGTGTTATGGAACGGACCGGCCTTCAAAGCCGGGCTCGCACCGGGCATGGAGCTGGTGGCCATCGACGGCCGCCCATACAGCGCCAGCGTGTTGAGAAGCGAGATCGCCCAGGCACAGAAGAGCAGGAAACCATTGCAGATCATGGCGAACGACGACGGCCTCACCGAGCTTTACACGGTCTACTACGACGGTGGACTGAAATATCCCCATCTTGTCCGAGTACCGGGCACGACCGATTCCCTGCAGCAGATCCTTGCACCAAAGCCGCTGGACAATGGCTCGTAAAGCTGCCGGGGTGCGATTGGCGCGAACTTCTCTTCAGCTGCCGGCCGATCGCGACGAGCAAGCAGGCAGCGATCTCCGGCAATGACGCGCATCCACAGAACCGGCCTCATATCCTCGCTCAGGATTCTGACGCCGGTATCGAGAGCACTTCGACCGCCTGCCCAGGCCATGGATTACCTTCCATCACGGGCTGAGTTTCATCTGCTCGACTTCATCGACGGGTTCGCAGATTGCCGGGAAGCTTGACTCGCGGAGACACGAGAAGCATCGCAAGCCTGGTTTTTGCCAGGATCGCGCCGGGCGAACTCCGCGGTCTCCGGCTGACGCGTGGCGACCGCGTCAGCCGGATTCGGAAGTCAGAATAAGGCTCTCCCGCTTCCCTTCCGGGCAACGAACCTTCATCGTCGCGTGTTCCCCGCGCGTCGCACGCGAAAGCAAATGCCGCCTCGTCTCGATCCTACGGATAAATGCCGCGGATCTGCACCGCGTCGGCCACGCGTCCGATCCCCAGCATGTTCGCGGCAATGCGCATCGGGACCTTCCGCTCGGTACGGATCTTCAGCACATCACGGAAAGCCGTCTTCATCACGCGTTCCAGGCGGTCGTATACGTCCTGCGCCTCCCAGAACAAGTGCTGCTCGTCCTGCACCCACTCAAAATACGAGACCGTCACGCCGCCTGCATTGCAAAGAATATCCGGGATCACAAAGGCTCCCCGGCTCTCCAGAATGCGATCGGCTGCGGGCGTGAGCGGACCGTTCGCCGCTTCGGCGACGATCTTCGCCCGCACTGCGCCGGCATTGTCTGCGTGGACGGCATTCTCCAGCGCGGCCGGCACCAGAATGTCGCATTTGAGCGCCAGCAATTCGCTGGGATCGATCGGCTCGCTTTCCGGAAATTTTTCCACATGGCCGGTCAGGAGTTTCATGTGGATCAGCTCCGGAATATTCAGCCCGTTCCGGTTGTAGATGCAGCTGGTCGAATCGGATACCGCGACGATTTTGGCTCCCGCCTCGTGCAGCAACTGCGCTGCAATGGAACCGGCATTACCGAAGCCCTGTACCGCGACCGTGGCGCCCCGCAGCGTCATGCCCAGATGCTCGCAGGCGCACTGGATGGTGTAGAAGACTCCGCGTCCGGTTGCTTCATTCCGTCCCAGCGAACCGCCCAGGCTGATGGGCTTGCCCGTGACCACTCCCGGAATCGGATACCCCTTGGTCATGCTGTAGGTATCCATAATCCACGCCATGGTCTGCGGGTTGGTGTACACGTCCGGCGCGGGAATGTCCTGCTCCGGGCCAATCAGCGGCAGAATCGCGCTGGTGTAGCGCCGCGTCATCCGTTCCAGTTCGCCCTGCGACATGTGCTTCGGATCGCAGGTCACGCCGCCTTTCGCGCCACCGAAGGGAATGTTGACCACGGCGCATTTCCACGTCATCCAGGTGGCCAGCGCTTTCACTTCGTCGAGCGTAACCTGCGGATGGTAGCGGATGCCGCCCTTCGCCGGTCCGCGCACCGAGCTGTGCTGCACCCGGTAAGCCTCGAAACGGTGAATATGCCCGTCATCCATGCGCACCGGCACGGTGACCGTCAGGATGCGCTCGGGATATTTGATCATCTCCCGAATATCCTGGCTGAGATCGAGAGCATCCGCTGCCGTGTCGAAGTTCTCCAGGGCAAGCGTATAAGCATTGTCTTTCACTGCTGTCGTCAGCATCTTTCATCCTCCTTCTGTGAACAGGACCGTCCCGGCCACGCATCTTACACCGGCATTGCCTCCACCGTCTCCGCCGGCAAATCCGCGGGCGCTTCGGGTTCCTGCCGTACGGGGCACACCGGAACCACCCATTTCCGGCAGGCCCGCAAACGTCCGCGCGACGCGTCGAAATACAACTGGCGTATCTCGCGCGTCACCACGCCAATTGCTCCCTCTTTCACCGGCCGATGATCCACCCGCACCACCGGCGCAATGCCCACTGCTGTTCCGGTAAGGAACAGCTCATCGCATTCATACAGCTCGCTGCGGTCGATCGCGCGCTCCACAACGTCCAGTCCCAGCTCCCGCTTCGCCAGCTCGATCACGGAGTCGCGTGTGATCCCTTCCAGCACGTTTTCCGTTACTGCGGGCGTAATCAGCCTTCCCTTTCTCACCATGAAGAGATTGCAGGTTGCGCCCTCGGCAACATGACCGTTTTCGTTCAGTAAAATCGCCTCGTCAAACCCATTGCGCCGCGCATCGTCGCTGGCCAGCGCGCTGTTCACGTAGGCGCCGCATATCTTAGCCCGCGCCGGAATCGCATTGTCCTGGATCCGCCGCCACGAGCTCACCCCCGCGTGCAGCCCATCCTCGCTGTTCAGGTAATCGCCAAAGGGCAGCGCCACTACCGCAAAGGCATCCTGCTCGTCCGTGCTCACGCCCACACGTTCCGCGCACTTGAAGGCAAGCGGCCGCACATAAATGCTGGTTCGAAATTCATTGCGACGGAGCAGTTCCACCGTGATCGCGCACAGTTCCTCGGGCGACGCCGGCACATCGATGCGCAGAATTCCGCAGTTCTGCTTCCATCTCTGGAAGTGCTCGAGCGGCCGCATCAGGAACAGCTCGTTTCCCGCGTCGTCCCAGTACGCCCGAATCCCCTCGAAGACGCCGGTTCCATAATGCAGCGCATGGGTCAGGATCCCGACGCGCGCCTCGCGCAGCGGGACGTATTGTCCGCCGAAATACACAATCAGATTTGGATCCGCCTCACTCGGCATGGCACACCTCTCCTCGCCACTCGCGCAGCACTTCCCGTCCGCGCGTCAGCGCCCGCGCGTCCAGATCCAGCCATCGCGGGCTCTTCACTAACCGCCCCAGCGCATGATCGACACTCGCCTCGGGCAGCACCTGCGCAATCTCCAGCACCGCGCCCAGCGCCACCATGTTCGCCGCCCGTGCGTCACCCAGCTCATCGGCTAAGTGCGTAAACGACCGGGCCACAATATGCACATCGCGCCGCTCGCATTCCGGCGGAACATCGTCTCCGTTGTAGAGAACCCACCCGCCCCGCCGCACACTCGATCCAAACTTATGCAACGACGGCTCATTCATCGCCACCAGCACATGCGGATGCCCCACCAGCGGCGAATCGATCGGCTCCCGCGCCAGCCGGACATGACAATTGGAGGTTCCCGACCGCATCTCCGGCCCGTACGACGGCAGCCAGCTCACCTCCAGCCCGGCATCCAGCCCCGCTTCGGCCATCATCTCGCCCAGCAGCAGCACGCCCTGCCCGCCAAACCCGGCGATCCGTACCTGCCAGTCGATCTCAGCCGTCGCGGCACCCTCTCCTGCGAAGGCCGCCGGCGTTTCCTTCGCCGCCACGCCCAGCATCGCCGGAACCTTCTCCAGCGAAATCGCCGGCCCCGGCGCCGGGCGCGCCTCCGCCGTCTGCGTCCGGTCGCGATACACCCGAGGCACAAACGTCTTCTCCATCACATCGTGGATCCAGCGCTGCGCCTCGACCGCCGACATCTTCCAAATCGTCGGGCACGGCGACAGCACCTCCACCAGGGAGAAGCCCAGCCCGTTCACCTGGTTCTCGATCGCTTTCCGCACCGCGCGCGCGGCCTGCGCCACCTGTTTGTTGTTGCCCAGCGCCACGCGCTCCAGGTACACCGGCGCCTCCAGCGTTGCCAGCAGTTCGCATATGTGCAGCGGATACCCCTCCGCCGGCGTTCGCCCGCCTGGACTGGTCGTGCTAGCCTGGCCCATCAGCGTCGTGGGGGCCATCTGTCCGCCGGTCATGCTATAGATTGCGTTGTTGACAAAGATCACGCTGATGTTTTCGCCGCGATTCGCCGCGTGCAGGATCTCCGCCGACCCGATCGCCGCCAGATCGCCATCGCCCTGATAGCTGATCACGATGCTCTCCGGACGCGTGCGTTTCACCGCCGTCGCCACCGCCGGCGCGCGCCCGTGCGCCGCCTGCACATTGCCCACGTCGAAGTAGTAGTAGGCAAACACCGAGCACCCGACCGGACTGATCAGAATCGTCCTGTCCTGAATGCCCAGTTCGTCGATGGCCTGCGCCACCATCTTGTGCACCATGCCGTGCCCGCACCCCGGACAATAGTGCGTCTGGTGCTGCAATTCCTCTTTGCGTTCGTAGGTTGGGTAAAAAGCCCGGGCCTTGCTGTGCGCAACGATGTAATCGAGATCCGTTTGGTCAGACATGGGCGATCTGCTCCGTTTCCGGTTCGCCTGCGCCGGCGCCGCCATGGGCCAGCTCCCGCACCCGCTCCAGCACCTCGTTGTGCGTCGGAACATTCCCGCCTACCCGGCTCAGGAACTCCACGCCCCGCGCCCCGTTCAGCGCCAGCCGCACGTCTTCCAGCAACTGGCCCGTACTCATCTCCACCACCAGAAATACCCGCGCCTGCCACGCGGCGCGATCAAAGGCCACGTTCGGGAACGGGAACAGCGTGATTGGCCGCAGCAACCCCACGCGGAGCCCCTCCGCGCGCGCCTCTGCCGCCACAGCCTTCAGGATGCGCGCCACGATCCCGTACCCCACCAGGACCACGTCGGCATCCTCGGTGCGCCATTCCTCAGCCCGTGCCTCGCGCCGCTCCGCGACCAGGTACTTGGCCTCCAGCTGCCGGACGTGCGCCTCCAGCTTGTCCGTCTCGAGATAAATCGACGAGATCAGATTCCGGCGCGTCTCCGCCGTCCCCGCCACCGCCCACGGCGGCAGTTGTGGCGGCGTTGCGCGCTGCGGAAATTCCACCGGCTCCATCATCTGTCCGATAAACCCGTCTGCCATCAGGACCACCGGATTTCTGTACCGGTCCGCCAGGTCGAACGCCAGCGCCGTCAGATCCGCCATCTCCTGTACCGAGTGCGGAGCCAGCACCAGCGTCCGGTAATTCCCGTGACCTCCGCCCTTCACCACCTGGTGGTAGTCGCTCTGTTCCGAAGCGATATTGCCCAGTCCCGGCCCGCCTCGCGTGATGTCGGCAATCACGCAGGGCAGTTCGGCGCCAGCCATGTAGCTGATCCCCTCCTGCATCAGGCTGATGCCTGGCCCGCTCGACGCCGTCATCGCGCGCACGCCCGCCGCTGCCGCGCCGTACAGCATGTTGATCGCCGCCACTTCGCTTTCCGCCTGCAGAAAGACACCGCCCGCCTGCGGCAGATAGACCGCTGCCGCCTCGGTGATCTCGCTGGCCGGCGTAATGGGATACCCATAGAACCCCCGGCAGCCCGCCAGCACGGCGCTCTTCACAATCGCTTCGTTGCCCTTCATCAGCAGCCGGCTCATACACTGGCTCCTTCCGCCGCGCCAGCCGGGCGACGCTTCAGGCGCAGCACCGTAATCGCTCCCGGCTCCGGACACACCAGAAAGCAGATTCCGCAACCCGTGCAGCCTGCGCCCGCATATTCTGCCGTCCGATAGCCGTAGTGATTCAGCCGCTCGCTCAGCGCAATCACCTTTGGCGGACACGCCTCGACGCACAGACCGCAGCCCTTGCACTCATCGGTGTCGACCTGCAGCCGACCTCCGTCACGCCTGCCGTCTGCCATGCATCCCCCCTCGTCCGGCCTCCTACGCCAACACGGCCGCCCGCTTGTTCTCGAGGTAATGCGACCGCATCGCGAAATCCTCGAGCTCGCCCTGAAACTGCGGATCGGCGATCGCAATCAGCGCCTGCGCACGTTCCCGCAGCGTCTTCCCGTGCAGGTACGCGATCCCGTGCTCCGTCACCACATAATGCACATCCGCGCGCGAGGTCACCACGCCCGCGCCAGGCTCCAGCATCGGCACAATGCGCGAGACCGCGCCGCTCACCGCGGTCGACGGCAACGCGATAATCGGGACCCCGCCCCGCGAGCGCGCCGCTCCCCGAATGAAGTCCAGCTGCCCGCCAAATCCGCTGTAGGGCTTTGTCCCCAGCGAGTCTGAGCACACCTGTCCCGTCAGGTCCACCTGCAGCGCGGAGTTGATCGCCACCATGCGGTCGTTCTGCGCCACCACGAACGGATCGTTGGTGTAACTAATCAGCCGGAATTCAAAACTGGCGTTCTCGTGGATAAACTCGAACAACCGGCGCGTCCCCAGAACAAATGCCAGCACGGCTTTCCGCCGGTGCAGCGACTTCCGCTCCCCGTTGATCACGCCCGACTCAATCAAATCGATGACCCCGTCCGGGCACATCTCGCTGTGAATTCCCAGGTCGCGTTTATCCTCTAGGCACTGCAGCACCGCCTCGGAAATTCCCCCGATCCCCGTCTGCAGCGTTGCGCCATCCGGAATCAGCGAGGCTACATGGCGCGCCACCCTCATATGCAGTTCTGTAAAGGACTCCGTATTCAGTTCCAGCAGCGGGCGCGACGTCTCCACCATTGCCGAAATGCGGCTCATGTGGATGAATGTGTCTCCATGCGTACGCGGCATCTGGTCGTTAACCTCGGCGATCACCATTTTGGCGCAGCGCACCGCCGTCAGCGTGCAGTCCACCGTTGTTCCCAGGCTTACATATCCGTGCGCATCGGGCGGAGAAACCTGCATCAGCACCACGTCCAGAGGCATGGCGCCGCTCTCCATGAGGCCTTCGATCTCGCTGAGGAAGATCGGCGTGTAGTCGGCGCGTCCGGCGACGACAGCTTCCCGGACATTCGCGCCGAGAAACAATCCGCGATGGCGAAAATGTCCCTCGTACTCCGGTTTGGTATAGTCTGCGCTGCCCAAAGTCATCATGTGGATGATCTCCACATCCCGCAGCTCAGCGGCCCGTGCCACCAAGGCATTCACCAGGATCGAAGGCGTGCCGCAACCCGACTGGATCCAGACCCGATCGCCCGAGCGTACTGCCTCCAGCGCCTGCGCCGCGCTCATGCGTGCGGCTCGATGCCCGTTGTTCATGCTCATGCAATTCCTCCGCGCGCTGCCCGCATTGCCATGCACACCGCATTGGTTTTGCCCCACCTGCTCCACGCGGAAAGTGTCCCCGCATTGCCTGTTCCCACCTTCATCCCTGATCGCCGCATCTTGCTTTCACCAAAACGACCTAAGCTACGCCTCGCAGGCATCCCGGCGATGTGACAGCTGTCACGGTCTTTGAAGCCCAGTTCCAAAGTGAGTCAACCGGCAATCGTTCGACATTTCCGGTTCGGGACGTGGAAGTAGCCTGGCCGTACGGACGCTGTCCAAACTGCTGGCGTGTTTTTCCTGGGCGGGGCGAAAACGCCGTGTGCGGCCGCGGGTTGGCCGGCTCCGCCGGGGCAGCCCTGTCTCTGCTTCCTTCGAGCTGCGCGCTTTAGAATGAATCGGTTGCGGTTTTGGGCTGGAAACGTCATGGGCGGGAGACCGCCGAACTGGCGTTGCGATGGGATGTGGGAAGGGCCTCTGATGGTCAGGACTGTGCCTGATCCGGCTGCCGCGCCTAAATTCGCACTGTGGGCAATGCCGCAACCTGCGCCGGCGGAATCAGCCGCGATACCGGAGCGACGGACTCGGGGGCGCACTCCTGCAGAGTGAAATCCGCCACCAGCGGCAGATGATCCGATGCGACCAGCGCAGTGGGGCTGCGGTGCGTGGTCAGGTGGTCGAGCCGCAGGCTTCGATCGAAATAAATATGGTCGAGTCGCAGCAGCGGCAGAACCCCTGGATACGTGTGAGAGCGGCGCACCGGCAGGTGGCTGTGGGCGCTCGCGAAATGCGTATTGAACAGCCGCGACGCCGAACCGCGCGTCCACTCGTTGAAGTCGCCGAGAACAATCTTCGAGCCGGCCAGCTCTCCGTCGCTGAACAACTGCCGGCGAAACAGCTCGCGCGCCTGGGCTCGCCGTTCGAACATCGCCGTTCCCAGATGCACGTTGAAGAGGTGCAGCAACGCGCCGGAGCTCAGATGAATGTCTGTCTGCAGGCACCCCCGGCGCTCACGGCCTGGTATGGAGATGTCGTGATTATGGGCACGATGGATGGGGAAACGGGAAAGCAGAACGTTGCCGTAGGCGCCTCCGCTGTGCCGGCGGTTCTCGCCGACCTCGGCATGGAATCCTAGTTTCTCGGCAAGGTAGCGCGCCTGGTGGCCGCCGGTTCCTGTGCCTTCCCCGCAAACCACTTCCTGCAAAGCGATAAAATCCGAATCGATTTCGCGCAGAACGCGGAGGATGCGATCGGGACGAACGCGGCCGTCCATCCCCCGGCATTTGTGGACGTTGTACGTGACCACACGCACACGGCTGGAATTGTCTGGTTGATTCGCCCTGGAGTGAGACGCCTGGATGAGATACCGCCGCTGACTCCTTCTATTATAGGTTCTCTTCCTCCTTTTCGTTGGCCGAGGATCGCCGGCCGGAACGCTGCAGCCGCAACGCCTTCAGCAGCAGGGTGATGGCCAGCCCCCCGCAACACACCGCGCCCGTGACGGCCGCTGTGCGGGGGAAGAAGACCATTGCCGTGCCAAGGCCCAGCAGCAGGATGGCCACCCCAATCATCAGCGGAGCTTCCGCCGGGCCCAGAAGCCGCGGTTTGGTCAGGGCCGTACCGGCGGCGCTCCCCATGGCCAAAACGCCGGTGGCGGCCCGGCCCGCGCTGCTGCGCGCCGAACTCCGCAGGCGCCGCTGCCTTCCCCGCCCCTCCACCGGCCTCACTCGGGCTCCCTGACTCAGCACGATCTCGGTAGCGTTCTTCAGGTCGTCGCGGTACATCTGCCGCATGGCGTGGGCGAAATCCTCGTTTTCGACCACTACATCCAGCTCGTAATTGCCTACCCAGCTGGCAATGTTCAGGTTCGTCGACCCGACCCGCGACCATCTTTCGTCGGCGACAGCAGTCTTGGCATGCAACATGCTGCCGTTCCACTCGAAGATGCGCACGCCGGCCTCCAGCAGAGTCCGGTAGCCCACGCGCGACAGGGCGCGCACGACCGGGATGTCGCTGGTCCGCGGCACCAGCAGGCGGACATCGATGCCATCCAGCGCCGCGGCGCGCAGCGACTGCACATAGGTCGGCGTGGCAAAAAAGTACGCATCCGTCAGCCAGATCGACCGGCGCGCAAGAGCGGCAATCAGCAGGTCGAGCCGGTAGAGACTGCCCGTGCCCGGCCGGCTCGGAACGATGCGCAGCGCCACGTTGCCCGCCGCCAGCATCTGCGCAGGCTCGATCGCCGGGGACTCAATCGGATCTTCGCTTCGCAATGAGTTCCACACCCGCGCAAAGGCCCGATTCAGGCTTGCGACGGCGGGGCCCTCCATGCGGATGCCGGTGTCGCGCCACGGTGCGAGGCCCCGCTTCCCGTCACCGAGCCAGGCTTTGCCGACGCACAACCCCGACACAAATCCGATCCGGTCATCGACGATGATGATCTTCCGATGATCGCGCTGCAGAGAGTCGAGCAAGTCGTCAAGGCGCGGCCGGCGGAAGCACCGTACCTGCACGCCGGCCTGCCGCACCCTGCGCCAGAAGAGAAACGAGCTGGATCCCAGCGCTCCGAACCAGTCGTAGATGACGCGGACCTGGACCCCCTCGCGCGCCTTTACCGCCAGCAGTTCGGCAAACTCGCGCCCGACGGTATCGGCATGCACGACATATGTTTCGAAATGGATGGTCCGCTTCGCGGCGCCGATTGCCTCGATCCAGGCGGGATAATTTTCCGCAGCGTCTTTGAGGAGGCGGATACTGTTCCCCGCGATCAGCGGAGCGCCTGCCATTCTCGAGAATGCGCGGTCGGCGAGCATTCGATTTCCGCTCCAATGTCCCTGCAGGATGCACCAGGGTCACAGTACTCCTGCACCTGGCGGCTTGTCGTTCCCGACGCCGTTCTGCTGGCCGTAGCACGCGATCTGTACAGCGCGGTTGCTGCGACGCGCTCCCGCAGGGCTTCCGAAAAGGGCATGAGGATCCCATGCTCCCGACGATGGTTACGACGTTGCTGTGCTTCGGCCTGAGCTGCGAAGCCCCAGGCTGCGGAAGCTCTTCACCTGCTCCCACTTCTACGTCGAGCGGCGGAGATCCCACCGCATGCAGCCTTTCCATGCGTTGTTCCAATTTGCAGTGGGGGCAGCTATAAGCGCGCGACCAGAAGCTGCCCTGCGCCGCGGTTCCTGAAGAGAGGTATCGCTTCTTCCGGGATGCCGACCTGCTGGGCGAACGCTTCAAAGTCTGGATGTTCCAGACGGACGTGGGTGAACCCGGCCCGGCGGGCCAATCCTTCCAGTTCGCCATCGTCATAGAAATGGAGCCGCGATGCCATGGGCTCGGGCGCTGCGGGCGTCCCGCTCAATTCTTTGGTCCCCGTGAACAGGACTAACCGTCCCCCCGGAGCCAGCACGCGACAGATCTCACCGAGGACCCGATCCGGGTGCGAGAGGAAGCCGAAGACCCCGGTCATGACGGCGCAGGTGAATGCGTCGTCGCGAAACGGGAGCGCCTCTGCGTCGGCCTGGCGAATCTCCAGACGGCCGGCTTCGATGGAGTCGCGGTTCAGTTCGGAGGCGGTGCGCACCATGTCGGCGCTGTGGTCGATGGCCGCGGCGCGGCAGCCGCTTTGGAGCGCGTCGTGCAGGAAGGCCCCGCCGCCGCAGCCGATTTCGACAAGGTAGTCGGAGGGCTGCAACTGGAGGACTTCAAGGACGGCGAGGAAATTAGGCCGGTGGTAAATGGGGTCGCGATACGTGGCGCGCGCCTGTGGCCCGGTCGGGCGGCGCGCGCGGCGATCCGTAACCCAGTCCCCGAGTTGCTGGGGCGCGGAGGCGGCCAGCAGAGGCGCGAGCACCTGGCCAGCCAGCCAGCCTGCGGTTTCGAGAGCGTCGCCGCCCACCAGCAGGATCGGGTCCGGTTGCTCCAGCGCGACCAGGGTACCGCCGGCCGCGGGTTCAAAGCGAAGCTGGACGGACTGGGTGTTTGGCGGCTGCCAGGCGGGCGGGATCCATTCAACCGCAATTTCTTCAGGGGGATTCCACCGAGTCACGCATCCGACTGGATCGCCGTTTTGCAGGAGCTGGCCCTGCCGGCCGGGCTGCAGCTCAATGCCGAGCCGATTCAATGCCAGGCGGAGCTCATCCACGATGGCGTCGAACGCTGCCGCAGGTTCCAGGTCTACTTCGAAAGTGACTCGCATCGCGTCCTCGCGCGGGAAACAGTCGAGCCAGGGAGCGCAGGGACAGTGTAGTCCTCAGGCGCACCCCGGTTCGTTATGTGACTCAAATCACATCCGACAACCCACCGCTCCTGCCAACCTGTAGCCATGGACATCCGCCAGGCCATGACCACACTTGACTACGACCGCGCGCCGTTTCTTGCGATTTGGGAAACGACGCAGGCCTGCGACCTCGCGTGCAAGCACTGCCGCGCCTCTGCGCAGCCGCTCTCTCACCCCAGCCAGCTCACCACCGCCGAGGCCACCAACCTCATCGACCAGATCGCCGATCTCCAGGTCCCCCTCTTTGTCTTCACCGGCGGCGACCCATTGAAGCGTCCGGACATCTTCCAGCTCATCCAGCACGCGTCGCTGCGAGGCGTGCACGCCGCGCTCACGCCCAGCGCTACGCCTCTGCTTACCCGCGACGCGATCTTCCGCATGAAGGAGTCCGGCCTGTCGCGTCTCGCCGTCTCCCTCGACGGCTCGGTGCCGGAAATTCACGATTCCATCCGCGGTATCCCGGGTACCTGGCAGCGGACCCTGCTGGCCATCGAGTGGGCCAACCAGGCCGGCCTGCCCATCCAGGTCCACACCGTGGTGAGCCGGCTGAACATCGCCGACCTCGACAATCTCTCCGTCCTGCTCACGCAAAAGAACATCGTGATGTGGAGCTTCTTCTTCCTCGTCCCCGTCGGCCGCGGCAAAACCGACGACCTGCTCACCGCCCAGGAATTCGAAGACGTCTTCGCGAAGATGTGGGACCTGACCAAACGCGTCCCATTCGCCATCAAAACCACAGAAGCGATGCATTACCGGCGCTACCTCATCCAGCAGCGCATGAAGGAAGGCCGGCCCACAACCGGCGTGCACGACGACGCGGGTGCTGCGCCGACTCTCCCGCACGGGCATCCGGGTGGCCATCCAGGAGGGTGGACCTCCGGCCGAGGCACGGGCTCTGAAGCCCAGGCCGTCGGCTGGGCCACCAAGCGCGTCAACGACGGACGCGGCTTCGTCTTCATCTCCCACATCGGCAAGGTCTACCCCAGCGGATTCCTGCCCATCGAAGGCGGCGACCTGCACAAAGACACGCTCGCCCACATCTACCAGGAGTCGCCCATCTTCGTGAAGCTGCGCGACTCAGATCTCCTCCACGGCAAGTGCGGCGCGTGCGAGTTCCGCAATATCTGCGGCGGCTCGCGCGCCCGCGCCTACGCCGTCACCGGCGATGTGCTGGCCGAGGAGCCCTGCTGCATCTATCAGCCGCGCGGCTACCACCCCGACCCGGCACAAAAGGACGCTTCCCGCGTGTGTGCCGCACATGATCTCATTCAATTAGAAGTGGCGCACTCCTGAGGCAACGCGCCACTGCGAGGCAGATACGGATAAGCTGAGAATATGGCCGCAACCGCCCAAGCGTCGAAGTGCCGAATCGCCATCGTCGGCGGCGGAATTGCCGGCCTCAGCGCCGCATGGGCCCTCGAAAAGGCCCGTCGAGCGAACCCGGAGACCGGCCAGGAGATCGAGTACGCTCTCTACGAAGCCGGGCCGCGACTCGGCGGCGTCATCGCCTCCGAGACGATCGATGGCTGCGTCGTCGAAGGCGGCCCCGACTCCTTCCTGACCGAAAAACCCGCCGCGGCCCAGTTGTGCCGCGAGCTCGGCATTGGCGATCAGCTGCTCCCTTCGAATGACGCGCAACGCAAGACCTACATCCTCGTCCGCAACCGCCTCGTGCCGCTGCCCGACGGGCTCATGTTCATGGTGCCGACCAGGCTGGTGCCCACCGCGCTCACCCCGCTCTTCTCCTGGTCCACCAAGCTGCGCATGGCGCGCGAATATCTCTTCCCGCCCGCGCCCGTGGGTCACGACGAGTCCGTAGCCGACATGACCCGGCGACACTTCGGCCAGGAAACCGTCGACCGCCTTGTCTCACCGCTGCTCTCCGGCGTCTACGGCGGCGACGCCTCCGAGCTCAGCGTGCGCGCCGTCTTGCCGCGCATGGTGCAGATGGAGCAGCAGCACCGCAGCCTGACCCGCGCCATGCTGGCCGCGCGCAAAAAGGCGCCCCATCCCACGCAGCCCGCAAGCCGCTCGCTCTTCACTACCCTGCGCGGCGGCATGAGCCAGATGGTCGACGCCATCGCCGCCCAGCTGCTGCCCGGCGCCGTGCACCTCGAAACGCCCGTACACGCCATCACCGGTGTGGAGAAACTCGTGCGCGGACTGCCCTCCGCCCACGCCGGCTGGACGGTGGAAACCGCCTTCGAAAAGAAGCTCTGTCATGGCGTCATCCTCGCCCTGCCCGCGTGGTCCACCGCCGGCCTCCTGCGTTTCATCGACCATCCTCTTTCCGAGGCCCTCGCCGGCGTTTCCTACAGCTCCTCCATCACCGTCACGCTCGGCTACGACAGCAGCGATCTCGCGAAGCTGCCGCCGGGCTTCGGCTTCCTCGTCCCCACCGTCGAGAACCGGGCCATGCTGGCCTGCACCTTCGTCCATACCAAATTCGCCGGCCGCGTTCCGCCGGATAAAGGGCTGCTCCGCTGCTTCCTCGGAGGCTCCGGCAACGACCGGCTGCTCGACGAGTCGAACGAAACCCTCACCCGCATGGTGCTCCAAGACCTCGACGAGATTCTCGATCTCAGAGCGAAGCCCACTTTCGTTCGCATCCATCGCTCGCGCCACGCCATGGCGCAATACGGAGTCGGCCACCTCGAGCGCATCCATTTGGTCCGCGACCGCGTTGCCGCGCTGCCCGGCCTCGCGCTCGCCGGCAACGCCTATCACGGCATTGGCGTGCCGGACTGCATCCGTACCGGCGAGGAAGCAGCGAAAGCCGTGCTGGAATTCCTGGCAAAGCAGCCTGCCGCCGCCTGCGCGCACTGAGCCGCTGCTTCGGCCATCCCGAATGAAGACTAAGACAGCGGCGCGCGTCTGCGCCTGCGCCGCCGCCACACCAGCCAGCTCAGAATCAGCGCAGCGGCGACCAGGCAGATCAGATTCGACCCAACCCACAACACCGATCGCGACAGCCATCCTATCCGCTCGGCGCGCTGGGCCTGCGCTGCCGGAATCACGACCGTCTGGCTCCAGTTCATCGCCAGCAGGCGCGGCAGGAATCCCTGCCGAATACACCCTTCCAGGTTATAGACGCCGATGTGCGGCGTGAAGTGGCTGGCGACAATCAGGTCGCGTGAGAATTCTGTCCAGTCCAGCGGACCGTTGCCTTGTCCCGGAGTGCCCAGGCCATCGGTGCTGCCCACCGTAATGCCCCACGCATTTCGCCCGAGCGACCAGATCATCGCTGCACCCACGCGCCGAGCACTGGTTGTGTAGAGCATCAGGTAATTCTGGTCGCCGCGCACGTCCACGGTCCCCAGCAGCCGGTCCGCCAGCGACGAGTGCACCGCACGCTCTGCCGGGACATACGGCATGGCGTAAATTTGCACCGGATAGCCCCACGTGTGGATCAGTCCGATCAATTCTGCATAAGCCTTTCGCGCGCGCCTCAGGCGGCCGAGTTCGACACTGCGGCCCAGCAGCGTCATGGCCAGGCGCCAGCGATGCCCGCGCAGCTGTCCCAGCGCGGCGAAGTTCGGCTCGATATCCAACCCCACCGCTGCCCAGTGCAGGTTGTTCGCGCTGGTCCACTGTTCAAAGGCGGTCAGGCGCGCTGCGGCTTCCTGCGCGTTGTCGGCGTTCAGGTAGTAGCCCTTCTCTTTGGCCAGCATGATCCAGGCGATGACGGGGATACCCTGCTGATGCAGCGTGCGGACCAGATTGGCCCGCTGCGCAGAAAAATCGAGCGTGGGCACGGCAATCGTTGCGTGCAGCGACTGCAACTGGGTGAGAACCCCGGGTTGCGCGAACAGGCTCTGTGCTTCATCCAGCCCCTGATCGCAACAGGCGAACCCCAGTTGCGGCTGCATGCCCGGCCCCTGCACACGCAGCTCTCCGGCAGGGCGCTTCGAACACCCTGAGGGCAGCAGGAAGCCCGTTACCAGCACGATGAGCAACGCACGACGAAAAGCGAACCCCGCCATACTCCAGCCGCTACGCCCGCTCTCCCCGCAGCTTCGCCAGCAGCACCAGGAAACCCGCGACAGCAATCGCATTGAACACAATCTTTCCGTAGAAATCGATGCGCAGCCAGTGGCCGCTGCCCGCGAATCCCGCCACCATGCAGACCAGCGTGCCAGCAAACGCCAGCCACCAGCGGTGCAGATCGCTCCATTGCGGCGATGCCGTCCAGTGGCGAAACAGGAGATACGTAAGCAACGCCCATGCCACGCCGGCCGCCATCAGTGTCTGAAACGGAAAGCGCGAATGCGAGGAGGGAGAAAAGTTCGGAGCCATGAGCAAATACCAGGGAAGGCCCAGAACCAGTGCGACCAGCCCAATCGCCCATGCCGGAGGCGTGGAGCGCGAAGCCACCACGTGGCCCGTGCCGCGAATGAGCCAGGCCTCGACGCCCAGCAGCACCATCGCCGCCAGGCCCGCCAGCACGGTCACAGCCGCCGGGTGGTAGGGCGGAACATGGAAGACCATGGGGCGGACGCGCTTGATCCAGGCGTACCAGGCCATGCGCGAGCCCAGCAGAAACAGCACCGCTGCGACGATCATGCCGCGCGTGCCCAGCCAGAGCTGCTCGCGGCGCTTCCGGTAGAACAGCTCCGTCACCTGCACCGGTATCAACACCACCCATACGCTCTCATAGCCGAGCATGAAGAGAAAATAGAGCCAGTTCACGCCCCACAGCCGGCCATAGGCGGCGTTGACGCCGGGAAACGGCAGAGGCGCCAGCGAGGTTTGCTGCACAATGAACTCTTCGGCAATGGAGAGAGCCAGACCCAGCATCAGCAGACTCGGCCAGCCGCCGCGCCAGCGCCGCACGGCCTCGCGGATGAGAAGCGCCCCGCAGCCCCAGACGAGCATTTCCGGCACCAGCGCGAAGATCACGCTGGTTTTGGTGGCGCCGCTCAGCACCTCGGCGATGAAGGGCGAGAGAAAGACCAGCGTCAGGACCGGCCCGGGAAACCGAGGCTTTCCGCCTGCCGATTCCAGCAAGACTTCGCCGCCCAATGTCTGTTCCATGTTGTTCTCCGGTGTGTTTATCTTATTCACTAAGATTCTTGTAGAATGAACTGAGAATCATGTCAAGCGAAAAGCACTCCCGAACCGTCTCCGCTCTCCATCGCGCCGTGCGCCTTTTCATCGCCGGCTCCAGCCTGTACAGCCAGCGGGTCGCGGACAAGCTGGGCCTGCACCCCACTGACATGCAGTTCCTCAACCTGCTCGACTTGCTCGGCCCCATGACGCCGGGCATGCTGGCGCAGTGCAGCGGGCTCTCGTCCGGAGGCGTCACCGTGGTTCTCGACCGGCTGGAAGGCGCCGGCTACGTCCGCCGTTCCAGCAATCCATCGGACCGCCGCAGCGTCGTCGTCAGTCTGGTGCAGACGCGGCAGAAGCGCGTCACGGCAAATTACGACGCACCGCACAGCCAGTTCGAGTCCGTGATCGCGCAGTTCTCCGACCAGGAGCTCGCGACCGTCCTGCGCTTCTTCACTTCCGCAAATGCGACGCGGCCCCAGATGGAGGGCCGCGCCGGGAAATAATGCAATGTTCTTAGGTTCTCTTCGGCAGGCGCTCGCTGACCGCCTCTTAGCTGACCAGACCTGCGTTGACCGCTTTATGACTAACCGCTCCTCAGCTGCCTTTCGTCATCGGCTTCAGGATTTCATCCAGATAATCCGGCGTTCCATCCACGCGCTCCAGATGCGGGAAGCGCACACCATCGTGGTAATCGAGCCCGACCACGCGATACACGCCCGTATTCACCACGATCAGCCCAATCGGCGCCTGGGTTCCCTTCGCCGCTTCAATGGCGTCGTTCAGCAACGTGCCGGTGAACTGGCGATTGTTGACCGCGACAATCTGCATGCCCGGCCCCAGCTTCGCTTTGTCCGCTGCCGACCCCACCAGCACGTCCTCGATGTGCCCGTCGCTCGTCGCGTTCAGTCCGATCGACCACCACTCATTCGTGCTGCCGCTCGCATTCATGTGCGCCAGGGTGATGTCGTTCGGCTGATCGGTGTACACGATCTTGTAGCCGCCCTGCGTAATGCCCTCCAGCGGCGCGTGCGGCGCAAGACTGGTCAGCCGCTCCTTCAGAAAGCCGGCCCAGTCATACGGCACCACCTGGTTCAGGGCGTTCACCACGTCGTCAAAGTGATAGGGCACCACCTTCGGCGCCGTGTTGCCGCCCAGACCTTCGAAGATTCCCAGAAAATCATTCAGGCTCTTCTTGTCCCTGGTCAGCCTGCGGATGGTCGTGTCCACGTCGAGCCACACCAGGTCGCCCTCGGAATAGTAATCGACGCTGCGCCGCCAGTTATCCCAGCCGCCGCCGGCCAGATAGAGAAACTGCGCTCCCGTTGCCGTGTCCTGCAGATCGCGCCACGTGCGTCCCGGCCGGTAATCGAGTGTCGCCGCGGTGTCGGCCAGATAATCGCGGTACTGCGCGTCCGTCTCCAGCTTGCTGCGCGCCGCCAGCACATTGCCCATGTAATCGGTCAGCCCTTCGTAGACCCACAGCAGGCTGCCGACCATGGGATCTTCGTAGTTCCCCGTCGCCAGCCCCGCCGGCCGCCGGTATTTTCCGTTCCATGAATGCGTGAACTCATGCGGCAGCAAATCGGCTGACAGCAGCAGCAGGTTCGGGTCGATGAACGTCTTCTCCGGCACGCGATCGTCGCTCGACTGGTGATGCTCCAACCCAAAGTGCGCCACCTGATCGCTCGCCGTCACCAGAAAGTGATAGCTGCCGTAGTGCCGCGATTTGTACACCGCGCCCGTCTCGCGCACCAGGTTGCTGAAGCCGGCCAGGGTGTCGTCGCTCAGGTTCAGATCCTCCGGCCCATCGGAGACAACGTCGAGGTAATGTTTCGGCGTCACTTCCGGCGCCAGATCGAATTGCGCGAAATATTTCCCGCTCAGCAGCGGCGAATCGATCAGCTGCTCCAGCGAAACCGTGTCGAAGTGAACGGAATTGTCCGCACCCGGCTTCGTGTCGGCCTCCGTGCCCGGGGCCACCCGCGGCAGCGCCGTTCCGTACTGCCAGCCCGTGGGCAGAATCACGGCAGGCTGCACAAAGACCTGGTCCGACTGGTGCCCGGAGGGATACAGCACCAGCTCATTCCAGCTCAGCACCGCCAGATTTGCGCTGGTCGATGCGCCTGCAGAAAATCCGTTGGCTGGCGCCGTGGCCAGAAAATCGTCCTTCACGTCCAGCTGCGAAACTCCCTCCGGCACCGTCAGGTGGATCGCGTACATGTTCACGTCGTCGCGCACCCAGCGCACCGTCTGCCCATTGGCCGTGATGAACAGCCCCGCCAGATTGTCGATCGGTCCATCGGGCATGTGTTCGCCCGGAATCCACTTCGCGTACAGCAGCGTCAGCGGCCCCGGCGAAACCGGAATTGTCATCTGCGCGTGCAGCAGCTTCCGCGGAGCGTCGGTCAGATCCACGGTGATCCGGATCGGATTCGCCGGGGTCGTTTGAGCGTGCAAAGAAAAAGCGGCTGCCAGAGCCGCTCCCAATAGCGCGGGAAATCGAAAGCGCATAGTCCTCCTGATGGCGAGTGCAATCCATTAGTGTAACCATCCGTAACCGGACACCGCTCACACACCGCCTGCGCGGCGCAGTTTTCGGCGTATAGTCGCCAGCCAGGAGGACCCCGCCATGCTGCACTGGAACTTCGGACTCGCGTGGATCGCCTTCGCTCTGGCCGTCGCTCTGCATGTTGCCGACGAAGCTCGCCACGACTTCCTCGCCCTCTACAATCCCAACGCCCGCGCCATTCGCCGCCGCCTGCATCTGCCCATCCCGGTCTTCACATTCAGAGGGTGGCTCACCGGACTGATCGCCGGCGTCTGTCTGCTGCTCCTTCTGTCCCCGCTTGCCTTCCACGGCGCTCACTGGATTCGCATCGTGGCCCTCCCCCTCGGCATTCTGGTCGGCGTGTTCAACGGGCTGCTCCATATCGGCGGATCTCTGCTTTACCGCCGCAGACTGGCCGGCCTGCTCAGCTCACCGGTCCTGCTGGCGGCCGGAGCCTGGCTGTTGTGGAGTTCCTGCGCGCCCTGATCGCGACCCGCCCGACGACTATCCCGGAGCCGAGATCTCCGCCTGAGCGCTGATCCTGTCGCTGTCGACCCGCACCGTCACCGCTCCCATCTCCTCCCCGTGGCGAATCCGCTGCAGCTGTTCGTGCAACAGACGTCCACCCGGCGGCTCGGCTCCACTCGCGTCGTCGACGCTCTCTTCCTTCTGCTCCTCCACGATCCTGTGCCGCACTTCCGGCTGCACGATCGCCTGAAAACCCAGAAGCATCGCGCCCATCGCCAGTCCCGACAACGGAGAAATCACCAGATCTTTGGCGGGTTTCCTGGTCCGCCTGCGCCGCTCACGCAGCAGCCGGGCGCTCGCCCACAACAGAAATCCGACAACACAACCATTGACGATCCACGCAAAAACCATCTGTCCCTCCAGGCTGTTCGTTCCCAGAGAAAGCCGCAGAGCGCACCTCAGCCCAAACAAGGGCAGCGCGCCCATAGCGAAAGAAGGAAGTTAGTTTTTGCAGGAAGGAGGAGGCCGCTGGAACAGATGCGCCCGGCACAGAACCGGCGCAACCCATCTTTGCTCCAGATCACCCGCGGGCCACAGCGAAAGCGGCGCCAGCACCAAACCGAACAGCAGCACCGGCAGCAGAACGAACGCCGCCAGCGCCGGCCCATGCGTCACCACCGGATGCAGCAGCAGCGCGAGCAGGCCGAGCGCCATGCCCAGCACCACAATCGTTCGCCAATTGCGCCTGAGGAATCTCATCGCCTTCTCGCGGATCGTCAGGAATCGACCCGATGCGTCGATTGTAGCTCGCACCGCGGCGACGCCTGGAACCGAAGTCCCCGGCGTGCCGCGATCCGTCACAGACCCTCGATCAGAATTGGTGCTGATCGAAGCAGCCCTGGCCGTTGCTTACCGAGGCCAGCACCTGCGCCGCGGAGGTAATCGTGCGGGTGTAGCACCCGCCCAGCGAATTTCTCCACGTATACGTGTTGGACGACTGGCCCGCGCTCGGCCCCAGGAAATTGCCGCTGGAGTCGAACAGGTCGGTGTCCGTCGTGCTCAGCTGGTTGTTCACTTTGCTCCAGTACAGCGGGAACCGGTCCAGGCTTTGCGCATCATCGGATTGATACGCCTGGCTGACGTTCGTCGTTGCATAGAACCCGCTCGACGTCGAGCCAGACGAGTAGTCCACCGTCAGCGGATAGCGGAAGTTTTCCTCCTCCGTCGTCACCAGCCAGCCCTGCTGCGTTGTGCTGGTGGAGTGCACGGTCGTCAGTTGCTGGATATCCTGGACATATTCCGACGAGTTGATGGTGAACGTCTGATTGTTGCTGAAGTTCACGTTCTGCTGGACTGTCGTCACCACCTTGCCATGCGACGTCTGAATATATCCGCTGATGGCGAAGTTCCGGTTCGACGTGGTCAGGATATTCCCCGAATAGTTGCCGTTCGAGGCAACGATGTTGTCCGCGATCGTCGGAGTAGGCGCGGCGGACAACGTGTTGCTGATCAGCCCTCCGGTCGTCTTTGTCGCTCCGTGATCGAGATAGACGAGCAGGTTCGCCGTGGCCAAAAAGTACGAGTCGGCGTTGTACACGCTCAGCGCCACCGTGTGCGTGCCGCCGTCAGCCAGCATGCCGGCAAACGGGGTCAGGTTTACGCGGTAGGGCACGAAGTCCAGCGTCTGCACACCGGGAATCGGCTCCCACAAATACGGGTCGATCCCGCCCGTGAAGATCCACGGATAGATCGGCGCCACCCCCGCAGGCTGGCTGTCGAGGCTCACCTCTGCCTCGCGGAAGGCCGTGCCTCCGCAGCTCTGCAGCGGTCCAGCTTCGTCATTCGGCACGCACGTATACCAGAACTCGTCGTTGCTCTGGCTTTGCGCAATCACGTTCAGATAGACGCTCTCCACGTTCTCCGGCAGGTTCAGCGTTTGCGTAATCTGATCTGTCGTCGTGTTCAGCGTGCCCGCATCGCCGCCCGATCCGTTCACCGGGATCACCATATCCGGCGTCCGCGGAGCGGGGTTGCGGAAGTTCGCCGGATAGAATTCCAGCGCGGCATCCGCGTAAATGAGTCCGTTGTAGACGACACCGTTGTAGGTTCCTACAAAGTTGCCGATATTGGCTTCACCGGTCTGCGGCGACTGAAAGATCGGCGTGAGATCGGTCACGTCGCGCTCCACGTGCCACGAGGGGCTCAGCGCGCTGCGCGGTTCCGCGGTGGTGCCGTAATAAATGCTGGCCTGGCCCAGGTAGAACGCCGCGGTGCGGTCGAATTGCCTGCCTGCCGTCACCGTGAAGTCCGCAGTAAAGACCACCTTCGCCCAAGGTCCTGGACAATCGGCCGGCGGCGTGTAGCTGAAGCTCTTGAGATTGAAGTCCGCGAATTCCAGGTTTTCGAAGAGCGGCACGATGCACGGTTTTGTGGTGGGACGAGGCACCGTGGGTTCGGCCGTCGCGGGATTCGACGATCCGACTTGTGGGGTGGTGGGCACAACCACAACCTGTGCGCGCATTAGACCTCCCGATGCGAGCAGCAGTACAGCGACAGGGGCGATCCAGCGCCCCATGCCGAGGGTGAAGCCGGCGGAACTGGTCATGGGTTTTTCCTTCCGCTTTCCGCGTCCCTGGCGCCGCGGCCTTCAACGATTTCCTGTTCCCGTCCCGGATAGCCTTTCGGGACCCTGCAGGAGCCCGCCGAAAAGTACCGTCGCACTGAGAACGCTCACTAAAAGCGCGCAAATCATAGCATATGAAACAAATTGCTGGCGACTCGATCATAATTGCTCCGTTTTCTGTGCAAAACCTGGGTCCGCGCGAAAAACCCCTCGTTCCGGGCGCCCGCTGCATCCCGCACCCCGGACTCTGCACCACGTCCCCCCGCGCGAAGCGCCCCTCGCCCGGACGGCCAGTCCCCCTGTAACCTGCATTTATGTCCCGGGGATTTTTCCTCACCTTTGAAGGCCTCGACGGTTCCGGCAAATCCACACAGCTTCGCAGGCTCGCCGCCTACCTTGAGGCCCACGGTCACGCCGTCACCGTCACCCGCCAGCCCGGCGGCACGCGCATCGGCGACCGCATCCGGGCGCTCATCCTCGACTCGCGCACCGAGCCCATGGATGCCATGACCGAGCTCGGTCTTATGTTTTCCGACCGCGCCCAGGCGATCGCCGAGGTCATCCGCCCCGCCCTCGAAGCCGGCCGCATCGTCCTCTGCGATCGCTACACTGACTCCACCGAGGCCTATCAGGGGGGCGGGCGCCAGCTGGGCAGCGAGGTCGTCCTCCGCATGCACGCGGTCATGTGCGGGGGACTCAATCCCGACCTCACCCTCCTGCTGCTGCCCGATTTCAATCGCTCCCTCGCCCGCGCCCGCCGCCGCAACGGCCGCTCCGACAAGGACGAGAACCGCTTCGAGACCGAAGACCAGGCCTTCCACCGCCGCGTTTACGACCGGTACCGCGCCATCGCCGCCCGTGAGCCCGCCCGCGTCACCGTCATCGCAGGCGATCAAAGCATCGAGGCCATTCACCGGCAGATCATCCGCCTTGTCGACGAGAAGCTGCGCGCCGCCACCCCGGCCTCGTAACCGCGACCCTGCCTGCCCGCCCACTGTCCACTACCGGACACAGGTTTCCGCAAACGGCCAGTCCGCTTCCCTCAGCCTCCTCGGATGGCAGGGCCATCCAGCAGAAATCAAGCCACTTGCCGCCACACCCTGAATGGTGCGGAACATGCAATGAATGAGTTGCAATGGACATCGCTCGCCCCGACATTCGGAAGAAGAAGCTCCGCCGGCAGATCATCGTGCTCGTCCTCGTTGCCCTCGGCGTCACTGCTGCCGCCTGGGCCGTCATGCGGCTCAAACCGGCCATCCCCACCGTAGACGCCAGCACCGTTTATCCCGAGACCGTGAAACGCGGCGACTTCACCGTCAACGTCCGCGGACTGGGAACGCTGGTGCCTCGCGAAGAGAGCATTCAGTTAATCCCGGCGCAGACGGACGCGACGATTGTCTCGATCCGGGTGCTGCCCGGCACCATGGTCAAGCCGGACACCGTTCTGCTGGACATGACCGACCCGCAGCTGCAGCAGGAGCTGGTGGGCGCGCGAGCGGCGCTCGAAGGCGCGCAGGCCGACTACAAAAGCCTGAACGCGCAACTGCAATCGACCATCATGGGCATGAAGTCCGCGGCGGCCGCGGTGAACGCGCAGTACAGCCAGGCGCTGCTGCAGGCGCAGATCGACAAGCAACGCTACGCGCTGGGGGAGATCAGCGGCATCCAGTGGGAGCAGTCGAAGAACAACGCCGACCAGCTCACGACGCAGCAAAAGATCAGCCAGGAACAGCTGCAGGTGAACGAGAACGCCATCAAGGTTCAGCTCGCTTCCTCGCAGACGAAGATCGATTCGGCAAAGGCGCAGCTCGATCTGTATCAGAAGCAGGAAGAGGAGCTGCAGGTGCGGGCGGGCATCGCCGGCGTGCTGCAGCCGCTGGCAACGCCGGTGCAGGTGGGCGAGCATGTGACCGCGGGGACCTCGGTAGCTGAGGTCATTATTCCCAACCAGCTCAAAGCGGCATTGCAGATCGCCGAAACCCAGGCGCACGACATCCAGCTCGGCCAGCCCGCTGAAATCGACACCCACAACGGCATCGTTCCCGGCCATGTTTCCAGAATCGATCCCATGGTATTGAACGGAACGCGCACCGTTGACGTAACACTGGATGGGCCGCTGCCGCCGGGAGCGGTCCCGCAGCTCAGTGTGGATGGCACCATCGATCTCCAGCATCTGCACGACGTGCTGTATGTGGGACGTCCGGCGTTCGGTAACCCCTACAGCACCATCAGCCTCTTCCGCTACGATCCGGACGGCAAAACCGCCACCCGGGTTCAGGTGAAAGTGGGCGGCGCCTCGGTGACCGAAATTCAAATTCTCGACGGACTGAAGGAAGGCGATCGCGTCATTCTTTCCGACATGTCCCGCTACGATGCGAACGACAGGGTACGGCTCGAATAAGATTCCGGTAAGGCCCAATTCATAAGAAGCAGGAGAGCACGATGGAAAACAGTCAGGCGTTGATTGAAATCGAAAGCCTCACCAAGGTTTTCTACACCGACGAGATTGAGACGCACGCTCTGTCCGGCGTCCACATGAAGATCGACAAGGGCGAGTACGTCGCCATCTCCGGCCCCTCGGGCTGCGGCAAATCGACGCTGCTCTCCATCATCGGGCTGCTCGATACGCCCACCGGCGGCAGCTATACGCTGAACAGCCACGCGGTCGAGAACCTGAACTTCTCGCAGCGTTCGCGCATCCGCAACCAGGAAATCGGCTTTATCTTCCAGAGCTTCAACCTCATCGGCGACCTCACCGTCTACGAGAACGTCGAGCTGCCGCTCACCTATCGCTCCGGCATGTCGTCGACCGAGCGCAAGCGCCGCGTGCAGGAGTCGCTGGAGCGCGTCAGCATGGCGCACCGCATCCGCCACTATCCGTCGCAGCTCTCCGGCGGTCAGCAGCAGCGTGTCGCCGTGGCCCGCGCCCTCGCCGGATCGCCCTCCATCCTGCTGGCCGATGAGCCCACCGGCAACCTGGACTCGCGCAACGCCGAAGCGGTCATGGAGCTGCTCCAGAATCTGCATCGCGAAGGCGCGACCATCTGCATGGTCACGCACGACCCGCGCTTCGCCCGCCACGCCGATCGCCAGATTCACCTCTTCGACGGCAAAGTGGTGGCCGAAGGCGAGGCTCTGGAACAGGTTCTCGAAGCGAAGTAATCAGCCGGCAGCGGGTAGCCGGTGGCTGGCGCCTCAGGGCTTTCAGTCGGAAGCCGCTGCTTGTCCGCTGCAGGCTACAAGCTGCCGGCTACAGACCAGAGGCTAAGATCATGATCCACCTGAAAAACATCGAACGCAGTTACAAATCCGGCGCCGGCCAAACCTGGGTCCTGCGCCGCGTGGCCCTCGACATCAAGGAAGGCGAATTCCTCACCATCATGGGGCCTTCCGGCGCGGGCAAATCGTCGCTGCTCAACGTGCTCGCCCTGCTCGACGACCAGTGGCTCGGCGAGTACTGGTTCAAAGACGATCCGGTCCACCCCATGAATCGCCGCCAGCGCGCCGAGCTCGCCAAGCGCAATGTCGGCATGGTCTTCCAGAGCTACCACCTGCTCGACGACCTTACCGTCCAGGAAAATATCGACCTTCCCCTCTCCTATAAGGACATGCCCCGCGCCCAGCGCCAGGGTCTGGTCGCCGACACGCTCGATCGCTTCAACATCGTCGGCAAGAAAGACCTCTTCCCTTCCCAGCTTTCCGGCGGCCAACAGCAGCTCGTGGGCATCGCCCGCGCCGTCATTCACAAGCCGGCGCTGCTGCTGGCCGACGAGCCGACCGGCAATCTGCATTCCAGCCAGGCAAAGGAGATCATGGAGTTGTTCCGCGAGCTGAATCAGCAGGGCACCACCATCGTCCAGGTCACGCACTCCGAGACCAACGCCGCCTACGGCACGCGCGTCATCGAACTGCGCGATGGCTGGCTCGTTGCCGACACCGCCAATCCCAATCTCGGCGTGGAGGTCAGCGCATCGTGAATCGTACTTCCTGGCACCAGCGGCTTCTCCCGGCCATCCTCTGTGGCCTGCTCGCTCCAGCCGGCTTTGCCCAGCAGACGCAGACCCCGCCTCCGCCCGCGCAGACCACCCCCTCGGCTCCCATGCCCGCCGCGCCGCCGGCCCAACCCACGCTGGCGCAGCAGATCCAGCAGGAGCAGCAGCAACCCGTCGCTGCCCAGCAGCCTTTCCATGTGAGCATGCCGCACCGGCGCAATCCCTTCGACGCATACCGCCCGAGCCTGGCGCCGCCGCTGAACCTGCAGAACTCACCGCGGCTGCAGTCGCTGATGCGCGACGGCAAGCTTTACATCTCGCTGCAGGACGCAATCGCGCTGGCCATTGAGAACAACCTCGACCTGGCGTACGCCCGCTACGAGCTGCCTACGGCCCAAACCGACCTTGCCCGCACCATGGCGGGCGGCGTCGCCAACGGCGTGAACACGGCCGTGGTTTCGACATCGACACAGGGCGCACTCAGCGCAGGCTCGACTCCGGCGGGCGCGGGCGGGCAGGCCAGTTCGGGCGCGGGCGCCGCCGGCGCCGGTGGCCTGGTGCAATCGACGCTGGGCGAAGGAACCTTTGTGGAGCCCTTCGATCCGGTATTCAGCCTGCAGGCTCTGGTGGATCACTCCAAGACCCAGGAAGTGAACACCATTCAGTATGGTGTCCCCCTCTACGAGCAGAACACCGTCGGTTTCGGCACGGCGTATCAGCAGTATTTTCCCACCGGCATGGGAGTAAATTTCACGCTGAGCGGCGAACGCCAGGCGAGCAACAGCCCGGAGGATATCGTCAACCCCGACACTTTCCTGAGTTACAAACTGACTCTGACCCAGCCGCTGCTGGCCGGCTTTGGAACGGGAACGAACAAGCGCTGGATTCGGATTGCCAAAAAGAATCTGGAGCTGACGGACTATGCGTTTAAGGCGCAGGCGATCGCGACGGTTACCGGGGTCGAGGACATTTATTGGGACCTCGTCGGCGCCTATGAGGACGAGCAGATCAAGGAGCAGTCGCTGAACTTCGCCAACCAGACGCTCAACGACGATCAGAAGCAGCTGGAACTCAAGGCCATTCCCGCCATGCAGGTCATGACCGACCAGGCCGCCGTCGCAACCGCCGAGGGCAACCTTACGGTAGCTCGCGCCACCCTGAAGGCTGCGGAGCTGAACTTGAAGAATGCCCTCACCAAGACCGACGATCCGACCATCGATGACATGCCGGTAATCCCGCTCGACAGGATCGGGCCGTCGGATCCGAACGCGAGCAAGTCGATTGACGACCTGATCGCCGAGGCGGAAAAGAACCGGCCCGATGTTTCGCAGGATCAGATCGGCATGCAGGTCGCACAGATGAACCTGAAGGCCATCAACAACGAGCTGTTGCCCTCGCTGAACGCCTACGGACTGTTTGCCGGATACGGCACTGGCGGCCCGCTGAATCCGCATTGCGATTTGGGCGCGTACTGCACCACCAGCCTGCCCAGCAGCACGCCGGGCGTTCTCGAGGACGCGTTCAACTACTCGTCGCCGGAATATCAGGTTGGCTTTACGCTCAACTTCACCATCCGCAACCGCATTGCAAAGGCCGACCAGTACCGCGCGCAGCTGGGCTACCGGCAGGCCCAAATCACGTACGAAGAGCAGAAGAAGAACATCCGATTCGACGTACGCAACTCGCAGTTCGCTCTGCAGCAGGCGCAGGCTCACGTGGATGCCGCCCAGAAAGCCAGGGATCTGGCGCAGCGAACCTTCGACATCACCAAGCAGGAACAGCAGCTCGGGGCCAAGTCGAGCCTCGACACGCTGGCCGCGGAGAACGCGCTGGCCGTGGCCGAATCGACGCTGTACGCGGCACAGACCGCGTATGAAATTGCCAAGGTCGATATCGATCGCGCCATCGGCGAGACCCTCGATCGCACCGGCGTCACCATCGACGAGGCGAAATCCGGCGTCGTAACCCACGCCCCGTAATATGGAGATTGCATGAACGACTTGCCCGCAAAATCGACCGCACCTGCTGCCCGCGAACCGTCACGCCCCGATGATGACTCGCTGGCCGTCTCATCTCTGGCCGTTCCAACCCTGACCGCTTCTTAGCCGCCCCATGTCCACCGCCGCCCAGCCCGTCAGCACCGATGCCACCCGCGACCGCGTCGCGCCCAGCATTCTGATTGCCGACGATCAGCCCCACATCCTCGACGCCCTTGAGCTCCTTCTCGAGCCCGAAGGCTTCCGCATCGAAAAGGCCACATCGCCCTTCATGGTCCTCGACGCGCTCAAATCCGCGACCTTCGATGCGCTGCTGCTCGACCTGAACTACACCCGCGACACCACCTCCGGCCACGAAGGCCTCGACCTGCTCTCGCAGATTCGCTCTCACGAGTCGCAGCTCCCCGTCATCGTCATGACCGCGTGGGCTAACGTCGAGCTGGCCGTCGAAGCCATGCGCCGCGGCGCCAACGATTTCATCCAGAAACCCTGGGACAACGCCCGCCTGCTCACCATCCTGCGCACCCAGATTGAGCTCTACGATGCTGTGCGCCGCGCCCAGCGCCTCGAGGCCGAAAACCGCCTGCTCCGCGCCGCCAACCTGCCGGAGATGATCGCCACCGCGCCGGCCATGCAGCCGGTCCTCGCCACCATCGCTCGCATCGGCCCTTCTGACGCGAGCGTGCTGATCACCGGCGAGCATGGCACCGGCAAAGAAGTCGTCGCGCAGACCCTCCACGCCCTCTCGTCGCGCGCCTCCCGCTCGCTGGTCGCCGTCAATACCGGCGCGCTGCCTGAAGGCACTTTCGAGAGCGAGCTTTTTGGCCACGTCAAAGGCGCATTCACCGACGCGCGCACCGAACGCATCGGCCGCTTCGAGCTCGCCGACGGCGGCACCCTCTTCCTCGACGAAATCGCCAACGTCCCGGCGCGCCAGCAGGCCAAGCTGCTGCGTGTGCTCGAAACCGGCGAGATGGAGCGCGTCGGCTCCTCGAAAACGCGTCGCGTCAACGTACGCATTATCTCGGCCACCAACGCCGATATCCGCGCCGAGGTCGAAGCCCAGCGCTTCCGCGCCGACCTGCTCTTCCGCCTTAACACCGTCGAAATCCATCTGCCGCCTCTGCGCGAGCGCCGCGAAGACATCCCGCCGCTCGCCGCCCATTTCCTCGCTCGCTACGCCCAGCGCTACCGCAAGCAGGTCAACGGCATCGATCCCGCCGCCATCCAGCTCATGCTCCACTATGCCTGGCCGGGCAACGTGCGCGAGCTCGACCACACCATCGAGCGCGCGGTCCTCATGTCCCGCGAAGACATCATTGAAGTCTCCGACCTGGGCCTTTCCCCGGCCCGCGTCTCCACCCAGGCGCTCGAAGAGATGAGTCTCGAGTCCGTGGAGAGTATCCTCATCCGCAAAGCCCTCTCGCGCTGCAACGGCAACGTGAGCCAGGCGGCAGAAGCCCTCGGCCTCAGCCGCGGGGCGCTCTACCGGCGGATGGAAAAATATGGGATCTAGCGAAACGCGAAAATGCCGGGGGCCCGTGACCCCGCCTGAACGAGCCGGGGCTGAGTCAAATGGATCTGCCCGCACCTGGCAAATGTGGGATAGGCTGTCCCCTGTGCTCTGAGCTCTATGCTCCGATCGCTGATCCATGGCGAACCACTCCCATCGCCGCAAGCCCAAACGCCAAAGCACCTCCTTTGAGGCGCGCCTGCGCATCTTCTGCACCATCGCGGCGCTCTGCGTTCTTGGCCTCTGCGCCGGCCTGCTCGCGCTGCTTCACGTCTCCGCCGGCCCCATGGTCGCCACCCTCGCTATCCTCCTCCTCGTTCTCCTGCTCGTCTTCGCCGCGTTTATCGAGGAAGCGGTCCGCCCCGTTCAGACCCTCGCCAACGTCGTCGCCGCGCTCCGCGAAGAGGACTACTCCTTCCGCGCCCGCGGCGCCAATCGCGACGACTCCCTCGGCCAGCTCTCCCTCGAAATCAACGCCCTCGCCGACACCCTCCAGGCGCAGCGCGTCGGCGCCCTCGAAGCCGTCGCCCTTCTGCGCCGCGTCATCGCCGAAATGGACGCCCCCGTCCTCGCCTTCGACCAGAACGCCCGCCTGCGCCTGCTCAATCCCGCCGCCGAGCGCGTCTTCGCCCTCCAGCCCGCGCGCGATCTCGGCAAGTCCGCCGATGAGCTCTCGCTCGCCGTTCTCCTCGATCAGCCCAGCGAAACCATCCTGCCCCTCGAAGCGCAGACCGCCCTGCGCCGCGGCCCGCAACGCGCCGGGCCCGAGAACGCGCCCCGCTGGATGATCCGCCGCTCCACCTTCCGCCAGCGCGGCGTCCCCCACACGCTCATCCTGCTCTCCGACGTCAGCACCGCGCTGCGCGAAGAGGAGCGTCTCGCCTGGCGCCGCCTCATCCGCGTCATCGGCCACGAAATCTCGAACTCGCTTACCCCCATCAAATCCATCGCCGGAAGCCTGCGCTCGCGTCTCGCCCCCACGCCCCTTCGCTCGCCGATCGCCGTCTCCGACCCCGCCAATGGCACGCCGGGATCGCCCACAGCTCCGGACCGGCCGCAAATGCAGCACCCGCCCCTGGCGGCCAGCCTGGAGCGCGATCTTAACCGCGGCCTCTCCGTCATCGAAAACCGCGCCGACTCCCTCAACCGATTCGTCCAGGCCTACCGCCAGCTTGCCCAATTACCGGCGCCCATCCTCAAGCGCGTGCCGCTCGTCCCGCTGCTGGAGCGCGTTGTCTCGCTCGAAATCCGCGTCGACGTTCGCATCCTCGCCGCGCCTGACGTCGACCTCCTCGCCGACCCCGATCAGATCGAGCAGCTCCTTATCAACCTCGTGCGCAACGCCGTCGAAGCGGCCAGCACCTGCGTCGGCGAAGACGCCGAAGTCGAGCAGATCTTCGCCCCCTGCGCCCCGGAGGTCACACTCCGCGCCAGCGAAGACGGCGACGTCGTGGCCATCCAGATCGAGGACAACGGTCCCGGCCTCGCGAATCCGGAAAACCTCTTTGTCCCGCTCTACACCACAAAAAAATCCGGCTCCGGCGTAGGCCTCGCCTTAGCCCGCCAGATTGTCGAAGCCCACGGCGGCGCCATCACTCTGCGAAACCGCGCCAACGGCACCGGCTGCATCGCCGAAGTCAGAATCCCTATCGCCGAACGCACGCGAGGGTAGACTCTTTCGTTCCCGATTGACACCGGCCACTGCCAGGCCTACCATCCGTGCACTCGACAACCAGGCCCAATCCCATCCCAAGGACGGAACCCACGATGCGACCCACTCCGCATTTCCTCCGCTCCACCTCAGTTTCTGCGCGCGGCGTCTTCACTTTGACGGCGGCTTTCGTCTTCGCCTTCACCGCAGCCCTCGCGCACGCGCAGGACTACACCTCTATCGTCGTCTTCGGCGATTCCCTTTCCGACACCGGCAACGTGACCTACCTGACCCAGGAGACCTACGGCCTTGCCATTCCCGGTCCCATCGCCGACTACACGCTCGGCCGCTTCACCGACGGCGCCGACACCCTTCCCCCCGCGGAGAAATACTTCGGTGTCTGGGTGGAGCAGCTCGCCGCATCCCTGCCCGCACAGCCGCCCGTCGTGAACTCGCTCGACGGCGGCACCGACTACGCTTACGGCTTCGCCACCACCGGCAGCGGTACCAGTGCGTTTACCTTTGGTCCGTCCGATTCCCTTTCCGTCAACATTGACAACATCGGGCAGCAAATCACCGACTACCTCGCCACCAAACCCAAAATCACCAACAAGACCCTCTTCATCGTCTGGGGCGGCGCCATCGACGTGCTCTACGCCACCTCGCTCGACCAGGTCTTCGACGCCGGCATCACCCAGGCCCTCAACGTCCAGCGCCTCGTCGAAGCCGGAGCGACCCAGTTCATCGTCCCCAATCTGCCGCCGCTCGGCCTGGTGCCCCGCCTCAACGGCTCTCCCACGACCTCCATCCCCGCCACCCAGGCCAGCGAACTCTATAACGACGTCCTCAGGACCGGCCTGGCCATCGTGCGCGACATCAACTTCGGCCGGCACCTCGCGATCTACCAGCTCGACGTCTATTCCCTCTTCGACCAAATCGTTGCCGACCCTGCAAAATTCGATTTGGTCAACATAACCACCGAATCTCAGGCCGAACCGGTCGATCCCGACACCTACCTCTTCTGGGACGACCTGCACCCCACCACCCGCGGCCACAATATCCTCGCCATCACCGCTGCCAGGCTCATCGATCCACACAGCCGCGAGGACAACCTCATCCTCGACGACCACGGCCTCATCAGCCTCAGGACATCGTGCTCTGCGTGCACCGCCACTCCCGGAGGCCACTAAGAACAGCCGGATGATGCCGGGAGAGCAACGGATATCGAGCCGTCAGGCCCTGGCGGACTCTTGTCACGCCCCATTCCCAACCTCCCGGCCAACCGGTTACGATGGTCAGCATCTCCATGTTCTTTCGCACCGTCGGCTTCCTTGCCCTGCTTGGCTGCGCGCCTGCCCTCTGCGCTCAGGCGGACGCGCCCTCGCTTTACCAGCTTTCCGGCAGCTATAGCTGGGTCTCCAACTCGCCCAACGGCGTTCCCGGCTCCCGCCAATCGCTCAGCGGGTGGGACGCCGCCATCGGCGTCTTCGACTGGCATAACGTGCGCTTCAAAGCCGACATCGCCGGCTATCGCGGAACCAATCTCGCCGCGCCCCAGCACCCCATCTACATCCTGGCCGGTGGACAGTATTCGCGCCGCATCGGCAAGGAGTCTGCGTTCGTCGAAGGCCTGCTGGGCGACTGCAGCCTGAACCAGAACTGGGGAGCCAATCAAACCATCGGCCAGACCGCCTCCTTCGCCAGCTTCCTCGGCGGCGGCCTCGACACTCCCCTGCCGCATCGCCTTGCCTTCCGCGTTCAGGGCGATTTTGTCTATACCAACTTCCATCCGGCCCTGGCCGCCCTTCCCTCACCGGTTCCTGTCTACCCTAACCCCGTTCACGGCCTGCCCAACTACTTCGCCCGCATCACTACGGGTCTGGTCTGGAATTTCTAAACCCGATCGCCCCCCCACGTTGGCTCGGAAAGAAAAGAGGCAGACATTCGCCTGCCTCCATTGTTCGACATCGTTAACTGTGCGCTTTAGTGAGAGTTGCTTGCCGCCCGAGCCACCGCATGGTTGATCGTGCTCACAAACGTCCGCGCCGCACTCTGGTCCGGCATATGCACCTGGCCATCGAGGATTGCGGTGAACGGTGTCTCCTGCCCGTAGAGTTGCTTCGTCTCGCCGTGGTCCTGGTTCAGCTCAGCGCCATTCAGCGTGGCGCCGATATACGCTCCTTTGGCGCGCGCGTAGCTCAGGATCGCCGCACTCACGCCGGCTGAACCCGACCCCTCGCGCCCCACCGGACCGGCCGCCGCATCCACTCCAGCACCAATCTTAAAGTGGCCGGACATCAGCGCCTGCATACCGTCGTTGTTCATGATCATCATCACGTAGCCCTGTTCTTCGCCGCCAATCTGCGCGCCAAACGTCGCGCCGCTCAGATCGAACGGAGCCGGAGGGCTCCAGCGGCCGTTCTCCAGCCGGCAGGTGGCTACTCCCGCGCCATGCTGGCCGCCCACCACAAAGCCGGCCTTCACCATCTTCGGGATTACGGCCACGCACTTCGCATCCCTCAGAACGTCATCCGGAATTCCGGCCTTCGACTGAGGTCCCGTCAGTTCCTGCATCACCAGTGTTGCGGCGTTCAGTTCGTTATCCGCCCTGGTCTGGGCGATGGCGGTAGTGGACGCGGCTGCGGCCAGCGTCCCGAGAGCCAACAGCGCAATCGATCTCTTCATACTTTCTTCCCTCCTGCGTGGATTGAAAATTCCCCGGGGAGCCGAAATAAATGTTCAAGCCCGGCGGCCGGATCCGCAACTGCGGGATGCCCTCGGTGCCGAAGCCCGTCACCCAGTCTACCGGCGTCCGCTCCTGCCCGTTGCTGTTCAGATAGGATGAGCAGTAAACGCAAAATGCCTTATCGTTTCCCCGCCCTGCTCGCATTCCTCTTCTGCACTGTCGCCGTCCACGCGCAGTCGCAGGCGATGCCGCGTTATGAAATCTACACCGGCTACTCGCTCCTTTCCAACTCGCTCAACGGGGTCCCCGGCGCCCACCACCCGCTCAGCGGATGGGACGTGTCCGCGGCCTTCCCCGACTGGCACGGCTTCCGTTTCAAGCTCGACACCTCCGGCTACATCGGAAGCAACCTGGGCGCATCGCAGAATACGACTTTCATCCTCGGCGGCGCCGAATACAGCCACCGCGTTCGAAACGAGTCAGTTTTTCTGGAGGCCCTCGGCGGAGACGGCGGCGCCACGAAGTTCTGGGGTCCGAATGGCGAACAGGGCAACATCGCGGCCTTCTCGACGCTGCTCGGCGGCGGCGTCGACACGCCCATTAATCGCCGCATCTCCTTCCGCGCCCAGGCCGACTTTCAGTACGCCTATTTCGCCCTGGTCTCCAATCTGCCCGTGCCCCAGCCATTACCCGCCGTGCCGCGCTTCTTCGGCCGCTTCTCCACAGGAATCGTCTGGCGTTTCCCCGCTCGCGGCCAGCCCTCGCGTTGACCGCATAGCAGACTGGCCTGTCCTGTACCCTGTCCTGTGGACCTGACCGACTCCATCCGGGACAACTACGACCGCGTCGCTGACGAGTACGCACGCCGCATCTACGCCGAGCTGCAGCACAAGCCGCTCGATCGCCGGCTTCTGGACCGCTTTGCTGCCGCCACCGCGGGCCGCGGCGAGGTCTGCGACTTCGGCTGCGGACCCGGCCACGTCGCCCGCTATCTGCACGACGCCGGCGCGCGGGCCACAGGCCTCGATCTCTCGCCCGCCATGCTCGATCAGGCCCGCCGCCTCAACCCCGGCATGACGTTCCGCCAGGGCAACATGCTCGCGCTCGATCTGCCGGACAACTCCTTCGCCGGCATCGCAGCCTTCTACGCGATCGTCAACCTGCCGGAGTCCGAGCTGCCCGCCGTCTTCCGCGAAATGCATCGCGTGCTTCAGCCCGGCGGCCTGCTCCTGCTCGCCTTCCACATCGGCGACGAGATCCGCAACGTCACCGCGATGTGGGAGCGCCCCGTTTCCATGGACTTCTATTATTTCCAGCCCGCCGTCATCCGCCGCCTCCTCGAATCCGCCGGGCTGCAGATTGACGAAATCGTGGAGCGCGATCCCTATCCCGAAGTCGAGCACCAGTCCCGCCGTGCCTACATCTTCGCCACGAAGCCGGCGACCACGGCGTTATAAACCCGCCACGCACGAAACCGCGGTCGTCGGGAATTCCACCAGCATCCCGGCGTACAATTCCGCCCAACCACCAGGCAATCGGGAGAGTGCAATGCCCTGCTCCGTCTTTGTCGGCATCAGCGTCGATGGCTTCATGGCCCGCCCCGACGGTTCCGTCGATTTTCTGGACGCCGGCGGGAATGTTCCGCACGGCTTTGAGGAGTTCTTCGCCAGCGTCGATGCCGTCGTCATGGGCCGTAAAACCTTTGAGTGGGTTCTCGCGTACGGTGAATGGATGTACGGCAAAATGCGCGTCGTCGCCCTCAGCAGCCAGCCCCTCGACTTCAGCCAGTATCCGCAAGCCCGCCTCGAGCAAATGTCCGGCGAACCGGCCGAGATCGTTGCCCGGCTCGCCGCCACCGGCGCACACCATCTCTACGTCGATGGCGGCATCACCATCCAGCGATTCCTCCGTGCCGGACTCATCGACCGCCTCATCATCACCCGCGTGCCGGTCCTCATCGGTCAGGGTATCTCTCTCTTCGGCGCACTGCCGCACGACATCCAGCTCCGCCACACAGCCACGCAATCCTTCGCCGGCGGCCTGGTGAAATCCGAATACGACGTCCTTTCCAAACCGGCCGTTTAGCAACCCGGCGGCTGGGGCTCCAGCCCTGCAGCGCTGTGTTCACGACGCCAAATCCCTGCCTCTCCCAGCACCCCGAACGGCGTAGAATGACCAGTTCTCTGCGCGGCTCATAATCCTTCTTCCCGCCGAGTTTCCCAACCACAACGCCTTCCCTCACGGAGGTGTGCCGTGGACTATCCCAACGCATTCATCGGTAAAAATACCAGGCCTTCTCCCGGCGAAATCGCCACTGCTCTCGGCTCCAGCGTGACTGCATGGTCCCAGTTCATTGACTGGATGGTGAATGAGCAAGGCGTCTCCACCGAGGAGTGGCAATCCAGTTCCATCAAGCACGGCTGGTCCCTGCGTCTCAAAGTGAAGGGCCGAACCATCGTCTATCTGGCTCCGTGCAACGGATGTTTTCGTGCCTCTTTTGTACTTGGTTCCGGGGCCATCGAGGCCGCCCGCCACAGCAGCCTTCCGCAAAATGTAATTCAGGCGATCGAGAATGCCCCGCGCTATGCAGAAGGCACAGGCGTACAGATCCTGATCAAAGGATCGAGAGACCTGGCGCCGATCCGTACTCTCGCGCAAATCAAGATTTCAAACGGATCGCCGGTTCCCGATCGCTGAACGCCGCACCCTGTACCCTAGAACCATGAAAGTTGCCATCCTCGGCTTTGGCACCGTGGGCTCGTCCGTGGCCCGCATTCTCTGCGATCTCCGCCCCGAAGGGGTGCACCTTTCGCACATCTTCAATCGCGGCGTAACCCGCAAGATCGTCGACTGGGTTCCCTCCACCGTCGTCTGGACCGAAGACTTCGACATCATCCTCCGCTCCGACGCAGACGTGGTCGTCGAACTGGCCGGCGGCCTCGAGCCTGCCGGAACCTGGGTCCGCCGCGCCCTCGAAGCCGGCAAGTCTGCCGTGACCGGCAACAAGAAGCTCATCGCTGCGCACGGCATCGAGCTCGACCGCCTCGCCCGCTCCAAAGGCGCGCATCTGCTCTATGGCGCGGCCGTCGCGGGAGGCATTCCCGTCATTCCCGGCCTCCAGCAGGGCCTCGCCGGCGACCGCATCACCCGTATCGAGGGCATCCTCAACGGCACCTGCAACTACATCCTCAGTCGCATGGAAGCAGGCGCAGCCTTCGTCGAAGTGCTCGCCGACGCGCAGAAGCTCGGCTATGCCGAAGCCAATCCCAGCGAAGATGTCGATGGCTACGACGCCCGCGCCAAACTGGTCATCCTCGCGCGCATCGCACTCCGCGCCGGCCTCGACGTCGACTCGGTCGCCTGCCGCTCCATCACGCAGGTGGATTCCGTCGATCTCGTCTACGCCCGCGATCTCGGCTGCACCATCCGCCAGATCTCCAAAGCCGAGCTGCTCCCGGACGGCGTCTCAGCGGTTGTCGGCCCCATGCTCGTGCCGCTGCGTTCCCCGCTCGCGTGGTCGCGTTCGACGGAAAACATGGTCCTCGTCAGCGGCCAGTACGGCGGCGACGTCGTCTTCTCCGGACACGGCGCAGGAGGCAATCCCACCGCGGTCGCCGTCGTCTCCGACCTCATCGCACTTGCCCACGGCTCGCGCTCCGCCGACCTGCCCAGCCGCCCCACGCAGATCAGCGGCGAGTTTCAGCTCCGCCACTACATCCGCTTTATCGTGAAGGACATGCCCGGCATCGTCGCCGAAATTGCCGGAGCCCTCGCCGCCGAGAAGATCAACATCGACGCGCTTTTCCAGCGCCCCGGCTACGAGAAGAACCATCTGCCCTTCGTTGTCACCGTCGAGCCCTGCGCCGCCTCGGCGCTGCGCCGCGCCCTCGACCGCATCGCGCACGCCGCCTGGCTCGCGCTGCCGCCGCTCGACATGCCGATCCTGGGGGAGTGAAAGACGCACCGATGTTCGCCCTCATCATCTCGGCCCTCACCGCCCTGCTCACGTTCGCCGGATTTGGCTACTATCTCGTCGCCCTCTGGAGCGCGCGCGCGTTTCTGCGCCGGATGCGGGCAACGCCCGGCTTCGCTCCAGCCGTCACCATCTTCAAATCCCTGCGCGGCGTCGATCCCGGTATGTACGAGGCCTTCGCCAGCCACTGCCGCCAGGATTACTCCGGCGACTACGAGCTGCTCTTCGGCGTCTCCAGCCTCGACGATCCCGCCGCCGCGCTCGTCCATCGGCTGCAGGCCGAATTCCCCGACCGCTCCATCCGCCTCATCCTCTGCCCGGAATCGCTCGGCCCCAACGGAAAAGTCAGCAACCTCGCGCAGCTCCTGCCCCACGCCCGTTACGACTACCTGCTGATCAACGACAGCGACATCCATGTCAGCCCGCGCTACCTCGCGCGCGTCCTCGCGCCCTTCGCGCCCGCCGCCGGTACAAAGCCCGTCGGCCTCGTCACCGCGCTTTATCATGGCCGCGCCCACGGCACTGTCGGTTCGAAACTCGAAGCCCTCGGCATTTCCACCGACTTTATGCCCTCCCTGCTCACCGCGCGCTACCTTGAGCGCGGCCTGCACTTCGGACTCGGCTCCACGCTCGCCGTCTCCCGCGAAGCCCTGAATGCCGCCTTCCCGCCTCCGGCCGGCCTCGTTCCCCTGGCCGAATACATCGCCGACGACTATCAGCTCGGCGCGCACATCGACCGCGCCGGATTCCGCGTCGAGCTGTGCGACGAGATCGTCGAGACCTCGGTGCCGGCTTATACCTTCCGCGCCTTCCTCGATCACCAGCTGCGCTGGCTGCGCACCGTCCGCGACTCGCGCCCCGCGGGCTACTTCGGCCTGGTGTGCGCCAACCTGCTTGCCTGGGCGTTGATCAACCTGATCGCCTCCGGCCTCAGCCTCTTTTCCATCGCGTTGTTCAGCATGGCGCTGTTGTTTCGCGTATGTCTTGCCCTCGGAGTCGGCGTCGGCATCCTCGACGACCGCCAGGTGCTGCGCGACCTCTGGCTCCTGCTGCCACGCGACCTCGTCGCCCTCGCCCTCTGGGCGTGGAGCTACGCCTCCGATACCGTGGTCTGGCGCGGCGAGAAGTTCGTCATCAAAAAAGGGAAGTTGATTTCGGGAACCGAAGCGGCGCAACCGCCAACTGCTGACTGCTAACTGCTTTCTGCTAGTGGCTCGGCGGCACGTACTCCTTCGGCAGCGCCGCGCCCTCACCGAAGAAAAACTGATCCATCTGCTCCACCAGAAACTCCTGCGCCTGCGGAGTCCACGGCTGCAGGCGATACTCGTTCAGCAGCATCTTCTGCCGCTCGATCCACTCGCCCCACGCTTTTTTCGAAACGTTGTTGTAGACCTTGTGGCCAAAGTCACTGTCGAACGGAGGCTCGTCCAGCCCCTCCATCTCCTGCTTGTAACGCGAGCAAAAAACCATGTGCGGCATCGTGATCGGTCTCTCTCGCCTATTGTAACCAGGCTCCGTCTCGAACTTGCCCGTGGACTCCCCTGGGATTCAATCGATTGTTTACCATGTTGTTCTATCCGCTACCCGCTATACGCTATACCCTGCTCTTCGTAAGCAACCCATCTGCTTCTTCCCCACTCGCACACAGAGGGTGACGGCGCCATGAATTCGGCATCGCACTGAAAGGCTGACCCACCTTGCCTCGACAACCATTAGAATCTGTACTCGTGAGGAACACCGGGTTCTCCCCAGCCCTTACCGGGAAAACCAAAGCATGATGAAATCTGCCGGGTCCCATCGTTTTCTAAGCACGCTCTTATCTCTCGCCGCCCTTTTCTGTCTTGCCGCGCTGCGCTCTATCCTTGCCCAGTCCACTGAACCGCCGGAACAGCTCGTCCGGGACGTGGTCTGGAATGAGGTGCACGCCGAAGCCGCCGATCACAGCCGCTGGATGTACCGCGACGACTACAAGTCTCCCGAGAAGGACACTGTCAAGCTCGTCATCCAGACGCCCGATGTGAATCTCTCTGAGCTCGTCGAGGACCACGGCCAGCCGCCCACCTCCCAGGAGCACCAGGCAGACCTCAGCCACACACAGCAGATCGTCACCGATCCCGCTCTCCGCGCCCGCATGCGCCGCAACGAAGCCCACGACGGCCAGCAGGCCGACGAGCTGATGAAGATGCTCCCCAACGCGTTCGACTGGACACTGGTCTCCCGTGAGGACGGCAAAGTCACCCTCAGGTATCATCCCGATCCAAACTTCTCGCCCCCCAGCATGAGCGCGCGCGTCCTCTCCTCCATGTCCGGCACGCTGGTCGTGGATGAAGACCAGAAGCGCATCATCAGTCTCACGGGCAGGCTCATGCGATCCGTCGAATTTGGCTGGGGCATCCTCGGCCACCTCAACGCCGGCGGCACCTTCCAGATCGCCCGCGAGCAGATCGCCCCCGGCGAGTGGCAGATCGTGCAGATGCACGTCCACATCTCCGGCCACGCGCTGTTCTTCAAAACCATCGGCGACCAGGAGGACGAGTTAACCAGCGACTACAAGCCCGTCCCCGAGGACGTCGACATGCGGAAGGCCGCCCGAATGATCCACGATGGCGAGCTGGCTCGCGACCTCGGCGTGGACGTCCACTTCGACAACTGACCGCTCCTCTCTAACACTTTTGCGCCAATGATTTGCGGCGTTCTGTTGCGTATACTCCGGCTATCGCAATTCCTGAGCCAGTGTATCCCGAAGCCGCTGCACTCAAGTCGACGCGATCTTCAGGAAGCGGCGACCCTGCACTGGCTCAGAAGGGCCACAGGAATTCAGGAATTGCCGTAACTGATCGAATCCCCACCGTTCGAGAGCCAAATTCGCAATATGCTCCGAATTTTCGGCATCGTTCGCCCGCTGGCCGCTTTGGCCGGTGTTCGGGAGTGACGGCTTGAGGCCCCAGCCGCAAACCCTCTGGCCCGCGTCGCAGCCCGCGCAGCAGCTGCTCTTCGTGCTGCTCTTCGTGTCAGCAGCTGCCATTCTGCTCGTCCTTCCGCTCGCCCAGCCGTTTGTCTGGATTGCAGCCGTCCTCTGCGTGGCTCTGCTCGGCCGCATCGCCTTCGCCGCCGCCCTCCACTTCCCCACCCTCCTCACCCGCTGCGTGCTGTTCGCCTTTATCCTCTTCTTCGCCTTCGAGCGGTTTGCGGCACACGCACTCTCCTCCCCGCGTTCGCAGATTCTGGCGCATCGCCTGGGGTGGATCCAGCTGCTCGGCTCTTCTGCCATCGCCGCTGTCTTCGCATGCCTCGCCCCGCGCCTGCACGGCGTCCAGTCATCCCGCAAGGCCACCGATCACGACCGGTTCCTCGCCGCCATGGAAAGCAGCCTGGACGACTTCTACATCTTCGACGGCGTTCCCGACGCCTCCGGCCAGATCGTCGACTTCCGCTTCAGCTACATCAATCCGAACGCGGAACGGCGCCTGCACGTCAAACGCGAGAGCCTGCTCGGGAAAATCCTCACCGAAGAACGCCCTTTCATGATCGCTTCGGGCCTTATCTACAACTATCGCGAGGTCGTCCGCACCGGCGTGCCCTTCACCTGCGAAGTCTTCATCGACGATGACATGATCCGGGCCACCTGGCTCAACGTCCAGGTGGTGAAACTCGGCGACGGCATCGCCATCACCAGCCGCGATGTGACCGAGCGGCGGCGGCTCACCGATCACGTCCATCGCCTGGCCCACTACGACCAGCTCACCGGCCTGCCCAACCGCACGCTGCTGCAGGATCGCCTGCAGCAGGCCATCGCCCGCGCTCAGCGCCACAGCCAGAAGGTCGCAGTCTTCATGGTCGACGTCGACCATTTCAAGCGCATCAACGACTCGCTCGGCCATGCGCATGGCGATGCGCTGCTCAGCGCCGTTGCCGAACGGCTGCTCTCCGCCGTGCGTGAAACGGATACTGTAGCCCGCATGGGCGGCGATGAGTTCGTCGTCGTCATGCCGGAAATCCACAGCCTCGAAGACGTCCGCCGCTGCGGATCAAAGCTGCTGCAGAGCGCCTCGCAGCCGGTCATTATCGGCAACCGCGCTGTCAACATCACCCTGAGCGCAGGGGTCAGCATTTATCCCGACTTCGGTGTCAAAGCCGAAGACCTGCTGAAGGTCGCCGACGCCGCCATGTACAAGGTCAAATACGCCGGCCGCAACGGCCTCCGCATCTTCAGCGAAACCATTTTCGAAGAAGCCCCGCAACTCGTCGAGGGAACAGCCTGAATTATTGTTCAGGCCTGCCGTTAGCTAACCGTAAGACCAGCTGACCACCTCCTGGCTGCCCGTCTTTTTTTGGCTGACCGCTCCTTAGCTGCCCCTCTCAGTGCATATGCAGCCGCCACGCCGTATAGCTCAATATCTCGTGCGCCAGCCGCTCCGTCCGCGTCTCCGGCGAGATCGGCCGCCCCGCGGGACGCGGCGACGTAAACACCTCGAGCCCGTCGTGCTCGCAGATGGCGTGAATGCGGAACAGATGGGTCCCGTCGCTCACCACCACGATGCTCTTCAGCCCGTTTCTGTGCGCGATCACCGCCAGCCGCTGCGCGCTCTGCTCGGTGTTGTCGCTCTGCGTCTCCGCGATGATCGCCGCTTCCGGCACGCCGTGCGCCAGCAGATAATTCTCGCCCACCCCGCCCTCGGAGTGGTTTTCGTCCGCCTCGTAGCCGCCCCCCAGCGTGATCACCAGCGGCGCCAGGCCGCGCTGATAGAGCTCCAGAGCATGATCCAGCCGCGCGCGCAGCACCGGTGAAGGCCGCCCGTCGTACTCCGCGGCGCCGAACACCGCAATCGCATCCGCCCGCCGGGCCTCATCCAGATGCGCGTAGTGCTGGATTTGACGGTTCACCCACAGCACCCACACGGCCGCGCCGGCAAGCAATACACCGGCGGCCCACAACAAAAACCGGCTCGTCCCCTCACGCCGAGTCAGTGGCGCCGATCTGCGCACCGGCCGCAGATTGTCTTTCGGTACGATCATCGTTCCTGCAAAGCCAAGGCGATGGCGTGCGTCGGAATCGCCCCCTCGCGCAGCACCTGCCACGTCCCATCGCAGCCCGACAGGTCGACGATCGTCGTCGGCACGCTGCGCCCCGTCGGTCCGCCGTCCACGATCAGCTCGATCCGCTCTCCGATCTGGTCGCGCACGCAGCCCGCATAGGTGCACTCCGGCAGCCCGGCCAGGTTCGCCGACGTTGCCGTAATCGGCAGCCCCAGCGCCTCTACCACCATCCGCGCAATCGCCGCATCCGGCACGCGCAGCGCTACGTTACCCGTGTTCGCCGTGCTGCGCAGCGGCAGCCGCGAGCTCGCCTTTACGATCACTGTCAGCGGCCCCGGCCAGAACCGCTCTGCCAGCTGGTCGAAGCAGTTTCCGCAATCCCGCGCCAGCTGGTAGGCCTGCGTCAGGTTCGCCACCAGCAACGACAGCGGCTTGTGCTTCATACGCGACTTGATCTCGTAGATGCTTTCGACGGCCCGCAAATTCACCGGGTCCACGGCCAGCCCGTAGAACGTGTCTGTCGGCAGTCCCACCACTTTGCCGGCGCGTATGCACCCCGCCACGTATTGAATCCGTTCCGGTTCAGGCTCATCCGGATGGATGCGCAGTATCTCTGCTGACAAGGCCTCTCCCGAACTTCTCGGCTCAGCGAATCACTGGAAGGATTGGCGGTCGCGACCCATACCCGCACGCGGAAGGGTTAGAATCCCCCCATGCCGACGGTTTCGGATCGCTCGCGTCTCATCAGCATTGTACAGAGTCGCCAGAACGCCCGCGTCCGTGAACTGCGCGCCGCCTTTGCGCGCCCCTCCCGCGACTTGCCCGAGGTCATCGGCATCGAGGGTGAGCACCTGCTTGCCGAAGCGCTCCGCAGCGGCCTGCGCCTGCGCACCGTCTTCCTCCGCACCAGCTCTGACCGCCGCGACGCGAACCTCCGCGTACTTGAGCGACTCACCCTGCCCGCGTCCGTCCCCATTGTCTCGCTCAACCCCGCCGTCTTTGCGAGTGCCGTCGACACCGAGTCGCCTCAGGGCATTGCCGCCCTCGTCGAGCCGCCCCGCTTTTCCATGGCAGAAGCCCTCGCGCCGGCTGCATCCCACAGCGCTCCCCTCGTCCTGGTCACCGCCGCCCTGCAGGATCCCGGCAATTTCGGCACCCTGGTCCGGTCGGTTGAGGCCTTCGCCGCCAGCGGCGTGCTCGCCCTGCCCGGCACCGTCGATGTCTGGAACGCCAAAGCCCTGCGCGCTTCCGCCGGCTCCGCCTTCCGCGTCCCCGTCATCTACGAAAAATCCTCGCTCGCTTTCGCCGCCCTGGCCGAGCGGCACATACCAATCCTCGCCGCCGTCCCCGCGCGCCCCGCGGCCGGCGACAGCACTGACGCCGTTCCCTGCTCCCGCTACGACCTCACCATGCCTGCCGCCATCCTCATCGGCAACGAAGGCTGCGGCCTCTCGCCCGAACTGCTCGACCGCGCCGACGCTCGCATCGCCATCCCCACACCGGGCCCTGTCGAGAGCCTCAACGCCGCCGTCGCCGCTTCTATCCTCCTCTACGAAGCCGCGCGCCAGCGCAGTGCGAACCCACCCTTCGCAGACGATTCCCCTCCCTCGAAGGCGCGGTGAACCGCAACGCACGCGCGCTCCCGCCGCCGGATAACCGGACGCTGCAACGATACTGTAGATGGAAAAGCGCGGAAGATACGCGCAGGTTATGCGGCTTCGAGTGCGGTCTGCAGACGAGGATAGAGGACAAACTGGCTGGTCTCATACAGGGCAAGAAGCCGCTGCCTCATCAGGTAATACTGGCTGGCCGCCTGCTGCGTATAAAACGGTACATCGAAGGCGCGTGCTCCGAAGAAGCCGGCCAGGCGCAGGCGGAATAACGCCCGTTTCAGCAGCATCGCGTCATGCCGAATGCGATGGGCAACGATCACGGATTCGGTGAAATCCCAAACCTGAACGTAGGCGGCGAGGCGCACCATAATCTCGGCGTTCTGCCGCATGTGCCTGAGGCCTTCCGCCTGGCCGAGCAATTCGAAAATTTCACAGGGTTCGATGCGGGTTTGCCCGCTCTTTTCCCAGTAATGGCCCGAATTCGGCTCAAGAAAGTCGCGCGCTACAAGCTCCAGGCCGCGGCCCGGAATCGGCCGAAGCGCCGAAACCAGCGTGTCCCAGTCCGCCGACCGCAGACGTCTCGCGCGCAACAGGTGCCACACGAACCAAACGACGGCCGCGTTGGTGATCGTCAGGATGGCAAGGAACCAGGGCAAGTCGAACCTATTTTTGCATGCCGCTGTCGAGGAACTGCGCTTGCACCTCGACTTGCTTCTGCATTCTCGAGAGATGATCTTTCTGCTCGGGGGACAGTCTACGCTTTTTCTGTTCCGGGCGCCAGAACATTAATATCCAGTACACAGTCACCAGCTGATAAGTGACGATACGGATCGTATCTAAGTCGATCCCGTGCCACGGTGAACCGAGATAGCTGTAAGCGCCCTCAACCAAAAAGTTCACGATGACCCACGCCGCCCAGCCGGTTCCCAGTGCCGCGGTATGCCGATCCCAGACCAGCCCAAGCAGGGTCGTGGCCGAACCCAGCGCGATGAAAAGCACCAGCCCCAGCGCTGCGGAGAAAACCTCGCCCTGTTCGATCCAGGCTCCCATCGTTCGGGATACGTGCGGGTGCGCCGCGTAAGCGAGCACCAGAGCAGCCAACACGCCCGCGCCTGCCAGCAGGCGGAATCGCCTGCGCGCGTCGCGAGCCCAGATTCCCGCCGGCCTGAGCACGATCCGCATCACTTCCAGCAGCACCAGCACCTGCAGGACAAGATCGGCAATGTCGGCGCTCCAGTAGATCGCCGCGTATAGCTTCGCGCTCCCGAAGCGGTAGGTGCAGAACAAAACAATCGTTCGCACCACGTTGAAAGCGATAAACGAAGTGAAAAACGGAAATTTTCTCCAGCGGCGGCGCAGAAGCAGCACCAGGAGCAGGGCGGCGTGCTCCACAAAGCCCGCCGCCCAAAGCGCTCCTGCTAGTGACGTGATCTTCATGCGGTCCTGGCCGGACCTGTCTTCCGATTACAGTCCCAGAGTGGACAGAACGGCCTGGACGATTATGGCCGAAGTTGCCGTCGTTGTCGTCTGCGGGGGCCGCGGATCGCTTCCCGAAGTGCTGGCGAGAACGGGGACGGTGGTGGCAAACAGCACGGCTGCGCACAGAGCGAGGTTGCGAACGGACTTTCTCATGGTATGGATCTCCTTGCGGGCGGCTTAGCCGCGCCTACCAAAGCCTATCCCCATTCCTCCCCGCGGGACAATCGGAAATCGCTCCCTACTGCCTGTATTTTCAGCCATTTGGAACCAACCTGGTCGACCCGGCATTCTAATTTGGGAGTAATCGAGGCCATTTCTAAAGGTCTTTACCTTCTTCAACCATGGTGATAACCCAAACGTAATCAAAGAGAAACCCCCTGCATCCGGCAGGCGCCCGAGATATCGCCCTGAGCAGCTGTGCCGCATTCCCGGCTGCACCATTTTGGTTCGGCATCAGAAGCGGATTCGGCAATTATCCTGGCGAGTTTTTAAAAAATGTAGCCAACGCCCGCGTCGGCAAAGCCGGAGCCGTCGTGTATCTCCGACCTATAGGTTGGGCACCAACTCGCAAGGGCGGAGATTCTTCCGATTCCAGGCATCATCCACACCCGCGTAGAGCGTCTTCCCGATGACGGATCGTTCCGCAAAAACTGCGGAACGAGACTACCGCCTGGAACGCGTCATCCCCGTTACGCAGATCAGCGCGACCCTACAAGAGGCAGAACACCTTCCGTTTGCGATCGCGGCCCGTGAGGATGACACTGTAGATCATGCCCGCCGATCGGCAGCGCAAGGCCCGGAACCAGCAGAGCCGTTCTCGGAGCGGTCAAATCATCAGCCGCTTACCGCTACCCCTCCCCCGGAGTGAGCGATGATGATGGAAATCATGCCATGAGCCTTTTCAACCCAGCCCCGGGTTTCGATTCCGATACCAGGACCGCCCCCGTCCGGGCGCCCCTCGCCGAGCGCATGCGGCCTCGCTCGCTCGACGAGTTCCTCGGCCAGGAACACCTCCTCGGCCCCGGCAAGCCGCTTCGCGTGCAAATCGAGCGCGACGACGCCTCCTCGATGATCTTCTGGGGCCCGCCTGGCGTCGGCAAAACGACCCTGGCCAAAATCATCGCGGAAACCACCAAAGCCACTTTCATCGAGTTCTCCGCCGTCCTCGCCGGAATCAAGGAAATCAGGCAGGTGATGGCCGACGCGGAAAAAGCCGCCTCCTGGGGCACCCGCACCATCCTCTTCATCGATGAGATCCATCGCTTTAACAAAGCGCAGCAGGATGCTTTCCTGCCGTGGGTTGAGCGCGGATCCATTAGCCTCATCGGTGCCACCACCGAGAATCCCTCCTTCGAGATCAACGGCGCCCTGCTCTCCCGCTGCCGCGTCTACACCCTCCACGCCCTCACCGACGCGCAAATCGTCGCCCTCCTTGAACGCGCCCTCGCCGATCCCGACCGCGGCCTCGGTGCCCACCACCTCACCGCCCCCGTGCACGCTCTGGAGCTCCTCGCCTCCTATGCCTCCGGCGACGCCCGCAACGGACTGAACGCCCTCGAAGTCGCCGCCAAACTCGCCGCCGACGCCCCCGGTAAAGTCATTACCAAAGAAATCGCCACCGAGGCCCTCCAGCAGCGCGTGCTCCTTTACGACAAGCAGGGCGAGGAGCACTACAACCTCATCTCCGCTCTGCACAAATCCGTCCGCAACTCCGACGCCGACGCCACTCTCTACTGGCTCGGCCGCATGCTCCAGGCTGGCGAGGATTCCCTGTACGTCGCGCGCCGTCTCGTCCGCATGGCCGTCGAAGACGTCGGCCTCGCCGCCCCTGAAGCCCTCAACCTCGCCCTCAGCGCGAAAGACACCGTTGACTTCCTCGGCTCGCCCGAAGGCGATCTCGCCCTCGCCGAAGCCGCCGTCTACCTCGCCCTCGCGCCCAAGTCAAATGCTCTCTACACCGCCTACGGCGCGGTCCTCTCCGATATTGAGAGCACGCGCCAGGAGCCTGTGCCCCTCCACCTGCGCAACGCCCCCACGAAGCTCATGAAAGAACTCGACTACGGCAAGGGGTACCAGTACGCCCACGACATCGAAGCCCGCGTCGCCGACATGGATTGTCTGCCCGAATCCCTCGCTGGCCGCCGCTGGTACCACCCCACCCAGGAAGGCCGCGAGAAGCTCCTCGCCCAGCGCATCGAAGAAATCCGGCGCATCCGCGCTGCGAAGCGCCGCCAGCCCTGACCGGAGCCCGAACAGCCGCGAAACCGCCCTCCGCCGCTTTGCTGCCTCTCCCGTGCCCCCTTCCACATTCGTCATGTCCTCTGCTACCAATGCGCCGTACAGTTTTTGGCCGTTCCTGGCGAGAATCGAAGAGATGCAACCGCGCCCTCAGCGCGGTCTGTGCATACACCCAAACAAGCAGGGATCAAGAACACATGAAGCAGCTTCTGGTGAAGTTTCTGCATGACGAATCGGGTCAGGATTTGATCGAATATGCGCTGGCCGCAGCGCTCGTCGCGCTGGTGGCTATTACCGGGCTAAACGGCCTGTCCAACAAAGTGAATGCCGAATTCAACAAAGTCGGCTCCGACATCTAATTCCACCGTCGTTCTTCCGTGGACGGGCCTGCCTCGCATCGCCCGTCCCGCCCGCGTCACTTCCTTTCCGAAACTCTCGCACAGCGCCCGCTCCACACCGGCGCCCCGCGTTTCATGTGCTATATTCCGAATGAGTTCCATGATCTTTTCCCGCGAGTACGTCGGCTACCTGGCGCGCCACACAGTCAAACACCTGATCGACGCCAAAATGATCCGGACCGGCAAGCAGCCGGCCGTCGAAGAGCGCGTCTACAACGGGCTCCTCGAAGAGCTTTCCCTTGAGGACCGCATCAACGAAGAGGTCCGCGTCATCCTCGACGCCTACCAGGAAGAAATGCGCCGGACCGGCGCCAGCTATTCCGAAATGTTCAAGAAGGTCAAAACCGAGCTGGCTCGCAAATATAAGGCGGTGCTGTGAGAATCTCGCGCGACAAACTGAATAAACTGGCCCACGTCGTCGCCGATACTCTCGCCGAAACCCCCGAGGCCGACTTCCTCGAGGACCGCAACACCATCCGCCAGGAAGCCCGCAAGGCCCTCGAGCATCTGCTGCTCGAAGAGCAGCGCATCGATCAGGCCGCCCGCCAGAAGATCGAGTCCCAGCGCCGCATCATCCCCGAGGGCAGCCAGGAATGGGACATCCTCTACCGCAAGTACTACAACGAGGAAGTGAAGAAACTCGGCATCTGAACGGCCGTGCCCGCCGAGCCCAACCAGGTCTTCCCGGAGCTTCGTCATGCCGAACGAAGACGACATTACTTCCCTTCAGGGACCGGTTGAGGAAATCAATGGTAAGCTCATGCTGCGTATTCCTTTAGATGTCGCCGGTGACCGCCTCCGCGAGGCTTCCCGCGGCATCTCTGAGATCGACGGCGAGTTCCTTTGCGTGGTTATCCCGCACTGGCTGGCCGACGATCTCCGCCTCACCGCCGGAAGCCTCGTCTCCGTCGATAACCGCAACGGCAAATTCAATATCCACCCTATGAGCTCCGATTCCATCCAGTAACCGCGATGCGCTCCGAGCGGCATTGATCCAGAGCTTCCATTTATCGGATTTCCACAGCTCTTGGTCTATTAATCATTATATGAATCATAGCCACTTTGCCATTAATGCACTGGCTAACTCTACGCCACTTTACTGAATGGCTCGGCTGCACCCGTCGAATTTGTTAATCTATTTGTTCATAAACAATGATGCATTCAACTGATTTATAACGCTTTGCTTGTCTCCAATCGAGCATAGACCGTCGCGCCTCCCTCATCTTGGCACGCTTCTTGCATTCACCCATTTGCCGTCACCTGTCCCTGTCGCCAGCGTCGGCCTCTGTCTTTCTTTTCCGTGTCTGTCGCACTTCCTGTGCGCCTACCGGCTGCTTTCAGGTTGTCACGGACTCACAGAGACCACCCCACGTGGTTTCCTTACTCATTTTTCAGTCGCTCCCCGGAGGACCTATGCAGTCTTTGCGTAATCACTCGCTTTCTCTCTTGCTCGTGCTCGCCTCTCTGCTCTGCGCCGCGCCGTGCGCCCGGGCGCAGGGAATCACCACAGGTTCCATCATCGGTGTGGTTGCCGATCCCCAGGGAGCGGTCATTCCCAATGCGGCGATAACCGCCTCGAATAACGCCACCGGCGTCATTCTTCACACCACCTCCCAGGCCGGCGGCGACTTCGCTCTGCGCGCCCTGCCTATCGGCACCTATCACTTAATGGTCACCGCCCAGGGATTCAACCCCGCGACCGTGAACGACGTCACAGTCGCCGCCGGCGTCAACACCGACGTAAAAACCATCAGCCTCAGAGTTGGCTCCACACAGGTCGTTCAGGTGAACGGATCGACCACCGCGCTGCTCAATCCCAGCGACTCTCAGGTGACCAGCACTTTCTCGTCGCAGAGTCTCGAAACGCTGCCTCTCAATAACGGTTTCGATACCATTACTGAGGTCATTCCCGGCGTCGTCAGCACCCATGGCGACAATTTCTCGAACACCAACGGCGACAACTTCTCGGTCAACGGTCAGAGCGGCCGCAACAACAACTTCGAGCTCGACGGCCAGAGCAACAACGACAACTCCGTCGCCGGTCCGCAAATCTTCTTCGGCAATCAGGACGCCATCCAGGAAATCGCGGTCATCACCGACGATTACAGCGCGCAATATGGGCGCAACGCCGGCGCCGTCGTCAACTACATCACCAAATCCGGCACGAACCAGTTCCACGGCTCAGCCTTCGAGCTGTACCAGGGACAGTACCTCAGCTCCCTCACCAACGGCGACAAGAGTTCCCTGTTTGGCTTCTGTGCATCGGGCCAGAGCGCTTCCACCGGCTGCACACCGCCGGTGATACCCCGGTTCGATGAGAACCGTTACGGCGCCACCATTGGCGGCCCGGTCATCAAAGACAAGCTTTTCTTCTTCGGCAGCACCTTCTGGGACCGCCTCTTCACCGGCGTCGTTCCATCGCAGAGCCTGCCCAGCCTCACCCCCACTCCGGCCGGAATCGCCTCCCTCGAGGCCGCCTTTCCTGGCAATCCCGCCGTCGGCGTTCTTAAATCGGGCGGCCCATACGGCATCGCGGACGGTAACCCCCAACCCATCGCTTCCACCATCACCACAGAGACCGTCACCGGTCCGAACGGCACCAGCGTTCCCATCCAGTTCGCCGGCGTAACGCGCAGCATCGCCACACCGTTCACCGACGAGGAAGACATGGGCCGCCTCGACTGGCAGCCGGACGACCGGGACCACATGTTTTTGCGCTACTTTTACCAAACCCAGCTGAGCCAGGGCGTCTCCGGGGGAGTGACCGCGGCGGGTGACTTTGTCAACGTCCCTGACACCAACTACTCCATCGGAGCCGACTGGAGCCACACCTTCAGCGTCAACTGGGTTGACCAGCTCCGCTACTCCTTCCAGGAATCCAAAGTCGACTTTGAGGGTGGCGCTATTCCCAGCTGCACGGTCACCAACCTGACCGCCTGCACCAGCAACATCGTCTTCAATTCCAGCGATCTCGGGTTCGGCATGAATCCCGTATTCCCGGACGGCCGTACCGTGAAAGTCACGCAGATACAGGACAACGCCACCTGGTCGCATGGCAAGCAGACCATCCTCTTCGGTGGCGAGTTCGATTACCAGAACTCCCCCAACGTCTTCCTGCCTCTGTACAACGGCACCGAGATCTACAACAACTTCTCCGCCTTTCTCGACGACTCCGGCCTGATGGAACTGGCCAACGGCAACCCCGTCATCCCCTTCACCGAGCCCGACCTCGCAGGCTATGTTCAGGATGACTGGAGGGTCACTCCCACGTTTACAGCCCACCTCGGCATGCGCTGGGAATACTTCGGGCAGGCGGTCAACGAACTCCACAACGAAACCGTTGCCCGCGAATCCAACCCCGCCACGGCATTCTGGGATACCGCCCTGCCGCTGGCCGACCGCACCGTGCCCGCGGTTGACGAGTACTACAAAAACTTCGAGCCGCGCGTCGGCTTCGCCTGGAACCCCTCGTTTGACAGCCGTCTCGTCATCAGCGGTGGCTACGCCATCAACGCCAACCCCGCTTTCTACAACATCTTTCTCATTGATGCCATTGCCAGCCCGGTCGCGAATACCAATGTCTTCGCCTGCTCCGGCAATTGCCTGCCCCCCAGCGGCGTGAACACCGGTGCTGCGTTCCGCGCCCAAGATCTTTCCCAGCTACCCACCGGCGTCGATCCGCGCTTCAACGATCAGACGTATGTGCCCACCAGCTTCCGCACCCCGTACGTCCAGTCCTGGAACCTCGGCTTTACGCATCAGATCGGCCATGCAGCAGTCGGAGAAATCCGCTACGTCGGCGTCAAGACGACTGACAATTTCCAGTCTGTCGACGCCAATCCCTACCTGCTCCCGGTGGCCACGGCCTTCCCCACTTACCCGCTCGGCGTCTCCTCGCTCTGCAGCGATGCCAGCGCGCCCGGCTACGGCCGGCCCAACTGCAATCTCGCCAACCAGGCCCTGGTGACCAACGGCGGATGGCAGAATTACGGCGGTCTCGACCTTAACCTCACCACCCGCAACTATCACGGCCTGTCCGGTACCCTTTCCTATACGTTCAGCCGTGAAATCGACAACGTCACCGACGTCTTCAGCACCGGCGGCGCGGGCAGTACCACTGCCTTCGCGCAAAATCCCCTCAGTACCGACATCGGCGAACGCGGCGTAGACGGCAACAGCTACCCCAGTGTCATCGGGGCCAGCTTCAACTACTCTCTGCCGGCCTTCGTGAAGTCCAATGGCGTCCTCTCCCGCATAGTCAACGGATTTGCTCTCAGCTCCCTCTACCGTTACAACAGCGGTCAGCCGTTCAATGCCCTACAGCCGCTGACTCTGGACGCGAACACCGGCGACACCAGCTTCTGCGACAGCGCCTTCAACGCCTCCAGCGTCGGGCCGGACAGCGACACCTGCCGCCTGGTTCTCTCCAACCCCAAAGCGCCTCTCAACACAGTCGCGTATCTCAATGCCTATACCGGACCGTTCACCTCGGGAGCGCCCACGCAGGGAACGCCCATGTACGTGCAGTACAACAGCGACTATCTCGTCACCGGTTCCGGCGGAGCGGTCACCGGCTATTATCCGGGAACGCCGATGAGCCCGTCTGCCGCTCACTGGATCATCGACAACCAGGCCTATGCTCTCGCGGTCGGCAATCCCTACCCCGGCTCGGCGCGCAACAATCTGCGCGGCGACCCGTTCAGCGATCTGGATATCAACGTCTTCAAGGACATCCCAGTCACCGAGCGCGTCAAACTGCAGCTCCAGTTCGACGGATACAACGTGCTGAATCAGATGTTCCGCAGCACTGGCATCGCCGACGTGGCCGATTATTCCTCTACCTCCGGGTTCAATCCCTTCCTCAGCACTGCCTTCAACGTCGACGGCACCGTCCCCGGCAACACGTCGGGACAGCGCTTCTTCATTTTCGGCGGCAAGGTCCTCTTCTAACCTGATTTCACCCCACGATCCCACCACCCCAGGGGCCGCTGCTGCGGCCCCCTTTCCTTTCTCCGGAATTTGCGCAGCCGCCCGGAAGCATGATTGCTTCGCCCCCGCCTGCCTTACACTGGTTCACGACCTCCCGGTGACCACCCTTTGATCGCTCATCGTCTCTTCGCACTGTTTGCCGTTCTTTTTCTCGCCACCTCCGCCCATCCGCAAAACAGCGGCTGGTCCGCTTACAACGGCGGCGTCAACGGCGACCACTATTCACCGCTCCGGCAGATCAATCGCGATAACGTAGCGCACCTGCAGATCGCCTGGCGCTACGACACCGGCTCCGTCGGCGACATCCAGACCAACCCCCTCATCCTCGGCCGCACCCTCTACGGCTGCTCACCCGCAGGACAGGTCTTCGCGCTCGACGCCGCCACCGGCAAGCCGATCTGGACCTTCGACCCGGCAGTGAGCAACAACCTCGACAGCCTGAACTTCTCGCAGCCCATCCGTGGCCTCAGCTACTGGCCGGGCGATCCGGACGGCCACGACGCACGACTCTTCGTGGGCATCCTCAACTATCTCTACGCCCTCGACCCCGCCACCGGTCATCCCATCGCGTCCTTCGCTGAAGACGGACGCATCGATCTCCGCAAAGGCCTCCGCGACAGCGAAGGCTACCAGAACCAGTCCATCGCCCTCACCACCCCCGGCCTGATTTACAAGGACCTCATCATAGTCGGCGGGCGCAATCCCGAAACTCATCCCGCGCCACCCGGCGACGTACGCGCCTTCGACGTGCGCACCGGTGCCCTGCGCTGGACCTTCCACACCATCCCTCACCCCGGCGAGTACGGCTACGACACGTGGCCGCCCGATGCGTGGCAGTCCGCCGGCGCCGCCAACAACTGGGCCGGCATGTCGCTCGATGCCGGGCGCGGCATCGTCTACGTCCCCACCGGCTCCGCGGTCTTCGATTTCTACGGGGGCGACCGCATCGGCAACGATCTTTTCGCCGACACGCTGCTCGCCCTCGACGCATCCACCGGCAAACGCCTCTGGCATTTCCAGGACGTCCATCACGACATTTGGGATCGCGACTTCCCCGCTCCGCCCGCTCTGCTCACCGTCAACCGCGACGGCCAGCCGGTCCCCGCCGTTGCGCAAACTACCAAACAGGGCGTCGTCTACCTCTTCAACCGCGTCACCGGCGCGCCGCTCTTTCCCATCGAAGAACACGCCTATCCGCCCAGCGATGTGCCCGGTGAACAAGCCTCGCCCACGCAGCCCATGCCCACCGAACCCGCGCCCTTTGCGCGCCAGCGCCTCACCGAGAACGACCTGACCACGCGCACGCCCGCCGCGCATCAGTGGGCGTTCGACACCTTCCGCACCTTCCGCAGCGACGGCCAGTTTGTCCCCTTCAGCGTCGACAAACAAACCATCATCTTCCCCGGCTTTGATGGCGGAGCAGAATGGGGTGGTCCCGCCGTCGATCCCCGCACCAGCGTCCTCTACGTCAACGCGAACGAAATGGCCTGGACGGGCGGCCTTATCGCTACCAGAGCGCACGCCTCGCCCGGCGCCGCGCTCTACAACGCGCAGTGCGCCATCTGCCACGGAGCCAACCGCGCCGGCAATCCTCCCGCGTTCCCCTCCCTCATCGGAGTCACCGACCGCCTCTCGAACGACCAGATCGCGCAGATCGTCGCCCACGGCCGCGGCCGCATGATTGGATTCCCCAATATCGATGCTACGAAACTCGCCCCGCTCCTCGACTACCTCCGCACCGGCGTCGCTACGACCACGGAAGAGCACTCCAACTCGACGATGCCCGGCGGTCCCGGCATCCAGTACAACTTCACGGGCTATCGCAAATTTCTCGATCCCGACGGCTACCCCGCCATTGCGCCGCCCTGGGGCACGCTCAGCGCCATCGATATGAACACCGGAAAATATCTGTGGAAGATTCCCCTCGGCGAATACCCTGCGCTGGCCGCCCAGGGCCTCACGAACACCGGCTCGGAAAACTACGGCGGCCCCATTGTTACAGCCGGTGGGCTGGTTTTCATCGGCGCGACGGTCTACGACCGCAAATTCCGCGCATTCGACGCCTCGACCGGCAAGCTGCTGTGGGAAACCACGCTGCCCTTCGCCGGAATCGCCACGCCAGCCACGTACTCCATCGACGGTAAACAGTACGTCGTCATCGCCGCCAGCGGCGGACGCGACCCCAAATCCCCCGTCGGCGGCAGCTACATCGCCTTCGCCCTGCCCTGAATTACGTCTGAGCGCCGCGCCGGCCTGCATCCAATCGCGGCTTTCGAAAAAACAACAGAAACGGCAGACACGTCAGGCTCAGCCATCCCAGAAATCGGAAGTCGTCGATATACGAGGCAAGCGTTGCCTGCTGCAGCAGGCTGCGATAGATCGTCCCCATCGCCTCGCGCATCCCCGCCGCCGGCCCGCTCTGCGCGGCGAAATAATGCGAGAGCCGCTGCATCGCGTTCCAGTACACCGGATTCGCTGGGTTCAGACGCGCCCCCAGAAACATCTGGTGCGCCTGCTGGCTGCGTGTCAGCAGCGTGGTCACCATCGAAATCCCGAAGCTCGCTCCCATATTCCGCAGCAGGTTGTAGAGTCCCGTTCCGGCGCCAATCAGCTCCTGGGGCAGCGTCTTCATCGTCAGCGTGGTCAGCGGCACAAACAGAAATCCGTTGGCGAATCCGTTCACGATATTCGGCCATACCACGCTGCCCATGCTCATCGACAGGTTCAGATTTCCCAGCATGAACAGCGATGCGCCGCGGATCACTACGCCGACCGCAATCAGCATCCGCTCGTCGTAGCGCCCGATCAGCTTGCCCGCGATGATCATCGACAGAATTGCCCCGATCCCGCGCGGAGCCACCGCCAGCCCGCTGTTGTACGCCGTATAGCCGATCAGGGTCTGCAAAAACAGCGGCAGCAGCGTCGTCGTGCCGTAGATGATGATCCCCAGCAGCCCGATCAGAAACGTCCCCGTCGCCAGGTTGCGATTCTTCAGCACGCGCAGGTTCACCAACGGCGAACGCGTGTGCAGCTCCCACACAACGAAGGCAACGATGGACACAGTTGCGATCGCCAGAAACCAGCGTACCCACAAGGCTCCGAACCAGTCCGCTTCCTGCCCCTTGTCCAGCACCACCTGGAAGCAGGTGAGCGCAATCGCCAGAAATCCCAGCCCGGTGTAATCGATGGCCTCGCCGCGCCCCTTGCCGATATATGGCGGATCCTCGACAAACGTCGCGATCATGATCAGCGCCAGGATGCCGACCGGCACGTTGATATAGAAAATCCATCGCCACGTATAGTTGTCCGTGATCCAGCCGCCCATCAGCGGCCCCAGCAGCGGCGACACGAGGATCCCCATGCCGTACACGGCCATCGCCTGGCCGCGTTTCGCCACCGGAAAGCTCTCCAGCAGCACCGCCTGCGACACCGGCTGCAACCCGCCGCCTGCCGCCCCCTGCACCACGCGCGCCAGAATCAGCATCCCCAGGCTCGACGCCGCGCCGCACCACATCGACGCCAGCGTAAACAGGCACACCGAATACAGCTGATACCGCTTGCGTCCCAGCCGATTGCTCAGCCATCCTGACGACGGCAAAACAATGGCGTTCGAAATCAGGTAGCTGGTCAGTACCCATGTCGACTCGTCCGTGGTCGCCGACAGGCTGCCCGCAATGTGCGGCAGCGACACCGTGGCCACTGAGGTGTCCAGCACCTCCATGAACGTGGCCAGCATCACCGAGACGGCGATCAGCCACACGTTGTGGCTGGGCTGCCATGGACTGTCGGAATTTCCTGCCGGAGCCGCGTTCGCCACTGCCATCTATGCCCTGACGCCCTGCGAAGGCTCAGAGCAGGCGCGGTCCGCGCTCACCACGCCAGGATTTTGCAACGATCCGGAACTTCCCTTCCACCATTGCGGCACACATCGATTATCCGACGCGCGGCGCGCCGCGCACAACGTTCCCCGTGTGCATCCATCGCCTCAGGCGCAAGTGCGCCCCGGCACGCTGTCTCTATTGCTTCATCCCCTTAATGTCCTGGCCGTTCTGATGGAGGACGAGGTACGCCACCTTCCCCTGATCGTTTTTGAAGAACTCAATCTGCGCGTCCACCACCTTCAGGAAAAACTCTGTCGGCGACTCCGCAAATAATGGAAATTTCGGCTGATTCGTCGCCTGCAGCATCAAACGATCCCCATCCAGTGTGACCGCGATGCTGAATGTCGGAGCAATCTGATACGTCCCCACATAGGGCTCCAGCGCGCTGGCCGGCAGGCTGATCTCCTTCCGTTCCGACGGCAGCAACACCTTCACGCCCAGCGCCACGTCGCCGAGGTTCCCGACGATTTCGTCAGCCGCCTCTCCGTTCAGATTAGCCAGCGCAATCACCGTCAGCTTCAGGTCCGGGAAATATGCCATGCCCGTATTGAATCCCTCAATGCCCCCGTTGTGCCAAATTTTCTGATGCCCGGATATCGTCTGCACCAGCAATCCGCACGCGTAGTTATCCTTGAACGGGGTGGTCATCTTCTTCAATTCCGGCGCCGACAGCACCTTCCCTCCGAACAAGGCCCCTTCCCACGTCAGCAGATCATGCGTCGTCGAATAGAGTGCCCCCGCCGCAAACGGAATGCTCATGTCGATGTACCCGGCGTTCTCCGGCCCCTGCGCCCCTGGCGTGTACCCCGACGCGCGATGCAGGATGATCGCCGTGTTGGAGTCGTAGCTCGAGTCCTTCATGCCGAGCGGATCGAAAATATTCTCCTGAAGAAATTTCTGATAGCTCTCGCCGCTGATCTTTTCCAGCAGATAGCCCAGCAGCACATAGTTTGAGTTGCTATAGCTGAACTTCGTCCCCGGCTCAAAATCCAGCGGTTTGTTCTCGAACCGCGCCACCAGTTCGGCCGGCGTCGTCGGCTTCCACTCGGTCGCGTGATAATCCGGAAACGATGTGAAGTTCGGGATTCCCGAAGTGTGCGTCAGCAGGTTATAGATGGTGATCTTGTCCCACGCCGCCGGCGCGTCCGGCAGGTATTTCTTCACCAGGTCGTCGGTGCTCAGCTTCCCGCGCTCCTCCAGCAAAAGAATGCAGGCCGAAGTAAACTGCTTGGTCATCGAGCCCAACCGGAACTTCGCCTCCGGCGAATTCGGTATCTGCCACTCCAGGTTGGCGTCTCCATACCCCTTGTCCAGCAGGACGCGCCCGTTCTGGGCCACCAGCACCGAGCCCATAAACTGGCCGCTCTTCGCGTAAGACTCGACAATCTGCGCCATGCGAGCAACGTCCGGCGCTTTTGCCTGCGAGCTCTCCTGCGCTTTCGCCGCAACCGCACTCAGCAGAGACATCACCGCACCCGCAGCCGCAATCCAGGCGCACCAGTTCCTCTTCATTTTTGGGCTTCTCCTGTTCTGAACGGTGAGACTCGCTCGCATTCTACTGGCATATGCCGCGACCTGCCGCTATGTCGCAACGTCGCTCGCAGATGCACTCGCAGCAACCGTCCTCTGCGCAGCCTATTCCCCGCGGCCGTCGCGGAACACATCCACGCCGTACGCAATCTGCTGCAGCTTGCCGTGGTCGACCCAGTCAAGCGCGCACCGCTCGCAGCTGCCGATCACCACGTGATTCGCGCTCGCGTAGAAATCCATCATCAGCGTCTGGCGGCAGTGCGGACAATTAAGTCTCCGCTGCAGTTCGCTGTCGTCCGTCGCGTTCGGACCCGCCGGCATCGTCCCTGCTTTGTTCGCGCGCACCGCTTCAATCAGGTCCGCGAACGCGTCCATCGGGATCAGCATCCCCCGGCACCGCGTGCAGTAGCGCAGCCGCGTGCGCTCCAGCGACGCCTGCACCAGCGGCACCGAGCAAACCGGGCAGGGCTCGTCGGGCGACTCGCCCAGTATCCGCACCCCATCGTCATTCTTGTCCGGAAAGTAAACGCTGTGACAGTAGTCGCAGGTATACGAATCGCCCGCGGCGCCCAGTTTCATCGGCGCTCCGCATGCAGGACAGTTCATTGCGCCTCGCCCGGCTGAGGCTTTCCGCATTCCGGGCAGAACTTCGCCGCCCGCGGAATCGCCTTCCCGCAGTCGATGCAGAATTTCGTCGCCGCGCTCGCACTCACCGTCGCCGCAGCAGCAGCCGGAGCGCCCGCCGCGCCCAATTTCGCGCCGCCCATCATCGTCTGCGCCATCGCCAGGCCTGCGCCCAGCCCCACACCGGCATCCGCCCCACCGCCCGGATTCGCCGCCGCCGTCCCCAGCGCCTCCGCGGTCTCAAACTGCGTGAACCGCCCCAGATCCCCTGCCATGCTCACGCCAATCTTCTGGTCGATCACCTTCTGCAAATCGTCAGGCAGAGAAATATTCTCCACCGCAAACTGATGCAGCTCCAGGCCCAACCCCGCGAAGGTCGGCTTCATCGCCTCCGCAATCTTGCCGCTCAGCACCGCCTGGTTCGCCGCCATATCCAGAAACGACACTTCGCTTGACGCGAAGATATCCGTCATCCGCGCCACAATTGTCTCGCGCAGCTGCCCCTCCAAGTCGGCCGCATAGTAGCCGTCCCGCGTCCCGCTCACCTGCTTGAAAAACGTCTTCGGATCGGCGATCCGGTACGAATAAATCCCATATCCGCGCAGCGTCACCGCGCCGAATTCCTTCTCGCGGAAGGTGATGGGCGTAGCCGTCCCCCACTTCTGGTCAATTTGTAACCGTGTCGAGAAGAAATACACATCCGACTTGAACGGCGACTGAAAATCCTTCGTCCAGTTCTTCAAATCCGTCAGCACCGGCAGATTCCGCGTGTTCAGCGTGTGCAGTCCCGGCCCGAAGACGTCCGCAATCGTCCCCTCGTTCACAAACGCCGCCATCTGCGACTCGCGCACGGTCAGCTGGCCGCCGTTTTCGATCTCCATGTCCTGCATCGGATAGCGCCACGCCAGGATGCCGTCCTCCGGCTCATTCCACTGGATGACCGCGATGAACTGCTTGCCCAGAAAGTCTCTCAGACTCACGCTCGCCCCCTGGCCTGCCAATGTACCATGCGCAATCTCGACGACACATAACCAAAGATATGCAGATCGATCGCGCGTTCGCGCTGCCCCGGCCTCCCTGCGCAGTTTCCTCAGCCCCGCACCGAAGGCTCAATGGAAGGAGTGGCCGTCACTGCGGCCTTGATCGCCGGATCGGCCGCCATCAGTTCCAGCAGCGCATGCGTAATCTTCTCGTCGGTCTCCGCAGCCAGTGCGATCTCCACAGGAATGCGCGCCCAAAGCTGGAACGCGCTGCCGCTGAACTGCAGCCGCGATTCGATCACCGGCGCTTCAATCGCCGCCTGCATCCAGTTCTGCACGCTCTGGTGCTGCGCTTCGATCGTTGCGCGGTACTCCTCGTACACCGCGCGCACCGGCTGCAGGATGGCATCGCACACCTCGCGGTAGTCGGCGCCGTCGGCCAGCTTCACCGTCAGCTCATGCCACGCATAACCCGTCCCTGGCAACTGCTTGTACAGCGGCGTGCCCGCCTGGAACAGCACCGCATTCGAGAAGACGGCGACCCGGCCCGTCGGATGCAGCGTCGTTCCCGTACCCGCCAGTTCCATCACATAGAAGCGCACCAGGCCTACTTCGATTACATCGCCCGTCACGCCGGCAATCGTGATCCGGTCTCCCACTCGGATTCCGAACCGCCCGATGATGAAGAAATACGCGGCCACCGACAGCAGAATCGTCTGCAGGCCGAGCGCCACGCCCGCCGTCAGGAATCCCGCGAACGTTGCCAGCGAATTGAACTGCGTAACAAAGCCGAACAGGATGACCAGCGCGGACAGGAACCCCACCACCACCCTGCGCACAATCAGCAGCTGCCGCCGCCGCCGCAGGTCGCGGATGTATTTGTTCGTCGCCCGCGTCCACGCCTCGCCTGCGCCGATGATGATGCCCAGCGCGATCGCAATCACCAGAATGCGCAGCAGCAGCGCGTGCAGGATGCTGTCGTACTCCTGATCGACGGAGGACTGCCAGGCCGCCAGATTGGCATGGCTCTGTTCGAGGACGATGATCTCCTCGCTCAGCGGAACCGTCGCCTGCGACAGCGCTTTGAACTTCGCGGTAATGGCCTGCAGGTCTTCCGGCGCAGGCCCCGCCGGCAGACTCGCAGCTGCGCCCCGCGCCTTCGGCCCTCCATGCTGCGCCGGCGGTGGGCCCGCTTCCGCCTGCTCCGAGAGCTGCTCCCCCTGCTGGATCAGGCCGCGTAAGATCTGCAGCATCGGCGCGCGCAGATCGGTGGCCTGCTGGTGCAGGCGATCGTTGTCCTGCATCAGAGTCGACAAGGTGTGCAGGCTCCCCAGCAGCCGGAAAACCACGCCGGCCTGGGTCGTGACCCCGGCTGAGAGGGCTGACTCGATCGTGGTCAGCGGAGCACCCGTTGTCTTGCTGCTGCTCTCCAGATCGGGCGCGGAGCGCTGCAGGCGTTCAATCTCGTCGCTCAGCCCCCCGGCCCCCGCAGCGCCCGATGCCTTCATGATCCTCTTCATGGCGTCGCGCAGCGCCGTGGCCAACTCCAGCGCGGCCTGCACCTGTTGCTTCTGTGCCTCCAGCCCCGGAGCCGCGCGAGGACTGGCTGAAGCGATCTGCCGGTCCAGCCCCGCCTCCCGCGCTTCGAGGTCGCTGATCCGCTTCTCTTCCGCGGCCTCCGACGCCGCCAGCTTCTCTTCGCTGGTCGATGAGCCGGCCTCCGCCGCTGCCTGCCCCGGCGACGTCTCCATCACCGCGGCCTCGGCCGTGGCCGACTGAAATGCCAGCTCCGCTGCCTGCGACGCCTGCGTTACCGCCTGATCGTGGTACACCGCATCGTTCGGCTCACCCGCCTTTTGAACGGGCTCACGCACCGATCGATAGAACTGAATCACTGCGTTCAGATGGGCAATGATGGCCGGCCCCGCGACGCTGGAATCCAGCCCGGCGGCTGGCTGCCCGTTTGGCCCCGCCTGCGCAGCGACGCCGAATCCGCCCGACACAATCCCCGCCAAAGCAAAAGCAGCGATGACCGCCATGGCCCGCGCGCGGCGACGGCGGCGCTCTATCCTTCTCCCCTTGTGGCATGCGCGGTTCAGCTCACGCTTCTGCATCATGCCGGCTCCCACCTGCACTGCGCTCCATCACACTGCCTTCGCAAACCACGCCGTCACAATCCTCCATCGCCTTCTCAGCCCCGGCTTGCTGCCGGAGGAAGCTGTTATCGATATATCGTATCCACATGAAAATTTCTGCGCTCTCCCGCGCTCCCTGGCGCACCCTCTCTGCCGTCGCTCTCGCGTGCTGCATTTCGCTCGCGTGCGTTTCCGCCATCGCCCAATCCGACAACGACTCCGGACGCCGCCGCGGTCAGCAAGCCGCCGATCAGTCGGCCAACCCCACACCTGCAGCCGCGCCCGACAAGAACGCAGCCAAAACCGACAACACCGATTACAACAAGCTGCCTCCGCTCCCGCCCGATGCGCATGTCGAGCAAAGCATCGTGATCGACGGCAAAAAGCTCACCTACACCGTCACCGTCGGCACCCTCCCCGTCCGCGACGAGCAGGGCAAGACCGCCGGCGAGCTGGTCTACACCGCCTACACCGTCGACGCGCCCGACCGCCCCGTCACTTTCGCCGTCAACGGCGGACCCGGCGCTTCCTCCGTTTATCTCAACTTCGGCGCCATCGGCCCCAAACATCTCGACAGCATCGGCAACGAAGGCGCCAGCCCCTCCGATCGGCCCACGCTCTCCGACAACCCCGGCACCTGGCTGGACTTCACCGATCTGGTCTTCCTCGACCCCATCGGCACCGGATTCAGCCGCTCGCTGGTCGCCCCTGACGAGACCCGCAAGCTCTTCTACACCACCGAGCCCGACATCCACTACCTGTCGCGCGCCATCTATGACTGGCTGGTGAACAACGACCGACTGACGTCGCGCAAGTACCTGGTTGGCGAAAGCTATGGCGGATTCCGCGGCCCGCGCATCACCTACTATCTGCAGTCGCAACTCGGCGTCGCCATGAACGGCGTCGTCCTCATCTCGCCCTACCTCAACCCCACCCTCGAGCAGAATGGCGACCTGTCGCCGCTGCCCTGGCTGGTCACCCTGCCCTCCATCACCGCCGCCAATCTCGAGCGCCAGGGCAAGCTCACGCCCGAAGCCATGAGGGACGTCATCGACTACGACCTCGGCACATACCTCACCACCCTCATCAAAGGCACCTCCGATCCCGCTGCCACCGACGCCATGATCCAGAAGGTCACCCAGATGACTGGCCTCGATCCTGAGTTCGTCAAATATTCCGGCGGGCGTCTCGAAACCGGTGCGTACCTGCGCGAAGTCCACCGCGAGCAGGGCAAGCTCGGCTCCGTCTACGACTCCAACGTCACGTCGTTCGACCCGTTCCCGTATGCGCCCCGGCAGGAAGCCAACGATCCCATTCTCGCCGCCATCATCGCGCCGACCACGACGGCCATGGTCAACTTCGTCACGCATACGGTGGGCTGGAAGGTCGACGCCCGCTACAACGCACTCTCCTACGACGTGGCGCAAAACTGGGATCGCGATGAATCTCTGCGCCGCGGCTCCGTCACCGAGCTGCGCCAGGCGGTCGCCGCCGATCCCAGGCTTCGCGTGATGATCGTCCACGGCTGGAACGATTTGTCGTGCCCCTTCATGGGTTCGGTGCTGACCGTGAACCAGATGCCGGTGATGGGCGACCCCACCCGCGTCTCGGTCCACGAATTCCCCGGCGGCCACATGTTCTACACCCGCGAAAGCAGCCGCGTCGCGCTGCGCAAGGACGTGATGGCGATGTACGAGAAGCACTGAAGGGAACGGATCTCCGGGCGCCCCACCCCGGCTGGTTTTGTTTGGGTGGGGGTCGCCTGTTGTTTCATGGCGCGCTGGTTATTCACTGGAGGGTGATCCGATTCCGGAACAGCCCGAGGACCACGCCGGAGACTCGAGAGCAGCAGGACAGCAGCAGCGCCGGGTACCAAAGCCAGTCAGGCGGAAGCTGAGCTCCATCCAGCTCTCGGTACCTCTGCCAGGTGAATCTTCGCACGTGCCGCTAAATGCTCTTGATTTCTCCGCCGTCCATGCGCAGCGAGGCTCCGGTCATCCACTTTGCGGCTGGAGAAACCATGAACGCGAGCAGCTCGGCAATTTCCTCCGGTTGCCCATAGCGGCTGATGCCGGCTTCCTCGGGAAACTTCTGCATCGCTTCCTCCACACTCATGTTGTGCGCCGGCGCCCACTTCTGCAGGAAAGACCGGCGGCGGCCGGTCATCACCGGGCCAGGCACGATGCTGTTCACCTGAACGCCATCCCTGATCCCCTGTTCCGCGAACGCTTTCGCAAGAGCGGTTATGGCGGCGTTGGTTGCGGCAACCGCGGCGAAAGCTGGCTTTGGATCCAGCGAGGCGCTCCCCGACATGAAAACCACGGACCCGTGGGCGCGTTTCAGAGCGTCCCACGCCCGAATCGTCAGCCTCCGCGCGCCGTGTAACTTCAACTCCATGCCGGCGTTCCACTGCTCGTCTGTCATTTCGAAAAGGTCGATCTGCGGAACGGCGCCCGCGATATTCAGCAGGGCGTCGATCTGCCCATAGCGCGCAAGCGTGGTGTCGATCACCGTCTTCGGCGCCTCAGTCTGGCTCAGGTCGAGCGCCAGAGGAAGCGCCTCAGCCCCATTCTCTTTCACCGCCACGGCAACTTCTTCCAGTTGCTTCGCATTCCGCGCCACCAGCACGACTGTGGCAAAGTCACGGGCTAAACGGATTGCGGTGGCGCGCCCGATCCCCTGGCTGGCTCCGGTCACAATGGCAACACCATCCTTCATCGATTCATCTCCATTTCTTTGCATCGTCCCTGCCGTTCCCAGCTCCCTCAGGCGAGCGTCGCCTGCGCGGCCTCCAGGATCATCGCGACCACCTTGTCCGGCGCGGTGAGCAATGGCGTGTGATCGACCGGGAACGAGCGCTCCGTCGCATGCATGCGGTCAGCCATAAAGCGTTGTGTTTTCGGATTGATCATGCGATCCTCCTCCGCCAGCAGGTACCACGTCGGTTTTACCTTCCACGCCGGAGCGGGCGCAGGCTCCTGAATGCACCTGACGGAAATCGGCCGCTGCACGGCCCTTGACAACGCAATCTGGTAAGCCGACGCGTTCTGGGCAAAGGCGTTGGCGAACCCTTCATCCGGCATCCAGATAAACCCGTCGGCATCCGGAGCCAGCTGCGGTGCCTTTCCATGAGGCTCGTCCCGGTAAAAGACCTGCGCGACTGTCTCTCCCTCGTCGGGCGCCAGCGCGGCAACGAATACCAGCGCTTGCACGCGCTCGTCGTGAGCTGTGGCAATCACCGCGCCCGCGTATGCGTGCCCCGCGACGATCACTGGCCCCCCGGTTCGTGCGATTGTTCGCCTCAGCGCGACTGCGTCGTCGGTAAGCGAGGTTAAAGGAATCGGCGCGGCAATCACTTTCAGCCCACGCTCCTCGAGCGGCCGCATGACCGCCTGCCAGCTCGAACCGTCAGCCCACGCTCCGTGGACCACAACCACCGTGGCGTCCTCTGAAAAACTCAGCATGCTCGTCCTTTCGTGGTTCAGGAGGGGACGTTGCGGAATGACCGCAGTCTTCCCCTCAGGCAAAGAACTTTACGATTTGCTGAGCGATGAATTCGCACGAGTCCTCGAGCGCAAAGTGGCCCGTATCCAGCAGGTGCAGCTCCGCCTTGGGAAGATCGCGCAGATATGCCTGGGCGCCCGCGACCGTGAAGAAGGGATCGTTCCTGCCCCACACGATCAGCGTCTTCGGCTGCTTGCTGCGAAAGAATTCGTGCCATCCGTCGTAGAGCGCCAGATTTGACTGGTAGTTGTGCAACAAATTCAGCTGGATCGCATCGTTGCCCGGTCGATCGAGGAAGAGCTGATCCACCGTCCAGGCGTCGGGACTGATCCGCGCCACATCCTTCACGCCGTGCGTGTATTGAAAGACGGTGGTCTCTTTTTTCAGCAGCTCGCGCACCGGCTTCTCCGTCTCCGCGTTGCGATTGGCCCAGAACGGCTTCATCGGATCGAAGGCCGCGCCAATCCCCTCAACATAGGCGTTCCCGTTTTGCGCTACGATCCCTTCGATTGCGTCCTGGTGTTTGGCCGCGATCCGATAGCCCACCGGCGCCCCGTAGTCCTGCACGTAGATGCTGAATCTCTTCAGACCGAGCGCGCCGAACAGCAGCTCCTCGACGTGCGCGGCGAGATTGTCGAAGGTGTAGTCGAACTCTCCCGCCTCCGGCGCATCGCTGTAGCCAAAGCCAGGGTAATCCGGCGCAATCACGTGAAATTTCCCGGCCAGTCGCGGGATCAGATCGCGGAACATATGGGAAGAGCTGGGGAATCCGTGCAGCAGCACGATGGTCGGCGAGGTTTTCGCGCCGGCCTCGCGATAGAAGATCCTGAGGCCGCGGACGCTCGCGTATTGAAATGTGGTCATGGCGGTTTCCTTTCCCGGAGACGCAGGGTCCCGCTTACTGAAAACAAGGTTATGCAACACCGATCACAGTGTCAATACCGGTGTTATGTTTATTTGCGATATTTTTAAGGAGAGGTTGTATGCGCGCGGCTTCCTCCCAGGCACAGGAATGGATCGACGGATTTCTGTTCGTGGCGAACAGGCCGATCCTCGACCTGCTGAACACAAAACCCGTCCTCGCCGGCGCTCCCACCGAACTCCTTCCCGATGTTCGCGCGCTCGAACGCTGGCTGATCGCTTCGCGTATGGTCACTTCGCCCAGGGAAAAAGCCATGCTCCGCAGCTGGCGACATTCCGCCCAGGCCGTTACCTTCCTGCAACGCCTCATCGCGTTCCGGGAGAAGCTGCGGGAGGCCGTTCTGCGCATGGAGGCTGGATCGGCACCCGCGGATACCTTCCTCGCCGAAGTCAATACGCTTTTGCTCCAGCATCCTCTCCCCGCATTGCTGCACAAGCGAAACGGAAAGGTCCTGCGCCAGACTGCGTTCGAGCTGCGCCGGCCAGCCGATCTCTGGGCCCCGATCATCGCCGCCACGGCCGATCTTCTCGCCGAATCGGACTCTTCGCGTATGCGCAGGTGCGAATCGTGCGTCGTTCACTTCTTCGACACGAGCAAAAAGGGCTCACGCCGCTGGTGCAGCATGAACATTTGCGGCAACAAGCTCAAAGTCGCTGCCTATCAGAAGAGGAAGCGCGCCAGGGAGGCGCAGGCTCAGTGAACGGGTTGGCGGCCGATCGGCACCTGACATGAAGGAATCCGGGGCCCCGGAACGAACCAGCTGAACCCGCCGGAGGCGCAATCGCCCCGGGTGGCAGTCTCCTTGACGGGAAAGGAGAGAGCGTGTACTCTCCTTTTCCAGATAGGGGAGTGCCTTTGACGAAATCCATTGGACTGCCGCAGGGCACACTCGAGATGCTCATCCTGAAGGCGATCTCGCTCGGTCCGCTGCATGGCTACGGCATCCTGCTGCGCATCCAGCAGATCTCCGGCGAGCGTCTCGAAATCCTGCAGGGTTCTTTCTACACCGCCATCTATCGGCTTGAGCGCCGGCGCTGGATCAAAGGCGTGTGGGGTGAGTCGGAGAACAACCGCCGCGCCCGCTTTTATTCGCTCACCGCCGCCGGTACGCGTCAGCTCAGGACCGAAACCGCCAAATGGACCGACATGGCCGCTGTCGTCGCCGGCATTCTCTCGAGGAAGGCGGACGAGACATGAGCCCCCTCGCCGCAATGCGCAGGCTCTGGCACTCCATCGCGCCGCGTACACCTGGCGACGTCGAAGAGGAGTTTCGTTCTACCCTCGACGCCTACCAGGAAGATTTAATTCGCCAGGGCCTGCCTGCGGAAGAGGCCCGCCGCAAAGCCCGCATCGACCTCGGCCAGCCCGCCGTCCAAAACGAAACGTACCGCCGCGCCATCGGCCTCCGGCTCTTCGATGAGCTGGGTGGCGACATCCGCTACGGCCTCCGCGCGCTCCGCCGCAACCTGGGCTTCGCCGCCGTCGCCGTGCTCTCCCTCGCGCTCGGCATCGGCGCTACCACGGCAATGTTCTCGCTCATCTACGCCGTTCTGCTGCACCCGTTTCCCTACGCCGGCGCCGACCGCATCATGAACCCCATCATGATCGACCAGCAACATCCTGACGAGTATTCGTTTTTTGCACTGACCAGGTCACAGTTGGACGAAGTGCGCCTGGCATCCCCGGTCGATTCGGTGCTCGGCTTCAACGCCTCGCACATGGAGATCACCGGCGGCGCGCTGCCGGAAGACATCTGGGGCGTCTACCTTACTGAGAATGCCGGGACTTTCTTTGGTGTGCGCCCGCTTCTCGGCCGCAGCCTCTTGCCCTCCGACGCCAACAACGGCGGCCGCCCCGTCGCTGTTCTCAACTACCGCTTCTGGCAGCATCACTTCGGCGGCGATCCCCGCGTCATCGGGCGAACGCTGGAGATGGATCACGCCCCGTACACCATCGTCGGGGTCATGCCGCGCAGCTTCGCATTCAATGACCTCACCGGCGTCGGCGATGTCTACCTGCCGGCCAGCCTCATGCGGGGCATGGCCAACGGTCCCTCCGTCTCCTGGCTGCCGTGGATCAAGCTGCGGCCGCACGTCACAGTGGCTGCCGCTAACGCGGTGCTCGAGCCCATCGTGCGCGAGATCAAGAAACAGCATTCCGAAGTCTCTGCCTATCACTGGCATCTCGCGCTGCAGCCGATCATCGAGCCGTACCAGCAGGATCTGGGCCGCACACTCACTCTCCTGCTGGGGGGAGTCGTCCTTCTGCTCATCATCGGCTGCGCCAACTGCTCCATCCTTCTGCTGGCCCGGGGGCGCACCCGCCAGCATGAGCTCGCCATCCGCACGGCGATCGGCGCCAGCCGCTGGCGCATCGTGCGTCAGTTGCTCGTTGAAGCTTTGGTCATCTCCTCGACGGGCGCCGTCCTGGGCGTGGCTGCGTCGTACTGGCTTGCCAGGCTTCCCTTGTTGCTGTCTCCGGATTCTTTTCCGGCCGAATCCGTCATTCGCATCAACCTCCCCATCCTCGCGTTCTCCGTCGCGCTCGCGTTGCTCTGCGGCATCCTCTTCGGTCTGGCCCCCGCATTGCGTCTCTCGCGTCACGATCCCGCACGTGCGCTCCCTGGCAGACAGACTGGAGTTGTCGCTGCGCCCGCAAAACATCGCTGGAGCGTTCTCATCGCCGCGCAGGTCGCGCTTACGCTTCTACTGATGGCCACTGCGGCCACGGCCATCCGCGGCTTCCTCCGGCTCATGCAAATGCCGCTTGGCTACGATCCTGCAAATGTCATGAAGGTCGGCATCCAGCTGCATACTCACAACCCAGGCGAGTGGAGCCGCCTTCAGTCGCGCGAGGCGCGCGCCGCGTACATCGAACAGATCGGGCAGAAGATCGCCTCCCTCCCCGGCGTCTCTGCGGTCGCTGTCGGCATCGACGCCACACCGCCCGATGCTGACGTTCAGAGCTCGTTCATCGTCGACGGAAGTGGCGACGGCGAGCAGCCGCAGGCCCGTGTGATCCTGGTCGGCCAGCGATACTTCTCTGCCCTCCGCATCCCTCTGCTGCAGGGCCGCATCTGGAATGCGGATGAAAACACCCGCGGAGACTTCATCGCCGTCGTCAATCGCGCCTTTGCGACACGCTATCTCTCCTCGTCCAATGTCCTGGGCCGGCAACTGCGCATTCCCGGTCTCACAGCTCATAATCGCTACCAGGTCGCCTCATCGCAAAGCACCGCCTGGCGTCAGATCATCGGCGTCGTCGGCGATGCGCGCAACGACGGGGTCGATCAGCCCGTCGTCCCCGCCATCTACCTTCCCTACACTGTTGTGGTGCAGCCCTATGCGCAATTCTTCGTCCGCACGCAGGGCGATCCGCTCACCTGGCTGCGCTCCATCCGCGCCGCTATCGCATCCGTCGCTTCCGACCAGCAGATATCCACCAGCGGCTTCAACGGCACTTTCACCCTCAACGAAGCCATTGAGCGCGACGCCCAGTACAGCCGTCAGCGGCTCTTCTCCATCCTCTTCGGCGTCTTCTCGGCCATGGCGCTCGCGCTCGCGCTGGTCGGCATCTTCAGCGTCGTCTCTTACAGCGTCGCGCAGCGCACGACGGAGTTCGGCGTCCGCCTGGCGCTGGGCGCGCCGCGCGCGCACGTCCTGTGGGTCGCCGCGCGCATTGCGCTGGTCAGCGCGGCCGCGGGCATGGTCCTCGGCTTCGCCCTCGACAGCTTTCTTGGCGCGGTTCTCGCCCACTGGATGCAAAACGCCTTTGCCGGGGGGAGTCTCTTCGCCGCCGCCGCGCTGCTCGCTCTCGGCGCGCTTTTCGCCTGTCTGTTGCCCGCCCGCCACGCCATCGCCGTCCCACCCGCGGAAGCTCTCCGCTCTGAATAAAGCGTGTCCCTTTGACCCGAGCGGGGGTGCCCTGTGCGGGAGTCACTTCAGGCCAATGCGCACACGGACCGGCGTCTCTTAACCTGCGACGAATCCTCCGATGCGTTCCTGTCTCCACGCGCCGCAACCTCTGACCCTGCCCTCTCCGCCACCGAACCAAGTTCCAAAACGCTGCACCCGTCCCCCGCCAGGCCGCGACAATCTCGAATCTCGGTGCCTGGTATCGAAGTCGTTAATCCAATTAACCAGACCGCCAATCCCCCTGGATATCCTCTTTGTTCTCAATTGAACGTCGGGGTCGACCCCCTCGCAGAGGTAATATCCAGGCTCATCCTGCGATCCCACTGGAGCGATACCGGCTCGGACGGGGCACCTGGCTGGGGGGCCCGTACCTGGGAGCCAACCCTGCCCTGCCGCTCTTTCCGGTAAACTTGAGGAGAGACGACTATGCCCCTGAAGACGTTATTCCTCAACCCTCCGTCGTTTGAAAACTTCGATGGTGGCGCCAGCAGCCGCTGGCCTGCGACTCGCGAAATCGAGTCCTACTGGTACCCGGTTTGGCTGGCCTATCCGGCCGGCATGCTGGAGGGGTCGCGCCTGCTCGACGCCAACCCGCACCATGTCTCCTGGCAGCAGGTGAGCGACATTCTGAAGGATTACGAATTCCTCGTCCTCTTCACCAGCACCATTGGCTGGTCCGGCGACCTGAAGATGGCGCAGGTGCTGAAGGAGACGCACCCGAAGCTGAAGATCGCCTTCGTCGGCCCCCCCGTCACCACTGACCCTGACAAGGCCCTGAACGACTGTCACGCGATCGACTTCGTCTGCCGCCGCGAGTTCGACTTCTCCATCGTCGAGTACGCCAACGGCAAGCCGCTCGACGAGATCCTCGGCATCAGCTACCGCAGGAACGGCCAGGTCGTGCACAATCCCGACCGCCCGCAGGTGGAGAACCTGGACGCGCTGCCCTGGGTCACCGACATCTACAAGCGCGACCTGGATGTGACGAAGTACAACGTGCCCTTCCTGCTGCATCCCTTTGTCTCGCTCTACTCCACGCGCGGGTGTCCGGCGCAGTGCACCTTCTGCCTGTGGCCGCAGACGCTCAGCGGGCACGCCTGGCGCAAGCGCTCCACCGATGACGTGGCCGCCGAAATGGCCCACGCCAAAGAGCTGTTCCCGCACGTGAAGGAGTTTTTCTTCGACGACGACACCTTCAACATCCAGAAAGCCCGCACCATCGAGCTGTGCTCGAAGCTGAAGCCGCTGGGGCTGACCTGGTCGTGCACCTCGCGGGTGACCACCGACTACGAGACGCTGAAAGCCATGCGTGAAGCCGGCTGCCGCCTGCTCATCGTCGGCTTCGAGTCCGGCGACCCGCAGATCCTCAAGAACATCAAAAAGGGCGCAACGGTCGAGCGAGCGCGCGACTTTGCCCGCGACTGCCACAAGCTCGGCCTCACCATCCACGGCGACTTTATCCTGGGCCTGCCCGGCGAGACGAAGGAGTCGATCCGCAACACCATCAACTTCGCCAAGACCCTCGACGTCGAGACCATCCAGGTGTCCATCGCGCACGCCTTCCCAGGCACCGAGCTGTTTGAATTCGCGCGCGCCAACGGCTTCATCACCAATGAGAACAAGATGACCGACGAAGGCGGCCACCAACTCGCGCACATCGAGTACCCCGGCCTGCCCGCCGAATACGTGCTGGAGATGGTCAACAAGTTTTACGACGAGTATTTCTTCCGGCCGAAGGCCGCATGGCGCGTGGTCAGCAAGGCCATCGCCAACCGCGACCTGAAACGGCTGTACATCGAATCGAAATCGTTCCTCAAGCTTCGTTCGGAACGCAACCGGATGGTCCGCGAGAGCAAAGCACAAAAGGAGCCCGCGGCAGCAAACGCTCAGGCGTAAAGGAACCTCCTCTGCCGGAAGCCGCCAGAGCCTTCGGCGGCTTTCGAGGTTTTCAGCATCCGTATTGCGCCGCCTGCATCTTGCAAACAGGGGCCGGCGCAACGTTGTTTGCCGGGTGCTGCTGCGCTGCCCGGCTGCTGGCGACCCGGGCCACCGCCACCGCTCTTCAGCTGACTGATGACTTTCCGTCGCTATCTCGTGCTCGCCGTCGTCACCCTCACCGCGTCCTGTGGCGATACGTTTCTGTCGCGCGGCATGAAGTCGCTGGGTCCTGTTTCGCTGGCGCACCCGGCTGAGCTGATCCAGGCCATTTTTTCGCCGTGGGTCGGCGCCGGCATCGTTCTGCTCATTGGATTCTTCGCGTCCTACCTTACTGCGCTCTCTTTCGCCGACCTCACCTATGTGCTGCCGGCTACGTCGCTGGGCTACGTCATCATGACCGTCCTGGCCAAATGGTGGCTGCACGAGCACGTGTCCACCTGGCGGTGGCTCGGCGTCCTGTGCATCACGGCCGGCGTTGGCTTCGTCACGCGCGGCCCTTCGCGGACCGAGCATCCGGCAGCGCTGGCCAAACCGCCGGAAGCGGTCCAGACCAGCGTCGAGGAGGCGTGGCGATGAACACCGGCCCGATGCTGCTCGCGACCATCGGCATGATCGCCGCCATCGTTGTCACCGCAACCGCCGGCGATATTCTCATCGCCTCGGCGCTGCGGCAGATTGGCGACCTCGACGTCATCCGTGCCCGCCACGGCCTCACAGGCGCAGCCGCGGCCGTCGTCACCAACAGCCGATTCGGCCTCGGCGTCGTCTTCCTGGCGCTCAGCTTCTTTTCCCTGCTGTACGGCCTCAGCCATCGCGACCTGAGCCTGATCGGGCCGGCGGCGACGTCGCTCACTTTCGTCACCAACGCCATTGCCGCAAAGATCTTTCTCGGCGAAAACGTGGACCGCCGGCGCTGGACCGCGGCCGTATTCGTCTGTGTTGGGGTGGCTCTGCTGGCGTTCTGAGCGCAGCCTAGAGCATTTCTAATTTAAGTGCTGACATACCCAGAGGCAGTGAAGTAGTTGGAGCATTCGCTGGGGGTGACGGTGCCGAGCAGGGTGCCGATTTCCTTCCAAAGTTCGTCGGTAGCTCGCAGAGCTGCTTTGCG
>JASHNW010000116.1 GCA_030041435.1 Acidobacteriaceae bacterium
AAACCTGTAACCCTCGCCACGCACTGTCAGGATATGAGCCGGATTGGCGGAATCCCTCTCAAGCTTTTGTCGAAGCTTGAGAATGTGGTTGTCCATAGTCCGACCCTTAGTAGATCCGTTATATCCCAGTACTTCGGTGAGTATCTCGGATCGATGAACAACACGATCCATATTCTGCACGAGAAAGCTGAGCATTCGGAACTCGTGAACCGTAAGGTGGACGGGATTGCCGGAGACGCTGGCCTGCATTTTGGTAAAGTCGACAAAAGCTTCTCCAAACTGGATTTGATCGGACGCCTTCGGGTTTTTCCGGGTGCGACGAATTGCCGCCCTCACTCGTGCCACCAGTTCTATGGTGCTGAAGGGCTTCGTAACGTAGTCGTCGGCGCCCAGTTCCAGCAACACGATCTTGTCCGCTTCATCCGTCCGCGCGCTCACAACAACGACGGGGACGTAATCTGATTGCCGCCTGATCTCGCGACAGACATCCTTTCCGGAGACTACCGGAAGTGCCAGGTCAAGAATGACCGCTGCGGGAGTTTGTTTTTGAAAAGCATTGATCGCCGACTGGCCATCACCGCAAACATCGACTCTATATCCTTGGGACTCAAACAGCCGCCTCAGAACCTTCTGAACGCCAGGATCGTCTTCAACGACGAGAACTGTCTCCATGATGCCGTCTGCCTGCCAGATTGCAACACCGGCGAGAATGATCCCAACCTGAACCGCCTCTCGCGTTACGGCCCGCTCGGTGAACCTCAAGACGCTCTACGATTGATTCGGCCGAAGGCATACAGAGCCTCTCGGGCATAACAGAGCTCAGAAGCCAAGCCTGTGCTATGGCTATCCAGAAATATGCGTTTTCTTCGCCGCCGCGGCTTTCCCCTCCATGAAAGCGTAGTGCACTCGATTACACAGATGGCAAAGTAGCACAACTCATGAGACCGCTTGTCACTGTGCCGTCACCAGAATGTAATTTGGGAAGAATTCCAGTGATTACCGGGACACAGCGATGGAGCCGAACCGTTGTTCACAGCCGACCTCGCGGCACTTCGCGAGGATTCGGTTGCTCTCATACACAGCGCAAAGGTAAGAATGGTGGCCAGGGAAAAGGCGGGGGCCTTCCGGATCTGGCAGAATGCCGGGCGAAAGGTGCACATAGGAACAAAGATGCATCTGATACAAGGCGTAGGATGGCACTTCCCAAGACAAGACGCCTGCCCGCATCTGCGTGCGTTCGCGAAGTTGACAGCACGACAAAAAACGGGAATGCGCTGACCCTATCGTGACCGAGGGGTCATTTTTGAGTCTCAGTTTCCTCTGTGCCTTCAACTCGTCACACCAGCCTATACACTTTCCCCACAGATCCCGGAATCCGGGCCCCGACCGCCACAATCCCCCGTGCGCCGGATCATTTACTGCGCGAAGAAGCCGATTTCTACGCAGAGGTGTGCTTCGGGATAACCAGTAACCTCCACGCCACAGGCATCGACCCACATATGAGTTGTCAGCGTTGCTCGTTCCGGGTCGCGCAACGCGCCGCAGTGCACTCGGCTGCAAATCCCCCGTACATGCAGCATCTGCCACGCGGCCAGCGCCCGCGGCAGGCAGACAAGACGTACCCGCAACAGCCGGGCAGACCTGTCGATTGCCCAGGAGATTTCGCTCACAAGTTTCTGTTGGTGACTCGAATCGGATTCGTGATCCGCTGGAGCATGCAAACGACCAATGCGACGAGCAATGCGCGGAAAACAGAGAAACCCGACGGCGAGCCTGGCCACGGCCAGCCAGAACGCCGCTTCGAGTAGAAGAGAGCACTTCCTCCACGAAAGGCCGTGAAATCTACTCGAGAGACGGAATATAGACATCGATCGCCTTTCGCAGAAGTAACCGATCGAGGAACGCAAGCACCTCCGGCCGCACTGCCTCCGGCTCGATGTCGAACTCACGGCCAAGCGCCTTGCACAAATCCGAAACGCTGCGCGGGGACTTCAGCAGCTCCCATATACGACCGCCCGATCCCGTGAAACTCAAATAGAAGCTACTCTCCGCATGCATCATAATGAGATTGTCTTCGACCCATGCCGCGATCCATCCTTCGCGTCGGGCAATGAAGCTGTTTCCGGTCACTGTGAACATCCTCTCGCGAATTGCGTGGTCGCTGAAATGATCTCCGTCAGATGGGCATGGGGACTGCATTATGCGCTGCCTCCAGGAAGCGTGCAACTTCATCCATGCGATCAAGTGCGCATGGTCGGTCCAGCCGATATACCGGCACAGCAGCCGCCAGCGCGGCGATATGGCCAAACAACTGGTTGTGCAATCCGATATTTCGGCACATCCACCCACGGTGGGCCTGGCTTTCGACAAAAGCGAAGGCGCTAATGCCCCCGTGTAGCGAACGTCTCACACTATCTCCCGCGGGCGTATTCAGCGCATAGATTGCTGCCAGTGGAACGGGCCGTTGAACTACTTCAAATGTCTGCACTCCGGCCACCCCGAAGTGTCCTTTCGCTCCGTGCGCGGCCGGCGAATACGTGACCGCCGCTCCCAGCTGAAACCACTCAATGGCGTCCGGCAGTAGTTTGACTCGCGGAAATGAGGGGCGCAGCATCGGCTTCCTGGGATTGCTCAGGTCGATCGCGCAAACGTCATCGCAGAGCAGGGGATGGCCGCGCCGCGCCAATGCGGTCGCAAGAGTAGATTTGCCCGCTCCGCTCGCGCCGGAAAAAACGATGGCCTCGCCATCCAAAAGCACGCACGAACCATGCAAAGGAAATAGTCCGCGCCGGTAACAGAGTATTGCCAGCACCGACCCGAAGAGATAGCCGCGCAGCAACAGCGGATTCACACCCTCCTCTGGCTGAATGGTCACGCGGTCAGCCAGAGGATTTATCCGAAAGCCGGCGACACCTTGCACGCGGAGTGAAACGCAGCCCTCGCCATCGGCGCAAAAGCCGGCGACCGTGTCATCCGGAGACAATTCCCGCAACTCGATCCGAATCGCCGCTTCCGCGTTCCATCCCTGCGCTCCGCTCCAGGCCGTCAGCTCCGGCAACTGGAAAGCTGATTCCACGCGCCAGCCACAGAGGGTGTATGGGCCATATTGCGGGGCATTATTGAGTGAAATCACGTGTCTCGTCCATCATTATAAATTTGCACCAAAAGGTGAAGTATGTCGATGAACCGCAAAAGATACGTCTCCCGATGTTGCCAGTCTTATACAGAGCCTGGGTCGGGCCCGACAGAAAGCTGATGGCTAAGGAACAAACCTGTAACCCTCGCCACGCACTGTCAGGATATGAGCCGGATTGGCGGAATCCCTCTCAAGCTTTTGTCGAAGCTTGAGAATGTGGTTGTCCATAGTCCGACCCTTAGTAGATCCGTTATATCCCAGTACTTCGGTGAGTATCTCGGATCGATGAACAACACGATCCATATTCTGCACGAGAAAGCTGAGCATTC
>JASHNW010000117.1 GCA_030041435.1 Acidobacteriaceae bacterium
GGAACAGGACCCACTCGCTCCGTTGCTCCGGCAGGCCCACCCTGGATACTTCTGCAATTGTTAGTTCAGGAATGCTCATGCGCTTTGCTTCTTCGTTTTTCCTGCGTGTTGTCATTGTTCTTTCTCTGGCCGTTTCCTTCGCGTCCGCGCAGCAGGCGCCCGCGCCTGACCCTGTTTTTGTCCTGCCCGGTGTAACCGGATTCACCTCCCTGCCGAACGGAATCGACATCCGCGCCGGAGCAGCCCACGAGCAAATCGTGGCGCTGCGCGACGACGTCGTCCGTATCCGCGTCAGCCGCACGGAGGCCTTGCCGGAGGACGCGTCCTGGGCTGTGCTGGCCGGCGCGCGCGCAAGCCGGGTTCCGGTCACGCCTCTCATCCGCGGATCGTCCATCGGGTTCGCCACCAAACAGCTCCGCGTCGCCGTCGATCGCACCACGCTGGAGCTGACCATCCGCGATGCGGACGGGAATATCGTGCAGCAGGATGCGCGGCCGATCGTCTTCCACGGCGATGCTTTTCAAATCGCAAAAACCATGCCGCTCGACGAACATTTCTTCGGCCTCGGCGACAAGACCGGCCCGCTCGACCGCCGCGACGAGGCGTTCACCCTGTGGAACACCGATTCCTACCGGTTTCAGGAATCGACCGATCCAATTTATAAGTCGATTCCCTTTTTCATCACATACGAAGCGGGCCGGGCAGCCGGCGTCTTGCTGGATAATACCTGGCGCAGCAGCTTCGACTTCGGAAAAGAATCGCGCGACAGCTACTCCTTCGGCGCAGAGAATGGTCCGATCGATTACTACGTTTTCTACGGGCCGACACCGAAGCAGGTCGTCAAGACCTATGCATGGCTGACGGGCACGCCGCCGCTGCCGCCTCTTTGGTCGCTCGGCTATCAGCAGTCGCGCTACAGCTATTACCCGCAGTCCCAGGTGCTGGAGATCGCTGCGCATCTGCGCGCCGACCGCATTCCGGCCGACGCCATCTATCTTGACATCGATTATCAGGACCACAACCGCCCGTTCACAGTGGACCAGAGCCGCTTCCCCGATTTTCCAGGCATGATCGCAAAGCTGAACGCCGACAATTTTCACGTCGTCGCCATCACTGACCTGCACATCGCAAAGTATCCGGATCATGGATATTTCCCCTACGACGACGGCACTGCGAACGATGAGTTCGTGAAGAACCCCGACGGCTCGGTGTACACCGGCGTCGTCTGGCCCGGGCCCAGCGTCTTTCCCGATTTCACGCGCCGCCAATCGCGCGTCTGGTGGGGCAAGCTGTATCGCAACTTTTACGACATGGGCATCGCCGGCTTCTGGAACGACATGAACGAACCGTCGATTTTCGACTCCCCGACCAAGACCATGCCTCTCGATGTCGTGCACCGGATCGACGAGCCGGGCTTCCGCACCCGCACTGCGACGCACGCCGAAATTCACAACGTCTACGGAATGGAAAACTCGCGAGCCACGTTTGAAGGCCTGTTAGCCCTCAAGCCGGATGTCCGTCCCTTCGTCCTCACCCGCGCCTCCTATGCCGGGGGCCAGCGCTACGCGGCCACGTGGACCGGCGATAACAGCAGCACGTGGAACCATCTGCGCATGACCACGCCCATGCTGGAGAATCTCGGCCTCAGCGGCTTTGTCTTTGCCGGCGCCGACGTCGGCGGATACGCCGGCACTCCGACTCCCGACCTCCTGACCAAATGGTTTGAGATTGCCGCTTTCCAGCCCATCGATCGCGACCACACGGAAAAAGGCTCGGCCATGCAGGAGCCCTGGGTCAGCGGCCCCGAGCAGGAGGCCATTCGCCGGCGCTTCATCGAAACCCGCTATCGCCTCATGCCCTATTTCTATACCGTCGCGGAAGAGTCTTCTCGCACCGGGCTGCCCATTGTGCGCCCGCTCTTTCTCGAGTTTCCCGACGCAGCCCCCGATCGTCACCCGCTGGACGATGACCTCGCCGCTTCCGCAGAATTCCTCTTCGGACCGGACCTGCTCATCGCGCCCGCGCCATTCTCCGACCTGATGGACGTTTATCCGGTCGAGTTCCCTTCTGCTGACTGGTACGACTTTTGGACCGGCGAGAGGATACGCAAAACGCAGGTTCACCATCCGCCAGTTGTGGGCCAGCCCGCAAACCCCGCCGACCAGGTTCCCATGCAGATTTCTCTGCATCCGGAGCTGGCGACTCTGCCTGTCTTTGTTCGTGCAGGAACCATTCTTCCCATGGAGCCGCTGGTCGAGAGCACGAACCAGACCCCGCAAGGCCCCCTGACCCTGCGTATCTATCCCGGTGACCCCGGCGAAGGCGCATCGTGTAGCGGCAGCCTCTATCTCGACGACGGAAAGACCATGGCCTACCGGCGTGGAGATTTTCTGCGCATGCAGTTCACGTGCGGCATGTCGGACCACGAGTTGCACATCCATATCGGCGCGCACGAAGGCAGCTATCCAGCATGGTGGAAAGAAATTCATGCTGAGGTCTACGGTTTGAACCCCGCCAGTCCCGCCGTCCACGTCGAAAGCAACGGAAGATCGATCCCGGCCACACGCTCGGCGCAGTCCATCGACTTCACCATCGTCGATGACGGCAAAGGCATCGATCTCGATCTCCACTGAGCACTGCGCACTGTGCACTGAGCACTGAGCACTGAGCACTGCGCACTGAGCACTGCGCACTGAGGACTGAGGACTGTGCACTGTGCACTGAGCACTGTGAACTGCGCACTGTGCACTGTGCACTGTCCACTGCGCACTGTGCACTGTCTCCCTGCTACTCTTCCCCCATGTCTGCCCCCGCAGCCCGCACTCTGCGCGCACACCTGTTGTTGCTGGCCGTCGTCTGCATCTGGGGCTCGACGTTTGTCCTCGTCAAAAGTGCGCTGACGGATATTTCTCCCCTGCTCTTCAATCTCATCCGCATGAGCCTGGCCTTCGCCTGCCTGGCGCTCCTCTACCGCGGCCACCTGGGACGCATCACCCCTCAGGCGGTCGGCAGCGGTGCGGTCATCGGCTTTTGCCTCGCGATGGGCTATCAGTTCCAGACTGCCGGCCTGCGCCTCACCACGCCGTCGAAATCGGCCTTCATCACCGGGATGGTCGTGGTGCTGGTCCCGATTCTCTCGGCAATTCCCGTCCTCCGCCCTCGCCATGCACGCAGTCCGCGCTGGAACGCCTGGTGCGGCGCGCTCACTGCCTTCGTCGGCATCGTTCTGCTCACCACCCCGGCGGGCGCGGGCCTCGATTTTCGATCCATCCACCTGGGCGACTTGCTCACCTTCGGCTGCGCCCTGGGATTCTCTCTGCACGTTCTGGCCCTGGCCCACCTCGCCCCGCGCTTCCCTTTCGAGCAGCTGGCGATTCTTCAGATAGGCTTCTGCGCAGTCTTCATGGGCGCCAGCATGCCGCTGCTGGAGCATCCCTGGGTGCACTGGTCGCCCCGTGTTGTCGTCGCGCTTCTGGTTACTGCCGTGCTGGCCACCGCGGTGGCATTCGCCGTGCAGTCGTGGGCGCAGCGCTGGCTGCCGGCCACGCACACCGCTCTCATCCTTGCCATGGAGCCGGTTTTCGCCTGGCTCACCTCATTCCTCTTCCTCGGCGAACGCCTCGGCCGCCGCGGCGCAACCGGCGCCTTGCTGATTCTGCTGGGCATTGCCGTCACCGAATTCATTCCCGCCGCCGTGCAACCTACCGCGCACGAAGGCGTCTCACTGACGTAGAGTCTTCTCATCGAAGGCCCGGAGGCAAATCCATCCCTCTTTGTAATCCCTGTTTGTAACCCGCGCGCGGCCCTGTGCGTCTAATGCAGATAGGCGCGGATGCTCCGGGACCCGATTTGCCCCTTCCATAAGCTCTATACTGGAGCGCGGGGACACGCTTCAGACGCAAAACACTCACGATGACGAGGTACGATTCGAAATGAAATCCCTTTTTGGGCGGTTTCGCTACAACCGTCTTGCTTCGACCTTTACGATCCTGGCAACGCTTTCGGCCGCCATTCTGGTCGGCTCCATCGTCGCGCATTCCGTGCGCGGCCAGGAATCGCAGGTCAACAGCTCCGACGCGACTCCGCTCAAGGTTCCGGCGCCGCACGATCTCTCTACTCCCTTCACGAAAATTGCCAAAGAAGTCGGCCCCGCGGTCGTGAATATCAACACCGAGATTCTGCCCAAGCAGCAGCAGCGCCGGCGTGGTCCCCACGCCCTGCAGCCATTCGGAAACCAGCAGCAGCCCCCGGACGGCAATGGCGACGACGGCAACGGCGATGACGACCAGAACCCCCAGGGCGGCCTGCAGGATTTCTTCAATCACTTCTTCGGCATGGGCCCTGACGGCGGCCAGCCCGATGAGAGCGGCCAGGAGCGCGAATCCCTTGGCTCCGGCTTCATCGTCGATCCCCGCGGCTACATCATCACCAATAACCACGTCGTCGATAAGGCCGACCGCATCTACGTCCGCCTCGCCAGCGACCCCGAAGGCAGCCAGGGTCGGCCGGCGAAGGTCGTCGGCGTGGATAAGGCCACCGATATCGCCGTCATCAAGATCGAGACGGACAAGCCTCTGCCCACTGTCACCATGGGGAATTCCGACGGCGTTCAGGTCGGCGACTGGGTCATTGCCATCGGCGAGCCGTTCGGCCTGGCCAAAACCGTCACCGCCGGCATCATCTCCAGCAAGAACCGCACCGTCGAGCCCGGCACCGAGGGCGAGTTCCAGCACTTCCTGCAGACCGATGCCGCCATCAATCCCGGCAACTCCGGCGGTCCGCTGGTGAACATGGACGGCGAAGTCATTGGCGTCAACACCGCCATCTTCACCCAGTCGGCAGGCAATGAAGGCATCGGCTTCGCCATGCCTTCCACCAGCGTGGTCAACGTCTACAACCAGCTCATCGGCCCGGAACATAAGGTGGTTCGCGGCAGCATCGGCATCAGCTTCCAGCCCAATCCGTCCAGCGCCGTGGCTCGCGTCTACGGCTTCAAGTCCGGCGTCATCATCAGTTCGGTCGGCGCCGGACTGCCCGCCGCCAAAGCCGGGCTCAAACCCGGAGACATCATCACCAGCATCGACAGCAAGCCGGTCAAAGATGGCGACGAGCTCGTCGCCGTCATCTCGGAGTACAAGCCGGGAACCAATGTGGACATCGGCTACCTGCGCAACGGCCAGGCCCTGCACGCCACCGTCACCATCGGCGACCGGGACAAGGTGATGGAGGCCATGAACAATGCCGCCAACAATCCAGGCGAGCAAGGCCAGGGCCAGAACCCCGGCAACGTCTCGCCGGCTAAACTCGGCATCACCGTCCAGGATCTGCCTCAGGGCGCTCCCGCCGGCCTGGCTGGCGTCGTCATTCAATCTGTGAAGCCCGGTTCCTTCGCCGACGAGATCGGCGTTGGCGACTTCCAGGGCGGCGTCATCATCTCCGTCAACAAGCACCCCGTCAAAAACGTTCAGGACTTCCAGATGATCGTCTCCGGGCTGCACTCCGGCGACGATGTCGTGCTGGAGATCGTGAACCCGCAGAACCCCACGGGCGGCAACGAATACCTGGGCGGCACTCTCCCCTAAACGCGCATCTCAGTTCGGGTTACGGCAAACTGGGCTTCCGTGAGTTTCGGAAGCCCAGACGGTTTTTGTTGATTTTTGGGTCCACCCCTTATAGGCTGCAAGTTAAGACCGTCGAACCGTTCCGCATACACTGAGGTTTTTTATGGCATCTTTCAGGATTTGCCAGGTGCTGGTTCTTGGCGCTTTCCTGCTGGTTACGCCGGCCTTTGCCTCCCGCACCCATCGGGCGGCCACCTCCGGCCACACCCACCACCACATCCTCCACCGTCACGCCCACGCGGTGCGAGGTCAGCGCCAGATCGACCCCGCACGGGCTACCGAAATTCAGAACGCCCTCATCCGCGAGCACTATCTCACCGGTCCGGCCTCGGGCCAGTGGGACTCCGAAACCGAAGCCGCCATGCAGAAGTACCAGGCTGACCACGGCTGGCAAACCAAGCTCACGCCCGATTCCCGCGCCCTCATTAAGCTTGGCCTGGGACCGGAAACCGACATGGCCCAGACCGGCACCGTCCCTCTGGCATCTGCAGCTTCCCCCGCAGCGGCCGACTCTTCGCCGCCGGCAGCTTCTTCCGGCTCCGGCACGCTCGCCGACGCGCGCACCGTCCAGAACTAAACACAGTCCGCGTTCCGCGCTCCGGCCTTGCCGCGCCCGTAAGATAGCGTGTATGCCGCCTTCCACAACCAGCCTTCGCGTCCGCTACGCCGAAACCGACCAGATGGGCGTTGCCTATTACGCGAACTACTTCATCTGGTGCGAGATTGGCCGCGTCGAGCTGCTCCGCCAGCTGGGCTTCGAATATAAGCAGATGGAAATCGACCACGCGGTCCATCTCCCCGTCGTCGAAGCCACCTGCCGCTACAAGTCCCCGGCCCGCTACGACGACGAAATCGTCATAGAAACCAGAGTGACGGGCCTGCGCACCTCAGTCATCAGGTTTGGTTACAGCTTCCTCTGCACGCGACCGCCGGAGCTGGAGCCGGTCCTGCTGGCGGAGGCGGAAACGGTCCACGTCGTCGTCGATCGTGAAATGCAGAAATGCCCCCTTCCCGAACCTTATTTTTCGGTCATCCGCGCAGCCATGGATGAGTGATCCCCGGGCGCGGTAAAATCGCTCCGGGATTCCCCATCGAGTCCGCGCGCGGCGACTCGCATCGGAACCATGGAGGCCATTTTCCGGAGGACTATGCGATCTGCGAAGGCATTGTTGACAGCGGGCGCCGTTTGCGCCCTCGCTTCCCTCACCCTCACCGGCTGCGAAACCGGGCGATCGAATAAACTGCATTCCAAATACGACACAGTCTCCGACGTCACCACAGTTCCCCATCCCGATCCTCAGTACGCGTCCATCGCCACCGGCATTCCCCCTGTGCCTGGCTCACCCACCGCAGCCGGGCCCGACGGGCTCCAGCCCATCAACGACAATCAGGCTCGCACCAGTCCGGGCACGGAAAAGGGCTTCCCTTCAGCTCCGCGCCAGCAGCCCCCGTATAAATTCATCCGGCAATAATCGCGTATTGGCAAACGCGGCGGCTGAACAAGCCGTTCGCCATGGAAAAGCGGCGCGACCGGGCCGCTTTTCCCCCAAAACCGCCCTATCCCTGGCCGCTTTTCCCTGGCCGCCTTTCCCTGGCCGCCTTTCCCTGGCCGCTTTTCCCCTGACCGCTTCATCCCTGGCCGCTTTTCCCTGGCCGCTTTTCCCTGGCCGCCTTATCACTGGCCGCCTCTCAGCTTCCCTTCACATCACTTCGGGCGCGCCGATGCCCAGCCACGCCAGCGAGCGAATCAGCTCCCGCTGCGTAATCGCCGCAGTCGCCAGCAGCAGCCGCTTGCGCGCCGGATTCTCTTCGCTCAGAATGTGGTGCAGCCGGTAGAAATTGCTGAAGTCCTGCGCCAGCTGGAAGGCGTGCTTCGCCAGATACGCAGGCTCCGCCGTCGCGATGCACTGGTCGAGCAGCAGCGTCGTTTTCGACGCCCGCAGCCACACTTCCCAGATGCCCTCGCTGCCTTCTCCCCTGAGGTAGGGGCCCGCATCGATGCCGGCCAGCCCCACCAGAGCCTCTTCCGCGCTCATTCCGGCTTTGCGAAAGATGCTGCGCGTGCGGACCACAGCATATTGCAGGTATGGAC